>NZ_WBKF01000001.1:0-802518 GCF_008831235.1 Pseudoclavibacter sp. CFCC 11306
ACTGCACGGGGGACCGTGTGGGAGAGTAGGACACCGCCGGAACATTATTCACGGAAGGCCACCCCGCTAGCGGGGTGGCCTTCCGTCGTTAACCACACACACGAACGCCAATCACACACGCAACACGCCCAGTAGACTGCTCGACATGAGCTCTCTGCACGAAATGAGCGCGGTCGCTCTTCGAGCTCTGCTGCTTCGCGGCGAAGTGAGCCCGCTGGACGTCGTGCAGGCGTTCCTCGATCGTGTGCGACTCCTGGATCTGACTGAGAGACCGATCGGAACTCCGCGCCCGATCGGCGCGTTCACCGAACTCAGCGCGGAATCCGCCCTGGAACGGGCACGCTCACTGACTCAGACGGGCATGCGTCTGCCGCACTCGGCGGCACAGCATCCGCTCTGGGGGCTCGCACTGGCAGACAAAGATCTCTACGACCGCTCGGGCAGCGTGACCCGCTACGGCTCACGAGTGCACGCAACCACACCGGCGACCGAGACGCACCCAATGCTTGCGGCGACCGACGCTGCTGGAGCGGTGAGCATCGGTCGCACCAGCACTCTGGAGTTCGGTCTTTCTGGGTATACCGAACCTGATGCGGGGCGCCCCGCGCTGAACCCCTGGAAGCTGTCACGCAACGCCGGCGGATCGAGCGGCGGAGCCGCCGCAGCCGTGGCCTCAGGAATGCTGCCCTTCGCGGTGGGCACCGACGGCGGCGGATCGGTTCGTATCCCGGCTGCCAGCTGCGGGCTGGTGGGGATGAAGCTGAGCCGCGACCTCTTCTGCCTGAAGGGCTTCGAAGCGCGACGGGCGACGGCGGCCGACGATCTTGAGCCAGACGCACCCGAGCTCGATCTGGTGGTGCCCGGGCCGATCGCACACAGCGTCGCCGATGCGGCTCTGCTCGTCGACGGTCTGCTCGGTGGCCTCGCTAGGCTTCGTGGCGCCCGTCACCCGTACGCGAGCGGCCCCGGACGAAACGGGACTTCGGCGACCCCGCTCGCAGATTCGGTGGCTCCTGCCAAAGTGCGCTCTGGCGAAGCGTCACCGGGGCGTCTTCGCGTCGGCGTGCTGCAGGGGAGCCCCTGGGATGCGTTCGTCCAGGTGCGGGTGTCGGTTGAGGCCGCGGCACAGGTGAGCAGAATCGCCGACCTGCTCGACGAAGGAGGCCATGACGTGCGCTCTCTGCGGCTGCCCGACTCAGTGGAGTACGGCCAGTCGTTCAGCGCTGTGTGGCAGATGGGCGCGGCCGGTCTGCCGATTCCGTCGAACCGCATCGACGAAGTCGAGCCGCTGACACAGTGGCTGATTCACAGCGGTCGCGCCCTTTCCAGGGCGACGAAGACGCGAGCACTGCGATACCTGCACGACTATGGAGAACGCGTGACGGCGGCGTTCGCTCCGTGGGATGTCGTGCTCACGCCCGCCTTGGCACTGACAGCCCGCCCGAACGGCTGGTTCGACACGGCGGATGCCCGTCGTAACTTCGCGGAGCAGGGAGCGTTCACGCCGTTCACCTCGTTCGTGAACGTGTCGGGCGCGCCGGCGATTGTGATTCCCACCGGGCTGGCACGAGACGGGCTGCCGCTCGGCGTGCAGCTGATCGGACGTCTCGGCCATGACGACCATCTGCTGCGCATCGCCGCCGAGATCGAACGTCTGGCAGCGTGGTCTGGGCACCCGTGGCTCTACCCGTAGGATGGACGTCATGTCTGGATTCCTGCAGCGTCTCACACAGCGGCATCGCGACGAAGCCACAACCGGCGAACGTCCGGGGGAGCAGGAGAGCTCCGGCACTCCTGGAAGCCGCAGCAGCCTACCGACGACTCTGCAGAATGACGCCGGCGCGGAACCAGCCGTCAAAGTGGTGCCGCATTCGCCGCTTGACGGGGCCGACGCGATCTTCGCCGACCTCGACGGCGTCGTCTACCGCGGCCCCGAGCCCGTGTCCGATGCCGTCGAGTCGCTGAACCTCGCGCAACGCACCGGGCTGCAGGTCAGCTATCTGACGAACAACGCCTCACGCACGCCGAAGATGGTCGCCGACCAGCTCAACGCAATGGGTCTGCACGTTGCGGAGAATGACATTGTGACGAGCCCTCAGGCCGCCGTGCCGCTGCTCGCTGACCACATTGCCCCCGGCTCGGAGGTGCTCGTCGTCGGTGGTGTCGGGCTGCTCGAAGCCGTGCAGCAGGCCGGCTATCATGTGACCCGCACACAGAGCGAGCAGACCGCCGCCGTCGTGCAGGGCTTCGCCAAGGACGTCAGCTGGGCGGACCTGGCCGAGGCCGCCTACGCCGTCGCCGCAGGTGCGGTGTGGATCGGTACGAACCAGGACTGGACGCTGCCGAACGAACGCGGCCTGGCGCCTGGCAATGGAACGCTGCTCTCAGCTGTGCACACGGCGACGGGCACCTTCCCGACGATCGCAGGCAAGCCGGAGCGGCCGATCTTCGACGTTGCAGTCACCCGCTTTCGAGCGGCTCAGCCTCTGTTCATCGGAGATCGCCTCGACACCGACATCGAGGGAGCACGTCGTGTCGGCATCACCTCGGCCCACGTGCTGACCGGTGTGGACCAGGCGCGTGAGATCATCGAGGCAGCGCCAGAGCGACGGCCGGATTTTCTGCTGCAGACGCTGGCTGACCTGCACCGACCGTATCCAGTGCTCGAGATTGCGCCCAACGGGGCCGTCAGCGGACACTCTGTGGTGCGCATCGACGGAGCCTACGTCATCATCGAGCGCGGCGACCCGAGCGACATCGACACGCTGCGGGCCGCAGCCGCCGCTGTCTGGGAATGCAGCATCCCCGTCTCTGCGCTGCGCCTGCCCGAAGACCTCGTCGGCCCGCCGCGGTAGGATGCCGCACATGACGATGCCCGATCAGCAGATGCCCGAACGGCCGCAGCCGGCGAGCGACGAGAACGGAGCGATCGATCGTGCGCTGATCACATCGACGCTGCAGCGCATCGACGAGCTGCCGATCGATCAGCGTGCGGTCGAATACGAACATCTCTACGCCGATCTGAGCCGGCGGCTCGAGCAGGCGGTCGGTCAGACCCAGCTGGGCGGGCGATGAAACCCACCGGCATCCGGCTTGATCAGGCGCTCGTCGAGCGATCGCTCGCACGATCTCGCACGCAGGCGCAGAAGCTCGTTCGCACGGGTCAGGTGACCCTCGACGGGCGCATCGTAGACAAGGCGTCGTATCCGGTTCACGCCGGACAGACGCTCGCCGTCAGCGGCGACCATCACTACGTGGGGCGTGCAGCGGGCAAGCTCATCGATGCGCTCGACGCGTTCCAAATCGATGTCTCGGGCCGTGTCGCGCTCGACGCAGGAGCCTCCACAGGCGGATTCACCCAAGTGCTGCGCGAACGCGGCGCCGCACACGTCTTCGCCGTCGACGTCGGGCACGATCAGCTCGCTCCGGCGATCGCCGCAGACTCCGGGGTGAGCTCGATCGAAGGGGTCAACCTGCGCTGGTTCACGCGTGCCGAACTGGCCGCGGCCGCGTCGTGCGCACCGTCGCCCGATCAGATCGACCTAGTCGTCGGCGACCTGTCGTTCATCTCACTCACCCAGGTGCTGCCTCGACTGCACGAACAGCTCGATGCGCACGACTTCGTGCTGCTGGTGAAACCGCAGTTCGAAGTCGGTCGCGGTAACCTTGACCGTGGTGGTCTCGTGCACGATCCAGCCGGGCATCGGGCCGCCATCGAGCGTGTGGCCGCCTGCGCCGAGCAGATCGGCCTCGTCGTCGCCGGCCTCACACGAACGAGCGTGGTAGGCGGCACCGGCAACCAGGAGTTTCCCATCTGGCTCGCCCCGAACGGGGACAGAGCCGTCGACTGGCATGAGCGAGTCGACGAACTGATCGGCAGGAGGTGACGCATGGCCGTCAGCGCGCATTCGGCTCAGCCGACGCCCCGCGCACGACAGCGACGGGCCGATCAGCCTCGGCGAGTGCTGCTCGTCGTACACCCCAAACGCGAGGTGGCGCTGAAGTCGACTCAGACGACCCTGCGTCTGCTGCGTGAGTCGCATTTGGTGCCGGTGTTCCCGCCGGACGCGATCGCGCCGCTGCGCGAGTGGGGCATCGACATCGACGACGCCGAGGTGCTGGGCGAGGACTGCACCGGCCCGGATCTCGAGATCGTCATGGTGCTCGGCGGCGACGGCACGATTCTGCGCGCAGCAGAGCTGGTGCGGTTCGACGCCACACCGATCATCGGCGTGAATCTCGGGCACGTGGGGTTTCTGGCCGAGAGCGAGCGTGGCGATCTCGTCGACGCAGTGCGGCACGTGGTCTCTCGCACCTATGAGGTCGAAGAGCGTCTCGCGCTGAACGTGCGGGTGTTCTCAGCAGGCCGTCTGCTCTTTCAGGACTGGGCGCTCAACGAAGTGACCATCGAGAAGCCGCGCAGCAACAAGATGATCACCGTCGACGTCAGTATCAACGATCGGCCGTTCACCGCGTTCGGATGTGACGGCGTGATGGTGAGCACGCCGACCGGCTCGACCGCCTACGCATTCTCTGCGGGCGGCCCGATCGTCTGGCCCAATCTCGAAGCGCTGCTCTTCGTTCCGCTGAACGCACACGCCCTGTTCGCGCGCCCGCTGGTGATCTCGCCATATAGCTCGGTCAACGTACAGTTGGGCGACGACGCCGATGGTGCGATCAGCTGGTGCGACGGTCGCCGCAGTCAGACGCTGCCTCCAGGGTCGCTCATCCAGGTCGGTCGCTCGACCATTCCGGTTCGGCTCGCCCGCCTGCGGCGTGGATCGTTCGTCGATCGTCTGGTGAACAAGTTCTCGCTGCCCTCGCTGAGCTGGCAGCAGCACGCCGTTCGCACGCGCGAGACGCAGGAGGCGCTGCAGGAGGCCGAGCGAATGCTCGACCTGGCCGAACCAGCGGCAGCCGAACAGGGGCGGGCCCGCCCAGAGGCCGACGAGAGCCCCGAGCGCACGAGCGGAGACCGCACGTGATCGACGAAGTTCGCATCGACGACCTCGGCGTCGTCGAGTCGGCGACCCTGGCGCTCGGTGCCGGTCTCACCGTCATCACCGGTGAGACCGGCGCGGGCAAGACCATGGTCGTCACCGCTCTGCAGCTGCTGCAGGGTGCGCGAGCAGACGCCTCACGCGTGCGCGCCGGCGCCGATCGCGCAGAGGTCTCGGGTCTGCTGCAGGTGTCTTCCGAGAGCGATGTCGCCCAGGCCGTTGAAGACGCCGGCGGAGAGATCGACGACGGCGATCTGATCGTGACTCGCCGACTGGCCGCCACCGGTCGCACCCGAGCCTGGCTCGGCGGCCATGCGGTGCCGAACGGCGTGCTCGCCGACACCATCGGTCAGCTGGTCTCGATTCACGGCCAGAGCGACCAGCTGCGGCTGCGCACCGCCGCTCAGCAGCGTGACGTGCTCGACGCGTTCGGCGGGCGAGAGCTGCGTGCCACTGCAGAGGCCTTTCACGACGCCTATCGACGCTGGCGTGATCTCGACCGTCGGGCACGGGCGCTCGCCGACGACGCCGAGGCCCGTCGAGCCGAGGCAGACCGGCTGCGCGAAGAGATCGAGGCAGTCGAAGCCGTCTCGCCCCAGCCCGGGGAGCTCGACCAGATCGAGGCCCGTGTCGCACGGCTCGACGCCAGACAGGATCTGCTGCGTCGAGCCGGCGACGCCCGGCAGCGGCTCTCGGCCGACATCGACGCGGTGGCCGGCCCACAGGACGTACTCGGTCTGCTCAGCGGTGCGCGCGCCGATCTTGAGAGCGCAGGCGACCCCGACCTGAGCGATCTTGCGACCCGGCTGCACGAGGTCGAGGCCATGACCCAGGATCTCTCTGGCGACCTCAGCTCCTACATCGCCGCACTCGACGACGTCGGCGACGGCGAGCTGGCCGCGGCGCACGAGCGTCTCGACACGCTGCGAGACCTCGAGCGTCGATTCGGCAGCCTCGACGAGGCGATCGCCCTGCTGAACGACGGCAGCGCCAGACTGGCCGAACTCGACGCCGACGGCGACACCCGGGAGCAGCTCGCCGTCGCGCTCGCCGAGGCTCTCGACCAGCGCGACCTCACCGCGCGTCGCCTGAGTGACATCCGCCGCAGTGCGGCGCAGCGACTCAGCGAAGAGGTCACCGGCGAACTCGGCAGCCTCGCGATGCGCGACGCAGCGTTCGCCGTGCAGGTCACGCCGTGTGCGGTGGATGCGACCGGGGCAGACGAGGTGGCGTTCCTGCTGGCAGCGCACGCCGGTGCCGACCCGCTGCCGCTGGCCCGATCGGCGAGCGGCGGCGAGCTGTCACGTGTCATGCTCGCTCTGGAGCTGCGACTGGCGGCGAGCGGCGACCTGGCCGATCGCACCTTCGTGTTCGACGAGGTCGACTCGGGTGTCGGCGGCGCGGCTGCCGTGCAGATCGGGCAGCGGCTGGCCAGACTCGCACGGCATGCGCAGGTGCTCGTCGTGACGCATCTGCCGCAGGTCGCGGCCTACGCCGATACGCATCTCGTCGTCACCAAGGTCGGAGACGAACGCGTCACGACCAGCGATGTGGTTCGCCTGGACGGCGAGCAGCGCGTGCACGAGCTCGCCCGCATGCTGGCCGGCCGCGTCAGCGACACCGCGCTGGCACATGCACACGAGCTGCTGGAGCAGTCACGCCTCGAGGCCGAATGAGAGAGCCGTGCATGAGCACCGCAGTCAGAGACATGATCAGAGCAACGACGACATCGCAGTGTTCGAAGACCGCTGCGAATGAGATAGGATGAAGACCCGTGGATAACGCGCAGAGCACTCGGACGGTAAAGCAGATCTTCGTGACCGGGGGCGTGGTCTCCTCGCTCGGAAAGGGCCTCACGGCAGCCAGCCTCGGCCATATTCTTCGAGCCAGCGGCGTGAGAGTCGTCATGCAGAAGCTCGACCCCTATCTCAATGTCGATCCCGGCACCATGAACCCGTTTCAGCACGGCGAGGTGTTCGTCACCGAAGACGGCGCCGAGACCGACCTGGACATCGGCCACTACGAGCGCTTTCTCGACATCAACCTGAACCAGGCGGCGAACGTCACCACCGGTCAGGTGTACAGCGAGGTCATCGCAAAGGAACGTCGCGGCGAATACCTCGGCGACACCGTGCAGGTGATCCCGCACATCACCAACGAGATCAAGCGTCGTATGCGCGCACAAGCCCATGGCGAGCACACGCCCGACGTGATCATCACCGAGATCGGCGGCACCGTCGGCGACATCGAGTCGCAGCCTTTCCTCGAGGCCGCCCGTCAGGTGCGCCAGGAGCTCGGCCGCGACAACGTGTTCTTCGTGCATGTCTCGCTGGTGCCCTACATCGGCCCCAGCGGCGAGCTCAAGACCAAGCCCACTCAGCACTCAGTGGCTGCGCTGCGATCGATCGGCGTGCAGCCCGACGCCATCGTGCTGCGCTCGGATCGCCCCGTCGGCGACAGCATCAAGTCGAAGATCGCCCTGATGTGCAGCCTTGAGACCGGTGCGGTCGTGAACTGCCCGGATGCGTCGAGCATCTACGACATTCCGACGATCATCCACAGCGAGGGGCTCGACAAAGTCATCGCCGAGCAGCTGGGCCTGCAGACGCACGACGTCGACTGGTCCCGCTGGCAGCCGGTGCTCGACGCGGTGCACAACCCCAAGCACGAGGTCACCGTGGGGCTGGTCGGCAAGTACATCGATCTTCCCGACGCCTACCTGTCGGTCACCGAGGCGCTTCGAGCCGGCGGCTTCGCCCACACCACCAAGGTGAACGTGCGCTGGATCCCCTCAGACAGTCTGCTCGACGAACAGGTGCGCGAGCGCGAGCTCGGCGCCGTCGACGCGATCTGCGTGCCCGGCGGCTTCGGCATCCGCGGCATCGAGGGCAAGCTCGCCGCGCTCACCTTCGCCCGAGAGCAGGGCATCCCCACACTCGGGCTCTGCCTCGGACTGCAGTGCATGGTCATCGAATACGCACGTTCCGAGGCCGGCCTGGCCGAGGCATCCTCAAGCGAGTTCGACCCGCAGACGCACGAACCGGTCATCGCGACCATGGCCGAGCAGGTCGACATCCTCGCCGAGGGCGACCTGGGCGGCACCATGCGACTCGGCTCGTACCCGGCTGCCTTGGCCGACGATTCGATCGTGGCCCAGGCCTATGGGAGCACCGACGTCACCGAACGTCACCGCCACCGCTACGAGGTGAACAACGTGTACCGCGATCGCATCGCCGCCGCCGGCCTGCGCTTCAGCGGCACGTCGCCCGACGGGCACCTCGTCGAGTTCGTCGAGCTGCCGGCCGATGTGCATCCCTACTACGTGGGCACGCAGGCGCACCCCGAGTTCAAATCACGCCCGACGGCTCCTCACCCGCTGTTCGCCGGGCTGATCGCAGCGGCGCTGGAGCGTCAGCAGGCCTCTCGTCTCTTCGACGTCGAGAACTCCACGACCGAGAGCTGAACCGACATGGCCGACGAATCGGAGCTGTGCGACAGCGCAGAGCAGCATGAGATCCGCGAACGGCATCTCGATCTGCAGGGTCATGTCATCGATGTGACGAGCGAACGCTTCGACTACGACGGCGGGCAGCTCACCCGACAGTTCGTGGAGCATCCCGGTGCCGTCGGCGTGCTCGCGATCGACGACCTCGACCGTGTCGCGCTCGTTCACCAGTATCGCCATCCGGTTCGTGAGCGCCTCTGGGAAGTGCCCGCAGGTCTGCTCGATGTGCCCGGTGAGCTGCCGCTGGACGCGGCGAAGCGGGAGCTCGCCGAAGAAGCCGAGCTCGTCGCCGAACACTGGCTGCACCTCATCGACATGTACACCACGCCGGGCGGCAGCAACGAACGGCTGCGCATGTATCGCGCCACCGGTCTCTCACCGGCCGCGCACTTCGAGCGCACCGCCGAAGAGCAGGACATGGGCCTCACCTGGCGTGCCTTCGACGAAGTGCTCGACGCCGTGCTCTCCGGCCGTCTGCACAACCCGACGCTTGTGGTGTCCATCCTCGCTGAGGCCGCCAACCGCAGTCGTCGAGGCTGACCGAGGCCGCCATGCCTGCGGTCGACCGCGAGATTGACGCGTTCCTGCGCCACCTGCGCATCGAACGCGGCCTGTCTGAGAACACCGTGCGCAGCTATCGCTCCGACCTGCGCAGCTATACCGACTGGCTGGCCGAGCGAGGCGTCGTCGACCTGACCACCCTGACCGAACGCGATCTCAGCGAGTATCCGCAGTGGCTGGCCGACCATCGAGCCGAGGCCGGTCTGCCGACGGCAGCCACCACCACGGGCCGTATGCTCAGCGCGGTGCGCAGCCTGCACCGCCATCTCTTTCTCGACGGCCGCACCCCACACGACCCGGCCACTGTGCTCCATGCGCCCAAGAAGCCCAGCCGACTGCCCAAGGCTCTGTCGATCGACGACGTGTCGCGGCTGCTCGGCGGGGTCGACGGCAGCGACCCGGAGTCGGTGCGCGACAGGGCCATCCTCGAATTCCTCTATGCCACCGGTGCCCGGGTGAGCGAACTCTGCGACGCACTGGTCGACGACGTTCAGCACGTCGAACGAGCCGATGCCGACACGATCGACGTGGTCCGGCTGCGCGGCAAGGGCGGCAAGCAGCGCGTCGTGCCGTTCGGCTCCTATGCACGAGCCGCGCTGGACGCCTACCTGGTCAGGGTGCGTCCAGCCCTCGCAGCGAAGGGGAGGGGCGGAGCGCATCTGTTTCTCGGCGTGCGCGGCGGGCGCCTCTCGCGACAGGCCGTGTGGACGATCATCAAACGCGCAGCGGCTCGCGTCGACCTCGAGCATCGAGTGTCACCGCACGTGCTGCGACACTCCTTCGCCACGCATCTGCTCGCCGGCGGAGCTGACATCCGCATCGTTCAAGAGATGCTCGGGCACGCGTCGGTGACGACCACGCAGGTCTACACCCGCGTCACGCAGGAGCACCTGCGACAGGTCTACGCGACCAGCCACCCGCGGGCGCATCGCTGACGGTGCCGGGCCGCACACACGTCAGCCGAGGGCGTCGGCGTCGAGCCGCTCGTGATGCATGAGTCAGGCGACGGGTAGACTATGCGGCGTGAATGATTTTCCCGTGCCCCAGCCGTTGACCAGCCACGGCCCTGCACGCGTGATCGCGATGTGCAATCAGAAGGGCGGCGTCGGCAAGACCACCACGACGGTGAGTCTGGGTGCGGCGCTCGTCGAGTACGGGCGGCGCGTGCTGCTTGTCGACTTCGATCCGCAGGGCGCACTCTCGGCGTCGCTCGGCGTTCAGACGATGGACGACCCCACGATCTACGACCTGTTGATGGGCACGGTCAAAGACACACGCTCGGTCATCGTGCCGAGTCTCATCCAAGACCTCGACGTGCTGCCCGCCAACATCGACCTCTCAGCCGCCGAGCTGCAGCTGGTCAACGAGGTGGCCCGCGAACAGGCCCTGAGCCGTGCCCTGCGGCAGGTCACCGGTGACTACGACGTCATTCTGGTCGACTGCCAGCCCTCCCTCGGCCTGCTCGCCATCAACGCGCTCACCGCGGCGCACGGTGTGCTGATTCCGCTGGAGGCCGAGTACTTCGCCCTGCGCGGCGTCGCTCTGCTCGTCGAGACGGTCGAGAAGGTGCAGGATCGGCTCAACCCCGCGCTCGAACTCGACGGCATTCTGATCACCATGTTCGACTCGCGAACGCTGCACGCCCGCGAGGTGTCGGCGCGCGTGCGCGAGGCGTTCGGCGACAAGGTCTTCGACACCGTGATTCCGCGCACCGTCAAGTTTCCCGACGCGTCGGTCGCGGCCCGCCCGATCACCGAGTTCGCCAGCAGCCACCCGGCGGCCGAGGCGTATCGGCGCGTCGCCAGAGAACTGATCTCGCGTGGCGGAGCGCCCTGACGCCGAGCCCGGCTTCGCCGTCCGGCTCGACAACTTCGACGGCCCGTTCGACCTGCTGCTGACGCTGGTCAGCCGTCACGAGCTCGACGTCACAGAGATCTCGCTCAGCGCGGTCACCACCGAATTCGTGGCCTATGTGCGGGCGCTCGACGAAGCCGGGCAGCTGGAGCAGGCCAGCCAGTTCATCGTGATCGCTGCGACCCTGCTCGATATGAAGGTCGCCAGTCTGCTGCCACGCGGCGAGGCCGTCGACGACGAAGACATCGCCGCGCTCGAGGCGCGCGACCTGCTCTTCGCCCGGCTGCTGCAGTACCGGGCGTTCAAGCAGGTCTCTGCCTGGTTCGCGACGCACCTCGAAAGCGAGCGGCTGCGCGTGCCGCGCACCGCTGGCGCCGCAGCCGAGATCGATCTCACCCCGCCCGAGCTGGTCTGGACGACGTCGCTCGACGACTTCGCGGTCATCGCTCGACTTGCTCTGGCCCCCAAGACCCCGCCGACCATCGGACTCGCGCATCTGCACGCACCGGCGGTCAGCATCCGCGAGCAGGCAGCCGTGCTCGTCGCACGTCTGCGCGCAACAGGCCAGGCGACGTTCCAAGAGCTCATCGCCGACGCCGACAGCAGGGGAGTCGTCGTCGCCCGCTTTCTGGCTGTGCTCGAGCTCTACCGTGAGGCGGCGATCACCTATGAGCAGATCGAGCCGCTGGGGCCGCTCAGCGTACGCTGGACAGGCCAGCACTGGAGCGACGATCAGCTCGCCGCGCTGGGAGCCGACTACGACCAATGACCGAGAGGACGCCATGAGCGAGAGCGAACAGCTCGTCGCAGCCAACGAACTGGCGCAGCTGCCGGTGCGTGCCCGCCTCGAAGCGGTGCTGATTGCCGCCGACCACCCGATCGACACGATCTCGCTGGCCGCAGCGGTCGAGACGCCCGTGCCCGAGGTCACTCAGACACTGGACGAGCTGCGCGCCGACTACGACGCGCCCCCGGTGCGAGGGTTCGAGCTGCGACAGATCGCCGGCGGCTGGCAGCTCTACGTGCGTGCCGGCTGCGAACAGGTCGTGCGCCGCATGATCGAGGAGCAGACCCCGCCCAGACTCTCGCAGGCCGCACTCGAGACTCTCTCGGTGATCGCCTACAAACAGCCGATCAGTCGCGGTCAGATCGCCTCGATCCGTGCGGTCAACGTCGACTCGGTCGTGCGCACACTGCTCGCACGCGGGCTGATCGCCGAGGCCTATGTCGACGAGCAGACCCAGGCGACCTTCTTCGAGACGACCGATCTGCTGCTCAGCCACCTCGGCATCGACTCGCTCGCCGACCTGCCACCCATTTCCGACCTGCTTCCGGAGGACCCTGAAGATGACGACCTCAGCTGACCACACCCCGCGCGCCGACGGCGAACGCCTGCAGAAGGTGATGGCCGCCGCCGGGGTGGCGTCTCGTCGCGCGAGCGAGGACCTCATCGCCGCCGGGCGAGTCACGGTGAATGGGCGCGTGGTGCGCGAACTCGGCTCTCGAGTCAGGCCCGACGACCACATCGAGGTCGACGGTCTGGTGATCGTCACCGACCCCGATCTGCGCTACTACGCGCTCAACAAGCCGGCCGGCGTGGTCAGCACCATGAGCGACGAGCGGGGCCGCCCCGATCTCAGCCGCTACGTGACCGCCGAGACCGGTCGCATCTTCAACGTCGGCCGTCTCGACGAGGCGACGCACGGGCTGCTGCTGCTCACCAACGACGGCGAGCTCGCACATCGGCTGATGCATCCCTCATTCGAGATCGACAAGGTGTACGTCGCCCTCGTGCGCGGCAAGGTCGCGCCGCGCACCCTCGCCGAGCTGCGTGAGGGCATCGTGCTCGATGACGGGCCCATCGCCGCCGACCGCGCTCGTGTGCTCGACGCCAGCCGTGACCAAACCATGGTCGAGGTGACTCTGCACTCCGGGCGCAACCGTATCGTCCGCCGCATGTTCGGGCACGTCGGCCACCCGGTCATGGAGCTGACTCGGCGTCAGTTCGGCCCCGTTCACCTCGGCACGCTGCGTGAGGGTCAGATGCGCCCGCTGACCAGTGACGAAGTCGGCCGGCTGCTCAAGCAGACCGGCGATGCGGTCGTGCCACAGGGCGCCGCACCCGAGAACGACTAGACTGGCCCGATATGAGCATCAGTCACGATCTCGCGCGCACTCCGTCACCGGTGCTCATCATCGGCACCGGTCTGCTGGGCGCCAGCATCGGCCTCGCTTTGATGCAGCGCGGTGTCGAGGTGCTGCTCTCTGACATCTCGCCCAGTGCGCTGGCGCTCGCAGCCGACTACGGCGCAGGTCGTGCCTTGGCCGACGGCGACCAGCCGGTGCTCGTGGTCGTCGCGGTGCCGCCTGAGATCGCGGCGGATGCCGTGGCCGAGCAGCTGCGTCGCTGGCCCGACGCCGTGGTCACCGACGTCACCAGCGTGAAGGCGCAGATCGTGCGGGCGCTGATCGACGAAGACGCCGATCTCGACCGCTATCTGGGCTCGCACCCGATGGCGGGGCGTGAGCGCGGCGGGCCGATCTCGGCGCGGGCCGACCTCTTTCGCGGCCAGCCGTGGGTGATCGCCGAGCACAAGCACGTCACCGCTCACGCGCTCGAGACCGTCGAACGACTCGCACTCGACGTCGAAGCTGTGCCGGTGCATCTCGACCCCGTGCAGCACGACCGGGCAGTCGCCCTGATCTCGCATGTGCCTCAAGTCGTCGCCACGCTGCTGGCCGGTCGGCTCGTCGACGGCACGCCGTCGCAGATCTCTCTTGCCGGTCAGGGGCTTCGCGACACGACGCGTATCGCCGCCAGCGACCCGGGTCTCTGGCTGCAGATCCTCGCCGCGAACTCTGACGAGGTGACCAGCGTGCTGCGTGCCCTGCGCGATGACCTCGACGCGATGATCCACGACCTCGAAGACGTCGACCGTGCCGGTGCACGCCGCGAGATCACCGAGCTGTTCATCGCAGGCAACACCGGAGTGCGTCGTATCCCCGGCAAGCACGGCACCGATGCCGAATTCTCGACGACGATCGTGTTCGTCGACGATAAGCCGGGCGAACTCGCGCGTCTCTTCGCCGAGATCGGCGAGATCGGCGTCAACATCGAAGATCTGCGTCTGGAGCACTCGCCCAAGGCCGAGTTCGGACTCGCCGAGGTCTCGGTGCTGCCCGAACGCATCGAAGAGCTGACCAAAGCACTGAAGGAGCGCGGATGGCGGTTGAGCCGATGACTGAGACACGCACACCGGCGGCCGCGCCCAAGCCGGTCATCATCGCCCTGGACGGGCCGGCGGGCAGCGGCAAGTCAAGCACTGCGAAGGCAGTTGCAGAACGCCTGCACTACGCACATCTCGACACCGGCGCCTGGTACCGCGTACTCACGCTGATCGCGCTGCGCACCGAAGTCGATCCGCACGACGAGGCCGCTGTACGGGGGCTGCTCGACGCGTTCGACCAGATCATCGCCCAGGCCTTCGACCACTCGCACATCCTGATTCGGGGGCGCGACGTCTCTGCCGCGATCCGCACGCCCGAGGTGAGCGGCGCGGTGAGCCGCTACTCGCAGCTGCCCATCGTACGCGACCATCTCAACACTGCCTTCCGCCATCTCGCCGCGACCACGTCGGCGCCCGGCGTCGTCGCCGAGGGGCGCGACATCACCACGGTCACCTTTCCGCAGGCCGAGGTTCGGGTGCTGCTCACCGCATCCGCCGACGCCCGCGCCCGCAGGCGAGCCGCACAGATCGGTGAGGCCGACGTGGCATCCATCGCACGCAGCATCTCGGAGCGTGACGCCCGCGATCTCAGCGTGGTCGACTTCATGCGCCCGGCCGACGGCGTGACGCTCATCGACACCAGCGATCTCACCCTCGAGCAGGTCACTGATAAAGTTGCGGGGCTCGTTCCTGCGGCGGCGGGCACCGGCACGAACCTTCCATCTCATCCTCAGACTCAGGAGTCACATGGCTGAATCACGCGAACCGATCGACCCCGAGTTCGGCGCCACCAGCGCAGATGAGCTCGCCGCCCGTCTGCAGCACATCGAACCCGAGATCGAGCAGCAGGTCGCCGACGTGGCACGCGCCGAGCTCGACGACTACGACCTCGAGCCCGAAGACGCGGCGGTGCTGGCCAGCGGCGACGAGACGCCCGATGCGCAGGCTGCACGTCCGGCCCCGCCCGTGCTGGCCGTGATCGGCCGTCCGAACGTGGGCAAGTCATCACTCGTCAACCGCGTGCTCGGCCACCGTGAGGCCGTCGTCGAAGACACTCCCGGTGTCACCCGCGATCGTGTGTCGTACGACGCCGAGTGGAACGGTCAGCCCTTCAGACTGGTCGACACCGGCGGCTGGGAGCTCGAGGCCAAAGGCCTTGACCGGTCGGTGGCCGAACAAGCCGAGCTGGCCATCGAAGAGGCCGACGGCGTGCTCTTCGTGGTGGATGCCAAGGTGGGGCCGACTTCGACCGACGAGCAGCTGGTGGCCGTGCTGCGGCGCTCGGGCAAGCCTGTGCTGCTGGTCGCCAACAAGGTCGACGCAGGTGGCCAGGAGGCCGAGGTCGCGGCGCTCTGGAGCCTCGGCCTCGGTGAGCCGCACCCTGTCTCGGCGCTGCACGGACGTGGCAGCGGCGATCTGCTCGACGCGGTGATCAAGATGCTGCCGAAGGAGTCGAAGGTTGCGCAGCAGCAGCCTGGCGGGCCGCGTCGTGTGGCCATCATCGGCCGCCCGAACGTGGGCAAGTCGAGCCTGCTGAACAAGGCGACCGGCTCGACGCGCGCCGTGGTCAACGACCTGGCCGGCACTACGCGCGACCCGGTCGACGAGCTGGTCACCATTCTCGGCACGACTTGGCGCTTCGTCGACACCGCAGGCATCCGTCGTCGCGTGCACCTGCAGCAGGGCAGCGACTACTACGCCACGCTGCGCACACAGTCTGCGCTCGACCGTGCCGAGGTCGCCATCGTGGTGATCGACGTAAGCCAGAGCATCTCTGACCAGGATCTGCGCATCATCGACATGGTGCTCGAAGCCGGTCGCGCGCTCGTGCTCGCGTTCAACAAGTGGGATCTGCTCGACGACGAACGTCGCCCCCAGCTGGAGCGTGAGATCGAGCAGCGCCTCGGCCATGTGGCTTGGGCACCTCGGGTGAACCTCTCGGCCAAGACCGGTCGTCATCTTGAGAAGCTGGTGCCCGCCCTGCAGGCCGCGCTCGAAGGGTGGGACACTCGTGTGCCCACCGGCAAGTTCAACGCGTTCATTCACGAACTCACTCAGGCGAACCCGCACCCGCTGCGCGGCGGGAAGCAGCCTCGCATCCTGTTCGGCACTCAGGCGGACACACAGCCGCCGACCTTCGTGCTCTTCACCAGCGGCTTCATGGACCCGCAGTATCGACGCTTCATCACACGTCGCCTGCGCGAGGTCTACGGTTTCGTCGGCACGCCCATTCGCATCAACATGCGTGTTCGCGAGAAGCGCGGTCGCAAGTAAGACCAGCTCTGGCACACGCTGTTGCAGGTTGTGGCTTGCCTCTAGCGGTATGCCTCTCTCCGCCCTCAGCCCACCATCCGGCCCCGGCAGCTCTCCAGCAGCCCGAAGCTCGCCAACCGCACCCCGCAGTTCGCGTCCCTCAGCCCTCAGCTCGCCGGCCGGACCCCGCCGTTCGCCGGCACCCTGCAGCGCGTCGACCCAGCCAGATGTGGAGCGCAGCGCAGCCGTGCACGGTTTCGTCAAGACTGCCACCGTTCCGCTGAGACTGTGGTGATCTCAGCGGAACCGTGTCCATCTCAGCGGAATCGTGCTCGGTATTGGTGCTGGTGCGGAGCTGGTGCAGCGCTGATGCACGCAGGCCTCGGCGAGGTCAGCTGGCGGCGAGGCGCCGACGCTCAGTATCGACGTCGAAGTCGGCCTTCGGCCAGGTGAGCGCGAGATCTTCGAGGGTCTCAATGAGGATGCGCTGCACAGCGGCACGGGAGTACTGCTTCGAATCTGCGGGAACGACATGCCAGGGCGCCACCGCAGTCGAAGTGCGTTGGATGGCGATCTGGTACGCCTCTTGGTAGGCGGGCCAGAGCTCGCGTTCGTCGACGTCGTTGGGGGAGTACTTCCAATGCTTGTCAGGTCGATCGAGTCGTGACTCAAGACGCCGACGCTGTTCGTCTTTCGAGATGTGCAGCATCACCTTGACCACAGTGGTGCCCTGTTCGGTGAGCTCCGCCTCGAAGTCGTTGATGATGCCGTAGCGCTGTTCGACCACCTCTGCGGGCGAGAGGTGGCGCACGCGATGCACCAGGACATCCTCATAATGAGAACGATCGAAGACGCCGATCAGACCGATCGCCGGCAGCTCTCTGCGAATGCGCCAGAGAAAGTCGTGCTTGAGCTCGACTGGCGTGGGCTTCTTGAACCCATGGATGTGGGTGCCCTGCGGGTCGACGTTGCCGATCACGTGTTTGACGATGCCGCCTTTGCCCGCGGTGTCCATGGCCTGCAGCACGAGCAGCAGCGAACGCTTCGCTCCGGTTTCGGTGCGGCCGTTGGCGAAGAGCATCTCCTGCAGGTCGGCGAGATCTCCGGCCGTGTCTGCGAGGTAGTCGTCGGCGTCGCAGCCTTTGCGCCAACCCGGTGTCGAAGCCGGGTCGACGGCCGACAGATCGAAGTGCTCCCCCTCGGCGCGCAGCAGTGCGCGCGGGCTCTCTTTCCATGGATTCTTCATGTGCTCATGGTATCGGGATGTGCCCATGGCGCCGGGCTGCACGGCATCGCCAGCGGCGGCGTGGACGGACGGCGCACGCCATCGGGTGGCGCTGACGGACGAGTGCGTAGAATGTACGGCGTGATCATCGCAACGCACAACGGCAAATTCCACGCAGACGACGTCTTCGGCGTCACACTGCTTCTTCAGCTCTACCCAGACGCCACGGTGGTGCGCTCGCGAGATCCGAAGGTGCTCGACAGCGCAGACATCGTGCTCGACGTGGGCGGCGTCTACGACCCAAAGAAACTGCGCTTCGACCATCACCAGAAGACCTCCGGCGCACGTGACAACGGCATTCTCTACTCGGCATTCGGGCTGCTCTGGCAGCACTACGGCATGGAGTTCTGCGACGGGGACGAAGACGTCTGGAAGCGCATCGACCGCAGCCTGGTGCAGTGCATCGATGCGGGCGACAACGGACAGGACCTCTACGCCCTGAACGACTTTCGGGCGCGCCCCATCGAGATCAGCGAGGTGCTGGGCTGGTTCAACCCGGTCACACTGGTCGGCGAAGAGGACTTCGACGAGCAGTTCATGGTCGCAGTCAAGGTCGCCACACAGCTGCTCAAACGTCTGCTGCTCAAATCTCGTGACGCCATCGAGGGCAAGCGCTACTTCTCCCGTGCCTACGACCAGACTCCTGATCCGCGCTACGTCGTACTCGACCAGTTCGTGCCGCACGGCGGCATCGCGAGCAAGCAGCCTCTGCTGCAGTTCGTGGTCTTTCCCAATGCCAACGGCGACTGGGCTATCAAGACCGTGCAGGTCGACTCTGCGAGCTTCGAATCTCGCGTGCTGCTGCCTGAAGCCTGGCGCGGTGCTGATCAAGCGCACCTCGCCGAACTGACTGGGGTGCCCGACGTCGTGTTCACGCACAAAGTGGGGTTCATCGGTGCGGCGAAGACCAAAGAAGGCGCGCTCAAGATGCTGAAACAGGCGCTTGAGCAGCCTGAGTCGGCGGAGTTCGACCGCAAGGCGAAGCAGGAGCTGGTCGCAGCTGACGCAGAAGACGCGGTGACTGCCGCCGAGTAGAGCTCCGCCCGGCTGGCAGCGCCGAGCGCAATCTGCGCCGGTGCCCCATGTGTGCTGAGGGGCCGGCTACGACAGGTCGACGATCCCGTTCGACACTGCGTAGATCAGGGCCTGCACGCGATCGCGCACACTCCATTTGCGCAGGATGCGTCCGATCGCCGCCTTGACGGTTGGCTCAGCCAGATGCAGTTCGTGAGCGATCTCAGCGTTGCTCCTGCCCTGCGCGATGAGCCTCACGATATCGAGTTCGCGCGCGGTCAGCGGTTCGCGAGCCACGTCGTCGCGAGGGTCAGGGGCCGAAGCGACCTTGGCGACGAGTTCCTGCGAGATCGAGGGAGAGAGCACCGGTCGGCCTTCGTACACCTCGTGCACAGCGCGGATGATGTCGCGCGGTTCGGTGTCTTTCACCAAGTAGCCAGACGCCCCGGCGCGCAGGGCGGGGATGACGTGTCGGTCTGACGAGAACGTCGTCAGCATCAGCACTCGCATGACCACGGGCAGACGGGTGATCGCCCTGGTGGCGTCGATGCCCGACATCTGAGGCATCTGGGTGTCCATCAGGATGACGTCGGGCATGTGGCGTTTGGCCAGCGCGATGGCGTCGAGGCCGGTGGCTCCCTCGGCGACGAGGGTGAGCGAGGAGTCCAGCCCGATGAACATGCGAAGAGCATGCCGCACGAGTGCTTCGTCGTCGACGACGGCCACGCGGATCTGATTCACGAGATCATCGTACGTTCAACGAGTGCAGGCCTCTGCCAAGTCAGTACTTTGGTATGTATCAGTGCTCGGGCCCGCGGTGTATCGTCATGTCCATTCGTCGTCAGACAGGCTCGAGGGGGGCTTATGTGGGCATTGTCGTTGTCTGTGCAGGGTTTTCTCGATGACTTGTGCAGGTATCTCAAGATCTGTCAGTAAGCAGCCGTTTTATGCGCCTTGGGCGACAATGGTGGTGTGAGCTCTTCGAACCATCAGGTCTTTCGATCGCAGACAGACCAGCCGAACGCGCGTCTGCCGCGGTGGGGAAGTCTCGCCCTGGTGGTCATCGCTGCGGGCGTCATCGTCTTGGAGAGCATCAGCTTCGTCTCTGACTCGACGACCTCCTGGCAGCAGCTGCTCCTCGAACTGGCGATGGTGCTGATGCTCCCGCTGTTCGCTCTGGCGCCGGTCGCCGCCGCGATATCGCTGGCGGCACTGGTCTTCGCGCAGGCAGTCATGCTGTCTCCGGGCGGGTATCTGCTCTTCGCTGCCGCCACGATCGGGCTCGTCGTCTACGCCTGCCCGCGGTGGTGTCTCTGGACACATGTGGCGGTGATCACCGCCGCGGGCGTCATCGCCAACGCACAGGCGGGAACACTCACGAGCCTGGGACCATTCGCACTGGCCTTCATCGCCCTGGTCTCGGCGTTGATCGGCGTCGGCGCCAAGCGAGCCTATTTTCGCTCGGTCGAGCTTGCAGACGCTGCGTCCCGCAACGAAACGGAGCGAGTGCAGGCTGTCGCTGCGGAGCGCGAGCGCATCACCTCGGAGCTGCATGACATCCTCGCCCATGACGTGACGCTCATAGCCATGCATGCGCGGGTCATGGAGGCCATGGACGATCCCGAGGTGAATCGCGAGTCACTGGCCGTGATCAAAGGCAGCGCCACACGGTCGCTCGCCGACATCCGCAGGCTGCTGAACACCGTTCGAACCGACGAACTCGTCGATGATCAGCCGTTGGGAACCGACGTCGCAGCAGCTGCGCGCACCGCGCAGGTCGAGCTGGAGTCGATCGGAGCCACTGTGAACAGCCGGACGGAAGGCCTCAAGAGTCTTCCGCCGGCAGTGGCCAGCACACTGGTGCGCGTGATACGAGAGGCGACGACCAACATCGTCAGGCACGCCGGCCCTGCACCGACGGTGACCATGGACATCGTGCGTCAGGGGGCCTCTGTCACGGGTCTGCTTACGAACTCCATCGGCATCGTCGACGATGACCTTGACGAGTCGACGCATCTGGGGCTCGACCGACTCTCTGCCCGAGTCGAGACGCTCGGCGGGGAACTCTCAGCGACTGCGGACGGAAAACGCTGGAGTCTGCGCGTGGTGATCCCGCTGTTCTGACGCCAAGCGCACGGCCAGCGCGTCTGTATGCATACTTTGGTATCTATTCTCGGCAACCTGTTCGGCTGACGAAGACCTGCTTGCTAATCTCGAGGTATCGGCTGTGAGCGCTTGGCGTGCACAATCCGGGGGGAGCCGATTGGGCCGCTTCGCTGCATGTCAGCAGGCGGCCCTCTCTTTCTCTTGGCGTCTCAGACCCGGCGGTATCATCGCCACATGACGCATTTCCTGACCCCGTCACTGCCGGTCGATGGTGAGATTCTGGTGCAGCGCTCGCGCTTTCTCAGCAGGCTCGTCTCGGTCGAGAGCGAGACGGAGGCTCGGGCATCCATCGCGCAGGCGCGCTCGGCGCATCCACAGGCCAGACACCACTGCAGCGCCTTCATCGTCGGCGAACGCGCCGACATTCTGCGCACCAATGACGATGGCGAGCCGTCGGGCACCGCCGGCCGCCCGATTCTCGACGCGCTGCAGAGCGCTGGTCTCGGGCACGTCGTCTGTGTGGTGACCCGGTATTTCGGCGGGATACTGCTCGGCACGGGCGGCCTCGCCCGTGCATACCGAGAGGCCGCCACAGCCGCGATCGACCGGGCGTCGCTGCGCGAAGTGCGCGAGTGCGCGGTCATCGAGGTTGCTGCCACCCACCACGATGCGGCCATTGTGCAGCGCGCGGCTCGTCAGCGCGGCTGGGCACAGATCGGTGCTGTCTGGGAAGCGTCGGTGACCCTGCGATTGGGCGTGCCTGTCGCAGAGACGGATGCCGCACTCGCCCACCTGGTGCAGGTCACCGCGGGTCGGGTGCGCGGCGTCGTCACCGACCGTCGGCTGATGTGAACATCGACCATGCGTGTCGCGCGTAGAATACTCTGCATGCCATCGACACCTGCATTCGCCATGACCATCGCGGGCTCTGAGGCCACCGGAGGCGCCGGAGCCCAGGCCGACCTGAAGACCTTTCAGCAGCTCGGAGTCTTCGGCTCCATCGCACTGACCTGCATCGTCTCGTTCGACCCCAAGAACAACTGGAGCCACCGGTTCGTGCCGGTCGAGCCGCAGGTGATCAGCGATCAGATCGAGGCGATCACCGCAGCGTACGGCCCTGATCAGCTGAAGACCGTGAAGGTCGGCATGCTGGGCACCACACCGACCATCGACCGTGTGGCCGCCGCGCTGACTGAGCGCTCGTACCAGAACGTCGTGCTCGATCCCGTGCTGATCTGCAAGGGGCAGGAGCCCGGCGCCGCGCTTGACACCGACACCGCGCTGACCGAGAAGGTGCTGCCTCTCGCCACGTTCGTCACCCCGAACCACTTCGAGAGCGAACAGCTCTCGGGCATGGCCCGCATCGACGGCGAGCAGGACCTCGTCGAGGCGGCCAAGCGCATCTACGACAAGAGCGGAGCGGCTGTGCTCGCCAAGGGAGGCGTCCGCATTCCCGGTCCCGACGCGATCGACGTGTTCTACGACGGCACCACGCTCGAGGTGCTCCGCGTGCCCAAAGTCGGCGAGCATGTGGTGGCCGGCGCCGGATGCTCTCTCGCGGCCGCTGTGACGGCTGGCCTTGCTCTCGGGGACAGCCCGCTCGAAGCCGCACATCGTGCGAAGGACTTCGTGACCGCAGGCATCAAGGGGCGCGTCGAGTCGAACGCCCCGTTCGATGTGCTCTGGCAGGGTGCGGCGAACTGACGTCGATCTGACGGCCGTGACCGGCCATCGCAGAGCTGAGAGCCTCGTGCACGCAGAGCGCACGAGGCTCTCAGCATCTCGTTCGGCAGATCAGAGATCTGACCCGCCCTGCTCCAGCGAGTCGAGGTAGCGCAGAATCACACCTTCGCGCAGCGCCCAGGGGCTCACCTGCAGCTCGTCCACATCGAGCGCCTTCATGGTCTGATGCAGGACGATGCCGCCGCCGACGATTTGGAAGGCCCGGTCAGCGGTGATGCCGCGCAGACTCTGTCGCTGATCGGCAGGCAGCTCGGCGAGCTTCGGCAGCCACTTCTTGAGATCGCTGCGCTTCAGCCACTGTGACGAGATGTTGCCGTGCGTGTGCGTCTCGCCGGCCAGTCTTGCGAGGGATCGGATGGTCTTCGAGCTGCCGACCACGTGGTCTGGGCGTGGCATCTCGGCGAACACGTCTGCCGCGTCGGACACCAGCTCGAAGGCATGGCGACGCAACCGACGAATCTGATCTTTGGTCGGAGGGTCGTCATGCAGATAGCCGATCGTGCTGCGACCTGCGCCGAGCGGCACCGAACGTGCCGAGATCGGATACTCCGAGGGGCCGATCGCCATCTCGAGCGACCCGCCGCCGATGTCGATGAGCATGATCGTGCCCGACGACCAGCCGAACCAGCGGCGTACCGCCAGAAACGTCAGTCGTGCCTCGTCCTCTCCGTCGAGTACCCGCAGGTGCACGCCGGTCTCGTTCTCGATGTGTTCGAGCACTGCGGGGCCGTTGGTCGCCTCGCGCACCGCCGACGTCGCGATGGCCACGAGGTCTTGCACCTTCTCTGCTCGCGCGCTCGCGACGGCCTGTCCGATCGAGGTCACGAGATGGTCGACGCCCTCATCGCTGATCGAACCGTCTGCCGTCAGATACCGCATCAGACGCAGTACGGACTTATGCGTCGAGTACGGTGACGGGTTTGCGCCGGGGTGGGCATCCACCACGACCATGTGAACGGTGTTCGATCCGACGTCAAGAACCCCAAGGCGCATGTGTCAAGCCTAGTGTGCGACGTGCGCCTGCGTGCAATCCGCGCAGGCGTCGAAGCGCCGCGGCGTAGAATGCATAGCGTGTCTACCGAGAAATGCGTTGCGCTGATCGACTCCGGAAAGGGGCTGCTGCCCACCGCACAGTGGATCCATCGTCTGGCCCCCGACCTGCGTGTGCTGCTGATGACCGACCCGGCCGGTTCGCCGTGGGGCGAACGCGACCCCGGAGACGTCGTCGAACGCGTCTTCGCCATGGCCCGTCGGGCCCGAGACGCCGGAGCCCAGGGCATCGCGCTGGCCTGCAACACCGCGAGCATCGTGGCACGGGAGCCGCTGCGCGACCAGTTCGAGCCGCGCATCCCCATCATCGCGACCGTGCCCGCAGTGAAGCCGGCCGCCCAGCGATTCGACCACTTCGCGGTCTGGGCGACTGAGACGACTGCGCACAGCGACTACCTCGCCGACCTGGTGCAGGTGTTCGCCGGTACGAAGCAGGTCGACATCGTCGGCAGCCATGGCCTCGCCGATGCGATCGAGCACGCAGACGCCGACCGCATCGAGGCGGCTGTTCGGGACGCCGTCTCGCGCACGCCCCGAGTGCCGGCCGTGGTTCTGGGCTGCACGCACTACCCGTTGGTCGCCGACGTGATCGCCGCTGCGCTGCCGCCTGGAACGGTGCTGCTCGACAGCGCCGAGGCCGTCGCACGACAGGCCCTGCGTCGGCTCAAGGTGCCGGCGGATGCGTCGGTCGCAGAGTTCTCTGACGACGCCGCCTTCGCTGCGGCTGGCGTTCGAGACGCCGCCGAACTGACGTGGGCGGAGCACATCGTCCTGTAGCGGTTCTGCTCAGATCTGATGCTCGAGCAGCGTGCGCTGCAGGTCGGGCCAGGCCTTGGCGAACCCGGGATGCAGCTCGAGACGGGCGACCTGCGTCAGCGGGATCCAGGCGACCTCGAGGCTCTCTGCATCGGAGCGCACCGCGTCGAACGGCCGTGTGACGCGGGCGAGCACGGTGACGTACGACCAGAAGCCCAAGTCGTATCGGTGCTCGGTGATGGGGTCGATCGCGTCGCTCGGCACTCCGGCCTCCTCGCCGGCTTCGCGCAGGGCGGCCTGCAGAGCGGTCTCGCCCTCGCGGCGAGCGCCGCCGGGAATTCCCCAGGTGCCGCCGAAGTGACTCCACTCGACTCGGTGCTGCATGAGGACGCCGCGGTCGGTGTCATGGGCGAGCAGTCCGGCCGCCCCGAACCGCCCCCAATATCTGCTGCCGTCAGGCCCGGTGACCCAGGCGTCACCCGAATCTCGAACGACATAGCCGTCGGGCGCCGGCTGCAGATACTGACTCCGGTCACTGGGGTGCTGGTTCAGGTCGCTCATGGCGTCAGTCTACTGGCCGTCGGCGGCCACCCCTAGACTGAACGTGATGGCTGACCAGACTTCTGACACCGATGCCGCTTTCGACGATGTGCAGCGCGATGACGTTGCACGCGCGAACGGCGGTGACGCCGACGGGCCGACGGCGCCGTCGCTGGCTGAACGGCTGACGCCCGATCGCGATCGCGACGATCTGGACGCCGCATTCGAGCAGTTCTTCGACTGGGTGAGCGCACGAGGCATCGAGCCCTATGAGCATCAGCAGGAGGCCGTGCTCGAGCTTGCCGGTGACGCACATGTGATTCTCGCCACGCCGACCGGCTCGGGCAAGTCGCTGGTCGCCATCGGAGCGATCTTCCTCGCGCTGTGGCGTGGCGGACGGGCCGCCTACACCGCCCCGATCAAGGCCCTGGTCAGCGAGAAGTTCTTCGACATGATCGAGATCTTCGGCGCAGATCGCGTCGGCATGCTCACCGGTGACTCCGCAGTGAACAGCGACGCCGACGTGATCTGCTGCACGGCCGAGATCGTGGCCAACCAGGCACTGCGCGACGGCGACCGGGCGGGTCTCGACACCGTCGTGATGGACGAGTTCCACTACTACGGCGACAGCGAACGCGGATGGGCCTGGCAGGTTCCGCTGCTGCTGCTCGCCGATGCGCGCTTTCTGCTGATGTCGGCCACTCTCGGCGACGTGAGTGGGCTGCGAGCCGACCTGGCCCGCCGCACCGATCGCCCAGTCGCCCTCGTCGACGACGCCGAGCGGCCGGTGCCGCTGCACTTCGAATACTCGCTGACGCCGCTGCACGAGCTCGCCGAAGAGCTGATGCATTCGCGTCGCGAACCGATCTACGTCGTGCACTTCGCACAGGCGGCGGCGATCGAGACCGCGCAGGGGCTGGTCAACGCCGGCCTGGTCGGCCGTGAGCGTCGTGACCGCATCAAAGAGGCGCTCGGGGACTTCCGCTTCACCACAGGATTCGGCAAGACGCTGTCGCGGCTGGTGCGCGCTGGCATCGGCGTGCACCATGCGGGCATGCTGCCGCGCTATCGGCGGCTGGTCGAGCAGCTGTCGCAACAGGGGCTGCTCGCCGTCATCTGTGGCACAGACACATTGGGCGTCGGCATCAACGTGCCCATTCACACCGTGCTGTTCACCGGTCTCACCAAGTTCGACGGGGTGCGTCAGCGTCATCTCACGGCTCGTGAGTTCCACCAGATCGCAGGCCGTGCCGGGCGGGCCGGATTCGACACCGAGGGCGACGTCATCGCGCAGGCCCCCGAGCACGAGATCGAGAATGCGAAGATCTCGAAGAAGTACGCCGACGACCCGAAGAAGCGCCGCAAAGTCATGCGCAAGAAGGCGCCTGCGGGCATGGTGAGCTGGGGCGAGCCCAGCTTTCAGAAGCTGATCGCGGCCCAACCGGAGCCCCTGCGCTCGCAGATGCGCATCACCCATGGCATCCTGCTCAACGCGATCGCTTTCGGCGGCGATGTCTTCGCCCGGGTGCGATCGCTCATCTTCGACAGCGCCGAGCCGCTCGAGAACAAGTACGCCCTGGCCCGACGCGCCCTGCAGATCTATCGAACCCTGCGCGCTGCGGGCGTCGTCGAGCAGAAGCGCTTCGACGATGGGCGCCTGGTGATTCGTCTCGCCGACGGAGTGGGCGAGCAGGTCGCGCTCGACCAGCCGCTGTCGCCGTTCGCTCTGGCGGCGCTCGAGCTGCTCGACCCCGAGAGCGAGACCTATGCGCTCGACGTGGTCTCGATCATCGAGGCCACTCTCGAGAACCCCCGAGTCGTGCTGGTCGCGCAGCAGAAGAAGGCGCGCGGCGCGGCGATCGCCGAGCTGAAGGCCGAGGGCGTCGAGTACGACGAGCGCATGGAGATCATCGAGCAGATCGAATGGCCCAAGCCGCTCGACGAGCTGCTGAGCGCGGCTTTCGACCAGTACCTGCAGTCGGTGCCGTGGGCTGCCGACGAAGAGCTTCGGCCGAAGTCGGTGGTGCGCGACATGTTCGAGCGGGCGATGGACTTTCGCGACGTCATTGGCTTCTACGATCTGCAGCGCTCCGAGGGGGTCGTGCTGCGCTATCTCTCGGATGCGTTCCGCGCGCTGTCGCACACCGTGCCCGAGGGCAGGAAAGACGAGGCGCTCACGACGATCATCGAATGGCTCGGTGTGCTGGTGCGGCAGGTCGACTCCAGCCTGATCGATGAATGGGAGCAGCTCGCGCATCCCGATGCCGAGCAGCTCGCCCGCGATGCCGAGCAGTCACTGCGCCCCGGGACTCTTCCGGCCAACCCGCCGCGACTCACCGACAACCGTCGCGGTTTCATCGTGCTGGTGCGCAACGAGATGTTCCGGCGAGTGCAGCTTGCTGCTTTCTGGCGTGTCGATGATCTGGCGGCGGCGGATGCCGAGCACGGTGGCCTGGACACTGCCGGCTGGCAGCAGGCGCTCGACCGATATCGTGAGCAGTACGATGCGATCGGCTTCGACGCCAAGGCACGCAGCCCTCGCCTGCTCGAGATCGATGAGACGAACCCCCGAGTGTGGACGGTGCGGCAGCGGCTCGAAGACCCGGAGGAAAACCACGACTGGCAGATCACCGCTGAGGTCGATCTCGACGCCTCGGACGAGGCCGGAGAGGCCGTGGTACGCACGCTCGCCATGCACGAGGTCTGATCCTGTGGCGCGTGAGCTCGTCCAGCGTCATGACGGCTGCACTCGCAGGCTCAGATCGGAAGCCGTGCACCGTATGCCCGTCGTGTTCGTGTCGTCACTCTCCGACAGATGCGGTATATTTGAGTCAGACAAAATAAGTCGACGACCCAATCGGGCCGCCTTGGCGCGGCGTCGTGCAGAGTGATGCCGTGCCGCAGAGATGGAGGAACACGGAATGTCTGTACTGACGATCGGCGATCAGTTTCCCGATTACGAGCTCACGGGTGTGGTGCCCGGTGATCTGAGCAAGGTCGAGGCGAACAAGCCGGAAGACTTCTTCACGACGGTCTCGTCGAAGGACAACCCCGGCAAGTGGCGTGTCGTCTTCTTCTGGCCGAAGGACTTCACGTTCGTCTGCCCGACGGAGATCGCGGCCTTCGGCAAGCTGCACGATGACTTCGCGGATCGGGACACCGTCGTCATCGGCGCTTCGGTCGACAACGAGTACACGCACTACGCATGGCGTCGTTCGCACGAAGACCTGCGCGATCTGCCGTTCGTGATGGCCAGCGACATCAAGCGCGAGCTGGTCACAGCTACCGGTGTGCTCAACAAAGACGGTGTGGCCGACCGCGCCACCTTCATCATCGACCCGAACAACACGGTGCAGTTCGTCATGGTCGACGCAGGCTCGGTCGGGCGCAACACCGACGAGGTGCTGCGTCAGCTCGACGCGCTGCAGTCTGACGAACTCTGCGCCTGCAACTGGCAGAAGGGCGCAGCCACCATCGACGCGTTCCACGAACTGGTGCGCTGATGACCATCGAGAACCTGAAGAGCGCACTGCCGGACTACGCCAAAGACCTCAAACTCAACATCGGCACGCTGCTGCGCGATTCGACGCTGACCGAGCAGCAGCTCTGGGGCGCGATGGCGGCCACGGCTGCGGCGACGAGAGTCGAGTCGGTCATCGTCGAGGTCGTCGGCGAAGCCAAAGAGCATCTCGACGAGACGGCGCTGAAAGCGGCGCTCGGTGCGGCCTCGATCATGGGCATGAACAACGTGTTCTACCGTGCCCGTCACTTTCTGCACGGCACCTATGACGATCTGCGTGCGGGCCTGCGCATGAACATCATCGGGTCTGCAGGAGGCGTCGACAAGGCCGACTTCGAACTCTGGTCGCTTGCCGTATCGGCGATCAACGGGTGCGAGCAGTGCCTCGACGCTCATGAGGCGACCGTGCGTCGCGAGGGCATCTCTCGTGAGCAGGTCTTCGAGACGCTGCGCATCGCTGCGGTGATGGCGGGCATCGGTCAGGCGATCACGCTCGCCGAGGCCGTGGAGATCTGATCCGGCTGCCTGAGTCACAGGACGAACCTCAGGCGCCAAGGTCAGCAGGAGTCTGACCGCACGCTCTCGGCGTGAGGCTTCCCAGCTGCAGCTGGAAGGGGCCGGCCCGCTTAATGCGGTGCCGGCCCCTTCCTCATCTGCGGGCGTGCCCGTGCAGGATCTCTTTGCGAGTGCGGTGAACGCTCGGGGCGGCGCTCATCCTGTGCGTGGTGAGCCACACGGCTCTTCACCGGCCGAGGTGCTTCGGTTCGGGCGCCGATCACCGGCCAGCGCGGCAGGTGCCGAGCGCAGACGAGTACAGCAGCCAGTCGGGCAGATCAGCAAGGAACGCATCCCGCGTCTCATCGGCCCCCGCAGCCCGCCAGTCGACGGTGTCGTTGATCTCGATCTCGAACTTGCGCCACTCGAACCAGTTGATCATGCGGATCTGTGGATACTGCTCATGCACGGAGTCGTCGAACACCTGGTTCCACCACGCCTGCTTGACCGTCAGCTCGTCGGCTCCGCCACGTGACGGCGTGTAGATGGCTGCCGTCTCGGGAATGCCGATGGGCTTGCCGTGCTGCTCGCCGTAGACCGCGTAGAAATCTGGCAGAGCCGAGTCGTCGCCAGCTGTGCCCTGATACGTGCCGGTGAGCATATCGGTGAACTTCGTTCTCTCGATCAGCGGGTCGTTGTCGCCCCAAGGGCGCTGATTGCCCCAGTGATAAAGCGAGACTCCCGCCCAGTCGACGACGTCATCGCCCGGATAGTAGGGGGCATACGGGTCGTCATGCATGGTGATCGTGCCGTCGCCGTCAGTGTCGAGAAGGTGGTGATCGACACTGCCCGGAACCGCGGCGAACTGGCCGCCGACGAAGGGATAGCCGCCGCCGTAGTTCGGAGCCCACATCATCGAGCTTCCGGGCGCACCGTCGTAGACGGCCTCGGCGACGCGCCGAAAGACCTCACGGTACGCCGTCGGCTGCTGGCCCCAGGCGTACCAGGAGCCGTTCATCTCATGGGCCAGCCTGACGATCACCGGCACGCCTGACGCATTGAGTGAAGCGAGGTCGGCGACCAGCTTGTCGACGACTGGTTCGCTGAGCGTGGTGAGCCCGCCGTGCGGTTCCAAGGTGAGAAGCAGCGCCCCGCCGGTCGCTCTGACCTGGGCGGCCGCCTCGACGGTATGCTGCCACGTCTCGTCATCATAGGGAATATCTGTGAACTGAACGACGACTGCGGGGTCATGCGACAGCGACTCGCCGTGCTCGGCCAATGACTTGGCCTCCCAATCGAGGTTCACGCCCAGCAGCACGCCGTCATCGGTGCTGTCGAGCAGGTCTCTATCAGTGATCGCGCACTGAGCCGCAGTGGGCTCGGGCGGAAGCGCCTGCCGCATTCCCAGAGTGATTCCTGTGGCGGACAGCGCCATCAAGACGACAGGAACGACCACGGATGCGCGTGTTCGACCAAGTCTGCGGGGTCGATTCTCAGAGGTGTTCATGTCAGACTCCAATGCAATCGGATGCGGCGGTCAGGAGGCCCGGAATGCCGAGCAACAGGAAGACTGGAAAAGGTCGACGTCAGTCTGTGCTGTCTGCAGCCGCCGGCGTGATGGCGGTCGCCGTGATGGCGATGGGATGTGCCGCATCGCCCAAGGGTGCACCGGCAGAGCGCGGGCAGTCGGAGACCGCACCGACCAGTGCTCGGCACGATCTGACTTGGGGCGTCTTCCTGCCGCACGACGGGCAGGAGTCGAGCGACTATGCACACGTGACCGAAGCGGCCGGTGACACGCCTGACTACCTCATGCGATTCGCAGCGCTGGACGATCCGGTGCCGGTCGACGGCATCCGTGCAGACCTCGCCACTGGAGCCACCCCGGTCGTGGCGCTGGAACCCTGGCAGCCCGGGGCAGGCGTCGATCAGCCGTCGTACGCACTGCGCACGCTGGCCGCCGGAGACCACGACGTCGCTCTGCACCGCTGGGCGCAGGCGCTGGCGGCCGTCGAGGCGCCGATCATCCTGCGTTTTGGCCACGAGATGAACGCGAACTGGTATCCGTGGGCTGTCGGCGTCAACGGCAACACCGCCGAAGAGTATGTGCGGGTCTGGCACCGGCTCGATCGGATACTGGCCGAGCACAGAGCAGACAACGTGCAGATGCTCTGGTCGCCGAACGTCAAGGTGAGCGGCGTGACGACCCCGATTTCCGACACCTTTCCCGGTGCCGAGACCGTCGACCTCATCGGGGTGAGCGGGTACAACTGGGGCGACGGCGAGGGGCACCACTGGACCGAGCCTGCGGAGCTGTTCGGGGCGTCGCTCGACGAGCTGAGAGCCTTGGAGACGACGGCGCCGCTGCTGATCTCGGAGACGGGTTCCGCAGAGGACACCAGCGCCACCCGGCGCAAAGCCGCGTGGATCGACTCGCTGATGCGGCTGAGCGCGAGACAGGAGCGACTCTTGGGGATCATCTGGTTCCAGATGGACAAAGAACGAGACTGGCGCATCGACTCCAGCCCCGAGAGCGCTGCGGCGTTTCGGCAGGCGCTCAGCGAACTCGCCTGAATGCGTCGGTCGGCCGCCGCCGCACTCATCTGACATCGTTCCTCCGTGTGCTCGCGTGTCGTGCGGTGAGAGACGGCTGTCGACGGCGCCCCCGCGGCTGAGCGACTGCCGGCGCAGGGTTCCATCGCAGAGCGTCAGCCTCCTGCCGATGTATCGGCGTCAGCAGATCGAGCCGGTAGGCCTCGTGCGCACTGTGCATGGCCGCCGACAGCCCGAACAGGCGCAGGTCTGCTCCCTCGGCCCGGACGAGATGCAGCAGCTGCAGCATTCCCGCGAGCCCCGCTGGCGTGACCTTCCGAACCCCGGAGACGTCGATGAGCACCAGACGGTCTTCGCTCAGGAACCCGGCGACCTCATTGCGCAGCCGCAGGGCGGCACGAGAATCGAGTGTCATCGCATCCGGAGTGAAGACCACCGCATCGGCTCGGTCCGAGATCGGCCCGCACAGCGCTGTCGCAGTTTCTGAGACACTTGCGTCTCGGGTCGCTGCGGCCGCGTCCTGCCTGCTCGCCGCCGCGGCCACCAGATCGGCGAACAGTGCGTCCTCAGGAGGCGAGGGCTCTCGCACGGCATCCGGATTCGGCCCGCGATAGATCGCCGCCGGAACCACGACCGAGAGCAGAACGACGTCCAGAGCCGTCCAGCCGAAGGCCAGCAGCGACGCCTGAAGATCGGTTGCTCCGATGATCAGGCGAACCCCGCCGATCAGACCCGCTACGAGCAGCAGCGACAGCGCCACCAGCTGCGGCATGACCACGCGGAATCCACCGCGAGCGGCTCCGTCGGCCGACTTGGGAGTGACGGCGAACTGCACCGGACGGCCGATGAGGGCAGAGAGCACGCCGTCGAGCGAGGCGCGCATCCAGGTGGGGAAGAGCGCGATCGACATCTGCTGACCTCGCCACAGCCCTCGCCGACGCCAGCCTGTGACGATGAACAGCAGCTGGCAGAGCACGAAGAGCGGCATGAAGCGCACGGCGAAATCGATCGCACTCGCCTCCATCGGTGCGATGCCGAGGGTGAGAAACACGATCGGAGCGCTCAACAGAGCCACCGCAGCGAAGCCGCTGAGGTAGCTGGTCATGGTGGCGAGATACATGAGCCGCTGCCCGATCGACAGCCCGCGCACGACCAGCGGATTCTGCGTGAAGAACACCTGCATCGTGCCGGTCGCCCAGCGGTGCCGTTGGGCGAGAGCGTCGCGAATATGCTCGGGCGCCAGCCCGCGCACCAACACCTCGTCGTGGAAGACGCTGGACCAGCCGAGTGCATGCAGATGCATGGCCGTCGCCATATCCTCGGTGATCGAGGTGGTGCGCACCGGCTGCACGGCGAGCGCAGCATCGCTGCGTGTGACGGTCATGCGCTGCTGCACGGCCTCGATCGCCTCAGCCACCTCGAGGGGAAGAATGACCTCCATGCTGCACGCCGTGCGCAGACGAGCACGGAATCGCAGCACGACGGCCGCCAACGGCTGTGCCCGCCGAAGTGAGCCGGCAGCCTCATCGATCGCAGACAGCACGTCTGCGAGCACATATGCGGCAGCCTGGTCGGTGGCCCGCACCGACCTGCGAAGCGCCGTCAGCCGATGCCGGGACCGACGCAGATGCCGGTGGATGCGCACCCGGGCGCGTGAGGGAATGCGCTTGAGCCCCAGAGCCATCACCGCTTCGCGACGCAGCACCGCGTTGGAGCCGCAGAAGAAGGCGGCGTCCCAGCCATCCTTGCCCTGCTGGATCGGGCCGTAGAAGAGCTCGGCTCTGCTGCCGAGCGGGTCGCGCCGCCCGATGTTCCAGAACTCTTGGGGAGTCTGCACGAAGGCGACGCGGTCGTCGGTGAAATACCCGAGCACGGCGTCCAGGAACGAGGGCTCAGGCACCTGATCGGCGTCGAGCACGGCGAAGAACTCTCCATCTGTGCGAAACAGGGCGTTGTTGATGTTGCCGGCCTTGGCGAGACGGGGCCGGCCCTGCCACTCCGGGCCTCGCGTGATGTATCCGACACCGATGCGTCGCGCAGCCAGACGGAACTCGGGGCGGTCCCCGTCGTCCAGAATCCAGGTGTGATGCGGGTATCGAATCTTCTTGGCGGCGATCGCCGTGCGCAGAACGAGCCCGAGCGGCTCGTCGTACGTCGTGATGAACACGTCGACGGTGCGCCCCGGGGGAGCGGCAGGCGGACGTGGACGTTTTCTGGCATTCCAAATCGTCAGCGCGTAGAGCAGCGACTCCGAGAGGTAGTAGGTCTCGGCGACCACCAGCGGAACTGCGAGCCATGCAGCAGACCAGGCGATGGTCTCCGACCACCGCCAGACGATGTATGCGGTGCCGAATCCCGCGACGAGAACGGCGATGAGACGTGCGAACAGCAGTCTGGAAGGGGACATAATGGACGCCTCCACGGCAGGATCAAAGGCTGGAATCAGATGAGAGCGCGGCGCCTGTCAGCCGAAGAGCGGCAGGTGCCGGGAGCCTGTCGACGGATCGCCGGGAGCAGAGGCTCACGCGGGGTCATCGTCGATTCAGCGGCCACAAGAAGACGCCCACTGGATGCGGGGCGCCCCCTGACGGAGATCAGGCGGTCAGACTGCGGATGGAACGAGAGAAGCGGTCAGTGCGGTTGGGGACTGCCGACGAGCGCGTGCTTTCGCCCCAAAGTACTTTGCCCACTGTGCACAGCCGAAGACACGGGTGTAACCATTGAGTGAAATGATCGGCGACACAACGAGCTCGCGACGTCGCTAGTCTTGACAGGGTGACGACCAATCAACAGTGTCAGGCAGTGCTCTTCGACCTTGACGGCGTGCTGACGCCGACGGCGCTGGTGCACGAGCGTGCCTGGAGTCAGCTCTTCGAGCGCGCGTTCGCACACCTCGGCGTCGAACGCACCTACACGACAGACGACTATCTTCGGTTCGTCGACGGGCGCCCACGCTATGCCGGGGTGGCGGCGGTGCTCGCCTCACGAGGGGTGACCCTCGACGAGGGTGCGCCAACCGACGCTCCGGGGTTCAGCACGGTCTGCGCACTGGGCAATCTCAAGAACGAGCTCTTCACCGAGGTGCTCGCCCGTGACGGCGTCGAAGCCTATCCGGGGTCGAGGGCACTGCTCGACGCGTTGCAGCGCCGGGGCACTCCCGTCGCCGTGGTCTCCAGCTCGCGCAACGCCCGACGTGTGCTCGAGGCCGCGGGGCTGCTGCAGCGTTTTCCGGTGATCGTCGACGGCGCCTACGCGGCTGAGCACGGGCTCGCCGGCAAGCCCGCCCCCGACACGTACCTCGAGGCCGCACGTCGTCTGCAGGTCGATCCGCGTCATGCCGTCGTCGTCGAGGATGCGCTCTCGGGAGTGGCCTCGGGGCGTGCCGGCGGGTTCGGCCTCGTGGTCGGCGTCGACCGCGGAGCCGGTGCCGCCGCGCTTCGCGAGCACGGCGCGGACGTGGTCGTCACCGATCTCGCCGAGCTCATCGAGGCCGATGACGAACTGCCCACACCAGCCGAGTCATCCGCAGAACAGAGTGAAACGGGCGAGAGGAAGCACGCATGACGACATCCGGACGTCTCGCGTTGGGGCGCGAGTGGAGCCCGACCGACATCGACCGAACGCGATTTCGCATCGACGAGTGGGGCCTGCGCGAAGATCGCTTCAACGTCGACGACATAGGCATCACCGAGACGCTGTTCGCCGTGTCGAACGGATACATCGGCTTTCGCGGCAACTTCTCAGAGGGGCGCTCCAGCTACGAGCAGGGCACCTATGTGAGCGGGCTGCACGAGACCTGGGAGATTCGGCATGCCGAAGAGGCCTTCGGATTCGCCAAGGTCGGGCAGAGCATGATCAACGCTCCCGACGCGCGGCCGATTCGCGTCTACGTCGACGATGAGCCGTTCATACCGGACAAGGCCGAGATCGTCGACTACCACCGTCGCCTTGACTTTCGCACCGGGCAGCTCACTCGCGATCTGGTCTGGCGAACCCCGGCCGGCAAACGAGTGCGCATCACATCGTCGCGTCTGGTCTCGTTCACGCAGCGTCACCTGGCGCTGCTGACGCTCACGGTGACGATGCTCGAAGGGGATGCCCCCATCGCGATCTCGTGTCAGATCATGAATCGGCAGGATGGCGAAGACGACTTCGGCGTACGTCAGCATGCGCTGGGCAAAGGGATCGAGCCGCGCAAGGCGAAGCAGTTCGAGCACCGAGTGTTCCTGCCGCGCTATCGCATGCAGAACGATCAGCGCAGCGTGCTCGGCTACCGCGTGGCGGAATCAGGCCAGACGATCGCGGTGGCAGCCGATCACCTCATCGAGACGCGCAACGCGTATCGAAGCTCGCACACCATCACCGACGACCTCGCCCGCAACGTGTTCGAGGTGGATGCGCGCGAGGGAGTGCCCACGACGGTGACCAAGCTCGTGACGTATCACACGTCGAACGGGTATCCCGTGCAGGAGCTCGTCGATCGCTGCGTGCGCAGCCTGTCACGGGCGCACGAGTACGGGGCCGACGGGCTGCGTCGGCAGCAGCGACGCTGGCTCGACGCGTTCTGGGAGCGGTCAGACGTGCGCATTCCTGGGCAGCCGGTGATCCAGCAGGCGGTGCGCTGGAATCTCTTCCAGCTCATTCAGGCCTCTGCACGTGCCGAAGGGTGGGGTGTGCCGGCAAAAGGCCTCACCGGATCGGGATACAGCGGCCATTACTTCTGGGACACGGAGGTGTTCGTGCTGCCGTTTCTCTCGTACACCAACCCTGACGTCGCCCGCAACGCCCTGCGCTTTCGCGTGCAGATGCTGCCACAGGCCCGACAGCGTGCCGAGCAGCTCGGCGTCGAAGGGGCGCTCTTTCCGTGGCGCACCATCAACGGCGAGGAGTCATCGGCCTACTACGCCGCCGGCACCGCGCAGTATCACCTCGATGCGGACATCACCTATGCAATCGCGAAGTACATGGGGGCGACGAGCGACTACGAGTTTCTCGCACGCGAGGCGATCGACGTGGTGGTCGAGACCGCGCGCATGTGGGCTTCGCTGGGGTTCTGGCGAGGGAAGAACGGAGAGCGCAGCTTCAACATCCATGGCGTCACAGGGCCTGACGAGTACACCACCGTCGTCAACAACAACCTGTTCACGAACGCCATGGCGCAGTTCAATCTGCGCTATGCAGTGAGCGCCCTTGAGCAGATCTCCCAGCTGCGCCCTGACGACGCGCTGCGCGCCCGCGAACGTCTCGGCGTCACCGACGACGAGATCCGCCGTTGGGAGCTGATCGCCGATCGTATGGAGCTGCCCTTCGACGAGCACTTCGGCATCCACCCTCAAGACGAGCAGTTTCTCAATCGCGAGATCTGGGACGTCGAGAACACCCCGCCCGAGCAGCGACCGCTGCTGCTGCACTTTCATCCGCTGGTGATCTATCGGTTCCAGGTGGTCAAACAGGCAGACGTCGTACTCGCCCTCTACCTGCGCAGCGATCTGTTCAGCGACGCCGAGAAGCGCGCAGACTTCGAGTACTACGAGCCGCTGACCACCGGAGACTCCACACTCTCTGCAGGCGTGCAGTCGATCGTCGCCGCCGAGGTCGGCTACCAGGAGCTCGCCTACGACCACTTCATGTGCTCGCTGTTCACCGACCTCGACAACCTGCACCGCAACACGGAGGACGGCGCCCACATCGCATCCGCCGGAGGCATCTGGAGCACCATCGTCAGCGGCTTCGGCGGTCTGCGCGACGTCGGCGGCGTGCTGCGCTTCGACCCTCGGCTGCCCGCAGGCTGGCAGGAGCTCTCGTTCCCGCTGGCGCAGGCCGGCACACGGGTGCGCTTCACCGTCACGCGAGACACGTTCTTCGCCGAGGTCGAGGAGGGAACGCAGCTGACCTTCTGGGTGCGGGCACAGCGTTTCGTGGTGCGAGCCGGTGAGCCGGTTTCGGTGGTACTCGACGGCCAGGGGCCGATCATCGAGGGCGAACCGGACATCGATCAGCTCGAGGGCTTCCGGCGTGAGGACGGCACGCTGCTCACGACGTCGATCCCCGTGGTGACGAGCGAGATTCCGATTGTGCACGGGTCGGTCAGCGCCTGAGCCGGCGAATCGAGACGCGTATGCTCCGAGTCGTATATGTCGTTGCGTCGGAACTCGGTGAGACACGCCAAGACGTCGGCGCATGACTAGCATGGCTGGTATGGGCATTCGAAACGAACGTGCGGCAAATCTTCCGGCCAAACTCTCGCGAAGCTGGCTTCTCGCGCCGCCACATGACGAGCAGTCGCTGCTCGACGCGCTGGCGAGTGAGGCAGACTCCGTCGTCTTCGACATCGAAGACGGCATTCCAGACGAGGGCAAAGACGCCGCTCGCGCACTGGCAGCCGACGCACTGAACAACGGGATGAGCGCGTGGGTGCGCATCAACCCGGCAGGCAGCGAGCTGTGGCACCGTGACCTCGACGCGCTGCGTGGCGCCGAGGGGCTGCGCGGCGTCATGCTTGCCAAGACCGAGACCGCTGAGCAGGTCGCACTCACCGGGCAGGGTCTCAACCCGGGCACACCGGTGGTGGCGCTGCTCGAGAGCGGCCTGGGCGTCGAGAACGCGCCGTTCATCGCAAAGGCCCCGGGAACCTTTCGGCTGGCCTTCGGCGTGGGCGACTTTCGGCGAGACACCGGGGCGGGCAACACCGCCTTGGCGCTCGCGTACGCACGCTCACGTCTTGTGGTGGCTTCGCGCGTCGGCGAGCTGCCCGGGCCCATCGACGGGCCTGTGCTCAGCGACGACCCCGCCGTGATCACGGCGGCCTGCCAGGTCACGGCCGAGATGGGCATGACCGGCAAGCTGGTGCTCAAGCCGCAGCAGACGGCCCAGATCAACGATCACCTCGCACCCACGCAGTCTGAGATCGCTTGGGCGCGCGACCTGCTCGACAAAGACGCACAGGGCGATGGGGGAGCTGACGGCAGCTACCTGCCCCGACTGTCTCGTGCGAAGAAGATCAGCCGCCTCGCCGCGTCGTTCGGTCTGTGGAACAGCTGATCGAACAGACGTCCCGCACAGATGCAGAAGGGCCGGCGCACTTCGTGCGCCGGCCCTTCTGCTCCGGTGTCGTGACGAGCCTGACGCTCAGCACGACACCGGGCACATGATCACTTCTGGTGCTCGGCCAGACGCAGCCACGTGTCGACGACCGTATCGGGGTTCAGCGACATCGAGACGATGTGCTGATCAAGCAGCCACTCGGCGAGATCCGGGTGGTCGCTCGGCCCCTGACCGCAGATGCCGACGTACTTGCCGGCTGCGTTGCAGTGCTCGATCGCCATTGCCAGCAGCTTCTTGACCGCCGGGTTGCGCTCGTCGAACTCGTCGGCGACCAGTGACGAGTCACGGTCGAGGCCGAGCGACAGCTGCGTCATGTCGTTCGAACCGATCGAGAAGCCGTCGAAGTACTCGAGGAACTCATCGGCGAGCAGCGCATTGCTCGGAATCTCGCACATCATGTAGATCTCGAGGCCGTTCTCGCCGCGCTTCAGCCCGTTGTGCTCCATCAGCTCGATGACGTTTCTGGCCTCTTCGACCGTGCGCACGAACGGCACCATCAGCTTCACATTGGTGAGCCCGATCTCGTCGCGCACGAACTTCATGGCCCGGCACTCGAGTTCGAAGCAGGCCCGGAAGTCAGGCGAGACATAGCGCGAGGCACCGCGCCAGCCGAGCATCGGGTTCTCTTCATGGGGCTCGTAGCGCGCTCCGCCGACCAGGTTGGCGTATTCGTTCGACTTGAAGTCGCTCATGCGCACGACCACGGGCTTGGGCGCGAACGCCGCAGCGATCATCGAGACGCCCTCGGCCACGCGTTTGACGAAGTAGTCGGTGGGGCTCTCGTACGCCGCGATGCGCTTCTCGATCTCGGCTTTGAGCGCGGGCTCCTGGTCGTCCAGCTCCAGCAGCGCACGCGGGTGGATGCCCACCTGGCGGTTGATGATGAACTCGAGTCGGGCGAGACCGACTCCGGCGTTCGGCAGCTTCGCGAAGCTGAAGGCCTGATCAGGCGTGCCGACGTTCATCATGACCTTGACCGGAATCTCAGGCATGTGATCGAGTTCTGTGCGCTTGAGCTCGAAGTCGGCGATGCCGTCGTAGACGAATCCGGTCTCGCCCTCGGCGCAGGAGACGGTGACCGATCTGCCGTCGGCGAGGGCGTGCGTGGCGTCGCCGGTGCCGACGACCGCGGGGATGCCGAGCTCGCGCGCGATGATCGCGGCGTGGCAGGTGCGTCCGCCACGGTTCGTCACGATGGCGCTGGCGCGCTTCATGATCGGCTCCCAGTCAGGGTCGGTGATGTCTGCGACGAGAACTTCACCCTCGACGAAGTCGACCATCTGATCGAGCGAGTGCATGACGCGCACCGGCCCGGCGCCGATGCGCTGACCGATGGCGCGACCCTCGATCAGCACGTCGCCCTTGCCCTCTTTGCCGATGCTGAAGCGCTCGAGCGCCGATGAGTCGTCGCGCGAGCGCACCGTCTCAGGCCGGGCCTGCAGCACGTAGATGCGGCCGTCGACCCCGTCTTTGCCCCACTCGATATCCATCGGGCGCCCATAGTGCTCTTCGATGGCCAGTGCATGCCGGGCCAGCTCCTGCACCTCGTCGTCGGTCAGGCTGAGCCTGAGACGGTCTGGCTCGGCGACGTCGACGAACTCGGTGCTGCGGCCGACGGTCTGGTCGTCGGTGTAGATCATCTTCAGCGCCTTGCCGCCGACAGAGCGCTTGAGAATGGCCGGTCGGCCGGCACGCAGCGCCGGCTTGTACACGTAGAACTCGTCGGGGTTGACGGCACCCTGCACGACGCCTTCGCCGAGGCCGAACGCGCTGGTGATGAACACCGCGTCGTCGAAGCCTGACTCAGTGTCGAGAGTGAACATCACACCGGAGGCGCCGATGTCGGAGCGCACCATTCGCTGGATGCCCGCCGACAGCGCGACGTCTTCATGGCTGTAGTCGTTGTGCACTCGGTAGGCGATCGCGCGGTCGTTGTAGAGCGACGCGAAGACCTCTTTGATGGCGGCCAGAATGTGGTCGATGCCACGCACGTTCAGAAAGGTCTCCTGCTGACCGGCGAACGAGGCGTCGGGCAGATCCTCTGCAGTGGCAGAAGAGCGCACGGCGAACGAGACGGCGGTGGGATCGTCATATGATCCGGTCAGCGTGTCGAAGGCGCTGCGGATGTCGGCCTCGAGTGCCGAGGGGAACGGCGTGTCGCGAACCTTCGCACGGATGTCTTTGCCGGCCGCAGCCAGGGCGACCACGTCATCCGCATCGAGATCGGCAAGAGTCTTGAAGATGTAGTCACGCACACCCGACTCGTCGAGGAAGGTGTGGAACGCAGCCGAGGTCGTGGCGAAACCCTCGGGAACGTTGACGCCTGCCGATGAGAGGTTCTGAATCAGCTCACCCAACGAAGCGTTCTTGCCGCCGACTTTGTCGATGTCATCGAGGCCGGCCTCGGTGAACCACAGGACGTTTTCTGACACTGGTCTCCTTCAGAGGTAGTGGTGTCGATGGATCATCATCGTCACCCTGCAAAAAAGTATAGTCACGATATGTTTCCGCGTGGTGACACGGTCGCACAGGTCACTTGCGCAGGCTCATGCTGTGCAGAATCACAGACGACATCTCTTCGATCGACTTGCTCGCCGAGTTGACGAAGGGAATGTTGTGACGCCGGTACATCTCTTCGGCGTTGCGCAGCTCGTAGCGGCACTGGTCGAGCGATGCATAGCGTGAGTCGGGGCGGCGCTGCGAGCGCACCTCGCTCAGCCGCTGGGGAGTCGAGAGCAGCCCGAAGCACTTGTCGGCCAGGGGAGCGATCGGCGCCGGGAGTTCGGTCGAGCCGAAGTCTTCGTGGATAAGCGGGTAGTTGGCGACCAGCACGCCGTGCTGAAGCGCCAGATACATGGTCGTCGGCGTCTTGCCGCAGCGTGACGGGGCGATGAGGATGATGTCGCTGCGATCCAGCGCACGAAGACTCTGGCCGTCGTCGTGTTCGATCGCGAACTCCACGGCATGCATGCGGGCGTTGTATCGCTCGAGGTCGCCCTGACCGTGCGCGCGGCCGGGGGAGTGGCTGGCCTCAGTGTGCAGCGTCTGCTCGAGACGCTTGGTCGCCTCGCCGAGCAGATCGATGACCAGAGCCCCAGAGGCGGTGAACACCTCACGGATCTCGTCTGAGACCACGGTCGAGAAGACGAGGGGAGTGGGCTGCGTCTTCGAGAGCGAGTCGATGTGGCGCACCACGGTGCGCGCGTATTCGACGGTGTTCACGAACGGGATCGTGGCGCGGATGAAGCTGTCGTTCGGGAACTGCGTCAGCAGCGTGTTGCCGAGGGTCTCGGCCGTGATGCCGGTGCCGTCCGACACGAAGAAGACGGAATGCGTCTCGCGCTCTGTGATCATGACTGCCTCTCTGCCGGCGACGGGTTCCACGATACCGCAGAGACGCCGACGAGTAGGGTGCTGCTATGACCCAAAGCTTCCGCTGGCCGCAGACCGAGGTGACGCCGGCCTGGGCCCGGCCGCGCGTGCGCGCCGAGGTCTGGATCGTGCTCGGGCTTACCCTCGGCCAGTCGGCGGTGTTCGCCGTGCTCTCGCTGCTGCGCAAGCTGACGGCCGAGGGCGGCCTCGGCGCGCAGACGAGCACGCTGAACGCCAGTCAGGCGTCGCAGCCCTGGCTCGATCTGCTGATCCAGCTGGCGCAGATCGGCTTCGGCCTGGTGCCGGTGCTCCTGGTGCTGTGGCTGCTGGCTGCTCGGTCGTCGGCGCCTGCCGACCGATGCTCCGGTGTGGGCTTCACTGGCGCCGGCTTCGCAGCAGGCGCGGCCAGACTCGGTCTGCACGATCTCTGGAGCAGGCGCGCATGGGGCCGCGGCTGTCTGCTGGCGGCGGTGATCGGGCTGCCCGGCCTCGCGCTCTACGCCGTCGGGCGGCTGCTCGGGCTCACCGCAAACGTCGTCCCCGCAGCGCTCGATGCGCATTGGTGGAGCATCCCGGTGCTGCTGCTCGCAGCCGTCGAGGCCGCCGTGCTCGAAGAGACCATCGTCTCGGGCTGGCTGGCGATCCGTCTGCGCGAGATCGCGTGGGGATGGCCGGCCGTCTTCGTCGCAGCCGCCCTGCTGCGCGGCTCGTACCACCTGTATCAGGGCATCGGCCCGTTCGTCGGCAACGCGGTGATGGGCGTGGTCTTTCTCTGGGCGGCCCGACGGTGGGGCGGAGTGGCCCCGCTGGTGGCGGCCCACTTTCTGCTCGACACCTGCGCGTTCGTCGGCTGGCAGCTGGCTGGCCCCTGGCTGCTGTCGACCGGTCTGCTCGGCTAGGTCGCGCGTCGGTCGGCCAGCGGCCGATCGATCAGATGCCGGGCAGTTCGAGCGGCACCGGATGCATCTCGTGACGCATCTGGATGAGCTCGCGAGCGTGTGAGCGCAGGTGGCGATCCTCGTCGCTGACCGGCTCCCACTGTGGCACGTCGGTGGCGTGCCCGTCTTCGCCGACGACGACCAGCACGGTCATGCATCGAGTTGTCAGGCGCAGGTCGTTGGGCCGCTTCGGGTCCGCCGTGCGCACCTGGGTGCTGACGTGGATGCTGTGCGGCGTCGTCAGCAGCAGGCGCGAGCGGATCTCGACGATGTTGCCGATCGGAATCGGGTTGATGAAGTGGATGCCGCCCGAGTAGACGCCGACCACGTCGTGTTTGGCCCAGCTGCTGGCGCAGGTGTTCGCCGCTTCGCCGATCCAGCGCATCACCGTGCCACCGTGGGTCTTGCCGCCCCAGTTGGCATGCTGCGGCGCGGCCAAGAAGCGGAAGACCGTCTCTGGTGCGGTGCCGTAAGTGGTGTAGGCCTGCGAGGCCATCGACTGGCGGATGCGGCGGCGGGGCTCGATGCGCTCGATGGCCGCCTCGTGCAGCTGGCGTTCGGTGTCGGTCTGCGGGCTCCACTGCGGAACCTGCGCCGGCGTGCCGTTCTCGTCGACGGCGACGAAGATCAGGATGCAGTCGCAGGCCGGCTGGTAGGCGCGAGTGCGCACGTCGGCCGATTCGACGCGCACGAGCACGTGCATGCTGGTGCGGCCGGTGTGGATGATGCGGGCGTGGGCAGCGATGATGCTGCCCGGGGCGATCGGACTGTTGAAGTGGACGTTGCCGACGTACGCGGTCACGCAGTACGACGAGCTCCATCCGACGGCGCAGGCGTAGCCGGCCCGATCGATCCATTCGAGGACGCGGCCCTCGGCGATCGAGGTGCCGGTCTTCGAGACCTCTTGAGGCAGGGCCATGAAGCGCAGCGTGATGTGGTCTTCTGGCGACGTCGCATCGCTGTCGGCGGGGGATGAGCCGGTGGGCTCTGACGGATGAGGGTCAGTGAGCATGCACATACCCTAGTCGATTCGCCCGCGGCGGCAGCGGATCAGCGCTGCGTGGCGAAACGTCTCGCTGCGAGAGGAACCGTCGCCGACAGCGACACGACGCTGATGAGCGCGCCGAAGACGAGCGCTGCGGCGTCACCGCCGTTCAGCGCACCGGTCTGCATGCCGATGGTGGCCGCAGCGATCGGCACGCCCAGCTGTGCGCCGCCGAGCAGCGCCAGTGAGACGGGCTGTCCGGTCAGCGCGCCGACCGCGTGCACGGCCAGGCCGCCGAAGCCCAGTGCGAGGCCCAGCAGAACGTGCCGCGGACTGCTCCACAGGTCGCCCAGCGACAGCGACGCGCCGAGCCAGACGTAGAACAGGGGTGAGAAGAAGCCCTCGCTGAGGGCGAAGACCTGCTTCGCCAGACGTCGAGGCTCTCCGATCGCCGAGACCGCGACCCCTGCAGCGAACCCGGCGAGCATGATCGACACCGCTGTCTGCGAGGCGAGTACGGCGAACGCGAGCAGCAGCACGAGTGAGATGCGCAGCTCGAGCGCCAAATGCTCGCGGCGACTGACCCGGTGCGCCTCGCTCAGCATGCCGCGGCGTCGCATCATGCGCAGCGCGAGAACGACCCCGGCGGTCAGAGCGCAGAGTGCCAGCGCGCCGACGATGGTCAGCAGGGCGCGGCCGGTGTCCATGACCAGAGGCAGCAGCACGATCGACGCCACGTCGGCGACGGCGATCTGCGCCATCGTGGCGGTCACCGCCGGGCCGGTCAGCCGGGCCTGAGCCATCGCGGGCAGCGCCAGCGCCGCCGAAGAAGACCCGAGTACGACCGTATAGATCAGCCAGTCCGGACTGTGCAGGGTGAGGCTGATGAGCGCGCCCAGCGCCAGAGCGGCCACGGCCACGGCTGCCGCTCGGATGAGCCCCTTCACCAGCAGCGGCCGCAGCTCGGGGTTGCGCACCGGAATCTGGCTGCCGGCGACGAACATCGTGAGCGCGAAGCCCAAGTCGGCCAGCAGCGTGAACATCGAGTCGCCGGCATCGACCCATCCCAAGCCGGCGCCGCCGATGAGCAGGCCGCCGAGAATCTGACCGACGAGCACCGGGGCACGCCATCGGGTGACCCAGCTCAGCACAGGCCCCAGCAGCGCGATCACAGTGATCGCCAGCAGCGTGAGCAGAGTCATGCTGGCACGTTAGCACCCCGTGTGCAGCCGCCCTCCCGCGTGAGCTCGACCATGGCATCCGCACTGGGACGCTCACGCAGTGCTGCGCTGCTCGCTGCGACCACCGTGAGACTGACCAGCGCCAGCGCAGCGCCCACCGCGAACATCCAGATGTGGTGCACCCCGCTGAATGCCAGCTCGATGCCGGAGAGGATCGCCGGCATGAAGAACCCCGTGTAGGTGAGGCTGTAGAACACGGCGGTGAACGCGGCCAGACGACCGGGCGGCGCGATGCGCTGCACGTACTGCAGACCAGACACCAGAACCGTGCCGTAGCCAATGCCCAGCCCGGCCGCGGCGACCAGACCCAGCCAGACCTGCTGCGTGGCCAGTGCGCTCGCGGCCAGCAGCATCCCTGCGCAGGCGACGACCAGGCCGAGCACCAGCGTGCGGGCCGACCCCGGACGCTCGAGGCGCTTGATCACCGGCTGCACCCCGACGCCGCAGGTGAGACCCACCAGACACATCAGCGCGCTGAAGCCGATCTCAAGACCGGGAGCCTGCGAGCGCATCTGCGTGGGCAGAATCGCGTAGGCGCTGGCTGCACAGCCGAACACCCACGGAGCTGCGGGAGCGACGATCAGCAGGAACCGGCGGCGCACCGCCGGGTCGATTCCGTCTTCGGCGATCAGCGCGAAGCGCGAGCGGCTGCGGCGTCGTGACGTCGAGAGCACTGCGTGCACCTGCGTCTCCGGGCCTCTGCGCATCATCCACACAGTCACCGGAATGAGCAGCCCGACGTTGACGAGGTAGGGCAGCATGGTGGCCGCTGGCCCCCACTGCGCGATGGCTCCGGCGACTGCGGCGCCGGCCCCGAAGCCCACGCTGAGCGTGATGGATGCGCGGCGTGCGCCCGCCCCCGCATCGGCGTTCGCATCGAACGGGGCCGTCGAGAGCTCCTTGATCCAGGTGCTGCCGACGGCCATCGCCAGACCCAGCGCGAGCCCGCAGAGCAGACGACCGACGAACAGCGCCACCATGCTCTCGGGGCCGAGGGCGAGCACGAGGCTGCCTGCCATGGCCAGCAGCGGGCCTGGGATCATGACCGGACGGCGGCCGATGCGGTCGGCCATGGGGCCGCCGATCAGCAGAGCCGGGATGATGCCCAGCACGTAGCCGCCGAAGAGGATGTTGACCTGCAGGGCGGTGAAGCCGCTGTGCATCTGGTACATCACCAGCAGCGGAGTGAACTCGTTGCCGGCCCAGGCGACTGCGAAGAGCACGGCGGCGACGCTGACCCAAGACCGGCCGTGCGGTGTGCGCGCCCGACCGGTCTGCGAATCGCCCGACCGTCGAACTGTCTGCGTCTGCGTCGACATGGTGTCATCCTCGGTTCGCCGGCTGCGGCTCGACGAGACCGGCGGCCTCGTCGGTCAGCGGCTCGGGCGTGACCACATCGGTGGCGAGGTAGCGTCGGTACGCCTCTGTGGTGAGAAAAGGCAGGAACGGCTTGTCGAGGGCGACCTGCGCGAACACCTGCACGGCGTCGTCGAACCGGTCGCCGTCGAAGCGCTGCAGCTCTGAGACCACGCCGTCGATGATCTGCTGCACGCGCTCGCGGGTGATGGCATTGCCCTCGGCGGTGACGGTCTGGTAGTGCAGCCACTGCCAGATCTGCGTGCGCGAGATCTCGGCGGTCGCCGCGTCCTCCATCAGGTTGTCGAGGGCCGCGGCACCGACGCCGCGCAGCCACGATTCGATGTAGCGGATGCCCACCGAGACGTTGTCGCGCAGGCCGGCCTCGGTGACCTCGCCAGGGGTCGCCTGGAAGTTCAGCAGATCGCTCTGCCCGATGCTGACGTCGTCGAGCTGACGTTCGACCTGGTTTGGCCGCTCGCCGAGCACCGCGTCGAACTCGGCCTGTGCGTAGGGAATCAGGTCGGGATGCGCGACCCAGGTGCCGTCATAGCCGGCCTCTGCCTCACGGCGCTTGTCTGCAGACACCTGCTGAAAGGCGCGCTCGGTCACCTCCGGATCGCGCCGGTTCGGGATGAATGCGCTCATGCCGCCGATGGCATAGGCGCCTCGGGTATGTGCGGTCTTGACCAGCAGCTGTGCGTATGCACGGGTGAAGGGAACCTCCATCGTGATGCAGGAGCGATCAGGCAGCACGTTCTTCGCACCGCGCTCGCGGAAGACCTTGATCACGCTGAAGATGTAATCCCAGCGGCCGGCGTTGATGCCCGTGATGTGATCGCGCATCTCGTAGAGGATCTCATCGATCTCGAAGGCCGCAGGCAGCGTCTCGATCAGCACGGTGGCGCGGATGGTGCCGATGTCGAGACCCAGTGCGTGCTCGGCGAAAGTGAAGACGTCGTTCCACAGGCGGGCTTCGAGGTGGCTCTCGAGCTTGGGAATGTAGAAGTACGGGCCTCGCCCGCGGGCGATGAGCTCTTTCGCGTTGTGAAAGAAGAACAGCCCGAAGTCGACGAGGCTGCCCGACGTGTCTTCGGTGCGGTTGCTGTCATCGGTGAAGACCAAGTGCTTCTCGGGCAGATGCCAGCCGCGCGGGCGAGGCACGATGGTGGGCAGCTCGGCGAGCTCTTTCGTTCGCAGGGCGTACTGCTTGCCCTCTGGCGAGGTGAAATCGATCTGCCCGCGAATCGCGTCGAAGAGGCTCAGCTGGCCGCCGACCACGTTCTGCCAGGTGGGGCTGGTGGCATCCTCGAAGTCGGCGAGCCAGACCTTGGCGGTGGAGTTGAGCGCGTTGACGGTCATCTTGCGATCGGTCGGCCCCGTGATCTCGACGCGCCGATCCTGCAGACCGGGCGCATTCGCAGAGCCGACGACACGCCAGCTTCGGTCGGCGCGGATGTGCGCGGTGCCGGGCAGGAAGTCGGGGTTGGTGCCCAGCGAGTAGTCTTTCAGCCGCTTCGCCCGTTTGGCGAGCAGCTCATGGCGACGTGACGAGAAGCGGTGGTGCAGTGCGGCGAGAAAGTCCAGCGCCTCGGGCGTGAGAATCTCGTCGAAGCGTTCGTGCATGCGCCCGGCGACGCGCACGACGGGTCGGGTCGGTCGGCGGACGGCAGTGGTGGTGTGCATGATTCTCCAATCCTGGTGGCGGGGCCGATCGTCGTTGATCGGCGGGTGCGTGGCTGTGTGACGTGACGACCGGCGTCGCGGCGACGGCGGCGTCGGGAGTGAGCCGGTCGGGGCACGGCCTGCGGCGATGCAGGAGCGCCCCGATCCGACGAGATCAGAACTGTGCCTCTTCGGTGCTGCCCACCAGCGCGAGGGTCGCGCTGTCCGGGTTGAGCGCCGTCGAGATGCGGTCGAAGTAGCCGGTGCCGACCTCGCGCTGGTGCCGGGTGGCGGTGTACCCCTGGCTCTCGGCGGCGAACTCCTTCTCTTGCAGCTGCACGTAGGCGGTCATCTGCTCGTCGCGGTAGCCGCTGGCCAGCTCGAACATCGAGTAGTTGAGCGCGTGGAAGCCGGCCAGCGTGATGAACTGGAACTTGTAGCCCAGCTCGCTGAGCTCACGCTGGAACGAGCCGATCTGCTCGTCAGAGAGGTGCGCCTTCCAGTTGAACGACGGCGAGCAGTTGTAGGCGAGCAGCTTGCCGGGGAACTTCTCGTGGATCGCCGTGGCGAACTCACGGGCAAGCTCGATGTCGGGCTCTCCGGTCTCGACCCAGAGCAGGTCGGCGTACTCGGCGAAGGCCAGACCGCGGGTGATGACCGGCTCGATGCCGTTGCGCACTCGGTAGAAGCCCTCGTCGGTGCGTTCGCCGGTCGTGTACTGGCGATCGCGCTCGTCGACGTCGCTGGTGAGCAGATCGGCCGCCAGCGCATCGGTGCGGGCGATGATCAGGGTGGGCACACCCGCGACGTCTGACGCGAGTCGAGCCGACTGCAGAGTGCGGATGTGCTGCTTCGTGGGAATGAGCACCTTGCCGCCGAGGTGGCCGCACTTCTTCTCACTGGCCAGCTGATCTTCCCAGTGCACGCCCGCCGCTCCGGCCTGGATCATCGCCGACTGCAGCTCGAAGGCGTTCAACGGGCCGCCGAAGCCCGCCTCGGCGTCGGCGACGATCGGCGCCATCCAGTCACGGGTGACCGCCTCGGGCCCGCCTTCGCCGAACTCCACCTGGTGGGCGCGCATCAGCGCGTTGTTGATGCGGCGCACGACCGCTGGCACCGAGTTGACCGGGTACAGACTCTGATCCGGGTAGGTCTGGCCCGAGAGATTCGCGTCTGCGGCGACCTGCCAGCCGGAGAGGTAGATGGCGCGCAGACCGGCTCGCACCTGCTGAACCGCCTGGTTGCCCGTGAGAGCGCCGAGCGCGCGCACCCAGTCGTCGCCCTCTTCGTGCAGCAGCTCCCAGAGTCTCTCGGCGCCGCGACGGGCGAGTGTGCTCTCTTCGCGGATGCCGCCGCGAATGCGCAGCACGTCTTCGGCGGAGTAATCGCGGCGCACGCCCTCCCAGCGCGGGTCGTTGTCCCACTCGAACTGCAGGTGCTCAGCGGTCTGTGTCTGATCGCCGGGGCGGATGTTCTGCTCGGTCATGGTGATCTCCTTTGATCTCATGGTGCGTGTGCCACCTCATCGGCCGGTGAGCCGAACCACGTCACTCGGGTGATCGAGTCGTCGTTGAGTCGATCGGTCGTGCTGTGGTGAGTTCTACTCTGCGGCAAGAGATGCTGACGATCCGGGCGAATCTGCAGGAAAGTTCTGCGATATTTCTGTTCTGCGGAGAAAACGGCTGTGTCATCATGAAGACATGACGACCACGCAACGGCGCGGGGCGCGTCTTGGCGATGAGGCGATGGTTGACGCTCTCATCATCGGGCGGCGGATTCGCGCGATACGAAAACAGCGAGGGCTCACCTTGGAGTCTCTCGCGCAGGCGATCGAGCGCGCGCCCAGCCAGATCTCAGCGCTCGAGAACGGGCACCGAGAGCCGAAGCTCAGCCAGCTCAGGCGCATCGCCGAAGTGCTCGCCGTTCCCCTCGACGATCTCATCGGTGGCGATGAGCCGCCCGACGAACGGGCGTCGCACGAGATCGAGCTCGAACGCATACAGCGGTCGGTCGGGTTCTCATCGCTCGGCCTGCCTGCGGTGCGAGTGGGGCCTCGACTGGGAGACGACGCCTTGGCCACGATCGTCGGCCTCTATCGCAAGATCGAGCAGCTGCGCGACGACCGACAGGCGACACCAGAAGAGGCCCGCCGGGTGAACGCCGAACTGCGCACCACGATGCGGGCCAGCGACAACTACTTCGAATCGATCGATGATGAGGCCGAGGGACTGCTCGAGACGCTCGGCTACGCGGGCGGCCCGCTGCCGCAGCGGCTGACCGCAGCGCTGGCCGAACACCTCGGTGTCACGCTGCACTACGTCGACGACCTGCCGCAGTCGACGCGGTCGGTGCTGGACGAGCGCAACGGCCGCATCTATCTGCCGCAGTCGGTGATCGGCTCGGGCGACTCGCGTGCCGCGGTGCTGCAGGCGCTGTCGAGCAAGGTGCTCGGGCACACCGTTCCTGCGGACTACGCGGAGTTTCTGCGCCAGCGGGTAGAGAGCAACTACTTCGCCGGTGCGATGCTCATGCCTCGCACCCGCAGCGTCGAACGACTACGGGCCGCGAAGGCGAACAAAGACCTGGCCATAGACGACTTTCGCGACGCCTACGCCGTCAGCTACGAGACTGCTGCGCATCGGTTCACCAACCTGGCCACGGAGTTTCTCGATCTGCCCGTGCACTTCGTGAAAGTGCATGAGTCCGGCACGATCTGGAAGGCCTACGAGAACGACAGCGTGTGCTTTCCCACCGATTCTCTGGGCGCCATCGAGGGGCAGACCTGCTGCCGGCACTGGACGAGCCGCATCGTCTTCGCCGAGACCGATCACTTCAGCCCGTTCGCTCAGTACACCGACACGCCGACCGGCACGTTCTGGTGCGCCGCTCGGGTGCTCGCCTCGTCGCAGGGGAGGGTGTCGGTGTCGGTCGGCACCGACTTCACCCATGCCCGCTGGTTTCGCGGCGGCAACACCACCAGTCGTGCCGTCTCGACGTGCCCGGACGAGAACTGCTGTCGCATCCCGCCAGCGCACCTGCGCGAGAAATGGGAGGATCAGTGCTGGCCTGCCACGCGACCGCACGCCTCACTGCTCGCCGCGCTGCCACAGGGCGTCTTTCCCGGCGTCGACACCACAGACGTGTACGAATTCCTCGAACGACACGCACCGCCCGAACCGTCACCGACGGCCGACGAAAGGAACCGACCATGACCGACTCTCCCGACCTGCTCACCGCAGATCTCGCCGACGACGGCGATCGCGAGCTGCGCAGCGTGGTCACCCAGCTGCGCAGCTTCGGTGGTCGCCGACGCGTCTTCGGGCGTGTGCAGACGCTGCAGGTGCACGAAGACAACACGCTGATCAGAGAGCAGCTCGGCACGCCCGGCGAAGGGCGTGTGCTCGTCGTCGACGCCGGCGCATCGCTGCGCCGCGCGGTGGTCGGCGGCAACCTCGGCGTGCTGGCCGCGCGAAACGGGTGGGCCGGCATCCTGGTCGCCGGCGCCGTGCGCGACACCGTCGAACTCGGTCAGGCCGACGTGCACGTCAAGGCGCTGGGCTCTCAGCCGGTGCCCACCGTGAAGCGCGGCTTCGGCGTGCTGGGCGAGCCCATCCGCTTTCTCGAGGTCGATGTGCGGCCGGGCGACTGGGTCGTCTCAGACGAGGACGGCGTGGTGTTCCTCAGCGTCGACCCGCGTTCCGAGGGGTGACCGACCGGTTCAGTCGCCGTTCGGGAACGCCCGGTGCAGCTCGTCGAGCCATGCCTGCGGCGAGGAGTCTGACGGCGCCCGCCAGTCGCCGCGCGGCGAGAGCGACCCGCCGGGCGACACCTTCGGGCCGTTCGGGATCGCCGTGCGCTTGAACTGCGCGAACCCGAAGAAGCGCTGCAGAAAGACCTCGAGCCAGTGCACGATCTGCTGCAGGTCGAAGTCATGGCGATCTGCCTCGGGAAAGCCCGCGGGCCACTGCCCGATGCCGGCGTCGCGGCAGGTCGTCGGCTCGGCCCACGCATGTGCGGCCAGCCAGGCGATGCGACTCGGGCGCATGCCGTGACGCAGCACCTGATAGAGCGTGAAGTCGTGCAGCGCGTAGGGGCCGATCTTCTCTTCGGTGCTCTGCACCTTGCCGTCGGCGCCGGCGGGCACCAGTTCGGGCGAGATCTCGGTGTCGAGCACACGCTGCAGCACCGCTGAGACCTCGGCAGAGAAGTGCCCGGTCGAGCTCACCCAGCGAATCAGATGCTGCATCAGCGTCTTGGGAACGCCGGTGTTGACCGTGTAATGCGACATCTGGTCGCCGACGCCGTACGTCGACCAGCCCAAGGCGCCCTCTGAGAGGTCGCCGGTGCCCACCACGATGCCGCCGCGCTGGTTCGCGAGTCGGAACAGATAGTCGGTGCGCAGCCCGGCCTGCACGTTCTCGAAGGTGGTGTCATAGACCGGCTCACCGTCGGCGAAGGGGTGTCCGATGCGGCTGAGCAGCTCGCGTGCGGCAGGCCTGATGTCGAGCTCTTCGAATGTGACCCCCAGCGACTCGGCCAGTGCCACGGCGTTCGACTTGGTGTGGTCGCTCGTGGCGAACCCGGGCATGGTGAATGCGAGGATGTCGGTGCGCGGGCGTCCGAGACGGTCCATGGCCTGTGCGCAGACGAGCAGCGCGTGCGTCGAGTCGAGGCCTCCCGAGACGCCGATCACGAGCTTCGGCGAGCCGATCGAGCGCATGCGCTGCATGAGACCCGAGACCTGGATGCTGTACGCCTCGTAGCAGTCCTGCGCGAGCCGGTCGGGGTCGGCGGGCACGAAGGGAAAGCGGGCGAGGGTGCGGCGCAGGCCGATGTCGTCGGTGGGCGGCTTCAGCGTGAACGAGACGGTGCGATAGTCGCCCTCGCGGGCGTCGCCGCTCAGATCGGCGAGTGTGCGTCGGTTGTCGTCGAACGTGCCCTGTCGCAGACGCTCCTGCCGCAGTACGTCGAGATCGACATCGGCGACCGACCGTCTCGGCCCGTCGGGAAAGCGTTCGGTCTGCGCGAGCAGCGTGCCGTTGTCGTAGATCATCGTCTGGCCGTCCCACGAAAGGTCGTTGCTCGACTCTCCGGCTCCCGCGGCGGCATAGACATAGGCGGCGAGGCAGCGGGCAGACGCCGAACGCACCAGCAGATGGCGGTCTTCGGCGCGGGCGATGGTGATGGGACTGCCCGAGAGGTTCGCGAGCACGCTCGCCCCGGCCAGTGCGGCACGAGCGCTCGGCGGAACCGGCACCCACATGTCTTCGCAGATCTCTGCGTGCAGCACCAGCCCCGGTACGTCGACGGCGTCGAAGAGCAGGTCGGTGCCGAAGGGCGCATCGAATTCGCCGATGCGGATGCTGCCGCCGTGCTGGTCGTCTCCGGGAGCGTACCAGCGGCGTTCGTAGAACTCCCGATAGGTCGGCAGGTAGGACTTCGGCACGACCCCGAGCAGACGGCCGCGATGGATGACTGCGGCGCAGTTGTAGAGCCGGGTCTCGTGCCGCAGCGGCACACCGACCACGAGCACCGGCAGCAGCTCGGTGCTTGCTGCGACCACCTCGATCAGGGCGTCGACGGCGGAGTCGAGCACTGCATCCTGCAGCACCAAGTCGTCGATGGCGTAACCGGTCAGGCACAGTTCGCTGAAGACGGCCACCCCGACCGCGTCTCGGTCGCACTCCACAGCCTGCTGGATGATCTGCTTCGCGTTCGCAGCAGGATCGGCGATGGCGATGGGAAAGGTGACGGCTGCGACGCGAGCGAAGCCCTGAGCGTAGGCGCTCGCCCGGGCGCCGAGTGCACGGGCGGCGACAAGTCGATCGGTCATGACCTCCAGTCTGGCACAGCGCGAGGTCTTGCCGGCAGACAGTACACTTGGTGAACATTTGCTACCGTGTTGGCACGATGAGGACGAAGGGGCTGAGGCGTCATGATGACTGAACGCGCAGTGAAAGAACCAGGAGCGGTTCGTCGGCTTTGGGCTGACGGCTTCGGAACGCTGGCCACGCGATGCGTGCAGGCTCTGGTCGTGCTCGCTGTGATCGTGGTCGTGATCTTCGCCATCATGCAGGTGTCGATCGTCGGCATTCCGGTGCTGCTCGCCCTGATCGTCTCGTCGGCGATCGTTCCGTTCACCGCTTGGCTGCGGCGCAGAGGCGCGCCGGCCATGCTCGCCGCCTGGACGGCCCTGCTGAGCATCGTGGTCACCTTCGGGCTGCTGATCTGGCTGATCGTGTGGGCTGTGCTCAACCAGTGGAACGTGCTGGTGAGCTCGGCGACCGGCGGCATGCAGACGCTCCAGGACTTCATCGACGGGCTGCCGTTCACCGTGCACACGCCGGCGCTCGACGAGGTCGGGGCGTGGGCGCAGGGGGTGCTTGCCAGCAGCGGCTTTCAGAGCGGAGCACTCGCCGGCGTCTCGGCGACGGCGGAGTTCTTCACCGGCTTCGGCATCTTCGTGGTGGTGCTCTTCTTCTTTCTCAAAGACGGGGCGGCGATCTGGGAGTTCCTGCTGCGGCCTTTGCACGGGGACGGATACGCACGGGCTCGCCGCGCCGGACAGCAGGCCGTCACCACGTTCGGCAGCTATCTGCGCGGCACGACGATCGTGGCCGCGGCTGATGCCGTCGGCATCGGCATCGGACTCGTGATTCTGCAGGTGCCGCTGGCGCTGCCCCTGGCCGTGATCGTGTTCGTCACGGCATACATCCCGATCGTCGGTGCCACGCTGGCCGGCGGGCTCGCCGCCCTGGTCGCGCTGGTGGCCAACGGGCCGGTCGCCGCACTGATCGTGATCGCCATCGTGATCGTGGTCAACCAGCTCGAGGGCAATCTGCTGCAGCCTGTGGTCATGGGGCGCACGCTGAAGCTGCACCCGTTGGTGATTCTGATCGCGCTGACCATCGGCGCCTCGCTGGGCGGTGTGCTCGGGGCGATCATCGCAGTGCCGCTCACCGCAGCGGCGTGGTCGGTGCTGCAGGTCTGGGACGGGCCTGGACGCCCAGCACGGTTCGCTCGGGCGAAGTCAGCTCGAGAACGTCGTGAGGCTCGCGAGGCCGAGCTGACCGCCGAAGAGGAAGCCAAAGCCCCCACCGGCGCAGCGTCGGCGGATGCGGCGGCGGCCTCAGACAAAGACGCTGACGTATCGGGTGGCAGCGACGTATGATCGGCGGCGTCGGCTCCGCCTCGGCGTCGACGATCAAGACTCAGAAGGAGCTCTTCTATGAACACAGCACTCTCAGAGAAACGCGTGCTCGTCATCTCGACCAACTACGGAGTCGAGACCGCTGAGATCTCGCGCCCGGTCAACGATCTGCGCGCAGCAGGCGCTCGGGTGACCGTCGCCGCGCCGAAGCCTGAGGCCATTCTCACCTTGGTGCACGACCGCACGGTCGGCGAGACGCTCGCACCCGACGCGACCTTCGCCGACATCGACCCGGCGCAGTTCGACCTGCTCGTGCTGCCCGGCGGCACCATCAACGCCGACCAGCTGCGCGTTGACAACGACGCGCAGCGCATCGTGCGCCGCTTCACCATCGCGGGTCGGCCGATCGCTGCGATCTGTCACGCACCGTGGGCGCTGATCGACGCCGGAGTGGCCGAGGGCAAGAAGCTCACCTCGTACAGCAGCATCAAGACCGATCTGGTCAACGCGGGAGCCGAGTGGGTCGACGCCGAAGCGGTCGTCGACGACACCGATGGCTGGCGGCTGATCACCTCGCGGTCGCCGCAGGATCTCGACGCCTTCGTGGCGGCCATCATCACGACACTGGAGGGCTGAGCTCAGGAGGCGCGTCCAGAGCGACTCTCCGAGGTCTCGCGAGACATCAGCGCGGTCTGGATGCGTGAGGCGATCATGCCGATGAGCATGGCAATCACCACGGCGATGCAGATCACGGCTACGGGATGCCTCTCGACCCAGATGCCGGCGACCGCGCCGATGCCGGTGCTGTAGATCGCCCAGACCAACGAGCCGACCGCCGAGAGTCGGACGAACAGCGCCGTCGGCATGTGCAGGTCGGCGCACGCGAGTGTGGTCGCCAGACGTCCCATCGGCACCATGCGGGCGCTGATCATGGTGATGTCGGGCTGATCCCGCAGCCGGCGTCGCATCCAGCGTCTCATGCGCCGCACTCTGACGCCGTTCAGCCATCGCCAGCCGCCCAGATGCGTCCACCGTGCCAGACCGAACGCTCCGAGGTCGCCGCCCACCATGCCGACGGTGGTGCTGATCAGCAGCACGATGGTCACGAACAACTGCTCGGGGCGGGCGTAGGCGATCGTCGCCAGTGCGATCACGAGCGACTGTGTGGGCAGAAAGGTGAGCGTGCCGCTCAGCGCGAGCACGAGGGCCAGCGCGACGAACACCCAGGGCGAACTCGCGAGTGACAACACCCAGTCAGAGGCTGCAGATCCCATGGCCTCCCAGCGTACCCGGTGAGCTGTGCCACATCGTCGAGCGTGCGTCAGCCCTGTGCACGACTGCGGAAGCCGCGCAGCCGCAGGCTATTGCCCACGACGAAGACGCTGCTGAACGCCATCGCTGCACCCGCCAGCATCGGGTTCAGCAGCCCCAGCGCTGCGAGCGGGATCGCCGCGACGTTGTAGGCGAAGGCCCAGAAGAGGTTGGTCTTGATCGTGCCGAGTGTGCGCCTGGCCAGTCGGATCGCGTCGGCGGCGCTGCGCAGATCGCCACGCACCAGGGTGATGTCTGCGGCCTCGATGGCCACATCGGTGCCGGTGCCCATGGCGAGCCCCAAGTCGGCGGTGGCCAGTGCGGGGGCGTCGTTGACGCCGTCACCGACCATCGCCACGACGTGCCCGGCCTGCTGCAGCCGCCTGACCTCGGCGACCTTCTGCTGCGGCAGCACCTCGGCGATCACCTGGTCGACGCCCACTTCGGCGCCGATCTGTCGAGCGGCCCGTGCATTGTCTCCGGTCAGCAGCACAGGATCGAGCCCGAGACCGGTGAGCTGCGCGATCGCCTCGCGGCTGGTGGGCTTCACCGCGTCGGCCACGACGACGATGCCGCGTGCCGTGCCGTCCCAGCCCACGGCGATGACGGTCGCACCGCCCTGCTCCGCCTGCTGCTTGGCGGCCACGAGTTCGTCAGACAGGTGCATCGACCACTGGTCCAGCAGCGCCTCGCGGCCGGCGACGACGACATGGCCCTCGACCAGACCGCGAACGCCGAGGCCTGCGGCGTTGGCGAAGTCAGAGACCTCTGGCAGAGCTCCGGCTTCGGCCGCAGCCTGGGCGATCGCACGGGCGATCGGATGCTCCGAGGCAGCCTCGAGGGCGCCGGCCAGCCGCAGCAGCTCGTGCTGCGTGACGTCAGGCTCGGCGGCGACGTTCTTCACGGTCATGCGGCCCGTGGTCACAGTGCCGGTCTTGTCGAGAACGATGGTGTCGACCCGACGCGTCGACTCGAGCACTTCGGGGCCTTTGATGAGGATGCCGAGCTGCGCACCGCGCCCCGTGCCCACCAGCAGTGCGGTCGGTGTCGCCAGCCCAAGAGCGCACGGACAGGCGATGATGAGCACCGAGACGGCTGCGGTGAAGGCCGCCGTGGCGGGATGCCCGAGTAGCAGCCACACCACCAGTGTGATCAGGGCGATGCCGATCACGATGGGCACGAAGACGGCTGACACGCGGTCGGCAAGCCGCTGCACCGGCGCCTTGCTCGACTGGGCGTCTTCGACCATCTGCGCCATCTGCGCGAGCTGCGTGTGGGAGCCGACCCGGGTGGCGCGCACGACCAGGCGGCCACCGGCGTTCACCGTCCCGCCGACCACAGCGTCGCCTTCGTGCACCTCGACCGGCACCGGTTCGCCCGTCAGCATCGACGCATCCACCGACGAGGACCCTGACATCACGCGGCCGTCCGTCGCGATCTTCTCGCCCGGCCGCACCACGAATTCGTCGCCCACGGCGAGCTGAGCGACCGGAACGCGCTGCTCGCGGCCGTTCCGCAGCACCACGACGTCTTTGGCCCCGAGCTCGACGAGTGCGCGCAGCGCTGCGCCGGCCTGTCGTTTCGAGCGCATCTCGAAGTAACGCCCGGCCAGGATGAACATGGTGACCCCGGCGGCGACCTCGAGGTAGATGTTGTTCGAGCCGTCGGTGGGAGCGATCGTGAGTTCGAACGCATGGTGCATGCCTGGCATGCCGGCTGTGCCGAAGAAGAGCGCGTAGAGCGACCAGAGCAACGCCGAGACGGTGCCCAGAGAGATGAGTGTGTCCATCGTCGCCGCCCCGTGACGCAGGTTGATCCAGGCGGCGCGATGGAACGGCCACGCCGCCCAGACGACGACCGGAGCCGCAAGGGTGAGCGACAGCCACTGCCAGTTCGTGAACTGCAGTGCGGGGATCATGGCCATCGCGATGACCGGCACCGAGAGCACCACAGAGCCGATCAGCCGGTTGCGCAGCGCCACCAGCTCGACGTCGGCGTGCGAGGCGGCGGCGGATGCGGTGGACGGCTCGGGGGGAGCGGGCAGAGCTGCCGTGTAGCCGGTCTGCTCGACCACGTCGATCAGCTGCGCCGGGTCGTACCCTTCGGGCGCGTGGACCCGTGCCTTCTCGGTGGCGAAGTTCACCGTCGCCTGCACACCGTCGAGCCGGTTCAGCTTCTTCTCGATGCGTGCTGCACACGAGGCGCAGGTCATGCCGCCGATCTCGAGTTCAATGCTGTCGCGCCCGGTCGCTGCCGAGGTGGTGCTCTCTGCGGTCACGGTGTCTGACTCCTTCGCTGAGAATGATGCCCGCTGTTGTCTCTGCGGCTTCTGACTGCGGCCGGCTCAGCCGTGAGTCGCCGAGTATCCGGCCTCTTCGACGGCGGCCAGAACTGCTGCGTCGTCGAGCGGCTGCTCGCTGGTGATGTGCAGGCGACCGGTCTGTGCGCTGACCTCGAGGCTCTGCACGCCGGGGATCTTCTCGACCTCCTCGCGCACGGCGTGCTCGCAGTGCCCGCAGGACATCCCCGTGACGGCGAAATCGGTGATCGTGCTCATGTCGTCTTCCTCTCTTCGACGAATCACATCGTCGGCTCGAATACCCGGTGGGGGTATTCGTTCGCCCACTATACTCCTGACTTTGCGCTGTCGCACCGACGAAATCGAATATTCCGCGGCGCCCGAGTGGTGGCAGAACGGGCTCATGGCGCACGATGAGATGACATGGTCAGCGGCGATCGAAGGAGGCCCCCGATGCAGACAGACGAGAAGACCTGCATCGTGCCGAACCTCTGGTTCGACGGCAGCGCTCGCGAGGCCGTCGACTTCTACCTCGAGGCGCTGCCAGACTGCCACGTCACCGACGTCTCGCACTATCCGCACGAGGGTCTGCCTCCCTTCCAGGAAGCCATGGCGGGCCAGGAGCTCACGATCGAGTTCACCGTCGCGGGCCAGAGGCTCGTCGCCATCAACGCCGGTGCGGAATTTCGTCCGAACCCGTCGATCTCGCTCATGCTGAACTTCGACCCCAGCGTCGACGCCCAGGCACAGGAGCATCTGCACCGCGTGTGGCAGGCACTCGGTCGTGGTGGCACAGCCCTCGCCCCGTTGGGCGAGACGTCGTTCAGCAGGTGTTTCGGGTGGATGCAGGATCGATACGGCGTGTGCTGGCAGCTGATCCTGACCGACCCTCGCGGTGCGCCTCGGCCGTTCGTGCTGCCGTCGCTCCTGTTCGCCGGTCCCCAGCGAGGAAGTGCCCTGCAGGCGATCGAGTACTACGTCGACGTGTTCAGACCGCGCGCCGAGATGGCCGGGCTCGGCACGGTCATTCCGCACAGCCGAACAGGCAAAGATCCGACGGACGACGCCAGCGCCGACGGGCTGCTGGAGTTCGCGGACTTTCAGCTCTGCGGCCAGTGGCTCACGGCCGCAGACGACACAGGCAGTGCCGACTTCACATTCACCGAGGGCGTGTCTCTGCAGGTCGACTGTGCCGACCAGACCGAGATCGACCGTCTCTGGAAGCTGCTGTCGTCGTCGCCTGAGGCCGAGGCCTGCGGCTGGTGCCGAGATCGGTTCGGGGTGAGCTGGCAGATCGTTCCTGCGAACATCGGCGAGCTGATGCAGCGACCCAAAGCCTATGAACGACTTCTGGGCATGAAGAAGATCGTCATCGACGAGCTGCTGGCGCCGTGAGCGCCCCGAGAGCCGTGAGCGCGCGGGTCATGCTCGATCGAGTGATCGACTCCGGAGCCCAACGGGCTGTGGCTCCGGCCGCGTCGCTCTTCGCCCGCGGTGCACTCGCCGGAGCGCTGCTCTCGTGTGCGACGGTGCTCTCATATGCGGCCACGACGCAGACCGGGCTGCCGCTGATCGGCGCCATCGTGTTTCCGATCGGGTTCGTGGTCATCATGCTGCTCGGTCTCGAACTCGTCACCGGCAACTTCGCCGTCGTGCCGCTGGCAATGCTCGCGCACCGCGCTCGCGGCCGTGACTTCGCGCGCAACGCGACATGGGTGCTGCTCGGGCACTTCGTCGGTGCCGGCGTCTTCATCGGCCTCTTCGCAGCCGGTGCCACGGATTTCGGCAGGACGCCCGAGGGTCACAGCGCGACATCCGCCGTCATCGCGATGATCGTGAGCACGGCAGAGACCAAGACGACCGGCTACGCCGCATTCGGTGCCCTGGGCGTCGCCGTGGTCTTCGTCAAGGCGATGCTCTGCAACTGGCTGGTGACGATCGGCGCGATGCTCAACTACGCGGCTGACGACACTGCCGGGCGAGTGCTGGCGATGTGGCTGCCGGTGACGATGTTCTATGCCCTGGGACTCGAACATGCGGTGGTGAACCTGTTCGTGATCCCGGCCGGCATCGTACTCGGCGCCGACGTCACCGCAGCGCAGTGGTGGGCGTGGAATCAGGTGCCCGCACTGGCCGGAAACCTGGCCGGCGCGCTGCTGCTCACCGTCCTTCCACTGTGGTGGGCACATCGGCGCGTCGCCTGATCCCGTCACCCCATGCCAGGGGCGTGCCACGACGTCGGCGACACGCAGGAAACAGGGGTTTGCATGTTCGCTTTCGAACGTTAGGCTAACGCGGTGACGATGACAGAGACTGTGACCGATCTGAACATCCGCCTGGCGACGATTGACGACGCTCAGGCGTGCGCCGAAGTGTACCGTCCGTACGTCGAACACACCTCGTTCACCTTCGAGACGATCGCTCCGACGACCGAGATGGTCGCCGAGCGCATGCAGGGAGCCCTCGAGCACTACGCATGGGTGGTCGCCGAACGCGACGGCCAGGTCGTCGGGTACGCATATGCGCACGAGTTCAGCGACAGACCCGCCTATGACTGGACCTGCGAAACCAGCGTGTACGTGTCGGTCGACGAACGCCGTGGAGGCGTGGGCCGTGCGATGTACGACGCCATGATGGATCGTCTGGCCGAGCGCGGCTACCGACGCGTCATCGCGAACGTGGTCAGCGAGAACGAGGCCAGCATCCGCATGCACAAGCGCATGGGGTTTCGTGAGGTCGGCCGCTTCGAACGGGTCGGCTGGAAGTTCGACGAGTGGCACGACGTCACCTGGCTCGAACTCGACCTCGACGACGATCATCCCGCCGAGGCCGGCATGGCCCGCCCCGCCATGCTGCCGAAGCACCTCTGAGACCCCTCTGACCTGGCTCGCACCGAACCGGCGATCCTGATGCCCCTTCGGTGATTGCAGACGCACGGCTGCTGCTCAGACACGGCACAGCATCAGGCGGCACCCTGTAGTCGGGGACCGCATGCTGCGGCTCCCGGCAGGAGGAGTCATGCAGTTCAGCGAATTCGTGCAGGCGTATCACCGCGAAGTCCCACCGACGCACACCGCGACAGCTGGGGCAAGCCTCCCAGCGAAGACGCAGCGCGAACTCGACTCCATCATGGGTCAGGGGAGGGCCCACGCCGAGCGCTGGGGCGGTCTTCTGCACGACTGTCTCAGCGGCAGAGCCATCGGCATCTCGAAGCGTCAGCTCGACGCCGAGGCACAGGCCTACCTGCGCTGGTTCGCCGCGGCCGGAGATCGACTCGTCGCGCTGTCAGTCGAGATCGCAAACGAGCAGGCGGCCTCTGACGTCGATTGCTCTGGCGGGCCGGCTGAAGGAGTGACCGCACCTCAGCAGATCGAATCGGCGAAGGTGCTCCACGCGCTGACCGAATTCAGCTTTCACCGACTGAACGCCAGATGTCTGCCGATGTGGAGCGCACTGCTCTTCGACGAGTGCACGTCTCGAAGCATCCGCCGCACGGTGGCGCGGGCGCGGTTCGAACTCTCCAGTGACGTCCTGCTGTTCTCTGCAGTGCGCGAACAGGCCCTGGGCAGCATGGCCCAAGACGATGCTGAGACGAGACAGCTGCGCAGATGGCACACGGGAATGCTCACAGAGATCGACGCGATGATCGCCCTGCTCGAAGTGTCGTGTCGGTCACCTCAGACGGTGGTGCTTCCCGCCCCGCCGCAGTTCGAACGATTCGCCGGCGGAGCGAACGCCGACATGATCGTGATCGACACCGCAGCGCACGAAGTGATCGGCGTCCAGGTCAAGTCGAGCCGCTCGTGGCGTCAGGCAGACCATTACGACGCCCGCCGCGTCGTCATGCTCGACGGCGTGCTGCACCTGGAGAACTCGCGAGTGATGCGTACCGACGCCCGACGGTCAGACCGCCGGGCGGTCTCATGGCCGGGCCTCGTCGGCGCGCATTATCTTCGAGCTCTGCCGGTCGGCCGCGTCGAGAAGGGCTGGGCGACACGACGCCAGGCGCTGAACATGAAAATCGCCGCGCGACACTATGCCGGCGAGATGACCGATCGCAACGCCGAAGCGTTCGAGAACTGCGTACGACTGGTGCAGCAGGCACTCGGAACGACTGGAGTCACCGGAGCGACCGGACGGATGCGCGTCGGCGATGGAGCGCAAGGCCGCTCGACAGCGCCCGACCGTCTGAGGGCGTCTCTGGCCTGAACAGAGCCGACCGCCTGAAGAGCTGGCCGCCTGCACAGGGCTGGCCGCCTGAACAGAGCCGACGAAGATCGCCCGCTGCACAGCTGCTCAGTGAGCAGAGTGCGGCGGGCGATTTCGGTTCACCGTTGTGTGAGGTCGTAGACGGTCACTCCGTCGATGGTCTGAGCTGCGAAGTTCTGCTGCACCCACGACTCGATCTCAGAGGACGCCGATGATCCTCCGTTGGGCGCTCCCATGGAACCCCCGGCGATGTAGAAGTGGATCTCGCCATCGTCGACGTACTGCTGGAACAGCTGCAGCGTCGGGAACGGGTCGCTGCCGTTGAACCCGCCGATCGGCATGACCGGCACGTCGGCGGCGAGCTGATACGAGGCCGCGTTCTGCGACCCTGTCGTGGCGGCCGCCCACCGGAAGGCGGTGGAATCATCTCGCAGCATCTCTGTGATCTGATCCGAGACCGTGGTGCCGCCGAGAAGCCCGCCACCCATGCGGCCTTCGGCGCGTCTTCCGGCCGATCCCGCACTCGGCGGCTGGGTACCCGAGCCGTCCGGTGAGGTGCCCGGAGCGTTCGGTGCCGAGTCGGCACCGTCAGCTGCGCCTGCTCCAGGCTGCGGCATGCCTTGTCCGCCGCCCATACCGCCGCCCATACCGTCTCCCATACCGCCTCCCATGCCGCCTCCTGGGCCTCGCATGCTGCCAGACTGCACGGCAGGGCCCGCGGTGATGATCGAGCCGGTGTACCCCTGCTGCACGGTGTAGACCGTGTAGCTCGTCGGCCCGGCGAGGCAGACGACGACTGCGGCGACTGCGCTGCGCACGGCCAGCTTTCGCGAATCGGGAACCCAGGCGCTGGCCGCCAGTCCGATCGCCGAGGCCGCGCCGAGCACGAGAACCGGCCAGCGAAGCAGACTCTCATTGCGGCCGAGCAGCACGAACGCCCAAACCGCCGTCACCATGACCGCCCCTGCCAGCACGATGGTCAGAGCGCGGCCGCGTCGTGCGCTCTCGCCGCGCATCCGCCACAGCTCAGCGGCGCCGAGCCCGATGACGCCGGCGATGCCCGGTGCCAAAGCGACCGTGTAATAGGCGTGGAAGATGCCGGACATGAAGCTGAACACCAGGAAGGTGACCAGCATCCAGCTGCCCCACACGATGACCGAAGCCCGCAGCGCGTCAGTTCGTGGACGACGCCACGTTAGTACGAGCAGCGCGACCATCAGGATGACCGCAGCAGGAATGAGCCAGGACGCCTGACCTCCGATCTCGCCGTCGAGCAGACGTGTGATTCCGGTCGAGCCCCACATGCTTCCCTGCCCGCCGCCTCCGCCGGGTGTGACCGATCCCGTCTCATTGCCAGTGATGCGGCCGAGCCCGTTGTACCCGAAGGTGAGCTCGAGAAACGAGTCGTTCTGTGAACCGCCGACATAGGGGCGCCATGACTCGGGAACGAGTTCGACCAGAGCCACCCACCATCCAGCGCTCGCAATGATCGCTGCGACGGCCAGCAGTCCGTCTCGCAGACGGCGTCTCAACGGCACCGGTGCCGCCAGCAGATAGGCTGCGGCGAACCCCGGCAGCACGACGAAGGCCTGCAGCTGTTTCGTCAGAAAGGCGAACCCGATGGCGACGCCGGCCCACAGCATCCATCGTGTTCTGCCGTCTTGCACGGCACGGACGACGAAGTACGCCGTGAGCGTGAGCAGAAAGACGAGCATCGCATCGGGATTGTTGTAACGGAACATCAGCGCCACGATCGGCGTCGACGCGAATGCGACGCCGGCCAGCAGAGCAGCCACGGGGGTGGAGACCCGCCGCACGGCGGCATAGAGCACCGCTGTCGTCGCCACGCCTAGCAGAGCCTGAGGTATCAGCATCGCCCACGTGTTCAGTCCGAAAACCCGCACAGAGAGCGCCATGAGCCAGAGGAACGCCGGCGGTTTGTCGACAGTGATCGAGTTGCCGGCGTCTGACGAGCCGAAGAGAAATGCCGTCCAGTTCTCGGCGCCGGCCTGAACGGCGGCGCTGTAAAAGGCGTTCGCCCAACCCGACGCGCCGAGATTCCAGATGTATGTGAAGGCCGTCACCACCAGCAGGGCACCGAGCGCCGGGAGCTCCCACCGTGGGCGTCGCTGCCTCTCGGGCGCTCGCGTCTCGCTGACGGCGGCGGTCTCGGGGGTGGATGCGGTGGTCGTCATTTGTCTCCTCCGGAGATGATCGTAGGGTGTGAGGATCGGTCGTTCGAATCGGCTGCCGACGTCGAATCGGCGGGGTGCGGGCGGAAGACCCAGCGTCGAAAGAGCAGGAACTTCAGCAGCGTGGCGACAAGGTTCGCGACGGTGGCAGCGACGATCTGCACGAGGGGAGAGAACCCCTGAGTCAGCGAAAGCGCCACCGACGTCAGCAGCCAGCAGAGGGCGAAGATGAGAAGCCCCTGGCCCTGATGCCGCAGGGCGCCGGCACGACTGCGCACTCCGAAGGTCAGTCTGCGATTGGCCTGGGTGTTGACGATCGTGCTCAGCAGCAGCGCCAGCAGATTGGCCGCCTGCGCGCTCATCATGGTCTGCAGCATCAGCAGCAGCACGGTGTAGAGGGCCGTGCTCGCGACGCCGATCAGACCGAATCGCACGAGCTGTCTGAGCAGCGAGCCGCTCTGCGTCTCTGGTGCGCTCGCATCGGTCGACGCAGGTGCTCTCGGGTCTCCTGGTCGAACCGTGCGACGAATCGTCTCGAGCGGGATGCGGCCGCGCACGAGCTCGGATCCGAGCCGCACGATGCCACCGAGGTCTTGCCTGACAGTCGCCGGGATGTCGACACGGCTGTCTGGATCGTCGACCCAGTCGACCGGAACCTCGTGAATGCGCAGTCCCGCCTTCTCGGCGATCACCAGCAGCTCGGTGTCGAAGAACCACTGCGAGTCGTGCACGTAGGGCAGCAGAGCCCGAGCCGCCTGCGCCGAGATCGCCTTGAACCCGCACTGTGCGTCTGAGAAGCGAACGCCGAGCGTGCCGTGCAGCAGCAGATTGTACGAGCGTGAGATGAACTCTCGTTTGACGCCGCGCTTCACCCGAGAGGTGCGAGAAAGTCGTGTACCGATCGCCAGATCGCTGTGCCCTGAGACCAGCGGTGCCACGAGCGGTGCGAGTGCGCGCAGATCCGTCGAGAGATCGACATCCATGTATGCGAGCACCTGAGCGTCGGCAGCAGACCAGGCGGTGGCCAGCGCGAGCCCTCGCCCCTTCTGATCGAGATGCACAGCGCGCACGGAGGGCAGACTCCCGGCCAGCGCGCCGGCGACCTGCCACGTGCCGTCTGTCGATGCGTTGTCGACGATGGTGATCGTCGTGCTGAACGGAAACCCCTCATCGAGAAAGGAACGGGTGGTCGTCACCGCCCGCGCCAGCGAGGCCTCTTCGTTGTACACGGGAATCACGATGTTCAGCACGCTGTGCGGCGTCTGCGGCGGATCAGGGGCGCGCAGACGGTGTGGGTCGGTTGCCGGTCGGGTCTGGTCGGTCGTCATATGAACATGCTCGCGACGGTGCTTGTGATGCAGGAGGTGATTGCATGTGCAGTTCCGAGCAGCAAGCTGTGACAGGCTTGTCGGCGAGATTCGCCGCGACGCGCCGCGCCGCAGGAGTCGCGCGTCGCAGGCGAGGTGTGTAGGCTGAGAGCTACCGCGGGCGGTTGAGAGCGCCCGTACGGACGAGAGCGATGCAGGCAGTCGTCTCTCGGTCACATCGGTCGTCGAACGGCCGGGTGATTTCCCGCTCGGCCTTCGAAAGCAATCAACGGACAATCAGCACTCTCGGTGGCATGTGCGAATGTGCCTCGGCGTCCGACCAGATTCGCGCGAAAAGGGCGTGCACAAGTCGTATGACAACGGTTGTCATACGCACACAGAAGAGCTTCGCGCCCACCGGGCCGCGAAAAATCGACAGTGCAGGAGTGCTGTCGAACAACGAAAGAAAGCAGTACAGCATGACAACCGGCACAGTCAAATGGTTCAACTCGGAAAAAGGCTTCGGCTTCATCGCCCCTGACGACGGCAGCGCCGACGTGTTCGCTCACTACAGCGCGATCACCGGTGACGGCTACCGTAACCTCGAAGAGAACCAGCACGTCGAGTTCGAGGTGACGCAGGGCCCCAAGGGTCTGCAGGCCGAGAACATCCGCAACGCCTGAGACAGGCGCAGTCGACTTCGTGAGTCGTGAACGATCGCACTGATCGCGCACGGCACACACCAAGAGGGCGTTCACACTGATGAATTCAGTGGGAACGCCCTCTTTCGTCGTCTGACGACTACTGCTCGTCGAGATACTGCGTCGCGAAGACCGGCCGTGCGGCGTCCCACCCGGCCGGATGGAACATCCCTGCGAGCACGTCGCGCTGGAGGCGACTGAGCTCGCTGCCGGCGTCATAGGCACGTGACCCAGACAGGCGGATCGCATCCTGCACGACGTTCTTGGCCATCTCGACGGCGCGCAGCTTGCCGCCCACGAACCGGCGGGCCCAGCCGGCGCCGTGATCGACGAGGGCGTCGAACTCTCTGGTGTACGTCGCCAGCTGCGGCGGCACGGCTTCGTACTCCATCGCCATGTCGGCGATGCGCGCCCGAAACTCCGGCACCTCGGCGAGCGACTCCGAAGCCTTGGCCGACCAGCGGCCGCGCAGCCCCTCGACGGCAAGATCGAGCGCCCGCGCGGCGAGGCCTGTGTAGACCGAGGCGATCAGCAGCTGGAAGTTCGCGTTGATGGCGAAGGTGAGCAGGTCGGGGGAGGGGCCGACCGGAATGCTTCGGGTCATGCGGTCGGCGTGCACCAGCGCGTGATCGAGCCGCGTCGACCGGCTCTGGGTCGCGCGCATGCCCAACGGATTCCAGCCGCCCACGGGCTCGGCGCCGCCGTCTTCACGATTGACGAACCCGTAGACCACTCGCGGGGCTTCCGGGTCGGTCTGGTCGAGCCCGTGCACCCCCAGCCGCGTCCAGACCGGGCCCAGCGAGGTGAACACCTTCGTGCCGGTGAAGCGATAACCGCCGTCGTCCTGGGGGTCGGCCTCGGTGGTCGACCCGAAGAGCACGAAGTCGTTGCCCGCCTCGCTGATGCCGAAGGCGAAGATCTCTCCCTCAGCGGTCTCTTCGAGCACGAAGTCGTGCGAGTGGTCGCCGCGCGCGGCCATGGCGTGCGCCACACCCGTCCAGACCAGATGCATGTTGATGCCGAGAGCCGTCGCCGGTGCGGCCTGCGCCAGGCGCTGCTGCAGCAGCGACACCTCGTGCATGCCGAGGCCGGCGCCGCCGAGTTCGGTGGGCACGAACGCCTTGAGATAGCCGTGTTCGCGCAGCTCGGCGAGATCTTCGTCGAAGAAGACGTTGCGCTCGTCGTAGTCGGCGGCTCGATCATGGATGCGCTGCCAGAGATCGTCGGGCAGCAGCTGCTGCGAGATCTCGGCGAAGCGCGCCTCGCGGTCACGGTGTGCGGTGTCAGTCATCGATTGCCTTTCGCGTGGGTCGGCGGCCGGCTGGTTGCCCGGTCGTCTGGGTCTGGGTCTGGGCTTGAGTCTGGATGTTGGATTGAGGCTGGGCCCGAGCCGTCTGCGGATGCGAGCTCACGAGGTCTCCTGGGGCGAGTGCGGATGCGCGGCGCAGCAGCAGCGAGGCGTTATGCCCGCCGAAGCCGAAGGAGTTCGACAGCACCGTGCGCACGTCGACTGGCCGGGCCTGCCCGGTGACGATGTCGTGGTCGGGAAACGCACTCTCGTCGAGATTGATCGTGGGCGGCACCACGCGGTCGCGCAGGGTCTGCACGGCGAACACCGCCTCGAGCACGCTCGAGGCGCCGAGCAGATGACCGGTCGACGACTTCGTCGAGGTGATCGGCACCTGCTGTGCCGCCGCGCCGAGCGCGCGGTCGAGGGCCTGCACCTCCATGCTGTCGTTGAGCGGAGTGCCGGTGCCGTGCGCGTTCACGTGATCGACGTCTCTGGGCGCGACGCCGGCATCCTGCAGACAGGCGTGGATCGCCTGAGCCGCGCCGCGCGCCTCGGGGTCGGGCGCCGTCGCGTGCCAGGCATCGCTCGACGCTCCATAGCCGGCCAGGTCGGCGAGCGGGCGACCGCCGCGCGCTCGCAGACTCTCGCCGGATTCGAGCAAGATGGCCGCGGCGCCCTGCGCCATGACGAACCCGCTGCGGGCGCGGTCGAACGGGCGACAGGCGGATGCCGGGTCGGCCTCGTACCCGGCCGCCAGCGCCCGCATGCGTGCGTTGGCCGAGAGATTGACCGCGTTGAGGCAGTCTTCCATGCCCACGACGAGCACGGCGTCGGCATAGCCGTGGCGGATGCGGCGCATGGCCTCGCCGAGTGCGACCGCCCCGCTCGCGCAGGTGGCCGAGAGGCCGACGGTCGGGCCGTGCAGGTCGTAGCGCATGCTGAGCAGGGCGCCGGCGGCGTCGGGTGCGCCGTGCATGGCGACGTACGGGGTGACTCCTCTGGGCCCGCGGGCGTCGAGCGCCCGGGTCTGCTGCTGCATCGTCTCGATCGGGCCAGAGCCGGTGCTCACAATGATCTCGGCTCGTGGCGCGCCCGGCAGCCGACCAGCCGACCCGGCGTGAGCGAGGGCTTCGTCTGCTGCGGCGATCGCCCACCACAGCACCCGGCTGAGTCGGCGCGCCTCGTGCGGCGGCAGCACCGAGCTCGCCTCGAAGTCGCGAACCTGCCCGCCGATGCGCACGGGCAGGTCGTCGTACGATCCGCCGCAGCCGTCGGGGCCGTGCAGCAGCCCGACGCCGCTGCGCCCCGCGAGCACCGCCTGCCAGGTGGTCTCGGCATCGAGCCCGCAGGGAGTCACGGCACCGAACCCGCTGACGAAGACCGGGCGGCGTGCGCCGTTCTGGGGTGCGCTCACCGCAGGACGTGAGCTCGTGGACACATCTGCGCTCATAGCCGGGTGACCTCCGGCCCGTCGGCCTCGATCAGCTGAGCGGTCTCGGAACGCCGAATCTTGCCCCCGACGGTGCGCGGCAGCCGGGCGACGACGCAGAACCTTCTGGGCACGAACTGCGGAGCCAGACGCCGACGCAGCTCGCCGAGCAGCTCGGCCTTCGTAGGCAGCTCGGCCTTCGTGGGCAGCTCGACGTTCGTGGGCGGCTCGACTGCGCCCGTATCCCGCTCATCGTGCTCGATGACGGCGACCACGATCGAGCCGAGCGTGCGGTCGGGCACGGCGACCGCGCAGCTGCGCTCGCAGCCCGGGATCTCGGCCAGGGCGCGTTCCACCTCGGGAAGGCTCACCTTGTGACCGCCGGTGACCACGATGTCGCCTGCGCGCCCGACCAGCTCGAGCGCGCCATCCACCAGCCGGCCCTGGTCGTGCACCGTCGCCCAGCCGGCCTCGTCGACGAGATGCTCATCGGTGAGCGCGGCGACATAGCCGGCCGCTGTCGAGGGCACGCGAATGTGCAGCTCGCCGATCTGACCGTCGGGCACCGGCTGCCCGTGCGGGTCGCGGATGCTGATCTCGACGCCGTCGTAGAGATGGATGCGGGTGCCGTCGCCGCCGCGGCTGTCGCCGATGAATCCGATCTCGGCGGCTCCGTAGTAGCTGATCAGCGGCACACCGGGAAAGGCCTGCTGCACGCTTTCACGCACGCTCGCCGAGAGGTTGGCGCCGCCGGTCACCAGCAGCCGCAGGTGCTCGGCCGCGGCTGGCTCGTGTCGTGCCGCCTGAGCGATGCCCTGCACCGCAGCAGGCACCGCCACGATGCGTTCGATGTGCTCGTCACGCATGCGCGAGACCAGCGGAATCGGCGAGAACGAGTCGCTCAGAGAGCAGGTGCCGCCAGAGGCGAGCACTTCGAGCAGGGCATAGAGCGTCAGACTGTACGAGATGGGGCCGGGCGCGAGGGTGCGCTCGCCGTCGAGCGCCTCGAGGTAGCGGCTCGAGACGGCGATGTTGTAGCGGTACTCGCGGCGGGTGCGGACGAAGCCCTTGGGCGCGCTGGTCGTGCCTGACGAGAACAGCAGCAGAAAGGGCTCGTCGCCGTCGCGGACGGTCGGTGCGCTCGCCGGCGGCAGAGTGCGCGTGAGCTCGTCGAAGGCCGTCGAGGTGATCACGGTGCCCGTCCAGTCGTGCAGCCGCTGCCGCAGTGTGGTCGAGTCAGTGATGACGATGGCCATCTGAGTGCGGTGGATGACGCGCAGCTGATGGTCGACCGGCCAGCGCGGGTCGATGGTCGCCGAGATCGCGCCGAAGCCCGCAAGACCGGCGATGAGACGCCCGGTCTGTGCGGCGTCGGTCAGGCAGATGCCGACGATGGGGCGCCCCTGCGCCTCGGGGATGCCGGCTGTCGTCGCGTCTCGGTCAGGGCCCAGCAGATGCTCGACGGCGGCCTGCACTCGGGCTCCGTCGTCGACGAGCTGCCGGTAGGTCAGACGCAGACGGTCGCCGACGATCGCGAGGCGTTCGGGGTGCGAGGCCGCGACCTGCAGCATCGACTGAGTGATGGGCACGGTTTTCTCCTCGAAAGGTGCGCTGAGACGGGCGGCGTTCTGCCTCGATGACGCACACCTTACCCCACCGGCCGCTGCTGGCAGAGCGTCGTGCGGCGACTCGACGCCTGTGCTGTGAGAAGATGACGTCATGTCCACTCCCGAAGACTCTCTCTGGCTGAACAAGACCGTGGTGGTGGTGGCCGCGCAGATCTCGCCGGGGCCGGATGAGGCCGAGAACCTGCGCATCATCGAGCGGTGCGTCGCCGAGGCGGCCCGCCGTCGCGCATCCCTCGTGGTCTTTCCGGAGTACGCCTCGTATTTCAGCGGTCGTCTCGGGGCAGACTTCGTCGCCCACGCGCAGCCGCTCGACGGCCCCTTCGTCTGTCAGCTCGCCGAGATCGCAGCGGTGCACGGCATCCATGTGGTCGCGGGCTTCGGCGAGGTCGACGACCAGGATGACCAGCGGCTGTGGAACACCGTGGTCGCGGTGTCGCCCAAAGGCGAGATCGAGGGCATCTATCGTAAGGTGCACCTGTTCGACACCTTCGGGCACCATGAGTCGCGGTATGTGCGACCGGGCCCGCTCGACGACCCGCAGACCTTCGAGGTCGAGGGCATCGTCGTCGGGCTGCAGGCCGGGTACGACCTGCGCTTTCCCGAGATCACCCGACGCATCGTCGACGCCGGTGCCGAGCTGGTGGCGGTGCCGTCGCAGTGGGTCGGCGGTTCGCTGAAAGAGCTGCACTGGCGCACGCTGGCTCAGGCGCGTGCCATCGAGAACACCGTCTATGTGCTGGCTGCGGGGCAGTCGGTGCCCGACGGCATCGGACGGTCACTGATTGTCGACCCGATGGGCGTGGTGCTCTCGGCCACCGGTGCCGAAGACGCTCTGGTGCACACCGAGATCAGCCTGCAGCGCATCGCCCAAGTGCGTGCCACGAACCCGGCGCTGCTGGGCCGGAGGTTCGCCGTGACGATCGCCGACGAGTCTCAGCAGCGCTGACCGACGGTCAGTCGCACTGCCGCTGCAGGTAATCCTGGTTGGCTGTGATGCGGCTCCAGCCGTTCGACGCACGGTAGGTGATGTAGCCGTTCTGCGCCTTGCAGAAGGCGTGCAGCCGGACGTCTTCGCCGCCCGCAGGCGCGTCGGATGCGGCGCTCTGAGCGCTGGGGGAGTGGTCGGCATCCTGCTCGTCGGCATCCTGCTCGTCGTCGTGCGAGGTGTCGAATGCGGCCTGTTCCAGCGACTTCTGCGAGACCGCGGTCTCTTCGTCAGCACGCGCCTGCTTCCACTCGGCCAGGTCTGCGGCCAGCGCCGTCGCGCCGGAGCGTGCGGCATCCACCGTCTTGTCGAACAGGGCGGCGTCGACGTTCTTGGTGTCGGTCTGCGTCAGTTTGCGCAGAGCGTCACGGCGGCTCTCGACGTCGGGAATCAGCGTGCGCCCCACGTCGCTGGTCGCGTACTCGTCGGTGGCATGGGCGTCGGAGAGTACCTGGTCTGAGGTGCTCAGCACCTTTGGAGCAGTCTCGGCTGCCTGATCGCGCTTGAGCTGGGTCATGCCCTGGCGCAGCGTCGCCGTGCTCTTCGCGAGATCGTCGGCCTGTGCCTTCACCTCGTCGGCGTGGGTGCCGATCGCGTCGGCGTCAGATCGCGTGCTGCAGGAGGGGACCGGCGTCGTGGTGGCACTGCTCGCCGCCGGCCGCAGCTGTGCGATGAGCGTCGTGCCATCGGGTGTGGCCGCGTACGCGGGGCCCTCTTCGTCGGCGGCCTCAGCGGGGCGACGGCTCGCGACGTCGGCGTCCGCGTCTGCCTCGTGCAGAGCGGTCTTCGCTGCGGCTGCCGCATCGGTGAGGGACTTCTGCGCTTCGGTCAGAGAAGTCGTGGCTGACGCACACCGGCCTTCATCGCTGCCGGCGCCTGTGCTCAGCTGATCGAGACCGCCGCCGTGCAGGTACCAGAGGTAGCCGCCGCAGACGAGGGCGACGACCATCAGCGCGCTGGCGATCCACCAACCGCCCTTCGCGTGGCTCCTGCTTCTGGCTGCTTGGGCCATGTTCTGTGGTTCCTGTTCTCAGCTCGACATTGCGTGCGACACAGTGACGACCACAGAGTTTAGTCGGCTGCTGTACGGAGCGGTACTCGACCGGCGGCGACCATGCGCGATCAGCGGGCGACTTCGAAGCGGCGGTCGGCATCCCACGCAACCGCCCACCCGAGCGAGTCGAACACGCCGGCGAGCAGCATCGCGGTGAAGCCCCAGACCAGATGCCCGCCGAAGTGCGACGCGAGCCGGAACGCCGGGCCGTAATACGTCTGGTGGCCGACCCGCAGCACCGAGGTGCCACGATGCGTCGGGTCGATCAGCTCGGCGACGGGCACGCGAAACACCTCGGTCGACTCGGTGTTGTCGGCTGCGATCTCGCTCGGGCGGCGCCACCAGCCGATCACCGGCGTGACCAGATTGTTGCTGACGGGTATGTAGATGTCGGGCAGCGTGCCCAACACGTCGACGCCGGTCGGGTCGAGGCCGGTCTCTTCGTTGGCCTCGCGCAGCGCGGTCGCGGCCGGTGAGGCATCGCCGGGCTCTGCGCCGCCGCCAGGGAAGGCGATCTGGCCGGCGTGCGCGCGCATCGTGCTCGATCTGCGGGTGAGCAGCACGTCGAGTTCGGGCACGACGGGGTGGGCGTCTGTGGCGTGATCTGCGGCATCGACCGCGGCGGTCGCGCTGGCGGTGGCGGGCACCTCGTCGAGCTGGCCGAAGAGAATGAGCACGGCCGAGCGGCGTGCGTCGGCCGTGGAGGCCGCGTTGCCCTGCGCGACAAAGGGGATGCGATAGCCGCGCCCGAACTGCGCCTCGAGCTGGTGCCGTGCCTGCTGCGCCAATGTGGTCATGATGACACCATAGGGCAGGGTGCGGCCGCGCCGTGCGGTCGTGTATCCGGAGAGCGAGAGGTCTTGATTCGCGGGGGGGGGGCGTCACCATGGGCCATCGCTGTCAAACTTGTCAATGGGGTGGTCGTGCGATAGGGCTCCGCTTAGAGTCGGTGGTAGAAACTCCCTCCGGCAGCCGGCAGTCGGCAGCACGCCAGTTGATGGGTTTCTCTGCGTAGCCTTCCGCCTGCGTGGCGGGCGCGCAGCCTCCGCAGGACCACACGCAAAGAAAGGAGAGGACGATGCCCAAACGATCATCTGTGCCCCAGCTGAAGGACGAGAAGCTCTACGAGCGTTTGCGTGACGAAGGGGCGTCGAAAGAGAAGGCCGCCCGCATCTCGAACGCGGCAGCCAAGGAAGGCCGGTCAAAGCTCGGCAAGCGCGGTGGCGAGGCCGAGGACTACGAAGAACGCACCGTTTCGCAACTGCGTGGACGTGCGAAAGAGCTCGGCCTCACCGGCTACTCCAAGCTGCGTAGAGCCGAGCTCATCCGCCTGTTACGCGAGCACTGACTGCGGGCGATCCTCGTCTCGATGAAGTGAGCGACGAAACAACGGAGCACATCATGATGAACACTGATCCGCGCTACAAGTATCCGTGGCCGCCACTACCTGAGCAGAATCAGTCAGACCAGTCGGGCTGACCGCCTCGATGGATCCCTGAGCAGACCACGGTGAGGAGAGTTGTTGTGGCTGCACGAGACTCTGGGAGAGCGGGCACCACTCATCACCGTTGGTGACTCTGGTGTCGGTGTCGCCATCGCGATTTCCTTTGCCTGGGAGGGGCAGATGCCGCGATCTCGTGCCTGCCGCAGGAGGAACCAGACGCCGCAGAGACCGAGCGATACAGCATAGATGTGGGGCGCAGGTGCCTCAGGCCGCCGGGAGGCCTCCGCGAGGAGTCTGCTTGTGTCGACGCCGTGGACTACACGGCTGAAAGACTCGACGTACTCGTGCTTACCGGCGGGGGTCAGTACGAGCGCAAACCCGATACTGCAATCGAACGCGAGGAGATCCTCGAGGTGTTCGAGACGAACCTCGTCGCGCCCGTCATTATGATGTGCGAGGCCGCTGTCGTGGCCTTCACCCCGTGTCCTCGCTGAGGAGCAAAGGGGAGCGAAGCGTGCGCGTCAACGCGGTTGCCCCGGGCCCCATATGGACGCTTCTCATCCCTGCCACGGGCAGGGGGCGAGAGGTAGCGTCGCTTCGGCGAGAACACCTCGCTCGGCTGCCCCGGCCGACCCGCCGAGCTTGCGGCCGCCTAGGTCTACCTGGCCTCGGAAGAGGCCTCGTAAGTCTCGGGTACCGTACGTCCCATCACAGGTGGTCGGCATTCGTAGTGAGCACTTTCAACAGCACGCCCGTGCGAAGGCGGTCAAGAAGTGATTACCTCCAGATCACACCGAGGTGGCTTAAGCGGGGAGTGGTAGCGAGAAAACGCCCCGTGCGGTGTGATTGCAAGTGCACGGAGTGCTCTGTCTGTGGGGCTGACAGGATTTGAACCTGCGACCTCTTGACCCCCCCCAGGTAGACGGTTCCGCCAGATTCCTTGATTTTCCGGGCATCTCTACCCCTCAAAGGGCCCGATTTCACGTCATGGATTGCATGGTTTGCATGCGTTAGGTCCCGGTCAGGTCCCGGCTCTTGGTAGCCGACCACAGATCCGTCAGGGGTTTACGCGGGGTTTATGAGAGGGCCGCCGTTCGTCGCCTCGACCATCAGGTACGCCCAGAGTCACGAGCTCGGGGACGCCACGTTGCACGACATGCACGCGCGAATCGCTCGTCCCCCTTGACGAAGACGGAGTGACAGACTCGATCTAGACTCGCCCCGCCCCTCCGACCCCACAGCATCGTCCCGGGCCCGACGCACCCGTCATCCACAAGAAAACTTGTAGATCTGTTTGCAGGAAAAGTTGTTGATGGAGCCGAACGCCAAGTACGCACCCGCCGCCCCGCCAATGAAACCGAACGACAATCCGGCCCAGCACGCGTCAGGGTCTGTCAATTCCTTAGCAAAGAGTGAAGGTATTGCCAGATGCCAGGATCAGCGTCTTTGACCTTTCACCCTGGCGAACGTGACACCAGCAGCGCCGCTTGGACGCGGGAGCATGCACGACGATGAATCCCCTATTCTCCCCGCCTCCTGTGGCTCCGACGTCGCAAGCTTCCAAGTTTGGAACAGCGGCCTGGGCCCGGCTCATGAGGGACCGGATCTCGTAGCGGGGCTCGACACTGAGCCGTGCGAGGCATAACGATATTGGGTGGCAAGTTCCTTGTAAACGAGTGGTTGCATCGATAGGCAGGATTGGCCTCCGAGCCTATTCCGTAAGCTGCGAGGCGGCGGAGGCGAGAACCTCGACCAGGTCGGCCGTGTCGTTGAGAACAGTGGTGTTGAAGCGCTGCTCGACCTTGCCCTGACGAAATCGTTGGGCCCACTGTTTCTCGGTCACAACGACGTCGCAGTACACCACGGCGACTGGCAGCGCGAGGATGTCATTGAAGTCGTTGGGTTCCCACTTCTGCTGGTTCTGCCGGAGCTTTGCTGATCGCATAAGGTTCGTCACGTACCTTGTGGGCAGGTCGTCCACAAAGCTGACGACTCCCGAGGGTCCTAGAGCCTCGAGGAATCCTGCCCACGTCATGTCGATACGTTCAAGCGCTTCGGTGACCGCAGGCTGGATATCGCCGAGGTCTGAGGCTCGGACAGCGAGCTCGAGCATTTCTCCTGTCAGGTTCTTCTCACGGATCGAGGCGGCGATCGTGTTTTCGTGCTCGACGTATCGTTTTGCCAGCTCGGAGTTGGAGGGGTCGAAGCCAGCCGCCTTCAACGGGTTGGGGCCGACTCTGAGCAGCTCCCGCTCAACGAGGTCTTTGAAGGTGCTCTCGACTTTGGCAAGATCCGACGCAGCAAGACCAACACCGCTGTTCGGAAGTTCGCTGGGATTGAACGGCGGAAGAGTCACGTCGCCACCGGTGATGTGCCCTATACCGAGGCCAAAGGCATCTACAGAGCGCGGATTTTTAGGAAACCCGAAAATGCCTTGAAGTGCGCGGTCGATTTCTGCGGGAAGCAGAGCGTGCGGACGTGCCAGAGCGTGTTGCCTTGAAAGCTCATGGATCAGATCGGCCACGTCAGTCCGAGACCGATCATTGGCGCGCTTCGCTGTCTCCAGATGTCGATAGATATCGAGCGGGAAGGACGCTGTGCCGGAAGCTACAGCCGCCCGAGCCGCTGCCAATGCTCCGGCGAATCGCTCTCCCTGTTTGTGGCCGGTAGCTGCACGCGCAAGATCGATCCATTTGTTCTGATCGAGATATACGCGAAGCACACTGACACTCGTACGTTCAGTTCTGAATGCGTTGGCGGGCCTGCGCCTGCACCAGTGTCTTGAGACGGGCACGGACTTCATCGTGGATGGCGGTCGACGTTTCGACCCTGGTCTCGACGGAGACCACGAGGCCGTATCGGACGTGATTTCCCTTCTTGAGTGTGGAACCGTCCTTCATGCACTCGATGTCGATCGGGAGAGTTCCGTCCACCCCGAAGATCATCGATCCGTACCCTTCGAAGATCTCATGCTGACAACTTCCCCGGCGAGCGTTTCGATACTCAGCCTCGGCTCGTGAACCAGCAGTGATCTTCTTGTCAGGCGTTTCGAAAAAGAGCTTCGTTCCCCGGTATCTGTTGAGCTGTCCCGAAGTCGGGGCCATGTATGCCAACGTGACGGTCACTCGGTGCCACTCGGGTCTCGAACGGAGTGACTGCGGGAGCGGGACGCGGTAGGTGTGGCGCTGCTCGCGTTCGATGAGTCCGCCTGCGATCAACACGGCACGGTTGGTTGCGGCGTTACCCAAACGGGTGGTGTCGATCGAGCCGTACCCCAACAACGCACTGAGCTCTCGACGTGCCTGCTGGGGATCCATACCGAGGAGCCGCTGCAAACGCGCGGCGCGATCACCCCATGAGCTCGAGTGGATCAAGAGAGCTTTCGCGAGAACAGGGTGGTAGAGAGAATCCGGGAAGGTGGGATCTCCGAGATCAGCTCCGGCTTCGAGAACGTCGAAGAGTCGGCTGGCTTCGCGCGTAACAAGTGCTGTGGCATTACTGGTGCCGTGAGTAAAGGCAACAGCGTCTGTAGCGCCACCTCGGGCCGGTGCGGCAACACGTGTTCCGGGTGCAGTCGCGGGAGTGTTCAGAGGCTGGAGCTCAGCCTCGCTCGCTCCTTGTTCGACAACGGGGCGGGAATAAAGTACGCGCCCACCGGCATGATAGATATCCGGCTTGATCGAACGCCCAACTCCTGGACCGACGGCGCTGTAGTGAGCAGGCATGCCCTCGCTGACTAGGTCCCACACCCCATCCGGCAGTGCAATCTCTCCTGCTTCGTCAGCGTGGATCGCGCCCACGGTGATCGCGTTGAGTGCGTCTCCGGGAGGAAGAATGCCGCGTTGGCGACTCGTGGACCGTGCTGCTTTGAGCGCAGCCAGGCGGGCATCGTCGGGTGTATGCGCATCATCGGCAGGGATCGAGATTGGCCTGCTGTGGTTTCCAGCGCTAACGATGAATAGAAGATTCTTCTCGAGCGCTAGCCAATCGAGAAGACGACCAAGTGCGCTCATCCTCCGAACAAGAGCTCGCGACTCAGCGCCGATCGAGAGATTGATGATTCGTACGCTGGACGCAACGGGCTCTTGGCCCCGTTCTCCCCCCACGATCCGCAAGACGGCACGATGAAGGAGGTCCGGGAACAAGGCGTCGTCAAGAACATGCTCGACGTTGGGATAGATTTCGTGCGGTCGCATAATTGGGCGCACGTAGAGCCGTCGGTTCAGTGGTTCAGCGGAGGATGAAAGATCGCCGTGGATGATCAGCGATGCCATCGAGGTTCCATGATGACGGGAGCCAACAGCATAATCGCTGCCCAAGTCATCGGGGTCATCGACGACCAGGCGTCCTGCGAGGACGTCGTGATTCACAAATGGGAGTCCGTCGAGCAGCGCGATACGAGGGAGCCCGTCGATTTGCCCAGTCGGGGGCAGGTTTGTCGATGAGGGCAGATCTTCAGTAGGAGCAGCGACGCTCATTGGGGTGCTGGGACCGACGAACATGACTTCATCCGCAGTGAGAATGCTGATGGCGTCCGCACCGTCCTCGAGGACTGCAGAGACCTGTTGAACTGGAAGCTCAACAAGAAGAGCGTGGTAGTTGATGCCAGCGATCTCAGAACGGCTCTTGACGCTTCCGCCGGATTGAACGATCAACGAAGTCAGGTGAGTTTCGGCTCGCTGACGGTCTCTGGCGTCACGCCGATACCAGAGTTCGATTTCAACGCGCACCGGGCTGTAGTACTGGCCCGCGACCTCAAGCCGTTCCTTCCAGCTTTCGATCAACCCTGTTTCGCGGATGCGGTCTTCTGGCCCCCAACGGCGTATTGCGCGCAATTGCTCGAATGCGGTTCGGAACTTCGTGAGTCCGCGTTCGAAGGGCATCTTCGGGTTTGCTACCCAGTCGTTGAAGAGCTTGACGAGTTGCCCGGCTGCTTTGGCGTTCGACATGACGAGTTGCAGCGACCGTCCGACTTTGTCGTCGGTGCGTCCCTCTGTTTTCTTCTCCATGTGGAAGTCGTCGTCGGGGTCTGTTTCGTCATCGAGTAGTTCTGTGAGGAACTCTAAGCCTTCGATCTTGGCGACGGCGTTACGGAAGTCGGCGATGGTGCCTGCTAGGTCAAACACGAGAACAAGCTCTGGATCGACTTCATCAAGAGTCTCGGTGGAAAGCTGTGCCCGACGCTTGTCGAATGCGTCAACGAGTTCACGGAACTTAGGGGCGAGGCGTTCGCCTTGTCTCCCAGAGCCGGGACCTTTGACCGAGGGCGGCACTGACGGCGGCTGTTTGAGGCGAGTGCCGATCTCTGGTGCCCCGAGCGCGAGAAGCGGCCGCCCCTCACCGGTCATTCAGTGGCCTGACTACGCCAGTGCTCTAGCCGTTCTTTCACGATACGGCGTACGTCAGCGTCTGGCAGTTCGAGAACTGCTCGTCTGCGCACGTCAAGGGCGAATTCTTCGAGTTCTGCGAAACTTGCTCCAGCGAGCTTGTCCGCAAGAGTTCGAGGCGCGAACCCCAGATCACCGCCGAAGCGATCAGCCAGCCGTTCGAGATAGTGCGTTGCCTGGGAACGGCTCGGTGCCTCGAGCTCAGCACGAACTTGGAACCTTCGCCAGGCGGCTCGGTCGAGGAGCTCGCTGTGATTTGTTGCTCCGACAAGGACGACGTGGGCAGGGAGGCGGTCGATCTGGAGAAGGAGCGTTGAGACCACGCGTTTGATCTCGCCGGTTTCATGCTCGTCAGCGCGTTCCTTGGCAATCGTGTCGAGCTCATCGAAGAACAGAACGCAACGACGTGTCCTGGCGAATTCGAACGCGCTGTCGAGACGGGCCGCGGTCTCTCCGAGGAAACTTGAGACCACGCCCTCATAGCGAATGACGTAGAACGGAAGCATCAGTTCAGATGCGATCGCCTCAGCGACGCTTGTTTTCCCGTTCCCGGGCGGGCCAGAAAGGAGCAGGCGGTTACGGGGTTCGATTCCGTAGCTTCGAAGCAACTCTGCGCGACGTTGTTCTTCGACAAGCTCCGTGATGACTCTCTGTGGCACAGGAGCAAGTTCAAGTTCTGCCAGTCGACGCTGAGGAACGATCTCCTCGACAAGGTCGCGGACGGCGGCTGCACGATCGTCTCTCGTCAGCCCCTGACCGGTCGTCGTAATGAGTTCAGAGAGGCGATCCGCCAGTAGGTGGTGTTGGTTGGCGCGCTCTTCGGCGATCACGGCCTCTACCAGCGTGCGGAACCTGTCACGATCGCCGTGGCGCTCAGCCTGGACAAGATCGAGGAGGAGGTCTGCTCGCGCCATTGGTAGTCCTCCTTCAGCATCGATCTGCCATGTATTCCCAGTCTACCGGTTGTCCTTCGCCATGCTAAGGCGCCGCACCGACATCGAGTGCCCCAAGGCGTGTCTCGAGGGCTCCGGCGAAGCGCTTGCCGCCTGCGAGCGCCTAACCCACGACAGGTCCGTGGGGTGTGTATGCAGTTAGGCGGTCAACGATTACGGAGTATCTTCCGGGGTGACGACGAGTTTGACGGGCTCGGGCTCAGCCAACCTTTCCGAACGCCTGCTCCAGGAACTCTGCCGTGATCGGGTTCACGGTCTCGTTGCGGCGGATGTAGTGCTCTCTGGTGATCGAGGGGTCGCTGTGGCCGAGGAGTTCGGAAGCGAGCTGCAGTCCCCCGATCTCGTTGATCGCAGTCGCGGCGGTGCGGCGGAACCTGTGCGGGGTCACGTCTGCGACCCCGGCCTTGTCCATCACGTCGCGGAGTTGCCTGCGGACGTTGTTGGTCGTGTGCGGTGTCCCGACGCGGGTCGCGAACAGCAGTGCGTCGGGGTGGGTGAAGCGGATCTTCTTGAGGCGCGCTTGAATCGCTCGGAGCGTGAACCCTGGCAGGGCGACTCGGCGGACGGATCGCGCCGTCTTGGGGTGATCCTGCCGGTGGGTGGGTTCGCCTTTTCTGCTCACGATCGTTCCCGAGATCCGCACGGATGGGATCGGAGCGTCCAGGTCGAGGTCTCCAAGTCGGATCGCGAGGAGCTCTCCGATGCGGGCTGAGGTGCCGAGCATGACTTCTACGATCTGTCCGAGTTGCCCGTCGGGTTTCGGTCCTGCTTTGATCGGGCGCTGCTCCCACGCACTAATGCCAGTGCGGATGGCTTTGAGCTCGTCCCAGGTGAAGACGTCCGGGGTTCGTGCGGGACGGCGGAGCCGGGAGACGTGATCCATCGGGTTGCGCGGGATGATCTCGTGGCGCACTGCGAGCGAGAGGGCGAGGCGGAGGACAACTCTGGCTTGACATGCCCGGTTGTAGCTCTTCTTCGCGAGTTGCTTGAGGAAGTAGTCGCAGCGGGCCACGCCGATCTCTCGAAGTGTGACCTCCTTGAAGAACGGCAGGACGAGGGTGCGCATGTTGCGCTCGTAAAGCAGCCTGGTCGTTGGTGAGAGCCGGTCCTCAAGGTGCATGTCCTCAAGCCAGTAGGACACCAGCGCCGGGAAGGAGCTGTCGGCACTCATCCCCGAGAACCCTGGATGGAACAGATCCCGCTCGGAGAGCTTCTTCTTCAGCGCACGCTCCGCGCCGGGCCTGGTCGCGCCGGTAACTTGGACGTGACGCCCCTTCCCGTCCCAGTCGCGATACCGGGTTCGGGCGACGTATCGTCCCGCGTCGGTGCGGCGGATGGTGATGATGCCGAAAGTTCCGATCGGGGTGCGGGGTCTAGCCACGAATGCTCTCCTCCGTGGCGATGTCGGAATCGGTTCGTGCTGCGGGGTCTTCGCTGTGGAGTTGTGACTGCATCCGTTAAGTCTGGATGGGCCCGCGGATAGATCTGACGAGAGCAACTCCGGATATGACCGCCTCGGTCAGATGACGGTCCGGGCCCAGTCCAGGTTGAGGGTTCCTACTTGCCCAACTATCCATCGCCGACTCTTTTGTGCGAGTCGCGCATTGAGAGAATCGAAGTGGCGAGCGTCAAGGGGGCGACCGATCATGAGAAGGTGCTCTGGTGACAAGGGAAAGCTCACTGTTGATGGCGCATCGTCTTGCGCCTCTCCCCAGAGCAAGACCGCACCATCGCCGGTCGCGAGGTTCTTGGTGTTGTGAACAGCCCATGGCCAGCTTTCGATACCAAGTGATGCGAGCCGGAGGAGGTCCTTCATGTGTTGCGAGAGCATCAGGCGGTCAGCGAGTTTGAGTTTTGCCTCTTCGGTCGTTCCGTCGGTCTTTAGAAGGACAGCGGGTGTGTCAATTTCTGATTGGTCCGCGTAGCGTCCTCGGTGCAGGTGCATGTCGAGGAACGCTACGGTATCGGACTTCTCCTGGTCCGAGAGTTTGTGTCCGTAACGTAGTTTGGATAGTGCGGGAATTCCCAGCGCCTCGATCTTCGAGAACTCGCCTTCCAGGTCGCGCTTGAGTACTTCTGGCTCGTAGCCGTAGCTCACGACTGTGGCATTGACGACGTCGGTAGTGACCCCGATCCTTTTCAGGATGTCAATAACCTCGACGTTGCCACCCTTATCGCCCCACTGCTTGAGATATGCACGTGAGAGCATGTGGGAACGCTTCACGCTCATGAGCTTTCCTTGCTTTCGCTTGGCCGCGCCTGCCACTTGTCGTTGAGCGTCATAGTCTTGCTGTTTGGCTCGAACGGGGGCTCGAGCGCCGAGACGGAGACCACGACCGGCACCTGTGCGGAGACCCCCGAGAGAATGCAAGTGCCGGTCGGGAGAATCGGAAGGGATTCGAAGGAGATCTTGTCGAGGTACGAGACTGCCTTTTCAATCGCGTGGATGTCGAGGTTGTTGACGAGCCGGTGGAGGAAGTAGTTGTGGAGTTGCGAGACGATAGTGTCTGAGATGTCGTGGGGTCGTTGGGTCGCGATCGTCAGGAAGACGCCGAATTTTCGCCCCTCTTTAACGATCTCCTCGAATGTCTCAAGCCTGTAGTCTTTCCAGCTTTCGCTCTCTCGGGCAGAGACCGTCGACAGGATGTTGTGTGCCTCGTCAATGATGATGTTGAGGAAGGTTCCGTTCTCGGCCTTCTTCTTGCGGTCGTAGAGCTGGCGGCACAGCAGCAACGGGATGACCTTCTTCATGTCGAGGTTCACGTCCCGGAGCGAGATCACTGTGAGCGGCCGTGTAAGTAACTCCCCGTCTGAGACCTCGAGGAGCTTCTGTATCGAGGGCATGCGCGTCTCGAGGCGCTTGATGACGGGGCCGAGGTGCTCCCGATTAGCGAAGCCTCGGAACACGTCGCTGTAGTACTGGATGATGAGTTTGAACCTGATCCGGTTCATATGCTCAACAAGACCGAACGAAAGATCCAGAGCCTTTATCGCGTCGAGCGTCACCTCCTTGAAGTACTGGTCATTGGTGGGAACGTTCGCATAGATATCGCCGCGAGAGTCATCGCGGTAGTAGAAGGTCTTTCCGACGTTGTGGTAGCCGAGCTTTGCGTGCAGCCGGTCGGTGTATTCGGTCAGCTCCTGTGGAGCGTTTGCGCCGAGCGCGAGGGCCACTTCTTTGAGGAAGTGGTTGATCGACGCACGGTCTTGGGCGGAGTCACCGTTCTTCACGGCGTTGTAGACGATGTAGCCGATTTCGTGCCTGAGGGCTTCATCGTCGTCGAGCTTCTCATCCCAATAGGGGCTATCGAGCGTTCGTTGGATGAAGGGGGCCTGCGTCTTCTCCGAGGCGTCGAGGAGGACCGTCCAAAAGACTGGGTCTTCGGCAGTCTCCTTCGATATGGGGAGGCGGTGGCCGTTCCCGTCTCTGGTTGAGAGAACGTACTCACGTCTGAGCTCGTTGTCAGTGATGACGGAAGTGGAGCGGTGGTCTTCGGTTTCTTCCGAGGTGTTGACGTACTCTCCGTTGAAGTCGATCAGCACGAACTCCGCGTTCTTCTTGAACTGATCAGAGTGCTTGTACTGTTCGAAGAGCCGGTGATAGACCGCCGCGAGCGTGTACGACTTGCCGCTCCCCGTGTTACCGAAGATCCCGATGTGGCTTGCAAAGACGGCGTCGACGCCGATGTTGACCTGTTGCCCCTTCTCCATCGCCAGGCTCCCGATCGTAAGCGCGATGTCTTCTGGGCCGACGAAGCTGTGGATCTCATCGAACTCGGCCTGAGTGAGGAGGAAACAGTCATTGTTTACCAGCGGGAGTTCACGGACACCTCGACGGAACTTGCCCCCTCGGTCAAAGTATCCGAGCAGACTAACGGTCAGGATCCGGTCGACGTGCGATCGCTTGCTGCTGTAGAAGGAGCTGGAGTCGTTGTCTTCGGTGACGGCCTCGCCGTCGACCTTGGCGATGATGTCGTAGAAGCCCTTAGCGATCTTAATGTAGCCGCCCACGGACACGTTCCGTAGCGTCTTGCCCTGGTAGAGCAAGTGGGAGCCGTTCTTGGCCTTGTCAACACGGATACGCACGGTGCGGCCGTTGATCTCAACGACGCTTCCGATCTTGAAAACAGACAGCTCTTGAAGCTCGGCGTCGCTACTCAACATCATCGATCTCCAGCGGTTCCGCTAGCTTGAGTCGGACGTCGACCACACTGTCGGGCTTGCGCGGGGCCTTGGGCAGGAGCGGTTCGAAGAACGCCTTCGTAATGCTGCTCAAAGTGTAAGTTTCTTGGTCCGTCTCTTCGGCTGTCTTGGGCGTGCTGACCACGAGGATGTTGCCGTTGGCTGCAAGGTCTGCGTTGAGGCGATCTTTGAGGGCTTGCGCTTCATCGGGATGGTAAGCGAAAACGATGACCTGCAGTGTCGGATTGGTGCGTGCTGCGCGGATGATGAGCTCACGGATGTGCTCGTCCCGGCAAGAGAATCCGATGATGAACAGGATGCTGTTTTCCTTCTCGAGGGTGTTCGAGAAGATGCGGAGGAGATCGTAGTAGTTCTGGTTCAGCACCGTCAGGCCGAATTTATCCTTGGTGGGATTCACGATTGCGAGCTGCTCGTACTCGGCCATGAACGCATCCAGCAGAGATTCTTCCAACGGCGTCGGTTTGTCCGCGACCTGTACGAGCTCGTCGATCTTGGTCCCTTTATCCACGTCGTAGAGCGCACCATTCGCCGAATGGAGTGTTCCACGGATAGAGTCGAATACTTCCGTGCTCGGGTTGAAGGTTATGACTTCTTTTGTCTCTTCGCCGAGATCGATCTTTCGTGTGGCCCAGCTCGTGGATCCGTGCAGTTTGAACAGGTTGAATGTCGGTACTTCTGCAAGGTTGTCGTACTGGAGGCTGCGGCGGGACTTCACGGTTCCGAAGTTGCTGGCACTGAACATTGGCAGGTATCGCCCTGAGAATCCGTCGTTCAGTTCGAGTTGAAGTTCTTCAGCGGCGACCTCAGTTGCGAGATCAACGTTCGTGGTGAAGAGGTTGACCTGCTTGTCGAGAATTGAGCTTCTTCGTCGAACGAGAAGGGTGTTCAGGGTGCGCAGGAACCCACGGTATGTATCGAGAATCGGGCTCGCTTCAAGTGATTCATTGATCACGTCGGCGTTGGGGTCGATGACGCCCTCGAAGAAGTAGGCATACACCGACGCACGCACCCGATTCAGCGTGGCCGTTGGTACGTCCTCATTCTGCGCAAGGTATGTGAGCCAGTCTTCGACGTCACCCAGGGGCTTGAACAGGTCTGCTGATGCGCCAGCGCCGAGAAGGAAGTTGAGGTGCGCATCTTGGACGATGTCACGCAGCTCCTCGACGCTGAGGTGGTTCGTTCGTTCCACTTGTCCGGTCTCACTCTCCGCCATCGTGTGCCCGAGTGGGGCCGTGGCGTGTTGTTCACGATCCGAACTGGGTTACATTTCCTCCAAGAACACGGGTCAGGTAGCTGATCCGTCTTCTACCAAGAGTACTGGTCGTCATGGGGATCAGCGGGTCTTGTAGAGACGTGATTGCACTGGTTCAGCGCCGACACCCTGGGTGTCTCCCAGCATACCTCACTGTCATGGAGCAACAACTTGACGGACGTGTCCCGGCCCGCCCAAGCGGTGGACCTGGAACTCGTGCACGGATCTCGCCGTTTGGTGGCCAACCCAATCTGAGGCGTAGGCGTGGACCGATCGTTGGGTGACGGGCGAGATTTCGGGCCGCGTCCGCAAGAATTGTTCGAGGATCATCTCCCGCAGCTCCTAGAAAGGGGGCACCTGATGGGCAGACTCGGCAGCTCGCAGTCCCCACGGGCGGCGTGGAGCGATCTCTCGGCCAGGATCGGCCGCACCGACAAACCCGGCGTGCTCCTCGCCGCCGTAACCTCCGGGCTCTTGAACGATCGGGAGTTGCGAAAAGGCTTGGAGGACTCATGGACGACAAGCGAGTGGCCGGGTCGGGCTGCAGACCACGAGGTATGGACGTATTTCTTCGAGCTCGCGGGAGTCGACGACGACCACTACCTCCACGAGACGGACCTGCGTGACCGATCGCGGCTCCCGGAGAGCTTGCGGCTGTATCGCGCTGCAGCGGACGGGCATCAGACAGGCTTGTCGTGGACGACGAGTTTCGAGCGAGCGCACTGGTTCGCGACCCGGCTGGGATCGCTTTCGAGCCTGCCGCATCAGATCTACGAGATCGACGCCCCTCGCGAGGCGGTGCTCGCGCTTTTCGATGCCACCCGCCGCGAACATGAGTACGTCGTCGACACCGGACTCCTGGACCCCACGATCCCGCACCTCGTCCCAGCCGCCGATTGGGAGCGGCTCCTCGACTCTTACCGGGACTCGGCGACAGACGAGTAGCGCCGCCGTCTCACTGGATGCATTCGGCTCAGTGTTGCGGTACGGCCTGGGGCTGGCGCAGCCGGTTCTGCCTGCGGGCTCGCGCCTCACGGGTCCAGGCGCGGGCCAGGAGGATGAGGCTCCAGGGTCCGAAGAGTAGGAGCTTCAGCCCATTGTAGAAGCAGAGGGCGAAGGCGAGGTAGAGCCATTCGCTCCATCCCTGGTTGATGAGGGTGGTGCAGATGGCTGCGGTGAAGATGTAAGCGGCTCCGAGGAGCATGAACGGGATGCCCCAGCGGAGGTTCTCTCTGCGGCGGAGCCAGTCGAGGAGGCGGTTGGTGGGCATCCAGCGGCGTAGGAAGATGCGGGTGTGGATGCTTGCGTTCTAGAGACGGGTGAGGAGCATGATCGGGGTCTCACTTTCACACAGACGTACCAAACGGATGGGGTGGCAGGTCGTCTGCAATGTGTGCCCCTGATCGAGGCGGTCTGCTCCACTCGCACCCAAGAAGCTGGGTGCGGGCTCGGCCCTTAAATATTCCTGCCAGCACCGAGACTACGCCCGTCCTCCATCGATCGCTAGGCCTGCTTCTTCCTACTCACGCAGGCATGCAGCGATCGCGCTGCGACGTTAGCCGCGTGATGGCCCGGCGCGTCCAGGGCCTCGCCGCGTGGCCGCGTCGTCTTCGTCGCGTGTGCTGGACCCGAGGATGGTGTGGGTGCGTTCGTAGTCGATGCGTTGCGCGTCATCGTCCGGGACTATGCCGAGGGGGCTGCTCGCGGTGATGCCCCACCGATCCCGGTACGCCAGCACCGCCACCAACGCCTCCTCCGCCACCGGCTCTCCATCCGCGTTGAGGGATCGCATCCACGGCTCCGGGCTGGTTCGCACCGCTGCGACGAGCGCCGTGAGGCGCTGTTCCATGAGCTGCTCCCGCTCCGCGAGGGCTTGGGTCATGTCGGGGGTCATGGTGCCGGTGGCGCGCGGGACGAGGCCTGCGATTCGTCCGGGTGCTCGGCGGTGTTGGGGTTGGTAGGTGGCGGTGACGCGTTGGATCCGGTATCTGAGGAGGGATCCGAGGTCGGCTGCGTGGTCGAGGTTTCCCGCTTGGGTGACGCGTGGGAGGAGATCGTCGATGTCGTGACCGTCGGCTTCGAGCCTGCGCAGCACCACCGTGAGGGGGCCGAAGGAGTCCGAGTCGACGAGCTCATCGATCTGGGGCGGGGTGAGGCCGCCGTGTTCGAGGAGGGTGATCCAGCGTTCCTGCTGGGCTTCTTGCGCGATCGTCTCGTACTCCGCCGCGAGCTGCGCCAGCGACCCCCACGCGTCCTGCTCAGCAGCGATCGTGTCGTGAGCCGACAGCTCAGCTCCTGCGTGCTGGAGGATGCCGTAGAGGATGCTGCGGGCGGTCATTTCCAGGTCGGTGCGGTGCTGGTGGGGTTCGAGGTGGTGCTCGTCGGTGGCGACGTAGACGTGGTTCGCTTCCCGCTCCCTGGTCATGGACACGTAGAGGGATTCGCGGGTCATCTCCGGGGAATGCACGATCGCGTGCGCCGTATCCACCGTCGACCCCTGCGCCCGATGCGCCGTGATCGCATAGCCGAGGTTCTGTAAACGCACCTACCTCTCACACGAGTAGAAGGGTGGGGCCGGAGATGGGCCAGAACGAGCAGGAACAAGCAGCGTCTTCATTGCGGTCGGTGGTGTACGTCAGGATCAGTGATGACCCCGAGGGCAGCGAGCGTGGAGTTGACCGGCAGGAGGCCGACTGCCGCGCCTACGCCGCCGCGCACGGCTGGGAAGTCGTGGCGGTGTTCCGGGAGAACGACACGTCGGCGTTCAAGCAGCGCACGATCGCTCTGCCCTCGGGTGAGCGGGTGCGGCGGGTGATCCGTCCGCAGTTCCGTGCGATGCTCAAGCACCTCGCAGATGGCCAGGCGCAGGTGATGGTCGCGTATGACTTAGATCGGGCGGTGCGCGACCCGCGCGACCTGGAAGACCTCATCGACGCCAAGGTGCTCGGTGGGTTTGGGGTTCGCTCGGTGACTGGGTCTCTGCGCCTGGACACGGATTCCGATGTGGCCATGGCGCGGGTGCTGGTGGCGATGGCGAACAAGTCATCCGCTGACACTGCACGTCGGGTGGCGCGGGCGGCGAAGCAGCAGGCCATTGAGGGCGCGTGGCATGGGGCCGGGTGCCGTTCGGGTACCGCGCCGAGTCCGGCGTCCTCGTCATCGACCCGGTGACCGGGCCGATGGTTGCCGAGGCCATGCAGCGGGTGCTGGCCGGTGAGTCGCTGTACCAGATTCGCAAGGACTGGAACGAACGCGGCGTGCTCACCACCCACGGATGCGCGTGGTCGGACAGGACACTGAAACTGATGCTGCGCAACTCTTCCACGAAGGGAGTGCGTGAGTACCGGCCGATCCTGCCCGACGGCACGCGCTCCAAGACCTCGTTGATGCAGGTGGAGGCGGCGTGGCCTGCGATCGTGGATGAGGATACCTGGCAACAGGTCTCCGACGTGCTCGATGCGCGGAAGAAGGCCCGGAACTTCCACCAGCCCGGCACCGGGGCGGCGAAGCGGATGTATCCGTTCTCGGGGCTGATCCGCTGCTCTGCTTGCGGAACGGCGATGCTCCACCGAGGTCCGGTGTATCAGTGCGTGCAGGCCACGCGCGGCGGCTGTCATCGCTCGATTCGCTCCGCCGAAGTCTCGAAGCTCGTAGAGGAAGCGGTGTTGGCGACGTTCGAGCAGATCACTCTGAACCCCACCAAACGCCGAGCAACCGGCGGTGACTTGACGGCGCGTGTCGGACTGGCGGCCACACTCGATGTTGACCGAGAGCGCCTGGCTCAACTTGATGATGACCATTACGATGGGCTGATCGACAAGGCGATGTGGGTGCGGCAACGGGCACGGATCGCTGAGCGCATCGAGGCCACCCGCCGCGAGTACGCCGCCGCTCTACCCGAGCAGCACGCGGGGCCGAGCATCGACATGACTACCGTCGCCGCCGAGTGGGATGGCCGTACCCCGATGTGGCAGTACCAGGCCACCAGCCTGATCCTGCAAGCCGTGCTCGTCCACGCCCACCCCGCCGACATGATGACCGCCGTGCCCAAGCGCCGAAACGAGACTACCGAGGCGTTCCAGGCCCGCCGTGACGCGCACCGCGCCAGTGTTCTCGCCCGGCGGATCGAGTTCATCTGGCGCGCCTGACCAGCACCGCCCAGGGTGCTATCGGCCCCGCGTCCTGACCGGCACCGACGGTTCAGGGTGCGGGGCCTTTCCGCATCTTGGCGAGGGTGCGCTTGGTGGGGCGAGGTGCCGTGCAGAGCCCGCGCAGTTCGGCCAGCACCGCCGGATCGTCCACCGTCGAGGGCAAGCCCTGCGTCTGCCGTGAGGCGGCGGCCAGGCGTGCTCCCAACGTGGAATCGGCAGGCTGTGACGGCGGCGCAGAACGGTCGGCAATGACGGCGGAGACGGAGGCGGCGGGGGTGCTCATGCTGATAGGTGCGACGCCCCTCCCGCACGCTCACCGTGGTTCAGGGCTCGGTCTGTTTGTCCGGGTTGGCGGCCCAGATCGCAGCCAGCAGGCCAGTGTCGCAACGCAGGGAATCGAGGGGTTCGCCATTGAGCAGACGCAGCAGCACCCCGTCGCCGGTCGCAGTACCAGCGTGCTTCGGAGCAGGATGCCCCAGCACGATCCGCAGCAACGCAGCCCACGACCTCGGCGGTATCCCCAGCAGTGCCGAGATAGCGCGGTCGCGGCGCAGCACCTCCACCGCGTTCGGACGGGAGGTCAAGTCACCGAGCCGGTAAGCGACGTGCTCGATGCAGTCGGTCACGAGCACGGCGTCCCAGCCTACCGAGGCGAACAGCCCGACTATCTCCGATAGAACGGCAGCGACCCGAGCACGGTCGCTGCCGTCGAAGTCCCCCTCATCGTCGCTCGCGGAGTTCACGGCGAACGCTGGGGGGTAGTCGGCCAAGCTCTCTCGCTCCGCGAACCGGATGGCGTCGTGGAACCCGACGATCCTTGCCGTGTGGCGTACCTTGCTCGGCGAGACGCGCATTCCCGCCGCCCGTACCTCAACGCCACAGGTGATCTGCACAGCACGAGTAACCACCGCCCACGGGTTACCTGCGTTCCGCGTCGAGGGCGCGAGCATGACCTCGAACGCAGCCGAAGCCACCTCCCACTCATCCAGCCCGTACTTTCGTGCCAGCCGCCGGTACCTCTCTGCCGTGTACCGCATCAGTTCAGCCGCTTCACGGTCACTGCGCCAGGCCCCAGGCCCGGCCTCGTGCAACCGGATCAGCAGGGCACGCAAGCCCTCTGGCGTCTCGAACCCGTGACGCGGCGAGCCTTCCGGGGCTACGGCATCGTCGCCTGTAGTGGGTGGGGTGTGTTCGGTCACGGTGGCACCTCCCGAGAAGGAGGTGCGCCACAAGCACCCAAGCCGAGACGCGCAGCGGTATGCCCTTACACCCGCTGCCCGTCAACAGCAGTGCCACATACGGCACGTAGCCTGAGCCTGCGTCAACCGTCGCGCAGCAGAACCTAGAGACGACGTAACAGAAGAATTCGACGCTGACGAGTCTTGTGCTGACATCACTGAGCTGAGCAGTCGCAGAATGCTACTGAGCCGGTTATGTGCGACGCCGGATTGAACGGTTACGTTCGTAAAGGGCGATGCCTGCCGAGACGGAGACGTTCAGTGACTCAATCTCAGGCGACATGGGGATTGCGTATCTGTGGTTTGCTATCGTGTCGATTTCTTCGGAAACGCCGTGCCGTTCGCTGCCCAGAACTATCGCCATCCGCTCCGCGACACCGGACGCGGATTCCAGCTCCTCCGTTGCATGCGCCGTAAGTGTTCCCACACTGATCCGCTCACTGCGTAAGTATTCAGTAAGTTCGTCAAGAGTCGCGAGAACGATCGGGAGAGCGAAGACAAGGCCTCTGCTTGCTCGGATCAACCGTCGATCAAACACATTTCGCAATCCGCTATTCAGGAGAACCAGCCCAGCGGCTCCGAAGCCCACCGATGTCCTCGTGATCGCGCCAATATTTCCGACCAAGCGGACACCATCGAGCACGACGATGTCGTCCTCTACTCCCGAAAGGTCGCTAAGTCGTGCGGGATGAGGAGCCTTCGCTAACGCGAAAATTCGCGCTCGCTTCTCACCACCGAACAGGCCATCAACAACGTTGCGGGAAAGCTTGTGAGTTGGAAGCCTTCCGTATTCGGATATTGCGCCGCTGATTGAGGCGAGCTGAAGCCCTTCGGTCACGTACAGACTGTCCAGCCGGACGCTGTTTCGTACCGCTTGCTCGATGTTCTCAAGGTCATCGATAAGGATGGTCTTTGGCCTTGGCGAACGGTTGCGCAAGACATCGCCGATCCGGCGAGCAATGGGATGATGTGGGTCATCGATGACCGCGCGCTCTTCGTCGGGGCCGTTGATGCGGTCGTGAAGCGATGTTGTTACGTGCATGCGCTCCACGGTTCGGCATGACGCGACGTGAGAGTCAACTGCTAGACCCTCACGCGAGGGAAGCCCCTAGCGTCACTGACATGGATCAGACGCCCGAGCACCCTCCATCGACCAGACAAGCGGCCCGCGAGCTGCGCGTGCCTGTGGCGCTCGTGGCACGGTTGGCTGGGCTGGTCGGGCAGGCGATGGAGCATCGACCTGAGGCACTCGCGCCCTATCTCAATGCGGCCGAGCAGTCGGGGCAGGCGTATGCGTCTCAATTGCTATGGTCCGAAATCACTCACGAAGAGCAAGGCGTCGCGGAGGTATGTAGCCGAATCCGACGCGGTGACGTAAACGATCCGATCACATTGCGGCATGCGTTCATGCTGCTGCTCGCGTTGGATGGGTGGTCAAGAGTAAAGGTGTGCGATCATCCGGGGTGCCGCCGTACTTTCGCCGATGCCACGAACGCGGTCAGCAGACGAAGATGTTCCAGACACGCTCGGCACCCATCACGTGCATGACGTGCCGCACCATTTTCTCTGGTGTCATTCCCATTCGGCTTGTACCGGGTCCACACCGTGAGCCTCTGCGTTGGCGAAGATCACATCTCGCAGCCACACGCTCATACCCGGCTCCCAACGGTCGAGATTCGCGGTGAATCGTTCGTCCTCGACATACATGCGTCCCAAGACAGCGTGCATCGAGTGCGAGCAGGCGAACAACTGATTGATCGTATTTCGGTGAGCTTCAGCAAGTCGATTGGCTTCGATAGTTCCCGGCGCGACGTCGGCCCGCTTAGCTTCGACCAGCTCACGCTGGACGGCTTCACCCTGGTCATAAATCCTGGCGCGTTCGTCTGCCGAAAGTTGCGCGACGTTCTGCTCGAACTGTGTCCATTCGCGCGAGTCTCCCCAGCGTTCGTAGGCCTCCTCTGCCCATTCCGGCCGCCAGTCCTGTCCGAAGATCTCCGCCTGCTCCTGCATCGATAGACGCGTCCCTGTTTCCCGCGCAGCTAGGAGCCGGTCAATACCTGCCGCCATCTCGGAGAGCCGACCGATACGGTTGCCAATGATCCGTCTCTGCTCACGGAGTTGCTGCTCCTCGTCAACGGTGGGGTCATCGAGGATTTCCTGAATGCTTGCGAGACTGAATCCGAGTTCTCGGTAGATGAGCACACGGTGAATCCGGCCGATGTCATCGCCGTCGTACGCACGGTAACCAGAGCGCGACCGATGGCGCGGGACAACCAAGCCAATGTCATCCCAGTGGTGCAGCGTCCTCACGCTCACGCCGACCAACGAGGCGGTGTCTCCGACGGACAGCGCTTCCACGTCTTCGGCGGTGAAGGACGGCGCGCTCGAACGAGTCATCCACGGCATCATTGACTCCGGCACATGCATGCTCATCCGGCAGACCTCCTCGCCTCCTATTCTGCCTCTTCGCTCTGAACTCCTGCCAGCCAGCACTTCCGAGGCAAGCGCTTCGACCTGCTTCCAGCACACGCTTCTTCGGCCCTTACGCTGCCTGACACCCGTCTCTCCCCGAAGTGCCCCGCTGACGCACTGCCCCGATCCTGTATGCCCCGTAACACAGCGATGCACGTATGCCACCGTTGGTGGGGCGTGCGCACCTCCCTCATGAGACGACTCATGAGGGAGGCCAGGATGAAGGGCGGAGTGATCATGTTCCGCGGTACCGGTGCCGCCGCGCGCCGGTACGTCGAGGCGGACCGCTCCCGCGCCGACGAGTACTACCTCGGCGCAGACAACGCCGTCGCCGAATACACCGTGCTCGATGCTCGTGGCGAGGTCACCGCCACTCGCTCCCTGACAGCCGTGGAGTATGAGGGGTGGGTGGATTGGACCGAGCCGATCACGGGCGAGTCGAGGGGCACCCCACGCAAGCCTGGTGAAAGGTCAAAGGGGTCGCCGTTGTTCGCGGAGATGACGATCAACGCACCCAAGTCGTTGTCGGTTGCCGCGGCCCTCCAACCCGAAGTCTCCGCCGCCCTCGATCAGGCGCAGCAGGACGCCCTCGCAGAGATTCAGTGGTGGCTCGGCCAGCACTCGGTGACGCGAGTCGGACCGCGTGATGCGCGGGAAGTGTTGCCTATCGAGCGGATGCAGGTCGTCGGCATCCGCCATAAGACCTCGCGGGCGGGTGACCCGCACCGGCACATCCATATGCAGATCGGCACTCGGGTGTGGGTGGCTGGGAGGTGGCGGGCACTCGACACGGCGGCGTTGTTCAAGCAGCAGAGCGCGATTCGTGCCCTCGGTACCGCGGTCATTGCTGCGCATCCGCACCTCGCGCAGACCCTCGCAGAGCACGGCCTGACCCTCGACCCGGTGTCCGGTGAGGTGGTCGAGTTGCAGCCGTTCAACGGGGTGACGTCGAAGCGGTCGGCGCAGATCAGACGCAACCTTGACCGTCTCGAAGTCGATTGGGAAGCCGACCATCCAGGCGAAGCGCTCGGCCCCGTCATGACCGCGAGGCTGCAAGGTATCGCCTGGACGCACCAACGGCCAGGGAAGAAGCCCGCCGACTTGAAGAATGAGCAGTGGTGGGTGCAGGAACTCCGCGACGCCGGATACGACCCTGCGAAACTCAATCAGCATGCGGTGCAGCGCTCGGTGCTGCTGGATGATCTGGCGGTACAGGAGGTTGCATCGCGGCACTGGATCGGTGCGCCGCTGCATCCTCGACGTGGACGAGGCATACGGTGCAGGAGCACGTCACCCGCATCACCACCGAGGCAGGCGTGCACGCCATACCGACCGAGCTGCGCGAGTTCATCACGGTTGCAACCGATCTTGCCGTGTCGGATTGCTTCTCCGTGCTCCCGCCGGATGCGGCGACACCGGAGCATGTCGCGCACCTGACCAGCCTCACCGTGGTCGCCGCCGAAACCGCGCTCCGCGACCGGCTCGCCGCCGCTGTGTCGGAGCAAGCACCGGAGCATCCGGACGTGACCGAGGCCGCGCACGCGACGGGACTGGACGGCGGGCAGTCGGTCGCGGCTGTGGCGGTTGCCTCGTCTGATCCGTTGGTGATCGTGGAGGGCGCTGCGGGGAGCGGGAAGACGACGATGCTCCGCACCGCCATCGACGTCGCCGCCGAGCACGGCAGACAGTCGCGGGTGGTTGCACCGACGCTGCGCGCGGCACAGGTCGCGCACGAAGAACTCGGCGTACCCGCCACGAGTGTTGCGGCGCTCGTGCACGCGCACGGGTGGCGATGGAACAGCGACGGTGTATGGGCACGCCTCGCCGTTGGAGACGCTGACCCTGAAACAGGGCGCACTTACACCGGCCCACCAGAGGGTGCGGTGCTGGATCGGGGTGAGCGGGTGATCGTGGACGAGGCGGGCATGCTCGACCAGGACACCGCCCACGCCCTCCTCACCATCACCACCGAAGTAGGAGCGACGGTCGCGCTCGTCGGAGACCGCGCCCAACTCCCCGCCGTCGGCAGGGGCGGGGTGCTCGACATGGCCGCACAAATCAGGGGCCGCACCTACGACATGACCGAACTCCACAGGTTCGCTGACGCTGAATACGCGGCGCTCACGTTGACGATGCGCGACCGGGAAAACCCCGGCAACGTGTTCGACCGGCTCGCCGCGATGGGGCTCGTCACCGTCCACGCTGACGAGGACACCGCACGCGAACACATCACCACCCACGCCCAGGACGATGAAGCGATCACCGTTGCCACCAACGACGAAGCCGCTGAGATGAACGAGCGCATCCGTACCGGACGGGTCCAACGCGGTGAAGTTGATGACACCATGACCGCGACCGGCAGCGATGGCTTAAGCATCGGAGCCGGTGACCTCATCCAGACCCGCCGCAACGACAGCGATGTGGGAGTAGCAAACCGGCAGCAGTGGATCGTCCAACACGTCAAGAACGACGGCACCGTCTATGCCCGCGAGGTCGGCAGCGGTCGCACGAACCCCCACACCGTCACCCTCCCTGCCGAGTATGTGAACGAGCACACGCACCTGTCCTACGCCGCGACTGCCTACGGCGTCCAAGGCGCAACCGTCAACGCCTCGCACACCGTGCTGTCGGAGGCGAAGAGCGCGGCAGGCGTCTACGTCGGCATGACCCGAGGTCGAGAGCACAACCGGCTCCACATCGTCGCCGAGAACATGGCCGACGCCAGGGCGCAGTTCATTGACGCGATGCAACGCGATCCCGCTGACCGTGGCCTTGACTACGCCACCGCCCAAGCAGCAGAGGCAGTACGCGGCCTCATCGCTGACGGTCCGGTACGGCAAGTGAACGAGGCGATCGCACGCCTGATCGCCGAGGCGGAACAGGCCGAGCGGCAGGCGGCAAGGTGGACGCAGACCGCCACACGATTCGACACCCAACGCGCCACCCACCGCGCGGAGAACGCCGAAGCCACCGCACTACTTCGTGCCGCTGAGGCAACCGCCGAGCAGACCCGCGCCGAGGTCGCCGTGCCGCTCACTGCGCAGGCTGAGGCGGATGGGGCGGCTTATCGCGCCGCTGTGGCGGCCGAGGCCACCGCGACAGCGCAACTCGCTGCCAGCAGACGGTTGGGCAGGCGCAGAGCCCGCGCCGAGCAGCAGACAGCCGCCGAGCGCTTGCGTACCGTTCGGGCGAAGGTGCGCACCTCCTGGGGAGACGAACCGCCCCACGCGGCCCAGGCGCTGCCCGTATGGTCGGCGCAGCAAGCCGCTAGCCACGCCGAACGCGATCCGCGGGTGCTCGATTCCTTGAAGGCTGTCACAGCCGCGACCGCAAAGAGCGACCGCGTGCGGGAACGGCACGAACGCGAACGGATCGCGCTCCTGGTCCACGAATACGGTCCCACTCAAGCGCACCGCGCCCACGCCGGAATGGTCACGATCAACCCCCACCGGCAAGCCCGCGAAGCCACCGCACGAGCCGTGGCAGTACGCCAGGAAGTCGAGACCCTGCGTGCGTTGCCCGTCGAACAGGCAGCCGCACGCTTGGACGCACAACGGATCGCCGCCGAGGAGGCCCAGCGGCGTGCGGCCGAACGGACACGGCAGCTCCGCGACCCCTTCGACTACGGCCCTCACCACGGCGATCCGCGAAGGGACGGGCCAGCACGCGGCTTGTAGCAATAATTCGGAAAAACTCGTGAACTACTACGGCTCGGACTCTGTAATCATTTCGCTTCGTGGATTGCAATCGAAAGGGATAGCGGCGCGGGCGGAAGAAAACAGGTGGTGTTTCTGCTTGGTTGGCAGCTCACCAATACATCGCGACGAACCCAACTTCGAGCTGAACTGGTAATACCTTGGGGCTCGGCTGTTGAAGAGGAGCCGTCGAAGGGTTCTGCACGGATTCGGGGAGTCGATCGATCCATTCAGATCTGGTTGTCAGCAGCAGGTCACGGTCAGCGTCCTCGCCCGCTACGGCCTGAGCGACGGGCTCAAAGGCACGACGCCGCTCCTCAATAGTTGTCGCGGAAGCCAGTGCCGGGATGGCAGTTGCAACGGCCTCGTTGGCCAAAGTGGCATCTGGGGTTGCGCCCGAGGCTGTTTGGAGCGCAGCAGCGAAGTTCTCAAGTTGAAACTGAGCGGTGACGTTTGCGTCGGGGGTCTCGGCCAACTTGGTGTTGCCAAGGTCAAGCTGTTGCAGTGGCAGCACTACCTCGTCACGGAGATCAGGTGACAGGGATTCGAGGAGGTCCGCGATCTTGATTGGGGACCAAGGCGACGTGAGTATAGGTCCTTCCGCCCGGGCGTAGACGGTGAAGGTGGATCCCGAGAATAGCGTGCGGCGGAGGTCTCGCCAGAAGGAATCGGATTCTGCGAAGCCGACCAGTTCGAGCGGTCTCGCGCTCTCCCGCACTTCATCTCCGAGAAGCTCCGTTGCGATTGCGACCTGCTGACCGGCCACCTCGACGACGCTGTGACTTGTAGCTAGTCCCCGCATGGGAACGAGCCCAACGAGGAGTTCCCCGAGCACCTCGATCATCGGTGCGACCTTACGAACGTCCGCATCCGAGATGCCAAAAAGGTCCTCTCGACCGTTCATCAGATCGAGAAGCGTAGTACCCATCGTGATGATCTTGAAGAACTGATCGGCTTCAACCTTGACGTCCATCTCCACGATGTCGCCACGGTGGACGTCACTCAGGGGGACGGCTATTTTTGCTTTCTTCAATCGTGGGAGGGATTTTTCAAGATCGCGATGTGAGTGGATCGTTTTGCGAGACCTACGCCTGATCCCTGAGATGTCGTGAAGGAGAACTCCGACGTCGCGTCGCCAGAGGTCCCGGAACGTGCTTTGGATGACAGCACGCCGGACAACCTCGTTGGTGGAGGTCCGCGATGTGCCAAGGCGTGATTCCACGCTGGCACCGGCCTTCGCCGCACCTAGGGTGCCCCCCAAATTGTGGTCTTCCGTTCGTGCGAGTGTGTCAGTGACGGCCTCCTTAATCTCACCTTGAAGGCCAGCGAGAAGGCTGACGACACTCACTTCGTCCAGATAAATGAACTCACGGTGGCGGTCGCGGGGTTCATTGCGCTTGCGGTTCCAGATAGCCATCATTCTGCCTTTAGGTGAGTCTTGCGGTCGCGGTCAACCGTTTCAACGCCGATGAGGATGTCTTCCCAAGCGATGGATTTCCTATGGTCGAGAGTCGCAGCGAGACCGGCCTCTGTCCAGATCGCAGCGAGCTCGGCCGCTGTCCAGCCTTGCGTGAGTTGAGCCAGCGCTGATAGGTCTGGCCTCTCTCGGAAAACCACCTTGCGACTCGACGCCGAGAGAATCTGAACCCGGTCTTCCTTAGAAGGCAAGGAGAAGACGAGCTTGTGCCCCAGCCGTCCAGGTCGCAAGAGCGCGTCATCGAGTGCACCGGGAAGGTTCGTCGTCGCAATAATGAGCACTCGGTCGTACGCTACGAAGCCGTCAAGAAGAGACAGGAACTGTCCAACGAGCCGGTTGGTTGCCTCGTGGTTGTGTTCGCCCCGTTGCGTATACAAGCTATCGATCTCATCAAAGAAGAGAATCGCGGGGCCGTTATCTTGCGCATGCTCGAAGATCTCGCGGAGTCGGCGCTCAGTTTGGCCAACAAACTTGTCTACAATCGCGGGCCCGCCAACGTTGTAGAAGGAAGCGTCGAGCTTAGCGGCAAGACCCCGGGCAAGAAACGTTTTTCCCGTGCCAGAGGGGCCGCTGAAGAGCATCCCCTTGATGGGATTGACTCCCATTGTCCGCAACGGGTCGTCGGGTGAAAGAGCCACGGTCGCGAGATCGAGGGCACGGCGGACAAGCAATATGCTGCCGCCGAAATCCTCGACGGACGTGGTGTTATCTTCCTTGCGGACAACAAGAGACTCCGGGTCGAAATCGTCGTCGCGGAGAAGGCTGAGGTCGTCGATGGGCTCGTCTGCAATTACGGCGACTGGCTGGCCGTCTGGTCCGAGTCGGACCGTTTGCCCCTTCTCGAAGGGATCGTCGGCTCGCTGTCGGAAGCTATATGTGGAGCCAGCTGACTTCACGACGATGTCGGTGCTCCCAGCCCATACAACGGTTCCGGTGCGATCGCCAGCTGGCCATGATTCGGCAGCAAGCCGCTCGACTCGACCGTCGGCAAGTAGGAAGACGTCTCCGGGCTCTAGATCAGCTAGGCCCGGACCATTGGCACGGGCCGTGTTGCCGTTCCGCAACTCAAGTAAGACTGAACCATCAAAATTGGACAGGACCCGGAACAACTGCCCTTCGACGATATCGGGCTCATCGTCCTCGAACCCACCTGGCAGCACAGTCGTCACCTGAAGTCTCTCGTGCGGGCCGTCACGCTTGAGCCTCACAGCTCGGCAGCACCCGGACCGGCAACGCGTCATCGGGGAGCGCGGAGGCCCCGATGACACGCCAGTCTTCACCGAGTACGCCGTGGAAGCCGAACAAGCAAACGATAGAAACCCAGCGTTTGATCGAGTCAGCAACTTCAGCACGCAGCTCTCGTTCGAATGGCGCGAAGTCCGCGCCTTCTATCGTTCGCTGGTGATGGGCAGAGAGAAGAGGTGAGCTAGCGATTGCCGCCCGCTCTGCCTCGTCCCACATCGTTCTAGATGACCGCGAGCTGACCTCTTTGCCGGAAACCTGGTCAAGGTGGTGGTATCGGCCCGTGTCTGCATAGTTCCTCAGCGTGCGAACCACCGCTGCCCAGACAGGGTCGTTGTCGAGGGTGCAAATCCAACTGCGCAGCAAGCGTTTCCGATCCCAGTCGCCAGACTCGATTGCCTCGCGAAGTTCGGAGCGTAGCCGCTCATCCATCTCGTCTAAGGCATGGCCCCAGCCGTCGCGGGTGAAGCCCATCTTCTTCGGCCAACCTTCACCTCTCGAGACGGCTGCGGTGCCAAGCGCGAGCTTCATCAGTCGTTCGATGCCTATCGAGTAAGTCGCAAGGACAGCATCGAGGTCGCGTTCGAGGGCTCCGTCTTGCCGCAACAGTCGATCAGCCGATGCGAGCACGCTCCGCGCGGAGTCGACCTCGGGAAGTAACCCGTTGAGCCACTGCTGGCTTGTAAACCCTGACCCCTCACGCATAACTCAAGCATATCGACAACAGCAGCGCTGGCCGGGGTGCCGTGGTGTCGAGCGGCGCGGAGTAAACTCAGATCGCGCACACGCACACGCGCACGATCAGGGGTGAGTGCGTTTGGGGTACCTCGGCTAGCCGAGGTCGAGGTGCTCGGCGACGTAGTCGGCGGGCAGCACCACCGAACCGCCCCTGCTGCGTTCCGCCGGACGCACAGTCACGGAACCGTCGCGGTGGACGTTCGCGATGATCCACCGGTTGCCGTTCTGCACCCACGAAGTCTTCGTGCGCAGCCGCCGGTTGTTCTTCCTCGTAATCACCGTGTCGCCTGCCGCAGCCTGCGCACCACCGTTCAGGGTGACCTCGCCACGGATCGGGGCGACAATGCCGGCGAGGATCAACTCGGTGCGGGCGCGAAGGTTCAGCGCGGCGACGGATTCGGCTGAGTCGCTGACGAGGATCGAGGGGATGCCCGCGCGCTGGTCTTGCCGCCAGGCTTCGTAGGCTGCCGCGGTCATGTCGTCGGTATCGCCGGAGATGATGCGATCCTCAGCCTCGTAGGTGGGGATCACGTCGGCTTTGCCGAGGCGCAGTCGGAGCGATGCGGCTTTCTCCCACGGGTTCGAGAATCGGTGGATCGTAGAGAGCTGAGGAGTGTCTTCGCGGTCGTTCGCGAGGAGCCCGAAGGCACCGGCGGCTTCCGGAGATTGAGGCTGAGAGTAGTCGCCCACGAGCAGGATCTTCGCGCCAGCCTCAACCGCGACGGCAGTGACGCGGTCGAGGGAAAAGGTGCCGGCGAGGCTCGCTTCGTCGATGATGACGAGCTGCCCCTTCTCGAAGGATGCCGTGCCGTAGAGGTACTTTGTCCACCAGCGGGCGGTGTTCTCGGTCGCGATGCCGAGGTCTTCAGCCAGGACTTCCGCTGCGACCGCGGAAGGGGCGAGCCCCACGACCGAGCCTTTGCCGTGCTCGGCTTCCCAGGCGAGGCGGAGGGCGCGCATCGCGGTGGTCTTCCCGGTGCCCGCCGGGCCGACGAGGAGATCGAGGGCGCGGCCGGAAACTCCGATCCGGGTGAGCGCCTCGGCCTGGTCCGGGCCGAGCACCCGGCCTTCCCGGTCAGGCCGTGCAGCGATCCGCTCGATTACCGCGAGCGGCACCGTCGGTGCTGTGGTCGTGCGGGATCGCTCAAGCAACCGAGCCTCAGCGTTCAGCAGTACCTCGGAGGAGAACAGTACCGAGTGGCGGGGCCGGAATGCGCTCGTGCCGTCGATGCGCTGGAACCGTGCCGGGGTCGATACGAGCTCAGGCGGGGTGAGCCGGAGCGAGGCACGCTCGGCGGCATCGACGATCAACCCGGTCACCGCTTCCCGATCTTGGGTCGTGGCGAAGCGGTAGCCCATCGTCTGCCGTGCGGCCTCGGCGGTGAGGTTCCACCGGTGCCAGGTCGACCGTTTCGCGCCCACGGCTTCCACGACCTGCTGCCCGATCTCCTCGATCTGCTCAAGCGGCATATCGTCTGCGCGGAGCACCCGCACCTCACCAGCCGGGATCGCTTCGCGCACCCAATCGCTGCTCTCGCGGCCGAGGATGCTGGTGGCGCGGCACCGCCAGTCGGTGGTGAGGTCGGCGAGGGAGCGGATCTTCTTCTCGGGCCTGGTGCTCAGCGTCGCTTGCGCACGGAGCTTGATGACTGTCGCGGCCGAGGGCCGCCGTCCGTGGTTCTGCACCCACTCGGCGATGAGGCGATCTTTCGCTTCGTCGATCTGGTGCGATCGGGTGGAGAACTCGAGCACGAGTTCCTCGGGCACGGTCGTGACCGCCCAGGCCGGTTTGCGGTCTCGGCCACGGTCGCGTGCTTCCCATTCGACGCCGAGGAGCCGGGTGAGGTGGTCCGCGATGATCGCCTCGTGCAGCTCGGAGAGCGCCACGGTCGCAGCGTGCATCGGCCGCCCATCCAGCGACCGCCACCTCCCATCGATGACGGTGCGCACTTTATTCGACACGACGACATGCGTGTGGAGGTGCGGGTCGCCGGCACGGGAGTCGTAGTGGTCCTAGGCGGTCGCGGCAAGACCGAAGGTATCGACCTGCGCGACCGCGCCCCCATCCGCGCCCGTGGCACCGACACGGGTCGCCGCCACTTCTCGTTCCATGAACTCGATCACCTCGGCGATCGCGGCGTGGTGCGCTTCGGCAATCAGGGCTTGCGTGCCCGCATCAGCTACTGCCCACAGCACCGACGCCGATTTCGGAAGGGAGAACGTGTAGTCGTAGCCGGCGACCGCCTTGCGGGTGCCGCGTTGCCGTTCCTCGGCTTCGACCCGCGCGACCGCCTCAGCGTGCGAGGCTGGGCCGAGTTCAGGGTCGAGACCTTCGACTCGTTCGCGGATGCGCTCGGCAGGGGTCGAGTATTCGGGGTAGGCGCGACCCAGAGGGTCACCGGTGACGGGGTCGCGGCCCATGCCGAGAAGGAGCTGCAGTTGCTTCTCCGAGACCTCATTGCCAGAGAGGATTCTCCCGCCGCCGAGCTGCGCAATGCCGGTGCCGATCCAGCGGCCGGGAGGGTTCCCGACTTCCGCGTAGTACCGGGTCAGCGGTGTCGAGAGTGAGCGCTCGCCGTCTCCTGCCACGACCGAGCGCAGGAGGTACTTGTAGCCGTCACCGGAACTCATCACCCGCATCGAAACCGTCACGATGTATAGGTGGGCGGACGCCGCGCGGTTCTTCAAATCCGCACTACGCCGGTGTACGAGGGTTAGGTTTGCAGGGTGCCTGGTTGTTGCGTCTACTCATTGACGCGATTCTGGTTTCTCCGTCTATCTATAATCCAGTAGCGAGGTTCAGCGTGACGAGTAACGACCGCAAGGTGGGCGTTCCAACGCCCCTATACATTGTTGCGGCGCCGCTTGGACCAGATGGAGCGGCTTTCCAACCAGCATTCATTCCAGATGAGCCACAGTCCGGAACCTTTGACGAAGCACTCCTGCCAGCCCTTATCGGTATCCACTATGCGATGCACCTTCCAAAGAACCGGTTCGAAACGCTTGACCTGCAAATACCGGCGATCAGAGATCAGGTAGTCGGTTTTCCTCGTGGTCACTCAATCGCACTTATCCCAGATGTAATGCTGGATGAAGCAAAACTCATGGCGGTGTTGACTGCTCCGTATGAACCAGCTCTCATCCTTGCGCCTTCCGACCGGATCAAGGCAGCGCAGACGGCTTCGAGGCAGGTCGGGTCGCTGCTCCCGCCGGCCGCCTTCGAGACGCTAGGTCAATCTTCCCTAGACGAACACTGGCGGCTACTGGCTTCGCGATGGCTCGATGACTGGCCGCGAAGTGTTGTCCTCGAACCTGCAACTCCGAGGTGGTCATGGCCGATACGACAGGACGGCTCATTTCTTTCACTTCAAAGACTGGCACGAATGATGGCGGTTCCGCTCGAGTTCCCCAAAGAACAGGGATCTCCGTTTCGTTCGGCAGCGCATGTCCGGGGGCTTCGAATACATCTCGAAGCCCTTGCAGAACTCGAGCACGAGGGTGTCGACATTGATTCAGCCGAAGCGCATTACCCCTTAGCTTTGGAGAAGAAGTCAAACATGCGCATGCGGTTGACGATGAGTCTATCCGGCACAGCACCTCGATACGTCAGGTTCTCTTCGGGCGCGGACGGAATCACCGACGGCGTCTTCAGGGATGACTACCCAGAAGTTAGGGCACTGATGGTTAGTCATGCCGCGTCGGCGGACAACTCTATGGGCATCGTCCTTGAAGATGTGCTGACTCCAGAAGCATTTCATGCTGTCGCAGCGCTAGAACGACATTGGTCAGAGGTGCCGCGTCCAGGGGCAGTTCGACGACTTTTTCAGCGTCTCAACAATGCCACTGAGTCCTTTTGGACCGACGAAATGGTCGCAGCCATACGTTGCGCATCGTCCATCGAAGTATTCACCAACTTCCCCTTGGGGCTGCTGACCCTGCCCGGCGACTCCTCACCTATCTGCAATCGTCTCCCAATCAGCTATCGTCCCATCAACCCTCTCACGCGTGCATTGCAGTTTGAACTCATCCCACAGGCACCACACCTTTTGAACGCGGGGTTCAAAGTCCTCGTTGCGGAGTGCATCCCGAGTTCGGACCCCGTTGGGGCAGCATCTCGGGTGGGATGGGCACGTATCGCCGACGAGATGGAGGCCGCAGGCATTGACTTCACGATCAGTGAGACGCTTACCAGAGTTTCGCTCCGTGAAGCGATCACCGCCTCAGCACCGGACGTGCTGATCCTTAGCGCACACGGGTTTCACGCATCTGAGCAAAATGTCGCCGGCATCATTATCGGGGAGGATGAACGCAGCCTCGGAGATGACTTCGGCGCAGTCCCACCATTGGTGATTCTCAGCGCGTGCCACACCTCTCCACGAGGAGGAGGAGTGGTAAACATCGGAGATCTCTTGATCAGAGCTGGCGCTGTTTCGGTACTTAGCACCCTGGTTCCAGTAAACGTATTTCACAACACGCAGATTGTGGCCCGGTTCCTGAGATATGTGGCTCTCGCTGTCAATGACTCCGCAACGCCCGCGAACACTTCGGTTATGGATGTTTGGCATCAAGTTCAAGCTCTAAACGTAGTTATCGATCTTGTCCATGGGAACCGCAAACTCATGGAATGGGCTTTCACAAGAGTCAATGGCACCAGCCCGATCGAGCAGTTCATGACAGGTGACCATGGCATGCGACGAACGCACCTGTATCAGGATGCGGAAGCTCGACTTGTCGGCATCGCCGCACGAACCAGCGACGAGCAACGGGTGCGAGGCTGGTTACGCTCACCAGGATATGTGCCCGAGAGTCTTATGTACACGATGCTGGGTAGGCCGAGCTTTCTCCTGGTCGGCGCACCCACCGATACTGCGTGGTCAACGGATCTGTAAGGCAACCTGGCAGTTGAGCCAAGCCGGCAAGATGAAAGCCTCGCCATCGAACCACTCGGTCTGACAGCGAACCTAAGCGCGGACGGGGTTGCCCCTCACGGCAGACGAGATGCACATACCGGAACCGCCGAACCGCGTGGGGTTGCAGATGTCGAAGGACGCAACCCTAGAGCGCTGGTGGCTATCCTTTTGATTCCATCGAGACTTCAACGTCGGACTCATATCGTGGCGCAGTGCCACCAAGATCAGTGCGGGGCAGCAAGTAAGGTGGCGCGGGCTGTCCGATCGAGTGAATACGCCAACCGTGGAGTTCTGGACGCCATACGAAAGTGACGTAGGCGATCACGTTTTGCCTCGGTTGCTTCACGAGGTACGCGCCGCTGTCGGGGACGAGCTTCACGTAGGCCACATCGTTTGCTTCCTTCGGGCGTAGCGCTCGTGTGGAGATAGCAATCGCTTGGTCGAGGAAGAACCGTTTGCCATCTGAGAAGTCTCCCCAATCGGCGCAGGCTTCTGGCGTCACAAACATCTCAAGGACAGATGCCATTAGGTCGTCCTGATGAAAAAGGTCGTTGAAGGCCTTCGCTACTCGTGACGGATGGTCAGCCGCCAACGCTTCAAAGGCGAGCCGGGCGGAATCTTCGTCAGTCCACTGCATGTCGTTCATGCCGGAAGTATCTCCCACACCGTTGACGTTCTGGATCGCGCTCTCTGCGAGCGAGAGACGGATGGCGGAGTTGACCTCATCTGCAAGACGCGTGGTGGTTCTGGTGGCCGGATGGCAGGGAGTCCGGCATGCCTGACAGACGAGTGAGTCAGGACGGTGCACGTCGGCGGCGCATGTGAAGACGGACGCGGCGGATCGGGTAATCAGCACCTAGAGGTTGACCAGCCCGACAACGACTTCCTGTGGGGAGTCCGACCGGGGATCACCCTGTCAGCCGGAGTCCTCATGCTCGACACCGATCACCACGACCGCCCGCTGCAAGTCGGCTCCCTATTCAGTGGCTACGGCGGACTCGACCTCGCCGTCGAGCACGTCTTCAACGCCGAGACCGTTTGGTTCTCCGAGATCAACGAACCCGTCGCCCGCGTCTTCGCTCACCACTGGCCCGACGCCCACAACCTCGGCGACATCGCCACCATCAACTGGAGCGGCGTGCCAGCGCTGGACATCCTCTGCGGCGGCTTTCCATGCCAGGACGTGTCCACTGTAGGCAAGCAGGCTGGCCTCGCACCCGGCACCCGCTCAGGACTTTGGTCACACATGGCCGAAGCGATCGACGTGCTGAAGCCTCAGCTCGTCGTCATCGAAAACGTGCGGGGCCTGCTGTCCTCACCCGCCGTCCGCGCACCATTGGAAGAAAAAGACGATGCGCAACGCGACCCGGAGTTTGCAACCCACGGCGATGCAACCGTTCGCAACCTGGAACCCGACTCGTGGGGCTTGGGAGACTTCCCAGCTCGACCTCTCCGGGCAGCCGGCGCCGTACTCGGCGATCTGGCCGACCTCGGGATGGATGCACGATGGATCGGTCTACCAGCTTCCCTCGTCGACGCACCCCATCACCGCTATCGCATCTTCATCTTTGCCCATCGCCGGGACACTGTTTCGTACCCCGCTGGCCTCGGACTCAGCCCGTGGCAGCGAAACACTGGATCAAGTTCGCGCCCGACGCGGCACCATCGCTCTGAGCCATCAGGTTATCGACATCGCACTGAACGGACCGCCTGGCTCGCGAGCCAAGTACAACGAGTCCGAGACCCTGTGGAGCCTGATTCAGAGCATCTTCGACGCTGGGGGGGGATACGCCCGTGCGATAGCCCGTTGGGAGCACATCACCGGACGACCAGCCCCATCACCGACGCTCCTGAACGACACGGACGGTCCGAGGCCGTCGCCGGAGTTTGTGGAGTGGCTCATGGGCCTCCCATTTGGATGGGTTAGCGCCTCTGAGCACGGCATTACCGTGAACCAACAGATGAGTACCCTCGGGAACGGTGTTCTCAGCCTCCAGGCCTTAGCAGCAATACCTCCCCGAGTGAGCCCGTGGCACGGGTCATCTGCCGCCGACGCTGCTGTCGGCTAGAATGGGAGGCATGTCAGGTGCTTCTGCTGCGGCCGCTGCCGCTGTGACGGAGACGCTCCGCTAGCGGCGGAACGTCTTCTCACTTTTCAAGTTTCACGTTCCGTCGCTTGATCGTCGGTTCGGAGCGACACCCGTTGTCGCCCGATTCTTCATTCGAGCAGCGGAGTTTTATGTCTTACAGCACGTCATCATCGCGGCCAGCGCAAGTGTCGGCTGCGCGTTCCTGGGCAGCCCTCGTGTGCCTGTCTGTCCTGCAATTCCTCATCGCCGTCGACGTCACCGTGGTCAACGTCGCGCTGCCATCCATCGGCAACGATCTGGGCGTTGACCTGCGTGGGCTGACATGGGTCGTCGTCGGCTACACCATCGCAGGCGGTGGCTTGCTCATGCTCGGTGGCCGCCTGGGCGACGTCTTTGGCCGCCGCCGCCTCCTTCTCACCGGTACAGCGATCTTCGGAACAGCCTCGCTAATGGCGGGCCTCGCAGATTCCTTCGCGCTACTCGTCATCGCCAGGTTGCTCCAGGGAGCAGGCGAAGCACTCGCCCTGCCTGCTGCGATGGCAACGATCGTCCTGCTGTTTCCCGAAGGAAAGGATCGCAGCCGTGCCCTGAGCGTCTGGGCGGCAGTGGCGAGCTGCGGTCTCGTACTGGGATTCGTGCTCTCGGGAATCATCACCGAACACCTGGGGTGGCGATGGATCTTCCTCATCGCGGTTCCATTCATTCTGTTCGTACTGCTCGCCACGGTAGTCCTCCTGCCACGCGACCAGAAACAAGAGCGCGCCCCGTTGGATTTCCTTGGATCGATTCTGCTGACGAGCGCACCCCTGCTGTTCGCATTCGGGGTGGTCGAAGCCGGAGAGAACACCGGGAATCTGCCATGGCTAGCGATCGCCGCGCTGATAGGAGCGAGTGTCGCCGCAGGCTTGTTCGTCACCGTGGAACGCCGAGCCGCGAATCCTCTGGTACCTCTAACCTTCTTCCACAACCGAACACGAGTACGAGCAAATCTTGCGACTGCACTGCTGAGCGCGGCGCTTTCGACATCGTTCCTGCTGTTCACGTTCTACCTACAGGATGAACTCGGTCTTTCCCCACTGGAAGCCGGTCTGCTACTCCTGCCCCTTGCCGTGGCACTCATCGCCGCCGTGACCATCGTGCCCCGCCTCCTGGGGTGCTGGGGAGCGCGTTCTTGCATCGTTGTCGGGCTAAGTTCCGCAGGCGTAGGCATGATCGTGATCGCTATAGCTGCGCAGTTCGAAGCCCCCGCATGGCTGCTGATCCCAGCGATGCTGTTCATCGCCGCGGGTATGGGATTCGGGCTCGTGGGACTGCAATATGCGGCGGTGACCGAGGTCACAGAAGAGGATGCGGGAGTCGCGTCCGGGGTCCAGCGGGCCTCGGACCAGCTCGGAGGGTCCGCGGGGGTCACCGTCTACGTCGGATTGGGTTTTACGTCGATCGTCCACGGGATATCGCCCTATGTACTGAGCAGCGGACTCGCAATTGTCGGTCTCTGTATTGCAGGAGGCGTTGCCGCGCGAATTGCCCTCCCCAACGTCGAAGTCACGAATACTGACTCGATGGGCAGCTCGTAGGCATCCGCGAGCACATGAATGCGATGGACGAGGTGCTCAATGGCGTCCTCGGACAGCTCGTTTGATCGAAGCGGGCAAGGGTTGCGGTACGAACCACTCATGGTTCGTACCGCAACCATCTCCCGTGCCCGTGTGCCGGTCGCGTACGACTGCGTGAAGGTGATCATCGTTCGCGATGGCTCTGCGATCCTCTTCAGCGAGTTTGGTGAACAGCCCGTCTGGGCCGAAGAGCGGCTACCTCACCACCGCGACCGTCCGCGACGCCACCGACTGGGACAGCATCGTCGCGAAGTTCAGACTGCCCGACCTCACCCGGCATGGCCTGCACCACACGGGAGCGACCTGAATGGCCGACGCTGGTATTCCGCTGCACGTGCTCCGCGGCATCCCGATAAGTGAGGCAGCACGGCGCATTGAGTCCAAGCACACCGAGCAGGAACAGACCCGGCAGCAGACCGCACAACGTGCACGACAGCTCTATCCGTTTGACCCTGACCCTTCCTCAATGGCCCCGCACTGCAACGTGCCTGCACGGGCCTTGTATCGGCGATCAGGCATGGATGAGACAGACTGAGTCACTTATCCTTGTGTTGTGCAGACGAGAACAGGCGACGCGACATCAACTAGCGCGTCGACCGAGAGTCGATCCCGGCCGGTTCTGCTGCTTGCCGCCTGGGTGTTGGCACTGATCGTGCTCGCGGCGTTGGCTCCCCGGCTTCAGCACGCTCTCGGCGTGCCGTTCGAACTGCTCTCATTCGTGATGCTCGCTCCGGCGCTGGCAAGCTTCGTAGTAGTCGTGCGTCCGAAGTGGATGCCCTCATGGTGGGCGCGAGTTTCAAGCGGCCGAGTGTTTGCGGTCTCGGCGGGAGCTGCCGTCGCCGTCATCATGTTCGTGGCAACGCTGTCGATACTGACCGGCCATCTGCCGTCGTGGAATGCACTGGGCTTTGCCTCACCGCTGTGGCTGTTTCTCATTCTTCAAACGGTAGGAGTGCTGGGCGAGGAGATTGGTTGGCGAGGAGTGGTGCAACGGGCAGGGGAGCAGCTTGCTCGTCCCGCCGTTGTCTCGGTGATAGCGGGTTTGCTCTTCGGCGCTACTCACCTCGGATACTGGTCGCTCGGATTCCTGCCGGTCCTCACCTTCGCAGTGACAGCCGCGCTCATGAGTCTGACCATCACGACCTTGTTCGAAGGCAACCTGTGGCAGCGGATGATTCCGGCCGTCATCATTCACCTGGGCGTGAACCTCAGCGTTGCGAGCCTCGCCGAGGCCGATGAGCCGCTGGCGACGACGCTGCCCGCTCTGGCAGCTGCCGCCGTGATGCTCGTTTCGGCCGTAGTGACAAAGGTCATGATCCGGAGACGCCACAAGCCATAACACCCCACCACTCCACGGTCCTGCCCCGTAACCCAGTCAGGAAACCGGAACCGGATCACAGGTGAGTGCGTTTGGGGTACCTCAGCTAGCCCAGGTCGAGGCGCCCAGTTGCTTGGGTGATAGGTAGGGCAATGGTGTCGCCGATCCGTCCTCGCGCAGCTCCGTGACCATCTAACGGTCATCGTTCCTGACCCATGAGCTGCCAGCGCGGAGGCATCGCTCGTTGCGCAGGGTGATGACCAGGTCGCCCCGCACACCGTGCTCCCGTCGTGGGAGGGGCAGTTCGCGCTGTGATGGTGCCGTTGATAATGCGGTCGGCGCGCGCCCGCTGGTTCTGAGTCGGCCGGGGTGGGCACCTGTCGTTGGTGAACTGGCGGTCGAGGCGTCGTAAGAGGATGGGAAAAGGGTGGGAGATGTGGAGGCGATCAAAAGGTCATCGCCCCTAGATCACCCGGAGGTGGCCGAACACGGGTTGGTCGGTTAACGAGAAAACGCCCCGTGCCTTGTGTTTACAAGGACACGGGGCGTTCTGTCTGTCGGGGCACCATCATCAGTTTCAAAAAAATGGGTAACAGGTCACGAGTTCATACTCGCGTGTCAGAAGGGAGACGTCTCACTACCTGAGCGAGCTCCTGCCCGCATTATGAGCCGAAAGTACGTTCATGTCAATAAGAAAGATGTAGACAGAGCGGTGGAACTATATAGGCAAGGATCGACTATCTATGACTTGGCGGAGACCTATGGCTGCCATAGGCAGACGATCGCTCGTCACTTGAAACAGCGGGGCATCGTGGTTGGCGCAAAACTCGATGATGAGGCGCTTCAGATGCAAGTTCAAGAAGTGTACGCCCGAGTCGGCACTTACGCTGGAACCGCTCAAGAGATCGGCATCAATAGGAAGACGGTCAAGAAGATCATCGATATGCTGAGAGACTCGACGTGCTAAGCGCTTGCATCGTAGGTGACACCGATTTGTGGCGCAGCTCGCTCGATCCAATTCTCGTGACGCTCGACTTCATCGGCCAGTGCTCCACGTTCAACCTCATCGGTATCGAGGGTTTCGCGAAGTGCATCCGGATGATTGTAAATCCCGTCGATCTTGTCCCCGAGGCGACCGGTGCGAATATCCAAACGTTCATTCAGCTCGTTAAAGCGTTGCTCGAAATGATTCCATAGTTTATCGAATTGATCGTCGTTCATATCTGCATCTAGTATGACGATTTTGTATAGTTATACGAAGTGTAGAAAATACAACAGGGCAGAATGCTATACGAACAAATTTGAAAATCAAGAGACAACTACAAGTTCACTAGCACCTGTTATCAGATGAGAAGGCAGCGCTAGAGACCTGCTCAAGTTCGACGCATTCCGTTCTTCTTCTTCTTCTTCTTCGTCGTAGACACCACAATGCAAAGTAGACATTTCCATTCCATCACTCTATTTCTTGACGAAACACCGCTTATGTCTTATACTCCACAACTGAAATATGACGCGCACACAATCGAAGAAGACAAACTCAACTGACGGATTCACTCTCGTTGAACTTCTCGTAGTAATCGTAGTAATCGCGATCCTTGCCACTGTGAGCTTAGTGGCCTACAACGGCATTCAGCAGCGGGCTCGAGAATCCCGTGTTGCACTCCAGCTCACGCAGCTTCGCAAGAAAATGGAGATGTACCGGATTGAGCATGGTGAATGGCCATTTCAAGCCAAAATGGACGAGGAGATTGCTCGGGGGAGCGGGGCGGCAGGTGCTTGGTGCTCTGCGGCGCACGACTATATACGCCAAACTGGGGCGGATAGTGGAGCGTCGCCATCTGGCATTGTCTGGTTGACTACATGCACGGGAACATACTCATCGCAGGGAGGTGTTGTTACCGGTTGGAAGGGCTGCGCGGGCTTCTCTGTTACACAAGTGTGGCCCGATGACGCAAAGATGCTCTACATCTCAAGCGACAAGCTCGGTGTCAGCCCGGCATTTGCCGATGTAGAAGGGTCGCTCGCACCCGCCTCGAACTGGTGTGTTAAGTAGTATCTATCCATTTTTCGCCACCATCACAAGCCTATGAAAGCTCGTTGTGTTTGCGTGGCAATGCCTGTGTGTAAGTTAGTGCAGGTGTCAATCAGTAGGGTTTGAGGGTCGGTCATCTGATGCCCGCATACCTTTGTTGGGTGTCTACAGGTAACTACGCGGTAGGGGTATCTGTCTGAATCTTCACCATGATATTCTCGACTTCCGCACGGGCCTCTCGTGACGGTGAGGGACTCATTAACACGATTTCATGATCAAATTCTTCGAGCTCATCATTGACAGAAAATCGGAGCGCATCGGCGTGATCGGCCAGAAGCTCTGCTGCGACGGACCGACCAAAACCGACCTCTTGAAGCTGAATTGCCCGCCGATCAGTCGTGCCGTACTCGACAAGGGTCGCAACGTTGACTCCGGCTCTGTCTCTCCCGAGTGACATGAGGCTCACATCGAAGAAGTTCTGCAGGTACCCGATGATGCGGAACCGCAGGCCGCCCTCGATGTCCCGCAACGTCCACTCGATAATGAGATTGATATGCTTCGCGGAGTTCCGGTCGAATCGCTCTTTCACCAGGTTCTTCTCGCGAGAATAGTCACGGTACGTAATCCATCCACGCTGTGTATAGTATGCGACTGAACTTGCAATGACCCGGTTGATAGGGTCTCCACGCACCCAACCACGCATGAGGAGTGCCCAATAGTAGAGGCGACGCTCCCAACCAGCTGCGTCAGCGTTTTTGGGCATAAGGGGATCGATACCCGACACCTCTGTTGTCCGCCATTCATAAAGGGCACTTAGTCGGTTAAGCACGTTAAGGAACGTATTCACGTCGGTAAGATCAGCGCCTTCAGAAACGAGTGGCATCTGAGAGCCACTCTTGAGATCAGCCCACACACGATTCTGATACCCAGGGAGGATGTTTGGCGAGCGACGCAGCACCTCAACAGGTACCTGGATCGAGGCAGCAGCCTTTCGGAGCAGTTCTCGCCCGTCCCTTACCTTGTCAAGAAAGTAGCTTCGGAGCGGAGTCTGCTGGTTATCGAGCTGATGCAACGTGAGGATGGACGCATACTGCTCAACGCTTCGCTGCTGATCTGCCGACGGCGTGCCCGGCAAGCTCTCGCCTCGCAGGATCCGCGCTATGTCCGTGTATTCCTTCTTTCGGTTGTTCGCAGGATTGACGAGGAAGCTCTCAGCGCGGGCGGGTTCGGCCCGAGGAATCAGTGCCAGGGTCGTGTCGGCCCAGCGGTTTGACTCTTCGCGCACGCAGACGACGTTGCCGGAGAAATCGTAGGTGAGCCGACCAGCGCGGCCAGCGAGATTCTCGAAGTCGATCTTCGTAAAGGAACTATTGCCGTGCTTGTCGCTAAGAACGAAGATGTTCTTCGCCGGGAGGTTCACTCCCTCAAGCAGCGTCGACGTGCAGACCACGAACTGGATTGGTGAGTCGGGATCCGCGAACGCTTGCTCGACCCGTTCACGCACTTCTTGGGGCATCTTGCCGTGATGGAAGGCGACGCCACGGCTCAACGTGCTCGCCAGGAAATAGTCCTTGTGCACGTACTCGCGAACGTGCTTGATCAGCTCATCGACCTTCTCGTCGGAAACCACGCCACGATGCTCCGCAAGCCGAAGTGCGAACTCCGCAGACTTCAGCGAGCCGTTGATATAGATGATTGCCTTGCGATCACCGCTCCGGGACAGAATGAGATCGACCACGCCCGTCTGTCGAGGAGTGTCTTCGAGTTCCTGTGGTGTCGCGTCTATCCCGGAGAAGTAGTACTGGCGTTGAGCGACCAGGTCAACGAAGTATCGATGCTGCGCGACCGTCCGCTCCTTAACGGCCAACGCCCCGTTGGTCGCTTTACCGAACAGCTCCAGGAACAGCTCTGGGTTCGCGATGCTTGGCGATGCGAAGACGAGCTTCGTTGCGAACCGACGTGTCGCTTCGACGATCGCGTGGTAGTAGAGCGAGCTGCGCGCATCGTTCTTGGCGATGACCTTCTGCGCCTCGTCGACCACAAGGTAGTCAATCTCACGCACTGGATCCGCCAGGTAGCGGAGCAATCGCTCGGGAGTCAGAACAAAGATGGTGCGCCGGTACTTCTGGCGCAGTAGTTTCGGCAGCGAAGGGTAGGTCGCGACGTTCACTTGTGGAACTTCGGACAGGAGATTTCTGAGATCGGCCGCCGTCTGTCCGATGAGTGCCTTCGTTGGAACGAGGACAACGACGCAGTGGTCGTTGAGCTCGTCTCGGCGAACGATGTCGTAGAGCGCGTCCTTGATGATGAACGACTTGCCGAGCGACGTAGGGCCCGAGAAGCTGAAGTAGTCCTCGCCGCGCATCTTCTCCGTTATCGCATATTGCGCATCAGTGAGTGTCGCATCGCCCTTGCTCGTGCGCTGCAGCACCTCCTTCGCGATGCGCAGTGCGCCTCGAGATAGTGGGAGCGCGTAGCGGCTGCCGATACCCTTTTGTATGGTTCGGATTCCAGGAAAGTTCCCGAGCTGAACAAGCACTGCCTCCGCGACCGCGAGTACCCGGTCGCTCAGTTCCTGTCCGAGCCCTACGGCAGTGTCGTACTCGCGAAGCAGCGCAATCGTCGTGTACGCCAGCTCCCGATGACGCGCATCGCTGGAGTGCGACAGCACGTCGGCATAGCGTAAGAGGTGCTTGGCGTCGACCGGATTCAGTACTTGGGTCAACTCGCCCGAGAGGAATGACTCCGCGACGGCCCGCTCAAGACCGCCGTATGCGGACTGAAAATCCGCACGCTGGAGGATCATTTCGCTAAGTAGATCAGCAGCCACACGCGACGTCACTTCTTCGCCTTTTCCTTTGATGGGCGTAGATTCTTGCCGCTGAGCTCAGAAGCAAGATCAATCCGGATATCCTCGATGCCACGCACAGTGCCGTTGACATTTCGTTTCAGGAATGGCACCACGTAGATGTGGAATTGGTACCCGCCAAGCCCGCGGTTCTGAATCTCAGCCTTGATGGTGTCAACTTCAGCGGTTATCGCTGCGTGGGCGAGATCGCGCAGATGTGTCTCAATTTCCTCGGCCGTATGGTCTGCGAACGGGTAGGTGGTCACGTCCAGCTCGAAGCCGATGAAAACCCCAAACGCATTCGACTTCGTGATCGCTGGCGCCCCCGAGGCCGGCGGCAAGAGTATTGATGCCAGAAGTTCGACCTTGTCGTCGTCAAGACTCTCCTTGAGAAGCTCAGACTCGACGAGCCAGGTATCGAAATCGAAGTCGTCCTCTTGAACCTTGCCCATACTTGCGAAGGCTGCTTTGACACCACGACGAGGGCTCGACCCGATACTCCCGACAACATCGCCGTACATCTTGGACTCTCCGAAGATCAGCTGGTAGTTGCCCGGAGCAACCTCGAGCAGGTGCACCCCGTCTGTGCCGTGCACGTAGTGCTCCGACGACGTCTTGAGTTCCATCTTCGAGAGGATCTTCGGCGCCCCAAGGTGAGCTTCGAGGAAGGAGTAGAGGAGCAGCTCTCCGCCTTCGCCCGCCTTGGGATCCGGCGCTTTAAACTGGATCTGCGCTTTCCTAAAGAACTCACCCATGCGACTGAGATCGCTGGTGAGCTTGCCCAGGTTCTGCCGCGACAGCACGTAACTGATGCTGTTGTTCACCAGCTCCTTGAACAGCGGCTTGAAAGCGAAGTCACCGCCGTCGACGCGCAGGACATGTAGGTGCATGACCGTCTTGGTTTGAATGTCGAACTGCACCGGATCATAGAACAGTTTCAGGAATCGGTCACGATTCATGAGAGAGAGTGGCAGCACAGGATCACTCAAATTGACACCACTAACTCCAAGCCTGCGAGAGTCATCCGCGTCCGCGCAGTGATCGTTCGGCACCATCATGAAATCCTCTCTCCTGCGCTATTTCAACGAAATAGTGCAGCCTCCTGAGCAATGTGTGCGGCGAACGCCACGACAAACCGCTTGAAGCTTGTTGAATTGCTTAGACTTCCATGTTCGCCTCGCAGACCGCCTTCGCGTGTTGAGACAATCAACGCTGCTTCCGTGTAGTGCTTCTCCAATACGAGGCGACGACAAAGCTGGTCATAGCGCTCCAGATACGAGATATCGCGCAGCTCTGGGAAGACAGGGAAGTGCGGTTCTGAGACTCTGACTGGCCGAGTTGACCCTGGCGCATCCTCGACGTGAATGAGCCACCCAACGAACGGAGCCGGCTGTTCACCGAGTGCACCCTCCCGGAACGCAGTCCAGAGGTCGACAGCAGATCCGACCGCCTCCTCAGTACGGTTGTTGAAGTTGTTTCCAAAGGACGGCCCGACCTGACTCTTCAACTCAATAGTGGCGATCAACACGCCCTGGTGCATGACGAGTAAATCCCAGTCTTTCGTTGGGCGGAAGTAGCCGGGCAGAGTATTGACACCGCGGGTCATGTAAAGTTCAGCATCGGGTAAACCATTCGCGGCAACGAGGTCGGCAAGCAGCGTGACAAATCCGTCCATGTTTTTCCCATTTGTGACGCCAGCACGCTCCCCTTGATCGGTGACTCCGTTGAGCTTTTGCCGCTCCACGGCTGCGGCACGAGTGTCCCAGAAAGCTCGGATGGCTTGGGCCGCGCGTTCTTCGAAATCTGCAAGATCAATACCCATAGTTAGTCCTCCTCCAAGAACGTCAACGTCCCTGGGCTAAGTTGATAAATTCGCTCTAGTAGGGCGGTGGGGAGCTTTTTTCCAGCTTCCCCAGCTCGACGCATCTCCGTTTGATCCTCCGTACCAATTTCATTCCAGTGCGGTACTCGAATCCGCTTCAGATTCTGAGCTTGGAAGCGTAGATACCCTCCGCCGATCTTCACTGAGTAGGCGGCGACGAAGAGGTGAGCGATGCCGCTACGGAGCAGCGCTTGTAGCGCCCGAAGATCCCATGTGGTCGATGTGATGAAGTACAAATTGTGGTGCGGATACAGCGTTCCAGGATCATAGGCAATCGCATCGCCATTACCTTTGATATCGGGGATCAGAAGCTTCGGCTTGTGCATCAGGCTCGGCGTGATCCTATCGATTGTCTTGTACCATTTACGCTCAACATCACCCTTCGCGGTGTGTCGCCGACTCAATTGGGCGCGGAACTGTTCCAGATGGGCAGCGAGTCGAGGGTAGTCCGCGAGATCAACCAGGCCGCCTTCGTCTCGCCAAGGGTTAATGACACCCTTGCCACTCCAGTGGAGTACACCACTGGACATGTCCTTATTCGTAGCAAGAGGAAGTTTACGGTCGTCTTCGACATCGAGCTCCTCAAATGCTCCAATGTATGCCTTGTCTGCGCCCGTAGCCACGCCGATCCCGATCCGGCAACCAGACTCGACTACGGTAGGGAACCGCGACTCAAGCTCTGTAATCACGGCAACTTTGGGGCTGACTGACAGAAGCCATGGAGAAGCACCGCGCACGGCATCCAATGTCAACACGTCAGCGGATCCAGGCTGCTCGCTAAGCAAGTTCGACGAGAGCCCCCGCAAGTACGACGAGCCGACGCTCCGTGCGTGTGCAACGCGCGTCAAGGCAGATTTGCTACGTGTGATCACCGTGATGGACGGGTAGGCACCGACCTGCACTTCGAACGCGTCGAGACCATACATATCAACGTAATGTGTGAGCGCGTAACCGCGGGCGATCTTTCCACGGATGCCTCGCCCATAGTCGTTGCGTGTCCATGCATCGGCGCAGATGAAGCTAAGTGTGCCACCGTCCGCCAAGAGATCAAGGGATCGTTCCATGAACGCAATGTAGAGGTCTGCGCGACCGACCATCGTCGGGTAGGTCGACCTGTAAACGTGGAGAAGATCATTCGGGATCAGCTCCTGTCGAACGTAGGGGGGGTTCCCAACAATGAAGTCAAACGCTCCAGTCTCGTTTCCGAGCAGGAAGTCCTCGTGGTGGAGCCATGAATCTGCGAGCTGCCTTGCAGCAGAATCAGCGATTCCCTGATCGATCAGATAAGCCTGGAGCGTCTCGTGGAAGGCAGAGAAGGTATCGGCGTCCAGTTCAACCGCTCGAAGCGCGCTACGAAGTTCAAGTGGGTCTGTTTCAGAGGTACGCCTCCACGCTCGCAGCAAGCGGTCAGCTGCAAGCAACACGAAACGACCGCCACCGAACGACGGCTCAAGAAGCCGCATCCGGTGAAGCGGCTTGTCATCGGTGTAGCCAATGAGGTCAAGCATGAACTCGACCACCGATGCTCGGGTGAAGATCGCTCCACGAGTCTTCTCTTCGTAGCCATAGGCATACTCAGACGCATCAATACGGCTGTCGGAGCCGTCGATGCGCACCGCGCCCGCTGTGACCGCAAGGCTCATCGCGTGACCTCCCGACTGTCGACGGGACAGTCAAGCACAGTACTGCTGGCGCTATGCGACCATCTGATGTTGGAGGATGTCATGCGAAATGTTCTCCCCACGCCGACGGCGTGCTTAGGTTTTGATTCGTATATGTCTCATGGTAGCGATGACCGACGACATGGCCGGCAGCAGAAAGCATCGTCCGAGCCGAGAGACATCGCGTCCGGGAGCTAATTCGCTCTACCGAGTACCGCGATCTATTCATATTCTCTCATGTTCCGTTCTTTTCGTGAAGCTTCAGTCATACCGCTCGGAGGTTACCGCGGCTCGGTGTTCGTATGCGCGCTTCGCCCTCCACTGCGAAGGTAACCAGGCCGAGCATGAGGTCACGGACATCCTGTGCCCGGACATCGAGTGCCCGTGCGATGTCGATGAAGCTCTTGCCTTGAGAGCGTAGGTCGGCCATCACTTGTGTCAACAGGCTGGAGCTTTCCGCGATCAGGTCTGATCCGGGTTCTCCCCGACGGAAACCTGCGCTGGAGAGTTGCCGAGCGAGCGTGCCGTAAGTCCAGTCAGAGATAACCCCGATCCGGTGGGCACGCAAGTTCAGTGCCATCGCACTGACGCGCCACCGCCGCTTGAGCACCAAGACATCTTCCAGCATGAGGTTTCCCCGGATCGAGCCGAGTACGTCAGCACGCGGCATCAGGAACGCGGAAGCGAATTCGTTTGCCGCCTGCTCCTTTTCTTTACCGGGCTCCACGTGCAGCGACCCGCCGTGCATCACCAAGTGGCCGAGCTCGTGGGCCAGGTCAAAGCGCAGGCGCTCGGCCGACTTGTGCACGTTGAGGAAGATCACGGGCATTGCCCCGTGCCGGAACGAGAACGCATCAACCGCCTGGAGTGGGCCGCCTGCCGAGTACACTTTCACCCCCTTAGATTCAAGTATCTGCAGCAGGTTCTTGATCGGTGCCGCCCCCAGACCCCATGCGCCGCGGAGTGCCTCGGCCGCCTGCTCGGGAGGGAGCGTGTCCTCCGCCTCTAGTAGATCCTGAAGTTCCGGTACCGATGGTGGTGGTGCCTGGTATGTCGCCTCGATCCAGTCAGATAGCTCAATGGCCAGCGTCGACAACGACCGTGCCGTCTTTTCATCTCTTTTCGCCAGACGTGACGTGGCGCGGAAATGGAAGGCATCCGAGGGCGGCAATGTAGTGACCGGTCGGTAGAAGAATTCCAGCGGGAAATCCAGCGCACGCGCAAACTCGCGCACTAGCTCAGGACTCGGCATGCGCTTCAGATTTTCCGTCTGAGAGACCCACGGCGCGGTCACGCCAACCTCCGCCGCGAGGGCGGTGGCAGTCATCTGCCGAATCGAACGTGCCATCTCCAGGCGCGCGGCAACGAAGATAGTGCTCATCGAGCGCGGACCTTCGCCTTATCTCCGGGCTATCGTGAAACCAAAGTCGCCCTCGTCGTTGTTCTCCTCGAAGCTAAACGTACCGAGTGCGAGGTCGAAAGCAGGGAAGATGATCCGCTCGGACCAGTTGCTTACAAAATCTCCCACTCGTGCGTCTGGCCGCGAGAATTCGAGATGTACCAAACCGTCACGCTCGTTGTAGAGCAACACCCGGAAGTCATCGACGTTGACTTCACCTTCGTCGGTGGGTTGTCCGAACATCGCGACTGCCCCGTTCTTGTCAACCCGACGAGCGAACTCTGTGCCCTTGGGATTACGGTTTTTAGGGGTGCCATACGTGACCCCCGTGAACGAGTCACCACTGCTCACGATGAAGCCGAGGTTGAGATCCGGTTGCAGGAAGTAGGGAAGATTGTCCGGATCGAAACGCCGCCACCCGAGTTTCAGAAGCATCAGATCTTCATGCACTGTCTCGATGGTACGCGCCCACCTGGTGAACTCTGGCGCAGATTTAGGTGCCCCAGGACTGAAGGTGCGGCTCTCCGCAGCCGCAACAGACACGGCTCGCTCGAACACTGAAGCCTCGAGCCGAAGAGGGGCGAGCATGCTCGCGAGAGCCTCACGGGTCTTTGGAGTGTGAATCGTCATGAGGAACCTCTTTCTCGCGGTGAGCTGACCACAGCCTACAACATGCAGTAAAAGAACTTCCACATCAACTTATGGCGTGTCGCACGGCACAGAGACAAGACCGCGCGCCCGTCAACGAGTCAGAGGTCTGACGCTTCCTCGCCACGTTGCTGCAGGATACTGTAGATCTCGGCCTGTACCTGTCCAGCGCGCTTTAGTACTGCAGGGTCGGACTTGAGCTTTTCGACCCAGTGCTCCAGTGTGGTCTGAGTCTCCTCCGTCAAGCTGCGCTCGTTGAGCTGGGCGAGGACTTCGAGTTGTGTCCGGGCGTCCTCGCTCGTCCGTACCGACAGCTCCTTGTAGGCAGCGCTGCCGTATCGCGTGGCGGCGGGTGTCTGCTCGCTCACGGCGAGACCTCCTTCATACGTGCGGCCCGCGATCTCGTGTGGATCACGTTCAGGCCGCAGAGCAGGAACGAAGTGACGACTGATTATGACGACTAACGATGCAGAGTCAATATTCCGATCGGGACGTTGTAAAAACTACGGCGGTCTAACGGACTAACCTGGGTCGTTGTTCACGCCCGCAAGTCCGGCCATTCCGCGGGCATCAGCTCGTCCAGCGTGACGTCAAGCACCTGGGCGATCGCCATGATGTTGCGTAAGGAAGGACTCACAGGGGGTCTTGGCATAGCAAAGAAACGTCCTGTATCCACAGAGTGGGCCACTTCCACCCGTGAATTGGGTAGGAACATTCAACGGCTCCGCGTTGCTGCAGGCCTCAGCCAGGAACAAGTCGCCGACGCTGCAGGGCTCTCTTGCTACATCTTCCAACAGTTCGAGAATGGCGAATCCATATCGACCTCTCAACTCAAAAGGGAATGGCACAAAACCTACAGCGCTTCATCTACTGAAAGTGTCGTTCTACAAGTTAATGTATATGCATAGTGTCGAGAGAATATCCCTTGTGTACAAGATGAACTTTATGAACTCTTCTATAGAACATGGGAGTATGAATATTGTGGAACAAATCACTATTGCCACGCACGAAATCGAACAGCTCTGTGCTGAGATGGACGGTCTGCTTGCATGGCGAGAAATGCTGGAGATCGTTCGCGATCAGGGAGTCGACGAGCTGCCGTTCCACGGTACTGACAACCCCGGCGAATGAATTCAAAGATGGAGCAGCGAATCGAAGAGTCGGAGTTGCTACAGTGTCTTGGTACGTGGATCGGAAGAAGGAATCATGCCCAGAACCCCCAAAGACCCAACCCGCACGTTCGATATCGTGCACGATGAGTGGCAGCAGGCTCGTGCTGAGGCTGACCATTTGAAGGAACTCAGTAAAGACGCGAATGCCAAGGCCGCCAAGCTCAAGGCTGAAGCGAACCGTCTGAAGAAGTCGGCGCTGAAGCGTGCCGAGCAAGAACTGCAGAAGGCCCAGGAGCGCTACGAGCAGGTGCAGGAGCTTCTTAGCAACGAGAAGTAGCTCAAGCGTCTCACAGTGTGAGCGGGGCCGGTACGATCATTGCGATTGTGCCGGCCCCGTTGTGTTCTCTCTGAAGTCCAGCGATTAGATGGTGGATCGCTGGAGTGAGAGCCAGAACTTCTGACTGTGGTTCTCGGGATCGCCGACATTGCTGAACTCCTCGTAGCCCTTGCCCGTTGCTGAGGTGATCCTGACAAATCCCTGGCCGTTGGTGTTGATGGATAGCGCTGCGTACGATCGGCCGAACTGGGTGATCTTGTCTGGGATTACGAGAGTGCCTGGGGTGGAGCTATTGTTGCGGTCCTGGAATATGACATCGTTGTGGTTGAACACGATCGTCTCACCTGCGGCCAGATTTTCTGGGTAGAACCAGAGGGATTGGTACATCGTGTCGAGGGTTGGGCTTAGTATGCCGCCGCTTGAGTAGAAGCGCAGGTTGACGTTTGCTGCGTCCATGACGAGGTCGTCTTTGTCTAAATCGTCCCAGTCTGTGCTCATGACGAGGCGACTGACGGGGATCTCATCGATCGTGAAGTCCCGGATGAGGCCGTCGTCGTTGAATTGGAAGTCCGCGAACGTGAAGCATCCCTTCGGTAGTCCGTCAACTTCTGGGTAGCAGTATGAGTAGGTGCTATCGAGAGTGAATGGGAGCTTTTGCTTGACCGACCCCGGCGTCCCGAGAACTTTCTCAGACAGTTTCGTGTCATTGGCCGCGTACGCGGCCTGCCAGAGTCGCCCCAGCACATCTGTGTAGGTCTGGGCTGAGCTCCCGGCCGCGACGCTCTTCTGTGCCCCATAGACGCTGGTGACGCTGTTGTCCGCTAAGCAGTCATGAATGCCTTGGCCTGTTGATGCTTGCTCCAAGACGTCTGGAGCAAAGGCCATCCGACCGTGAATACGATGGAGAACAGCGCGGCAGCTCCACCCGTCGCGATGGATCGGTGCCACCACTTGCGCCATCCGCGCTGCTGTGTCGCCTGTTCATCTGACTCGCTCATAACGCCCCCGTAAATCATCCATCAGCCGTCGCGATTTTCGTGTGCTCTGGCACGGTTTACGCCGTATTTGCGGCATCGCTGACAGACAGTCTTGAATCTCAGATTCCGGGGGAGGCGTTCTCCGTTGGCGATTCTTAGATCTTTCTGACGTGTATTCGTCGCTTTGTGAGGCGCATCTGTCGCTTGCTTGTCTTGTCCGAACAGAATGCAGTACCGGTCGCGCCCCGTGGCCGGATGATGCATCACCCGCCTAAGTGGAAGAGCGGCTTGACCAGGTGAGACGCGTAGTCAGCACTCCGTGGAGGGCTGGCCTGTCTCGTTTCGCCCCGACTGCCTCGCAGCGGTCTCTCGGCTCCTGCTGGGTAGCCCGGGTCACCGCCGCTCAGTCGGTCAGGCTCGCTCCGGGACCGACACCGAACAGCGGTGTATTCCTCCACGTTGGCGCAGGAAACGTGACCGTTTCGGTGTCGGCCCGGGAACCGCAGGTATTCGGGCATGACGAATGGTGCATGGCCTCTGGCGTTTGCGACCCGGTCATCGAGCTCGAGAGACGTTCCGTACTGCATGTCATGACATTCGCCGGCGCTGTGACTCATGAAGTCGAACAACTTGGAGGGCTCGTCAGCGGGCGGCTTGCTGACGATAGGCTCATGAGTTGGCTGCTCATCAACGCTATCCACCGGCTCTCCCATGAACCAGAGACGGTTACTTCCACGGTTGACGCAGTACTGGAGGTGGGCCTGACGCGACTGGCTGGAGCGGTGCTTGAAGAAGAGTTCGCGCGCGAGCACATCGGGAGTACATCCCTGCCCGGATCGACTTTTGTCGAGGCGCAGGACTATATCGAGCGTCACTGCCATGAACCTGACTTGACCCCACGGCGTCTGTGTACGGCGCTACACGTGTCTCTACCGACGCTGCAGCGCTGCTTCCAAGCGCACGGGCATTCGATCGCCGCAGATATCCGCACAGCCAGGGTCAATCGCGCGCTGGCACTTCTGCAGGATGTTCCAGCTCGCAGCATGCAATTCGATCAGGTGGCTCAGTACGCCGGCTTCAAGAACGCTCGTAGTCTGCGGAACGCATTCGCCACCTGCGGCATGCAGTCACCCAGGCGCTATTGCTCCGCCCTCAAAGCACCAACTGAGCAACCGGAGGAGCACTCAAGTCCAGAGAATGTCGGATCGGCCTCACAAACCGTCAACTCTGCCTCGAATGATCCTGATTCTCATCGGACGGACCGTACGTACTCGTAACGTCCTACGTGCGTCAGAGGCGACACGCTCAGGACAATGCCTGAGCAGACCAGAGGGGGTACGAGCATGACACGCGTCAACACAGCTCGCGCAACGAGCGCAAGACAACGAGCACGGAGAAATAGTTCCAGTCCTCGTACAGAGGTACACGGGCTTCATTTAGCAGCGAAGTATTTACAAAATATACCGAATATGGTATACATAGATCAACGCATTGATTATTCGGTCGTAGGCCACAGCCTCCCAGCCAGTGCGAATACCAGACAACGACCAAGCTTGGTCACCTCTAATGCCGTAACACCGGCAAGGAACCCACTCTCATGAACAAGAATCATGGCGAAAGCGTTCACAACAACACAGAACATGCCCAAGGCTTCAGCGCAACAGGCATGCCACCACGGCTTACTCCGCTCGAATTTTCAACCCCAACGACGCAGCTTCCGGCAGGGCACTCCAGTGAGCACACTCCACGTGCCATAACCGCCGGCGGGAGCAACCTCCCGCCACTCCCACCAGAGAAGCACAATAGCGACCCGGACGACCGGAAAGACAAGACCTCAAAGAAGCGCCTCTACGCGACAGTCGGTGGCATAGCCGCTGGCGCTGTCCTCGTCGCAGGAGGTGTCGGTGCATGGCTGGGGCTCAAGGGTGGTGAGAGCAACGGACCAGCACCGACTGATCCGAGTGAGACAAGTGACATTCTGGAGCAAGACCAGTCACAAGAAACACCTGATGTTGCCCCTGCAGCACCGTCCATCCCAATCGACGTCGTCAAGAATGGCACCGAGCTATCTGCTGCCGATCGTGAAGCACTCATCAAAGAGATCGAGATTCCAGCTGGACTTACGGCTACAGAATGGGCGAATCAGTTTGTTGATCGCCTAAATAAATGGGACATGGCTGGAGCGAACGAGGACTATTATCAAAACGTTCTTAAGGCAAACATTCCGGTTTCAGAAAAAGACCAGATCAGGTCTAAACTCGCTGAGATGAACAAGGTTTTATATACTGATGCACTCTTTGTCCCGAACTGGGAAACAAACCAGCGACTCGTAAATGCCTCGCAGTTCAAGGCAACAGGTGGGACACTTGCGCTTATACATCAGTGGGCTATCAATCATAATGAAGACCAGCCTGACTATGAACAGTCAACAAGTGTTACAAAGGTCCAAGTACTCAAGGAAGACCCATCAAGTGGAACTCGTACTATACAAGTGACAGGGATCGAACACAATAACGGTAACGAAGTCAACCGAGATGCTGCTGGTACTGCCGCAAATAACGGATTGGAATTCACTCGCACCTGGACAACGCAGATTGTCGACGGTACGGAGCGCATTGCTAACTGGGAGTAATTCCTACGACTGAGGTGAAACCTCTTCACACATCATGATGTTTGTGCTTAACTATGTGCAGGCATGAAGCAACGCTATACGCTCTTAGACTATCTTCATCGTGCGTATGTAGTACTACATACAGTAAGCCCTATACGGGCTTACTGTTCTTGGCATTATGGAGAGAGACTTCGCAGCTCGTCAGCAAGTAGACGTCGAGGGGTAGCTGCGCGTATCGGGATCATGCTGATCCTAGCGTCAACTGTGACTTCCATTCTCACTCCCACAAGTACATATGCCGCCCCAAACAACCCATATGACTGGGCAAGATCAAGCCAGCTATACTATGCGCTGCAGGGGTGTGTGCAGAACAGTCGCGGTGTTCAAAAACACGCAAACTTCGGTGGTGGAAGCGGATACTTTACAGATGAAGAAGCCTCTGCGGGTGAGTGGTGGATGGGCGAAGGTGAGCGCAATGCTTCAGCTGATCTTATTGCAGGCGTAGCTGGGCTGCCATATGCAACCTTGGGGCTCGGCCCAATTGCTATGTTCGGCGCCCGACAGCTCGTTCCTTCGGGCTCTGCGCCGTATGCTGCTCCGTCATACTTGGCGGACTCCATAAAGGATGGAGGAGTTGCTCTGTGTAATGACGTGGTCAGGCAAGGCGCTCAGACCTGGGGCTTCGCGAATCCTCGTGACATTATTTGTGATTCAGGTATTCATCACACCAATAATATATCGTGTGATGGTGAAGGGAACTTCGACTTACGACCTGAAAATTGGGCAGCGCTATCTGAGGTTATTATCGCCAAAGGATTTGACGGACAAACGCCTGGCATGCAAGGCGCTGACTACTACCAGATATATCTTGCTGCGTTTCAAGAAGGATGTAATGCGGTCGAATCGAACAATGGAAGCGGTGACAATAACTATACTGTCAATACGGTCAATGACGATGGAACGATCTCTGAAAAGCGCTTCGAAGGTAAATCCAAGAACGAGACTACTCTCGCTTACACGGGAGCGGATCTCCAGGTTCATCAGAATACTTGTGAGTACATTGCCAGTCAAGTGAATCAACATGCACAAGCATATAAAGACTGGTTGGATAAGAATCCGTGGTTTATTGGTAGTAGTGAGCAACAAAATCAAGAGAACTCCGGCGACAACTCTGGCTCTACCGATGGTGACGAGGACGAGAAGTCTTCCTGCATCGTCGATGGTGTCGGCTGGATCGTCTGTGCGGTAGCGACATGGGTGTCTGACCTGGTCGATGCGCTCTATACCAATGTGATCGAGCAGATGCTCGCGACGCCACCAATATCTATGGACACGTCTAGCGAAAACGGGACGTACAACGGCTGGAAGGTATTTCGCAATATTGCCAATGTCGCGTTTGTGATCTCCTTCCTAATCATCATCTATTCGCAGATCACGAGTGCTGGGGTGAGTAACTACGGCATCAAGAAGATGCTGCCGCGTCTCATCATCGCGGCGATCCTCGTGAATGTTTCGTACTTCCTCTGTGCACTTATTGTTGACGTGTCGAACATCTTCGGGAATGGTCTCTACAACATCATGATGGGGATACGAGATCAGATGTCGGTCAAGATCAGTCAGAGCTGGGCGACGATCATTCCAGCGTTGCTTGGCGGCTATGCCATCACAGTCGGAGCAGGTGCCGCTACGATCGTTGCTGGGAGTGCTGTTATTGCCTCAGGTGCCAGCACAGCATTGATCGCCCTAGCCGTACCGATGGTGCTCGCAGCGTTGCTCGCGGTGCTGGTCGCCGTCTTCGCGTTGGTTGCCCGGCAAGCACTTATCATCATCCTGGTGATGGCGGCTCCGCTGGCATTTGTGGCCATGCTCTTGCCAAACACGGAGAAGTGGTTCACGAAGTGGCGACAGATGTTCCTCTCGCTCCTCTTGATGTATCCGATCATCGCCCTGATCTTTGCTGGTGCTCAGATCGCTGGACTCGCTATCTTGTCGACTGTTGGAACCTCGGGCGACCCGGTCACGACGGGTGTGGCGATCCTGTCTGGCCAGCTCGTCATGGTGCTGCCGCTTGTATTTATCTTCCCGCTCATCACGAAGTTCAGCGGTGGTGGTATCGACAAGATTGCCGGCAATATCAAGGCGCGTGGACAACGCCTGACTGGTGGTCTGTCCAATCGCAGCCGCGACTTCGGTAGGAAGGGGCTGTCCAGAGGTTTCAATCGTACGAAGGGTGGGCTTGAACACACTGCCACATACAACAAGCGTGGACGTGAAACGCTGTGGTCGCGAACTCGTGGCGCAACTGCATCGGTAGGCAATATCGCTGGCGGCATCGGGCGAAAGATCGAGGGTCTTCAGGATAGCTCCGCCATGGAGGACCAAGAGCTGTCGAACGCACGCCGCAAGAGACAAGTCGAGCGTGTGGCTGGCAATGAGGCGCTGGCCGCCAAGATTGCCGGCAGTGCAGCTGGCGGCGAATCGCTGCAGATGAAACTACAGGCATCGCTTGAGGCGGACCAGCTCAAGGAGGCTCTGCAGGGATTGGCTCGTGAGATCGCGACAGAGAAGTCCCGTCCGCGAGGGGCAAACGAGGCTGCGTTCAACCAAGACGATTTCTTACGAGATAGAGCTAAGGACACGAGTCGTTCAGGTTCTGACCGTGCGGCAGCCGTTCATCAAGCAGCTTCACTCGGACGCGACGGAGTACTCAGAGACCTGGCACAGGACAGCTCTGTCGATCAGCGAACGGTGCAGGAGGCGATATCCTCAAACGCTGGAAGTCTTGCGAAGAAGGCACCTGACCTGGTCAAGGGTGAAGATGCGGCCTTTGGTAACGTCACCGGTGAAGAGCTGACAGGCTTCAGCGCTAAGACGACACAGCAATATATGGAGTATCTCAAGAACAAGAATGATAACGATGCAGCCGTCAAATCGTTCATCGGCGCGGTCGAAGACATCCGCAACGACTCGACCTTGCAAGGGAAGTTTGGCAGCGACTCCGGTGCAGTGCTCAGTCGTGCGGCCCGTGACCTTCCACCAGGAGCTGGTGTTGCGATCGTGCACAACGTAGATAGCAGCTCGAACAAGATACGGTAAGGCCGCCGAATGGAAGCGCCGCGCCTCAAGATTCCTCTCCCCGGTATCGAAGCACGCCCATACCAAGTCGAGGCATGGCAGCGGTTGCGTAACGTACGCGACCAGGGGCAGCGGTCAGGGCTGGTGCACATGGCGACGGGGCTCGGGAAGACCATCGTTGCGGCCGGAGATATCGCACAATTCATTGAAGAGCGTCGTAGGGCGGGGGACCCGCCGCCTCATATCCTCTTCCTCGCTCATCAGCGGGAACTCCTGGCACAGGCCAGATCAGAACTCAGCACCTTGCTACCGGGAATCAACTACTCAGGGCTCGGCGGGCAGGACCAGCGTCGATGGAAGAGCCCCCGCCTGACCTTCGCGACCTTGCAGTCCATGGTGAACCGGCTCAAACAGCTCAACGCCTCGCACTACGACTACATCGTGGTCGACGAGTCTCATCACAGCGCAGCACCACACTTCAATCGAGTGATCCGGCACTTCAGCCCCGCGTTCCTGCTCGGGATCACTGCAACGCCCTTCCGCCGAGACCAGGCTGACCTCGCCGAGACCTTCGGGCCTACCATCTTTTCCATGTCCCTGGCAGACGCTATCGCAGCGGGCTGGCTGATGTCTCCGGACTACCGGCTTTACCGCGATGAAGTCATCAACGACATCATCGGACAAGACTTCTTATCCGTGAGCTCACTGAATCACGCACTGTTCTCCCATACCCGCAATGACCAGATCGCCACCCTGATCATGGATACCGAACGAGCCATGCCTGGAAAGCCCCGAACAATCGTGTTTACTCGAAGTATTGCTGCGGCAGAGCACTTCGGTGCGTATCTCCCGCACGCTCGGGTGCTGCACTCAGGGCTCCCACGAGCCCGGCAACGCGAGATCATCTCCGGGTTCCGCAACGGGCGGATCCCCGCTGTCGTGACCGTTGATATGTTCAACGAGGGCGTTGACATTCCCGAGGCAAGCCTGATCGTCTTTCTGCGCTCCACCGCGAGCCGTACCATATTTGAGCAACAGCTTGGCCGGGGACTGCGCAAAACAGCAGGAAAACAGCAGGTCACCATCATGGACTTCGTCGGTACCAGCGAACGCTTGCACGACCTCTACCATCTACGCCGCTCAGTCAAGACCGCCGGCAACACACTCCGCAGAGCAGGAATCTCCGATGCGGACATCCAAGAGTTCGACGTGCACTTCACCCGTCAGGACATGGCCATCATCCAACGACTCCACGAACTCCAGACACCACTGCCGGCCGCCCCACCCGGCTACCAACACCTCAGCGAACTTGCCACCATACTCGGCCACAGCACACAAGTACTGAAGCAAGCCTGCCAAGACCTCGACATTCCGCTCGTCAAGATGCGTCGCCGTCACGGCCGGGAAGGCTACTACTTCTCACCAGACCAGATCGAGCACCTAAAGCAGCACCTTCCGCAAACCCAGTCGAACACCCGTCAGATGCTCAGCACGATTCGAGAGTTCTCCCGATCGAGCGGGTTCGGCCCAACACTCATCAGAACTGCTATGAAAGAGCTCGGCCTCACCGGAACCCGCATACGATCCCAAGGCGTTGCACACGGTGCGACAGCACTCACCACTGACGAGCAGGAACAGATCATCAACCACGTGCACATCTCCACCGAGGGCGCCAAGACCATCAAGGAACTCGCCCGCAGCCTCAACACCAGCATCGCCACCATCACGGGAACCATGTCAGAGCTGCAAATCACCGCTACTCCAGCCTACGGAAGGACCTCCCACGTCAGAGGACACTACGTCCAGCCAGCTGATGTGAACAGGATAAGCGAACACCTCAAGGACACATCTACAGGACAGAGTGCCGCCGACATCGCCAAAGCGTACGGTGTGAGCCTCTCCACAGTTCATCGAGCCATCCGACGAGCAGGAATAACCGGTACGAAGCGACGTACCATGGATCTGAGTAGGGCAGAGCGAGTGTTCGATACCGATGAAGTCGGACTCATCGCAAGATCGTTAAAAGAGTCTACAAGACTGAACTCATCTGAAACGAACTCCTAATGCAAGACTAAGCATCGAATGACTACGCGAACAGTAGTATAGCAACGAGACCGTGAAGACCATCACTGCCTGGTTGCTCGACGCTGCGTTCGATCAAGTGGCTAAACGGACGGATAAATCATGATTTATGCTCTCGTCTTCTGTCGACTCGCACGCGAGAACCCTATGTGCTTCCATTTGAGAGATAGCCCCTGCGGCGAGCCACTGTGGCCCGAGGAGCACCTTAAGATGCAGTCTCACCGAGGATGCCAGATGTATGTGAGAGAATGTCTACATGTTCGGCTTAACCGTGCCCGCCGACGTCGACACTGACGAGCTGCAGAAGGCTCGCGACGCTTTCCTCACCGGTGGTGCGATCACTCGCGACACCACAGGCTGGGTGGTGTGCACCACAGAGGAGATGGCCTTAGAGCCGTCCGCAGGGGACGCTGCCTTTCTCGTGCAAGCGGTGCGACGTCATCCGCTCGCAGCGCTCGGCTTTGCGTACGGTCTGAGGCCAACGGTCTTTGGGGAGTCACCTGACAATGCCGAATGGCTGACCGACTTGGTCCAGGAGCTCGGCAGAGAAGATGACGTCTATCACGCGGTTGCCCTTATCATCATTGAATATGGAGCACATCTGGCCATCGGGGAAAACGTTGAAAACCCAGCGATTCAAGAAGTGATGGCGAACCTTTCTTACGTTGCGATCCGTGCCAAGCTTGTCCCCGCTGATCTCGATCTAGTGTACTTCATCGCGGAAATGGTGCGGAGCGTGATCGAAGCCACTCCTGTACACTTGGGCAAAGAGGAGCGTTGGCGGAGGTCTGATCCAATCTTGGCATGGGGCAGAGCGATGAGTGGAATAAGTCTCGACAAAGTGCTCATTGGAAACGAGCGGGGGGTCTCTCTTGGATAAAGCCTTCAAAGCGACGCGCAGGAGTGTCCTCAGTATCGTAGTTCTCGGTGGTGCTCTAACGCTCCTGGCACTTATCCTCCTAGAAGTTTTCCGCGATGGTCTTTGGCCATGGCTATATGCGGCGGCAACCAACGTGTTGGGAGTGCTCTTCGGGTTGGCGGTCGTTTCGTTGATCTGGGAGTTTCTTGTTCGTCGCGAACACAGCAAGGATCTCCTGCACTATCTCCGGCTAGGATCGAGCATCGCAAAGTCGGGATTACAGGATGTGTCTCCTCGTTCGAAGTTGGATTGGCAACATTTGCTGGAGTCTGCGAATGACATCACCGTACTTACCTACAACGGAGATTGGCTCGACAGAAATGCATACGTTATTCGAGACGTCGCACGTGAGAGGCCGCTGTCGGTGACCGTCGCAGTGCCAGTGAACGGTGGAGCCCAGCTCGGGCGAGAAGCCGAGTTGCGCGGGATCCCTGCCGACAGATTAGCTGAGGAAATCGCCGGCGTAGTTGCACGAGCTGCGCGACTTTGGCGCGATGTAAAACAGGGCTCTGAGCAGCTACACAGAGGAAGCAAACTTAGAGTTGTCGAGCACGATCTCGACCTCGGCTATGAGGTTGTCACAATCGATCGAACGACGATTGTGACCCTCGCTGCTCCCGGAGATTCGGACGAACTTCGTGATCGTGTTGCGTTCGTGTATAACCAGAGTCCGGAGGAGTATCCCACGAACTTCTTCACAGCGTACAAGGAGGACCTGGACGACATGAGAAGAATGGATGAGGTCTAGACGATGAGTGCACTAGCTGTCGATGCGAAGCAGATCCGCCTTGAGGACTTGCTCAACTCAGTGGAGGAAGGCACGGCGGTACTCCCAGCATTTCAGCGTGACTTCGACTGGTCGTCCTCGGACGTCGTCAGCTTGCTTGCGACTTTGCTCTCTGATTGGCCAGCAGGGAGTATTCTGCTGATGAGTGGAGCACCGAAGTTTTTTGAAGTTCGTAAGTTTGAGGACGGTCCAGATCTCGCAAACGATGTGCGGTATGTCGTTCTCGACGGCCAGCAGCGTCTCACTGCGTTATTTCACGCGATCCGGGGTCGCGGAGATGTTGCTTTCATCCTTCGCGCGCAAGACTTGGTTAACTCTGACGGGAGCGCCGATGCGATCGAGGAACTCATCGAGCTTGTCCCGCGCGGGGAGTGGAGACGCGACTACCCGCTTGAACGCCAAAGTCGAGAGCGCTTGGTGCCGCTTCATGAGCTCCGAACTGCGTCAGATTTCTTCGCCTGGCGCGACCGCGTGATCGAAGCGACGCCGGAGAAAGAACGCGCAGAAGTCGGCAGGCTCTTGGCTGATGTCTACCGATCTCACCTTGGCCGGTTGAATACATATGCGTTCCCGGCCGTACTGCTCGACAACGACCTGCCACCGGCGGCCGTCGCTCGGATTTTCGAACGAATCAACTTGACGGGACTGCGGCTAAATACGTTCGATCTCCTCGTCGCACGGGTGTACGATCCTGAATGGAATCTGCGCGATAGGTGGGAAACAGCACGTCGCGAGAGTGAGCCGATTGCGCATTGGTTTGCAGACGATGGGCTTCCTGTTATCCAGACAATCTCGCTCAATCTAGAGGGCGACGTGCGCCAGCCTGCACTCCTGAGCCTCAAAGCGCGAGACATTCGTAGCTCGTGGGATGCGGCAGTGGAAGCGAGTGAGGCCGCGATCTTGAAGCTCCGTAGCATTGGTATCCCTGCGCCTTCCTGGATGCCATACCGCGGTCTACTGCTTCCGCTCGCTGATCGGGCGATGCGTCTGGGGTCGGATTCACTCGAAGATGACGCTGAGCTCGCCACCTGGTTCTGGGCTCGATCCCTAGGCATGGACTACGGAGTCGGGTCGAGTACCCGAATAGCGTTGGACGCTCGGCTACTGTCTAAGGAGAGCCCGGACTGGTCGTCAGCTTCCTTCGCGATCGATCGTCGACTGCTTCAGAGTGCAACTCGCCGGCAACAGTCAGCCCTCTGGTCAGCGTTTACTTCACTTCTGGCGGCAGAAGAACCCCGTGATTTGCTAACCGGCGAAGTAATCACTAGCCCCGCGGAAGAGGCAGTCGTTGTCAGTCTCTTTCCACGTGGCGAAGGGAACCTTCACCTACGTGTCCTTGGGATGGTCCTGATGACGCGCCAGTCGGCGCGTCAGATGCGGAAGGATCGCGGCCGCTTCCTGAGTACTGTCCCTGAAGTTACCCTTGAAACGCAACTGCTACCGGGCGGACCGTTGCTGGAATCGTTGGCGGACCCAGAGACGTTCTTGCGCCATCGCGCAGGACTCCTGGAGCAACGCGTTAGTGGATACTCCAGTGTTCCCATTCGATGGTTTGACGGCCGAGACGAGTAGTCCGTCGATGACCGATCAACGCGCTATCCGAAACTGATGAAGCACACACTCGAACCAGGCCGATCAATCATCGACGCGCTCGATCATCTCGGTCATGCCCTCGGGTATTCGGACACCTGCGAACACGTCATCGGAAGAACTGCGGCAGTAGACCTGTCTTGGACAGCCGCTGACTACAACGATGTGCCATTGTTCGTGTTCGAAGTCGGGAGCACTGCATCGGCAGGGCTGGCAAACAATGCACTTAAAGTGTCCGGTCGACGGCGGTTTCAGGTGGTGAGTGCAATCGGCGCAAGCCGCCGCGGGTCGGCGAGCCTTTCAAACGAAAATACACCGATGATGAGAGTGATTCACGGGATAGTACTCAGGACGCGATTCGCTGGTGCCTGCCCGACGAGTGAGCTGGTCAAGCTGATCGCCGTGAGCGGAACGAGCACGGCTGCGAACCCAACGTGATGTATCAGGTGAGTGCTCAGCCTTGTTGGACGCTTGCCGACCGTCACGTTGAGTACTGAAGAACGCCTATACGTCGTTTCGAGAACTGATGTGTGATGTTGCCAACCTCAGGAATGCCGGAGGGCGCAGCTTAGCTCCACTTCTCGCACCCGAAGCGAGGAGATCGGCGACGACGTCCGATGCACACCAATTCCCTGTGATCTCGCAGATAAGGGAGGGTGAGATCTCTCGTGAGCCTCAGAACATGTGCGTGATCAAGTGGCTGCTTCAACAACCCTGCCGATCAGTCGTGCTGGTGACCCCGCAGCGTGCGGGTCGGTCGGTTGATAACGTGTACTTATGACGATCTTCTCGAGCAGCGCCCGGACTGACGGGTCGCCCAGAAGGGCGAACGAAACGATGTTCAACTTTCTGGATCGCACCGGATTGCTATACTTCGAGCCTGTACGTGATCTGCTCGAAGCCTGGGTCAGTGATGTTCCAGCTGAGGCCCGCGGGGGCATCGTGGGCAACCTTTCGAGCGGAGACGACAAGTTCTATAGTGCCCTGTGGGAGCTGTATCTCTATAAAGTGGCATCCGGGTCTGCTGACCACGTGGAGTTTCATCCTGACGTCACTGGCACCTCCCGGCACCCCGACTTCCTGGTGCACGGCGCGACGTCGTACTACCTCGAGGCGGTTGCCGTCGGTCGTCGGCCCGAGCGAGTTGCCACCGAGCGACGGCTGCGCGATGTCGAGGCTGTGCTCGATCGCGTCCGGGTGACCGGCGTGACCTTGAACTTCGAGCACCATCAAGTCGGCTCAAAGCCGATCAGGGCTGCCAAACTTCGAGACCAACTCCTCCGATGGATCGACCGGCTCAATGCCGATGATTTGGCATTGCAACGCGATGAATTTCGACCCGGCGCTCACCGCCCGACATACGAATTCGAGGACGAAGGCTGGTATTTAGCCTTCGAGGCATTGCCAACCGCAAGAGGAACGTCCCGCAAATCGCCGCTGATCGGAATACGTGGCGACGGTCGGGCCAAGGGGGTGGACAACAAGACTGGTCTTCGTCGAGTTCTCGACGCAAAGTCAAGCAGGTACGGGACCAGCCTTCCGTACCCCTTGGTCACGGCAATTTTCAGCAACACGGATTTCCCGACGCGCAACTACGACATCTCAGAGGCGCTCTACGGCCTGAGCGCTCTGCCGCCCGCCAGTGTCACGGACCATATCGACCTCAATGCCGACGGACACTGGCGTACCAAGACTGGGTGGCGCCGTTCTCACAACCCGAACGTGATCGTCGCGGCTGGTCTGACACTCCACAATCTGACGTCGGTTACGCCCACCTTATGGACGACTCTCGAACCGTCGGCAAGAGCCGTTGCTGACATCGAATGGGCAGATCCCGTCGACGTCAGCACACATGATCTACGGACGCTCGGCCGACTGCCGGCGCTCGGTTCGCTCGGTATCGACGCAAGTTGGTGCTCTGGGGTGCCCGATTTCGACACCTAGGCAGCTGCAACTGATACGACTCCGTGAGCTTACCGGTCAAGGTTTTCGTTGTTGCGTTGGTCGCTGATTCTTTGTGCGAGTTGGTCGAAGAGTGTTTCGCCGTTGACGGCGTGGGCTGGTTTGCTGCCTGGGCGGTACCAGTCGGCGATCTTGAGCCAGTCGTTGTCGATGAGGTCGCAGTAGGTGTGGCAGGCGTCGATGGTGAGCCAGACTTGGCTGGTTTGTTTATCAGAGTCGCTGGTTCGGCCGATGCCTTCTGAAATGTAGTCGCGCCATTTGTCTCGAAGCATTGTCCCCTGGGTTGTGGCGAGTACGACGTTCCAGAAGTGTTCGACTTCCTCGTGTCGGCTGTCAGCGAGTTGGCGGCGTAGCCAGGATTCTTCATCGTAGGTGAAGCTGTTGTGCCAGCCGATGCGGTAGATGGTGTCGGAGATGGCGTATTCGGTTTCGGCGTCTGAGGCGATCCAGTGCCCGCCGTGGGATGAGACGAATCGTCTGAGTTCGAGGGCGTACTGCACGTATCGGTGGAGGGCGTGCCGGACGTAGTCGTCGAATGTCATAGTTGAACCCAGCACGTCGAATGATGATGGTTCGGTGTTGTCGTTGGCGGCGTTGGCGACGATGAGTGCCGCTTCGAGATTGGCGGCCAAGGCGTAGACCGGTGTCCAGATGCGGTAGTAGGCCTCGAAACGCTCAACCCATTGCACTGCGAGGCGGCTGTCCGCTGGGTGGCGGTGCTGTTCCATCTCGAGCCGGGCTTGTCGCATTGTGGTTTCCTGTGCGACTTCAAGAATCTTCTCGGCAAGGAACGCGACGAGTTTCCGCTCTGGCTCTTTCCTGAATGTGTCCGCAACGATCAGGTCCAGTGCGGCGGCAGCTTCTCTGCGCTTGGTAAGACTCCACAGGGCAGTGCCTTGACCGATTCCCAGTAAGGCCTCTGCCTGCTCTTGTAGCGTGCCTCCGCCGAGGTTTGCCATTGCCTTGCGCAGCACCGTGATCACGGGCGCTGGCTCTCGGCATGGAGCATCCTCCAGGTCTGCCAGGGTGGCGATCTGATGGATGGCCGGGAGATCGAGTGAGCGTATCGCGCCGACGCCATGAGCTACGACCAGTCTGAGGTCCACGAGAACCTGCTCGTAGCTCGGTATTTCGATTTTGCCCACCATGACCATATATTGCCCAGAATTTTCCGCGAGAGCAACCGGGGCTGTTCCAGTCGGGGAGCGTCTACTGAATACCAACATTCAGAACACGAGGAGGTACCCCATGAACGCACTTATCCCGATGTCAGGTGGGAACAATTCGTACACCAGTGTGAGCGGCCAGAAAATTGGTGGCGCGCTTGCCAAGCAGGCGAATCAGGCGCAGCAGGAGCTGGCTATCCGATCCGATCTGGCGGTGAGCACCGAGAATGCGGCTGCGTTTCATGCGAGTGTGGCGATGACCAACACCGTCTCGTTGTTCCGCATGGCGCAGGCAGGTGTAGCAGATATCCCTGAGGCCGCTGGACTTGTGGCGCCGATCTTGCAGGGGTACGCGCACGGGGCCGTCCGCCGGATGCAGCAGTACTGACCAGCAATGACGTGCCTGATGTGGTGGGTCATCACCGCTCTGAGCTGGCTGGGTCTTGCAGTGCTCGTGTGGTGGGCCTTCATCGTGGCCGTCTATCTGGTGAGGGCAACTACACGGCGACTGCAGGCTCGGGCGGCAATGTTCCGACACCTGTGGCGAATGCAGCTGGTTCAGTGCCGTGTTCTACGCGAAGAGCGTGAGGCGGTTCGGGTCTCGGCTCGTGAGCTGGAGCGTGTGTTCAGGAAGGCACGCATGCTTCGTGACGCTCGGGCCCAAATGGAGAGACAACAACACCGGTAGCCGTTTTGCAGCTGCTGTGGCACGCGAAGAAGCAATTTCAATTTTCCAATCGATGAGGAGTGTCGTCATGACAAGGAATACACAGACGCCGAGGCAGCTTGGTGTGTACCTCAACGCTGAGACGGGTTCGTTGAGTGTTGAAGGGGGTGAGTTTTTTGCTGCTGTTCGTCAGGTGCAGCATTGGGTGGGGCAGCTCGTGCCTCGGGTCGTCAAACGCATGGATATCTGCGGGTATGTGGGCTCAGCCCATGCGCCGTCATCATTGCACGAGTTGCAGGCAGCCGTCACGAAAGCTCAGCAGACGAACACAGTGTTACCAGTGAGCAATCGGCATGTTGAGGGCACGTTCCTGCTGTCGGCCTCGGCCGAGCTGGGTTTGCGTTTCTTGTGCAGTGCGATTCATGCCAGTGCAGGGTTGGAGCTTTCTCCTGCTGGCCAGCTGCGTGCGGGGGCGCGTTTACGCGACGCTGCAACCGTTCTTTCACCGCTGGCCTATCGGGTACTGGAGGCGGCAGTCATCGATGTGCCACTCGCGGAGGCTGTCAATGGCACCCGGCCCAGTAATGGTCTGCAGTTCATGGTGGCCTCCCTCGTGGATGGTCTGGAAGTTGCGATCCGGGAGGCGGCTGGGTAAGCGGTGGTGCACGTGGTGGCTGGGGTGTTGTGAGAAATACTGCGACGGCTATCGCAGCACCGTAACCGCCCTCCTAACAGGGGTGGGGCGGTGTCGTACCGGGGTGAGTTGCGGGGAGGGGGTTTCTTCCTTTTGCTGCCCGGGTGGTGCGTAATCAGGGGCAATATCAGTGACCCGCTGTGGCGGGGGGTGGCTGGTCTGCGCCCAGAAGTGGCCGGGCCGGTCACCGAGGTGTGAGAGGAGAAAGAAAACTATGAGCAAACGCAACACACGAACACAACAACAGTCGGTACCGTCGGCGTACGTGGGGCCGAGGTTCCGTACGATCCTGATGGATCCGCCGTGGCCGGGACAGGTGCCTCGGAGCATATACAAGTCGATGAGGCTGAAGCAGATTCGAGATATGCCGATCGCCGATCTCGCTGAGGACGATGCCCATTTGTGGTTATGGACGGTCAACGGACTGCAGCCTGAGGCGCACGCGATCATCGAAAGCTACGGGTTCACGTTCCGTAAGGAAGTGCCGTGGTGGAAGGGGCGACCTGGTCGACCGACAGCGTATGGCATGTCAGATCACGAGCCGTTGTTGTTCGCGACTCGTGGGAAGGCGGAGTTCCATGACCGGTCGGTGATGACGTCGATCTATTCGCCACGTCTGGAGAACTCAGAGAAGCCAGATGAGCAGTTCAGCCTCATTCACCGTGCCAGTTCTGGTCCTGCGATCGAGTTGTTCGCTCGCCGGTTCCCGCCGTCGTGGATAGTCCGTGACGGTGGCGAGTATGAGTGGCGGGTGTGGGGTGATCAGGCACCGGTGACGAGTGCGGAGCAGACGGTGCGCATCCCGGGGTATCCGGTGCCCTCTGATGCCCTGTTTGATACGCCCGCGCCAGGTGCGGTGGCACCTGATGAGGAGTCCGAGCATGGGGCGGCGTGATGAGTGCCGAGACGCCGCCGGTGATACAACGCATCTGGCGGGCCTGTCTGCTCGTGCTCGGGTGCGCCATCGCACTCAATCTCGCCGTGTGTCTGCTCGGCGCGATCTGGATGTGGATCGTCGCCGCTCTCGCCGTCGCAGCGGTCGTCGCGGCGATGGTGGCGTGGTGGCGGTACAGAAACAGGTTCTGACTGCGAGATACCGGAGGCGAGCGTGATGGCCGGTCGGAAACGGGAAATCGAGGCCGGTACGGCGCGGTCCCAACGGCTGCGAGTAGTGCCGGTATGGAAGCAGAAACTCGACGAGAAGGCGTTGGCACGCTGGTTCGTGGTGCTGGCCTTGCAGAGGCTTGACGAAACCGGGCCGCTGCCTCATAAACAGGGGCAGAAATCTGAACAGGACGTGCCGGGCGCACCCGGAGGGTCTGAGGGAGGTGGGGCATCATGAGCACAGCGAATAACCGTCGTGAGCAGGGGTGGGAGTGGCGTGAGCTGCTCTGGCAGGACACCATCACCCCGGAGGCTGCTGCCGAGGTGTTGGAGCGGATTGCGACCGCTGAGGAACTCGGTGCTGTGGTCCTCGAGGTACGTGCCGACCATGACGGGGTCCGTTGGCTGATCGCCACCACATCGGCTGCTGTCGGGGGTTTGGTTGGGCATGTGGGGGCGTTGCCAGTGCGTGTTCTCACCCCGCGTCGCACCAGGGCCGAGATGGTATCGGCGGGTCGTGTGCGACTGCTGCGCCCGGTCGGGACACTCAACGGGGAACGGGCACAAGCAATCACCCGCACCCTGTTCGGCGGGTTCACGAGACTCGGCCGGGGCGAGCAGGTCGTCCTCCAACTGCTGCTCGGACCACGCCTGACCCCTGGTGAGCTTGCCGCACCTGCCCCGCCGGGATGGCTTGAACTCCTCGTCGGTGCCCCGGCGTCGAGACGGCCGGGAACGAGTGATCTCGTGCACCGCAAGCGCGGCACAACCCATGGATTCGCCGGACTGGTCAGGATCGGGGCCACCGCCGTGACCCCGGGCCGGGTCAGGCAGCTGATCATCGACGTGTTCGGGGCGCTCAGAGTCGCAGAGACTGCCGGGACTCGGCTACGCCTGACCCCGGCGAATCCGAGGGAGATCACACAGGTGTCCAGGCCGTGGAAGTGGCCGCTGCGGGTGTCGAGTCACGAGGCGGTCTCGCTGCTCGGGTGGCCCGTCGGGGCACCGCCCCTGCCGGTCCTTGGCAGCCTCCACCCTAGGATTCTGCCGCCACCAGCCCACCTGGTGGCGACGGAGCGGGTCATCGGGGTCACCGCTGCACCTGGCACGAACACTCCTGTGGGGATACCGGTCCGTGACGCGCTGACCCACCTGCATGTGCTTGGCCCAACCAACTCGGGGAAATCCACCCTGTTGCTGTCTTTGATCCGGGCAGATATCCATGCAGGACGTGGTGTCTTAGTGCTGGACCCGAAAGGTGATCTCGCCGTCGATGTGCTGGCGCATATCCCGGAACACCGGCTCGACGACGTTGTGATCATCGACTCGTCGAGTACGCACCCGGTCGGGTTGAACCCGTTAGCTGCTTCGTCGCGTGCACCTGAACTGGTTGCGGACAGTCTGCTGGCGGCGTTTCGCTCCGTGTTCGCCTCCAGTTTCGGCGTCCGTTCGGTCGATGTGTTCACCGCCGCGTTCACCACGCTCGGTCGTATTCCGGGCGCGAATCTGCTGTGGCTGACGCCACTGCTGACGAACAAGACGTTCCGACACCGCGCACTGCGAAACATAGATGACCCGCTCGGGGTGGGAGCGTTCTGGGAGAGCTATGAGGCGAAGAATGAACGCCAGCTCGGTCAAGAACTCGAGACCGTATTCAACAAGGTTAGGCAACTGACCATGCGGCCCGGTCTGCGCGCCGTGCTGGGACAAGCGCACCCACGGTTCGACCTGGCCGACCTGTTCACCAGACGACGAATCGTGATCGTAAACCTCAACAAAGGACTACTCGGAGCGGACTCCGCCCGGCTCCTCGGCAGTCTCATCATGGGGCAGCTCTGGTCGCTGATCCTCGAACGCCAACGCCTGCCCAAACCTCGCCGTCACACAGTGACGATCTACATCGACGAAGTCCAAGACTTCCTCAAAGGAATCCCCGGAGACCTCACCGACGCGCTCGCCCTGTCCCGGTCACTCGGGGTGGCGTTCACGCTCGCCCACCAACACCTGGCGCAACTCAGCAGCGACATGCGCCAAGCGATCGACGCCAACACGCGCAGCAAGGTCTATTTCGGACTCGGCAGTAAAGACGCCACCGAACTGGCCCGCACGATGACCGGACTCGACGCCCAAGACTTGATGCTGTTGCCGAAATACCACGCCTACGCCACCCTCATGCAAGACGGGAACGCCACCGGGTGGACGACCATCACCACCACACCGCCCGCAGCATCGATCAGTGATCCCGCCCAGGTCGCCGCCCACAGCCAGACCCTCTACGGTGTGTCAGCTGTCGAAACCGACCAGGCCGTCATCGACCTGATCACCCCGAACGGCACACGCCCAGAAGCATCCACAGATGAACCGATCGGGAGAGTCCCACGATGAGTACACGAGTGAGATGCGATAAATACAGGCAGTGGTGGAGACGTGTCGGCAGACGTGCCGCCTCGACCACGCACCCGGGGGAGCCCCGAGTGTTGGCCGCAGGCTCGGATCGTGTGGCCGTGACTGACCCCTCAACCTGGGGTCACCGCGACCCCCGGGAACAGACAGGAGTCCAGCCATGAACCTCCCTCAGCAGTGGCCGACAGCATTGTCGCACCCGATTCACTGGCGGCTGGCAGGTGGGCTAGCTAGGTTCCGTTTCGCCACCACCACCCAGCTTGCTCGTGACACAGCCGACCTGTACCGCAACGCCCGCACTGGGGTGCGGCAGACGATCCGTCACCTGCACTCGCTCGAAAACCACGGCATCATCCAGCACCTCGAACGACGAGTCGGCGGATGGCAGGGCGGGTCGTCGGTGACGATCTGGGCGCTGACCACGACCGGTGCACGCCTGACCACCGGCACCCGGGCGCGGCAACGACCCGGACTCTTGTCGACCACGTTCCTCGAACACCAGCTCGCTATCACCGAGATCCGCATCCGACTGGCCGAGATCACCCAGACCACCGGGCAGACCATCGCCCAGCTGCAAGGGGAGCCCGACTGCTGGCGCACCTACCCGGCAGCTTCAGGAATGCAACGCACCCTGCGCCCTGACCTGGCCGCCACGATCACCAGCCAACAGTTCACTGACCACTACTTCTTCGAGGCTGATCGGGCAACGGAGAACCCCGCACGGGTGATGCGAACCTGCTGGCAATACGCCGCTTACAAGACCACTGGAAGAGAACAACACGCCACCGGGATCTACCCGGCAGTCATCTGGCTTACCCCCACCGCTGAACGCCGGGAACAGCTCCAACGCTACATCGATCACGAGCATGGTCTGCCGAGCTATCTCTTCCGCGTGATCACCATGGACGGGCTCGAAACGCTCATCCGAAATGGCCCTGCGCCCTGAATAGTGTCTGCGCTCACTGCGCAGCACACTCTCCCCAGACCGGTGTCCCTTCCTTACATCCAGTGAGGAGGGCCCGGGCAATGTCATAACAACCCTGAAAGGAGGGAAAACACTATGTCAGGACTAACCATAATACGCGTTCCACTCGATGAACTGCGACCAACCCAGGACTCGCTCATACGGGTGCTCGCACTGATTCAGAACCCGGATCAGATGAAGATACTGCTGGACAATATCGAGAGACACGGCGACGCATACGCAGCCTACCTACTGGCCGTAACCGCGACACCGCGAGGCCTCAGAAGCATCCCAGAGATGCACACCGAAGCCTTGTGGGTGAGCGCTTGCACTCAGGCGGAAACCTACGAAAAGCTCGCTCAGCAACTCGGTCTTCACCGGCAGCTCAGCATCACTACCCGGATCGGCTCAGTATCGGCACAGCCTGAAGTGACGCTCTTCTGGACAGGCAGTGACAACGCCCTGCGGCGCTTCATGGAACGATTCAAGATCGTGAGAGCTGTCTTTGGCTGGTATGCCTTCGACGGAAACCACATACTCGAGCATCTTTCGTCCAACAAGTGACACCACCAAAAGGGGTGGGCCAGAGCCAACCGGCTTCGGCCCACCCCGCACCTACCCACTTCCGCCCAACGGACGTCCTATGAGCGACCTTTGGGTGGGCCAAGCTCTCCGCAGCCAGCGGAGGGAAACAACTAACTGAACAGCGCCACGTACCCAATCGTGGGCATCATCTGAAAGGAGGTGAGCAATGCCTGAACACCAACCCATTTACAGCCCGTACTACGAGGGCACAACCTACCAGTACGGGTTCGCCTACATCGGCGAAGCAACCCCAGAAGAGCAGGAGTACGCGGATGGGCCCTACGCGTTTCCGAGTCTCGATGAACAACGACGGCGCATCGCCGAAACCGCACTACGCGAGCACGTGATCGTCGTCGAGGAGTTCATCGACACCTACCGCGAAGATCCTCTCTACGAACGACCCGCTCTACTGGAACTGCTCACCGCGTGGGGAAACCGCCCGCCGACACGGTTATACCTCGGAGACGAACGCGTCTTGAAAGAGAGAAGTGGCGAGCACTTCCAGCTCCAAGCCGATCTCGGACGAGGACGCCTCTGGGACCCGATCACCGTCGCAGAAGACTGACCCCACATCCTCGACGGTGACCCCGGCCGCCACCCGCACGCCTCACAAGGGAGGGTGGCGGCCACCACCATAATCAACAATTCACGGGTGGGCAGAACAGGAGCACCACCATGTATGAACACCACCAATCACAACCTGACATGCACCCAAACGTTGAACAAGCCCCCCGGACACCACCCTGGCGAAACAGACACGAGTCGACGACACCGCAGAGAAATCTGTCAGCGTCTCATCGCCAAATACGGAGAACCCTTCGAGGCCTTCCTCACTCTTGACAACCTCCCAACAGATCCAGACGAACTCGAACCCTGCTTCATCGATTCCTACCAAGGAACATACGAATCCGAACAAGCCATCGCCGATCAAATTCTGACCGCCCTCGGCTGGAAACAGGCCATCACCCACGTCCTCAGCGAGCAGGCCATCCCCGAGCAGGCCCTCAACTGGAACTACCCAATCATCCTGCGCTACATCCGCGACGGCTACGACGTCATCCACCGAGGCAACACGACCTACCTCTTCGCCAAATAGACACCAGACAGAACACACCATAAGAACCAACACAGGTGGGCAGAACAGGAGAACTACCTCATGACACACCTCGAACACTCCGACGCTCATCCCGAATGCTCCAGCGTCCACCCCCAATCTGGCGGGCAGCCTGTGGAAAACCCCGTCGGCCCGGCGCAGAAAGGGCTGGACTCTTTACCGGAAAGAAGGGTCAATGGTGACATGGCATACGTAACATCACCACGAGCGCAGGGAAGCCCCGAAGTGGGCATGGACCCGATGTCGGCGATCGCGCAGGCGTTTGCCCCAAAACGGGCAGTGACCTACTTGCGCGTCTCGACAAAAGAGCAGGCGACCCGCGGCGGACGAGACGAAGGGTTCTCCATTCCCGCTCAACGAGACGCAAACAAGAAGAAGGCACAGTCACTCGGCGCGTTCATCGTCAAGGAATTCATCGACCCAGGGGAGTCCGGTACAAGCATCAACAGGCCCGGGCTCAAGGAGATGATCGCCTACCTCAAAGAAGAGGGAGACACCATTGACTACCTTGTCGTGCATAAGGTCGACCGTCTGGCGAGAAATCGTGCTGACGACGTCTACATCAACAGCATTCTCGACGAGCTCAACATCAGGCTGGTATCTACCAGCGAGAATATCGACCAGTCTCCTTCAGGGCTGCTCGTGCACGGCATTATGTCATCTATCGCGGAGTTCTATTCGAAGAACCTCTCCAACGAGGTCAAGAAAGGCATGGCGCAAAAGGTGCGTGGAGGCGGGGCAGTGGGACGTGCGCCGATCGGCTACCTGAACGCTCGCGAAGTCGTGAACGGGCAGGAGAATCGCGCGGTCGTCCTTGACCCCGAGCGTAGCTCGCTCATCCACTGGTGCTTCGAAGCGTACGCCACAGGAAACTGGACACTCGCTGGCATGGCAGAAGAACTGACCGCGCGTGGTCTCAGGACGGTGGCTACCGCCCGTGTCCCCTCCAAACCAATCTCCCCGCAGTATCTGCACAAAGTACTCATCAACGAGTTCTACATGGGCAAGGTCAAGTACCGTGGGGCACTGTACAACGGGCAGCACACACCGCTTGTAAAACCGGAGGTGTTCGACCAAGTCCAGGTCATCCTCAAACTCCACGCCAACGGCGAACGAACACGGGTGCACCCGCACTACCTCAAGAGCCAAGTCTTCTGCGGGATCTGCGGCGAACGCCTCATCGTCACGCACGCCACGTCTCGGAGCGGGGACGTCTACCCGTACTTCCTCTGTGCGGGCCGTCACGCCAAACGCTCACGCACCTGCAACTTCCGCGCCACCCTCATCGACCAGGTCGAAGAAGAGATATGCAAGGTATTCGATCAGATCACGATCAGTGCAGAAGCACGAGCACGGTACGAGCAGCTTGCAGATGAACAATTCCTGAAGCTGAAGAGCTCACAGCAGCAGGAGCTCGACGACTACACGCGTACCCGCGAAGCTATAGAACGAAAACGCCACAAGCTCCTTGAGGCCCACTACGCAGACGCGATCTCCATCGACATCCTCAGGCAAGAGCAAACGAAGCTCGATCATGAACTTCAGCAAGTGGACCGCCGCATCGGCGCGTTGCAACAGGACCTGGCCGAACAGCAGCGCACCGTCCATCAGGCGCTTGACTTCGCTCAGTACTGTGGAGCGGCCTACCGGGCTGCCGATGAACAAATGAAACGCCTGCTGATCCAGCTCTTCTTTGACCGCCTCTACATCTTCCCCGAGGACAACGACCAACCGCTCACCGTTATAGGGCACTTCGAGAAACCGCTCGACTGGGTCTATGCCAGCCCAGTCACGAGCCGTGCGCGACATCTCCCAGAGCAGGGGAGCGCCGCCACCCCAGACAACGAAAAAGGCGAGCTGACCGGAAAATCCGGCCAACTCGCCTGTTCAGTAACAACCACCGCATCCGTCCTTCATGTCGAAGGTTTGAATACGGCCTATTTGGTCGGGCTGACAGGATTTGAACCTGCGACCCCTTGACCCCCAGTCAAGTGCGCTACCAAACTGCGCCACAGCCCGTCATCCATTTCGTGGACAACCCCACCCATAATACACATGCGCACGGGTGCATCGGTACGCACATGCCTGAGGGTGCGTAAATCGGCACGACACGCCGCGCCCACACCTTTCATTGATCGACTAAAGTGGTCAGCAGATTGTGTTGAGAGGAGGGATGAATGAGCGCAGACCAAGATCTGGGGCAGCAGCATCCCGAGAATGATCCCCAAGAGCCGGCCACGCGAGTGCAGCCGGTCGTGAATCTCTCGACCGAAGATGAGACCCTCACCTTCACCGGCACGTTCGCGCAGAAGCTGCTTGCGACTGGGGCGATTCAGATCGGCGTCGGCACCGAAGAGCTCGAGGCCATCGCCTCGCTGCCTGCTGGGTCGGCACTGCTGATCGTGCGCCAGGGGCCCAATGTCGGGTCGCGTTTTCTGCTTGACTCCGACGTGGTGACGGTCGGCCGTCACCCGCACGCCGACATCTTCCTCGACGACGTGACCGTGTCGCGTCGTCATGCGGAGTTCCGTCGCACAGGCACCGGTGCCGCCGTCGGCTACGACGTCGTCGACCTCGGGTCGCTGAACGGCACGTACCTCAATGGCACTCGCATTGAGAGTGCGCATCTCGAAGACGGCGCAGAAGTGCAGATCGGCAAGTTCCGACTCACCTACTACCCGTCACGTCGCGATCTGCTCACAGGCGAGAACGGCTGATGGGGCAGGCTGCACGCAGGCACATCGACCACTCGGCGGCTGCACAGTCAGCACCCGAGTCAGGCGATGACGCCCAGAAGCTGTTGAGCATCGGCCAGGTGCTCACTCGACTGGTCTCAGAGTTTCCCGACGTCACCCCGTCGAAGCTCCGCTTTCTCGAAGAACGCGGTCTGGTCTCGCCGCAGCGCACCGAATCCGGGTACCGCAAGTTCGGCCCCGCAGACGTCGACCGTCTGCGCCTGGTGCTGAGCCTGCAGCGCGATCACTACCTGCCGCTCAAAGTCATCCGCCAGTATGTCGACGAGATCGACGCGGGGGAGTCCCCGATGCTTCCGGGCATCGCGCATCCGCTCAGCGCACTCGACCACCAGGCCGACCAGCAGGCGTACTCGCGAGCCGAGCTCATCGAGATCACACACGCCGACGCACAGCTGGTGCGCGACGCGGTCTCGGTCGGTCTGCTGCCCACAGGGTCGCGCTTCGACCAGAAGGCTCGCGAGGTGCTGACCCTGCTGGTCTCGCTCAAAGAGCGCGGCATCGAGCCCAGACATCTGCGAGGCGTGAAGGCCTCGACCGATCGTGAGATCGGGCTCGTCGAGGGCGCGATCAGTGGCTTCCGCCGCGATGTGCCAGAGGCTCGTGCCCAGGCGGCGAACGTCACCGCCGAGGTGGTCGAGGCACTCGTCGACCTGAAACGCACTCTGCTTGAGCGAGCGGTTCAACAGCTCGACAGCTGATTCAAGTCTCACGTGAACGTTGAGACTTCGACACGCCGACGAGAAAGCCTCGTCTTCAGTCTTCGAGCGGGGTGCGGCTGGTAATGTGACTCACAGATCGCGCACAAGCTGCGGTCGTCACAGCCCCCTCGAAGGAGTCGTTCATGACTGATGAACAGCACCCAGATATGCCGGATGCGCAGCTTTCGTCAGTCGACGACCCTGAACTTTCTGACGTGCTGTTCACCGATGGCATTCCCGGGCTCGACCGAGACCGTGGTTACCGTGGTGCCGTCGCAGCGAACGCCGCCGGCATCAGCTATCGACAGCTCGACTACTGGGCACGTACGGGCTTGGTGAAGCCCACGATTCGCGGCGCACACGGGTCTGGCACTCAGCGTCTGTACGGCTTTCGCGACATCCTCACGCTCAAGCTGGTGAAGCGTCTGCTCGACACGGGCATCTCGCTGCAGCAGATTCGCGTCGCCGTCGAACAGCTGCGCGATGCGGGCATTCAGGACATGACGCAGATCACTCTGATGAGTGACGGCGGCGGCGTGTACCTCTGCACCTCGAACGACGAGGTCATCGACTTGGTGAGTCGGGGCCAGGGCGTGTTCGGCATCGCCGTCGGCAAGGTGCTGCGTGAAGTCGAAGACAATCTAGTGACGATCGGTGCGACTGAGACGCACGTCGACGAACTCGCCGAACGCCGCCATCGCCGCCGCTCAGCTAGCTGAGCCGCCGCGTCCCTGCCTCAGCGGAGAAGAGCCAGCTCAAAATAGGGGAGTGGCCGCCCGCGCTGACCGCTGAGGGTCAGTGAGTCTTCTTCTCGGCTGCCTTGGCAGCGGCTTTGCGACCGGCATGCCCACGAGCCTGCGGGTGACCGTCGACGGCCTGCTCGAACACATCGAACACCTGGTCGAACTGTGCGGCCATCTTCTTGCCCGACTCGCTCGGCCAGGAATGCACCGGCCGCGCTGAGCCCTGAGCCTGCTGCAGGCTGGCCCGCTCGGGCAGACGCACGTCGAGCAGCTGGCGCGGGTAGAGCTGTTCGAGCTCTGAGATGCGGAACTCATGCTCGATCGACTGTTTGCGAAAGCGGTTGACCAACACGCCGAGAGGCTTCACCGGCACCTGTTGATCGAGGCTGAGCTCTTCCATGGCCTTGAGCGCGCGGCCCACGGCTGAGACGGCGAAGAGGCTCGGCTCGGCGATGAGCAGCACTCGGTCGCTGGCGAGCCAGGCGTTGCGGGTGAGCGAGTTCAGCGACGGCGGGCAGTCGATGATGACGACGTCATAGGCGTCTTCGAGCAGCGCGAGCGCCTCGTCGAGCTTCCAGAGATCGCGTGGGCGAGGGGCGGGCACGTCGAACTCGATGGTTCGCGGCGAGCCGACCATGACGTCGACTGACAGTGTGCGGTCTTCTGTCCAGGCGCTCGACACGATCGCGCGACGCACGACGTCGGGCGACGGGTTCTTGAGCACGTCTGCCACGGTCAGCGCCGACCCGGGGTCGACGGCCAGACCGGTGGTCAGATCTGTCTGGGGGTCGATGTCGACGACCAGGGTGCGCTTTCCGCGCGCCAGGGCCGCTGAGGCAAGACCGAGGGCGACGGTGGTCTTTCCGACCCCGCCTTTAAGAGAGCTCACACTGAGTACGTCCACGACCATCTACGCTACCCGGTAGAGCGCGACTCTGCACAACCGTCTCGGTTCTGACCGTCGGCTGGGCGTGTGAACTGGGCGTGTGAGCGGGGCGCGGCAGCACGGTACAATCGTGCAAACGACTCGCGATGTGGGGAGACCAATTGTTCAAGAAGATCCTGGTGGCCAATCGTGGAGAGATCGCCGTTCGTGCGTTCCGGGCCGCATTCGAGCTCGGTGCGAAGACGGTCGCGGTCTTCCCCTACGAAGACCGACACTCCATTCACCGGCTGAAGGCCGATGAGGCCTACCAGATCGGTGAGGCGGGGCGCCCGGTGAAGGCCTACCTCGACATCGACGAGATCATTCGCGTCGCCCTCGAATCGGGTGCCGACGCGATCTACCCGGGCTACGGCTTTCTCTCTGAGAACCCCGGGCTGGCCCGCGCTGCCGCCGAGAACGGCATCACCTTCATCGGGCCCGGTGCGGATGCGCTGGAGCTGGCCGGCGACAAGGTCAACGCCAAAGAGGCGGCGATTCGTGCGGGTGTGCCGGTGCTCGCATCGACGCACGCCAGCAGCGACCCGGATGAGCTGGTCGCGCTGGCAGACGAGATCGGCTTTCCGCTGTATGCCAAGGCCCTGGCCGGTGGCGGCGGTCGCGGCATCCGCAAGGTCGACACCGCCGAAGAGCTGAAGCCCGCACTCGAACAGGCCATGAGCGAGGCCGGTAATGCGTTCGGCGACTCGCGCATGTTCCTCGAGCAGGCCGTGCTGCGTCCGCGTCACATTGAGGTGCAGGTGCTCGCCGACCACAGCGGCTACACGGTGCACCTCTTCGAGCGCGACTGCTCGGTGCAGCGCCGCAACCAGAAGGTCGTCGAGATCGCTCCGGCGCCGAACATCACCGCAGAGCTGCGCGAGCAGCTGACCACGGCGGCCATCCGATTCGCCAAAGAGATCGGCTACGTCAACGCCGGCACCTGCGAGTTCCTGGTCGAGACCGTCGGCGACCGCGCTGGCACGCCGGTCTTCATCGAGATGAACCCGCGCATCCAGGTCGAGCACACCGTGACCGAAGAGGTCACCGACGTCGACCTCGTGCAGACCCAGATGCTCATCGCGGCCGGCGCCACGCTGCCAGAGCTCGGTCTCTCGCAAGACCGCATCAGCATCCACGGGGCGGCGCTGCAGACCCGCATCACGACCGAGAACCCGGCCGAGAACTTTCGGCCCGACACCGGCCGCATCAGCACGTACCGTTCGCCGGGCGGTGCGGGCGTGCGCATCGACGGCGGCACCACCGCGGCCGGTGCGCAGGTCAGCCCCTACTTCGACTCGATGCTCGCCAAGCTCACCTGCCGAGCCCGTGACTTTCCGTCGGCCGTGCGCCGTGCCCGTCGTGCTCTCGCCGAGTTCCGCATCCGCGGGGTCTCTACGAACATCCCGTTCCTGCTGAACGTGCTCGCAGAGCCCGACTTCATCGCCGGCGATCTCAGCACGCACTTCATCGACGAGCGGCCCGAGCTGTTCGACATGCGCAAGTCGAAAGACCGCGGCACCAAGCTGATCACGTGGCTCGCCAACGTGACGGTGAACAAGCCCTGGGGAGAGCGCCCCGCAGGGCTGGTCGACCCGACGCAGAAGCTGCCGCAGACCATCGACACCAATGTCGTGCCCGACGGCGCGAAGCAGCTGCTCGACCAGGTGGGGCCGCGCGCCTTCGCCGAGGCGCTGCGCAACGACACCCAGCTGCGCGTCACCGACACCACGTTCCGCGACGCCCACCAGTCGCTGCTGGCGACGCGCGTGCGCACCAAAGACCTGCTCGAAGCCGCGCCGTACGTCGCAGCCGCTGCGCCGGGTCTGTGGTCGGTCGAGGCCTGGGGCGGTGCCACCTACGACGTCGCGCTGCGCTTCTTGGGCGAAGACCCGTGGGAGCGTCTCGACAAGCTGCGCGTCGCGCTGCCCAACATCCCGCTGCAGATGCTGCTGCGCGGTCGCAACACCGTCGGCTACACCCCGTACCCGACCAAGGTCACCGACGCGTTCATCGAAGAGGCGGTGAAGGGCGGCGTCGACGTGTTCCGCATCTTCGACGCGCTCAACGACATCAACCAGATGCGCCCGGCGATCGAGTCGGTGTTGGCGACCGGCACCGCGGTGGCCGAAGGCGCGCTGTGCTACACCGCCGACCTGCTCGACCCGCGCGAAGACCTCTACACGATCGACTACTACCTGCGTCTTGCCGAGCAGATCGTGCAGTCGGGCGCCCACGTGATCGGCATCAAAGACATGGCCGGTCTGCTGCGCCCCGAGGCCGCACGTCAGCTCGTCACCGCGCTGCGGCGCGAGTTCGATCTGCCTGTTCACCTGCACACGCATGACACGCCCGGCGGTCAGCTGGCGACGCTGCTGGCCGCCAGCGAGGCCGGTGTGGATGCGGTGGACGTCGCCGCAGCACCGCTCGCAGGAACGACCAGCCAGCCGTCGTTCTCGGCCCTGGTCGCCGCGCTCAGCCACACCGAGCGCGACACCGGCTTCGACCTCAATGCGATCAGCGATCTCGAGCCGTACTGGGAGGCCGTGCGGCACCTGTACCGACCGTTCGAGTCGGGGCTCGATGCGCCCACCGGCCGCATCTACCGCCACCAGATTCCCGGCGGGCAGCTGACGAACCTGCGGCAGCAGGCCATCGCCCTCGGCCTGGGCACCAAGTTCGAGGTCATCGAAGACAACTACGCGGCGGCCAATCGCATCCTCGGTCGCCCGCCGAAGGTGACCCCGTCGTCGAAGGTGGTCGGCGACCTCGCTCTGCACCTCGCGGCCGTCGGTGCCGATCCCGACGACTTCGAGGCGCATCCCGAGAAGTACGACGTGCCCGACTCGGTCGTGAAGTTCATGGCCGGCGAACTCGGCGATCTGCCGGGCGGGTGGCCTGAGCCCTTCCGCTCGAAGGTGCTCGCCGGGCGCGAAGTGCACCTCACCGAGACCGAGCTCACCGAAGATCAGGAGCGTGCGCTCGAGGGCGACTCCGCGTCGCGTCGTCGTCAGCTGAACCACCTGCTGTTCCCGGGGCCGGCCGACGACTTCGAGAAGTTCCGTCAGGACTACGGCGATCTGTCGACGCTTGACACCGAAGACTATCTGTACGGCTTCGAAGCGAACAAAGAGCACGCGGCGCAGCTCGACAAGGGGCTGCGACTCTACACCGCGCTTTCGGCGATCGGCCCGGCCAACGACAAGGGCGAGCGCACCGTCATGGGCGTGCTGAACGGTCAGCTGCGACCGGTCACCGTGCGCGACGAGTCGATCAAGGTGCAGACCGAAGAGGCCGAGCGCGCCGACGTCAGCAACCCGAACCAGGTGGCCGCTCCCTTCGCGGGGGTTGTCACTCTCAAGGTCAAGCCGGGCGACACCGTCTCGGTGGGCGAGCCGGTGGCCAGCATCGAGGCCATGAAGATGGAGGCGAACATCGCCGCCGGCGCCGACGGCGTCGTCGAGCGCGTCGTCTTCGACGGGTCGCGCCAGGTCGAGCCCGGCGACCTGCTGCTGGTGATCGCTCCGAGCACGGTGACGAACGTGGCAGGGGAGTGACGTGGCGGTTCGCGACATTCGCCTCTACGGCGATCCGGTGCTGCGCCAGCCCACCGAACAGATCGACCACATCGATGAGCACGTGCGCCAGCTGGTGCAGGATCTCATCGACACGGTCAAACTGCCCGGGCGGGCCGGCGTGGCCGCGCCGCAGATCGGCGTGAGCCTTGCGGCGTTCAGCTACAACGTCGACGGCGAGGTCGGCTACCTGCTGAACCCTCGCATCGTCGAGCTTCGCGAGCCGATCGTCGAGATTCAGGAGGGCTGCCTGTCGGTGCCCGGCCTGTGGTTCGACACACCGCGGTACAGCTGGGTGCGTGCCGAGGGCATCGACCTCGACGGCAATGCCGTGACGCTGGAGGGTGACGGGCTGATGGCCCAGGCGCTGCAGCACGAGATCGATCACCTCGGCGGCACGGTCTATCTGCACCGGCTGCAGGGCGAGACCCGGCGTGCTGCCATGCGCGAGGTGCGCGCTCAGCCCTGGTTCTGACCGGGCCTCTGCCGCAGCACCATCAGCCGCATCGCATTCTCAGGCAGCTGCGGATGCGATGCGTGCTCTGCGCCGCTCTCGACGCGTCGTCGCGTAGGCGCGAGCGGGTCGTCCGCTCAGCGCGATCAGAATCAAGATGTTCAGAGTCACCGTCATCAGCGTCGAGAAGTCGGACAGCAGGGGCAGCCCCGCAGCATGGCTCGCGAAAGCGAGCAGCGTCGACAGTGTGGCGAACACCAGCACGACCATGCGGGCGAAGTCAGAGCCGCGCAGCACCAGGATGGCGAGCAGCGCGGTCACGGCCGCGATGGCCAGCCCCAGCAGCACCAGCACCCAGCGCACGTCAAAGGCCTGGGGCAGCGTCGCCGCATCGACGCCGACGTCGGCGACGAGCTCATGCACGTCGGCGTCGGGCAGCAGCGCGCCGCTGACCATCAGCACCAGAGACCCCAGTGCGCGCAGCATCAGCACGGCCGCACCGAACGTGATCGTCACGGGCCGACCGTGACGCCGAACCTCTTCGAGGGTCGACTGTTCGCCTGAGTCGTCATCGAGCAGCTCGAACGCCGGTCGCTTCAGTCGAGCCGCAGCTCTTGCCGCAGCCCGTGCCGAGTGCGCAGGCACGGCATCCGCTGCACGGTCCTGACGTGCACCGGGCAGCCAGGCCGCAGCGTCAGACGCCTCGACGACACCCTGCCCGGCGAACGGTTCGACGCCGTCGTCACGCAGATCGATGATCGGCAGATCGCCGTCGGTGCGAATGGAGTCTCCGCCGCCGTTGCGGGAGTGATAGCCGGTCGAGAAGTCTCGCAGCACGTGAACGGTCACGTCGTCGTCGGCGCCGAGCACGCTCGCCACGATGTGGTCGCGCTCGATGTCGGTGTTCTCGTCGATCTTGTGCGTGACCTGCAGGGTGAACAGCGAGAGCCCGACCGCACGGTCGAAGGTGCCGGCCGCGAGCCAGTCGACGCGGTGGCCCCCGGGCAGCAGCCAGTCGGGCGGGCAGCGCCAGAATCGTACGTGATGCCGCTTGGCGGGGTTGCCCTCGACCTCCTGCTGATAGGCGAAGTCCTGCTGCCTGCCGAAGAGGAACAGCGGGCTCACGGGCGCCTCGCGATAGCTGCGTCGAGACAGCGTCGAGGTCACGATGCGGATGCTCGAGCGCAGCCCGAGGTCGTCGGCGCGCGTCCAGCCGGCCGCGTCCATGATCTGATGCAGACGCTGCTCGTCGCCCATCAGCGCCAGGTTCACGGGGTCGCCCAACAGACCGTCGCTGGTGCGGGTGCGGCCGATGAAGTAGTCGGGCACGTAGATCGAAGTGAGGATGCGATGCAGTCGGGGCAGCGCGAGGTAGGCGATCAGCACCCAGAACACGATGGCGACCAGCGCACCCCACCAGCCGGTGTCGAGCGAGTCGGTGAAGAGCGTGAATGCGAGCCAGAACGTGGCCACGGCGGCGAAGACGAAGAAGAATCCGTCAAGCAGCCTGGCGATTCTGGTGCGGTTGCGCACCAGCGCGGTCGAGCGCGTGCGGAGGGTCCGGATATCCATGTTCCCCTTTCGGACTGCTGCGCACGGTTCACTGACGGGCACCGTGCCATGCGCCGTGTTGCGCCCAGACCCCCAGACTATCCCGGTAGACTGGCCCACTGGAGGTTTCACCGTGCTCTACTGGCTGCTCAAATGGGTGTTCATCGGCCCCTGGCTGCGACTGTTCTTCCGCACTGAGGTGCGCGGTCTTGAGAACATCCCAGACCGGGGCCCTGTCGTGCTCGTCGGCAATCACCTGTCGTTCATCGACTCAATCATCATGCCGCTCTTCGCGAAGCGCCCGGTGCGCTTCTTGGCGAAGAGCGAGTACTTCACCGGCAAGGGCATCAAAGGGTGGTTCACCCGGGTCATGATGAAGGGCACCGGTCAGCTGCCCATCGACCGCAGCGGCGGCAAAGCGAGCGAGGCCTCGCTCAACACCGGTCTGCGCGTGCTCTCTGAAGGTCATGTGCTGGCGCTCTATCCCGAGGGAACGAGAAGTCCGGACGGCTATCTCTACCGTGGCCGCACGGGTGCCGCCCGCACGATTCTCGCCGCAGGCTGCCCCGTCGTGCCCGTCGCAGTGCGCAACACCGACAAGATGATGCCGATCGGCGCCAAATGGCCGAAGCGTGTGCCGCTGGCCGTCATCGCCGGGCCAGCGCTCGACTTCACCCGCTTCGCGGGAATGGAAGGCGATCGATTCGTGTTGAGATCGATCACAGATGAGATAATGCACGAGCTGCAGATGATCAGCGAGCAGGAGTACCGCGACGTGTACGCGTCGAGCGTGCGCCACCGTCTCGCCGCAGCTCAGCAGTGATCCCGCGGCGACGCGGAACCGCCGACCCGACGCACCTTGCATCGAGCCGACAGCACCAAATGATTGGGGAACGCCACGTGAATGCCAATATCACCGACCAGCAGCCGGTCGTCAGCGACACGGTCGCACAGTCGCTGCTGGCCGAGCTCGACGCCGCAGAGCAGCTGCCTGCGAAGCAGCAGCCGTCGTGGCCTGATTCGGCTGCGCTCGCGGATGCTCGGGCGACGCTGAGCGCGCTGCCTCCGTTGGTCTTCGCTGGTGAGGCTGATGCCCTGCGTGACCGTCTGGGGGCGGCAGCCCGAGGCGAGGCATTCGTGCTGCAGGGCGGCGACTGCGCCGAGACCTTCGAGGGTGCCACCGCTGACAAGATCAAGGATCGCGTCAAGACGATCCTGCAGATGGCGGTCATTCTGACCTACGGTGCGTCGGTGCCCGTCGTGAAGATGGGGCGCATGGCCGGTCAGTTCGCGAAGCCGCGCTCGAAAGACACCGAGACGCGCGGCGACGTCACACTGCCCGCGTTCCGCGGTGAGATCGTCAACGGCTACGACTTCACTCCGGAGTCACGTGAGGCAGATCCGCAGAGACTGGTGCAGGCGTACCACACCTCGGCTTCGACGCTGAACCTGATTCGGGCCTTCACCCAGGGCGGGTTCGCCGATCTGCGCGAAGTGCATCGCTGGAACCAGGGCTTCGCACGCAACCCGGCCAACTCCCGCTACGACGAGATGGCTCAAGAGATCGACCGGGCCATCAAGTTCATGGCCGCCTGCGGCGCCGACTTCGACGATCTCAAACGCGTCGACTTCTACGTGGGCCACGAGGGGCTGCTCTTCGACTACGAGCGCCCGCTCACACGCATCGACTCGCGCACCGGGCTGGTTTACGACACCTCGGCGCACTTCCAGTGGATCGGTGAGCGCACCCGCGGGCTCGACGACGCACACATCGAGTACTTCTCGAAGATCCACAATCCCATCGGCGTCAAGCTCGGCCCGACGACCGACCCCGACGACGCGCTTCGTCTGATCGACCGACTCGACCCGGATCGCATCCCCGGTCGTCTGACCTTCATCACTCGTATGGGCGCCGGCCGCATTCGCGAGGCGCTGCCGCCGCTGCTCGAGGCAGTCAAGGCGAGCGGCGCTCAGCCGCTGTGGATCACCGACCCCATGCACGGCAACGGCATCACCACTGAGACCGGCTACAAGACTCGTCGGTTCGATGACGTGGTCGACGAGGTGCGCGGCTTCTTCGAGGCGCATGCGGCAGTCGGAACCGTTCCAGGAGGCATCCACGTGGAGCTCACCGGTGACGACGTCACCGAGTGCCTGGGCGGCGTCGAACAGATCGACGAGGCCGGGCTGGCCACTCGCTACGAGTCGCTCTGCGACCCGCGTCTGAACCACCGGCAGTCTCTGGAGCTCGCGTTCCTGGTGGCCGAGGAACTCAAGAAGTCTCACTCCGCCTGACCGACGCTGACGGGTGTGGCTCACTGCGAGTCGCACTCGTCAGCACCCGCGTCAGTGCGCCTCGTGGTTCGCGGTGCTGCTTTTGCGCTGGCGGGGACCTCGACCCTCGGCCGTCGATCAGAACGCGTCGAAGAGCGACCCGTTCATCTTCACGGTCGTGCCCTTCTTCACCGACGTGCCGGCGGCAGGGTCGGTGCCTGACACAGTGACGACGTCCCAATAGCTCTTCGTGCTCAACGGGATCGCCTGCTCGGGAAAGTTCGACGTGCCGTCGAGCCCGGCTGCGCGCAGCGTCGCACGTGCGTCGTTGAGGGTCTGTCCGCTCACATCGGGCACTGTGACCATCTCGGGGCCCTTCGAGACCACCAGACGAATCGTGTCGCCCTTGTGCACGGGCTTCTTGTCCGGCGCCGCCGAGATGACGGAGCCTGCGGGAACCGTATCGTGGAAGGCCTCGGACGAACTGACCTTGAGCCCCACGTCCTGCAGGTGCGTCGTCGCGTCTGCCAGTGACTGCCCGGAGACAGCCGGCACCGCACCGAGCGAGACGACCAGCCCGAGCTGCGTTCGCTCGGCCAGCTCGGTCGATGCCTTGACCATGCTGCCGTCGCTGCCCGTGACTCCGATCACCGACCCCGAATCCACCTTGTCGTCGAACTGCTCCGCGCGGTCGTCCGACACCACGAAGCCTGCCTGTGCAAGGGCGTCGTCGGCGAGATCGGCCTTCGAACCGACCACGTCGGGCAGCGCGATCATGCGCGGGCCCAGCGAGACGACGACTGAGACCGATGCGTCTTTCGGCACGCGCGTGCCCGCCGAAGGGTCGGTCCCGATCACCTGGCCTGCTGGCACGTCCAGACTGTTGGCCTGTGCCTGCGTCGAGTCGATGCCGGCATCGGCAAGCACGCGTTGGGCGTCTTCGAGGGTCGCGCCTGCCACGTTCGGCACGGTCAGGCGTGCGCCGGGGCCATCCCCGAGAAACCACCCCGCCGCGGCCAGCAGCACGGTCACCACAACGACGACTGCGGTGATCGACCACCCTCGCCGACGTCGCGTCTGCACCCGTGTGAGCACGGCGTCCACCGCATCGCGCTCAGACTCTGGATCTTCGCCGGCATCAGCGACCACTGGGGCAGCTGCGGCAGTCGATGCCTCAGGGGCGACCGGTTCGTGCGCAGCGGTCGCATCGTCATCCGGCGTGTCGGCGCCGTGCCCGTCGCCACCGTCGCCGCGATCGTCAGCGCCGGCAACAGGCAGCGGCGGTGTGACTGTGGGCAGCTTGGCGATGGCGGATGCCGGAGACGGGGGAGCGGCCGACACGGCAGGCGCGACCATGGTCGGGCGCAGCACCTCAGTGGCGTTCAGCGAGCGGTCACCGGCCGCTGCGTGTGCGAGCAGCGCGCGCAGCGCACGGTAGGAGCCGACCGGAAGAGCGAGCTCGGACTGCACACGTCGGGTCTCTTCGAAGAGATCGGTGGCGTTGGCGGGCCGATCCTGCGGGTCGGCGCGCGTCGCCCAGACCACTAAGTCGTCGAGCTCGGCAGGCAGGGTGTGCACGATCGAACTGGGCAGCGGCACTTCGTCGTTGGCATGCTGAAAGGCGACCTGAGCTGGGGCCGACCCCGTGAAGGGCTGCTCGCCCGTGAGCATCTCGAAGAGCATGATGCCGAGCGCGTAGATGTCCGAGCGTTCGTCGGCCGTGCCGCGGCGCAGCAGTTCGGGCGAGAGATATGCCACGGTGCCGATGAGCGCGGAGGTGGCCGAGGTCGAGCTCTCCACCGCTCGAGCCAGCCCGAAGTCTGCGATCTTCACCCGGCCGTCCGGGCTGAGCAGGATGTTCTCGGGCTTGAGATCGCGATGCATGAGCCCGGCCTGGTGAGCGGCGGCGAGCCCTTCGAGCACCTGTGAGAGCACTTCGAGTGCGACCTGCGGAGTGAGCCGACCCTGCTGATGCAGCAGGTGGCGCAGCGTCTGCCCGGGAACGTACTCGAGCACGAGGTAGCAGACTCCGGCCTGCTGGCCCTGGTCGAACACGTTGACGACGTTGGGGTGCGACAGTCTCGCCGCGGCCAGCGCCTCACGGGTGAAGCGGTCGCGGAACGACTCGTCTTCGGCCAGATGCAGGTGCAGCACCTTGACGGCGACCACGCGATCGAGGCGTTCGTCCCGTGCCCGGTAGACGGTCGCCATGCCGCCGCGAGCGATGCGCTCGTTCACCCGATAACGGCCGTCGAGCAGCATCCCGATGAGGGGATCTGCTGGAGGCGTGTAGTCGTCGGTCACGGCACCATCCTAGACGGCAGGCTCTTTCGACCGGATCAGCGGGTGCGCTGAGCAGCCTGTCGGGCGAGATCGCCCAGTGCCCGGCGGGCGGGCGGAACGATCGGAGCGGACTGCAGCGCGGCATCCGCCTGCGACGAGTGATCGTCGATGAGGCGTTCTGTCGCAGCGAGTGCGCCGGATTCGACGATCGTCTCCTGCAGCATCTGAATCTGCTCGCTCGTGAGCGTCGGGTCGCCGAGCAGGTCGTCGACGACGTGACGCACGGTCGCGGGCACCATCGATCGGGTGAGAGCCACGAGCACGGTGCGTTTGCCCTCGCGAAGATCGTCGCCAGCCGGCTTGCCGGTCTGCGCGGGATCGCCGAAGACGCCGAGCACGTCGTCGCGCAGCTGGAAGGCCAAGCCGGCATGCACGCCGAAAGCCGAGAGCGCGCTGGCCTGCTCGTCGTCGGCACCGGCCACCGCTGCGCCGATCAGCAGCGGCTGCTCGATCGAGTACTTCGCCGATTTGTAGAGCATGACGGTTTCTGAGCGTTCGAGTGCCTCGTCGTCAGGCAGAGCAGGCCAGGCGTGTTCGCCGAGGATGTCGAGGTACTGCCCGACCATCACCTCAGTCGTCATATCTGCGATGAGCTCGCGCAGACGCTGGCGGATGCCGTCCTCGGGCAGCAGATCGACGGCATCGGCGAAACCGCGCTGCGACCAACCGAGAAGGAGGTCACCGAGGACGACGGCGGCAGACGAGCCGAACTGGGCGGCATCCCCGCGCCACTGGCCAGAGCGGTGCAGCTCGGCGAAGCTCACATGCGCAGCCGGGCGACCACGTCGGGTGTCGGAGTTGTCGATCACGTCGTCATGCACGAGCGCGGCCGCATGAAAGAGCTCGATGGCGGCGCTCAGCTGCAGCACGGACTCCAGCTGTATGCGAGACAGCTCCTCGTCGGCGTCGGTCTCTGCCGCTCGCCAGCCCCAATAGCAGAACTGGGAACGAAATCGTTTGCCGCCGTGCAGCAGGCCGGAGAGCTCGTCGGTGAGCGGAGTGGCGAGTGAGGAGATTCGACGCAGGTGTGCGGATTCTCGACTGAGAAACGCGTCGATGCGATCCTGCACCAGCTGCAGCAGAGTGGAATGGGCGGTCACCTGTCTAGCCTAATGCTTCGCTTGCCCTTAGAATGAGCGCAGATGAAGACTGCGATGCAGTCCCCGAGCGAGAGAACGGAGGTGCTCATGCCGCTTTCAGACCACGAGCAGAAGCTGCTCGAAGAAATGGAGCGCAACCTCTACCAGGCCGAGTCTGACGAAGTCTCGACCGATCAGGTGCCGCGCTCGCTGAACCGCATGGCCGTCGTGCTCGGCGTGATCGGCGTCGTCATCGGTCTCGCGCTGCTGCTGTGGGCGGTGTCGGCCAAGCTCATCGTCGTGGGTGTGGTCGGCTTCGTACTCATCGTCGCCAGCATCATCTGGGCGATGCGTCCGACCCCGGTTGCGGCCGGAACCGCATCAGCCGGCTCCGACCGTCACGATGGCCCCAACGGCTCTGACCAGACGAAGTCTGCGAAGGGCGACTCGATGGGGCAGCGCATGGAGGATCGCTGGAACCGTCGATTCCAGTGATCGACCACATGACCTTCTGACCGCAGCTCCGGTCAATCACAAAGCCCGTCCCGCAAGGGGCGGGCTTTTCGCATCTCTGGGTGGCTGAAAGCTCCCACTCTCCTCCACATCTGCGACCGCACGCACCACGCGACGGCTCGCTGCCGCGGTATTCCAAGCATCGGCAGGTGCCGCTCGTTAAGACGGCGACCAGACACGGCGGCTCCGAACGAGTCGAAACGTTGAGAATGCGGTGTGTTCTGCGAGGTAGGTGGACTGTGGTGGAGGGAAGTGGGGTAAAGTGGTGAGCATTGCAGACCAACCAGCCCGAGGAAGGAGTGCGGCATGTTTCTCGGCACGCATTCTCCCCGGCTGGATGACAAAGGAAGGCTCGTCCTGCCTGCGAAGTTTCGTGACGAGCTGGCCGACGGCGTCGTTCTGACGCGTGGGCAGGAGCACTGCGTCTACGTGTTCAGTGCAGGGGAGTTCGAGAACATCCACCAGTCGATTCGCCAAGCGCCGATGACGTCGAAGCAGGCCCGAGACTTTCTGCGACTCTTCCTCTCTGGTGCGAGCGATCAGGTGCCCGACAAGCAGGGCCGCATCAGCGTGCCGGCCGACCTGCGACGCTACGCCGGTCTCACCAGAGACCTCACCGTGATCGGCACCGGCAACCGAGCCGAGATCTGGGATTCATCCGCCTGGCAGCAGTACCTGAACGCCAACGAAGAGCCGTTCTCCGAGACCGCAGAAGAGGTGATCCCCGGTGTCTTCTGACGAGACCTACCCCCATCTGCGCGCCGATGCCGATCCCAGCGCGCTGCACGTCTCAGTCATGAGAGACCGCTGCGTCGACCTGCTGGCCCCCGCGCTCAGCGCACCCGGCAGCATCTACGTCGATGCCACCACGGGCATGGGCGGGCACACCGAGGCCGTGCTCGACCGGTGTGAGAACGCGCAGGCGATCTGCATCGACCGTGACGAGAACGCCATCGCCCTGGCAGGCAGACGTCTGCAGCGCTTCGGCGACCGTGTGCGCTTCGTGCACACCTCCTACGACCACATCGATCAGGCGCTGGATCAGTGCGGCGTCGAAGCGGCACAGGCGGTGCTCTTCGACCTCGGCGTCTCGTCGCTGCAGCTCGACGATCTCGAACGCGGGTTCTCGTACCGTGCCGATGCCCCGCTCGACATGCGCATGGATCCGTCGCAGACGCTGACCGCCGCAGATGTCGTGAACACCTATGAGGTGAGCCGTCTCTGGACGATCATGCGGCGCTACGGCGAAGAGAAGCACGCCCGGCGCATCGCCGAGCGCATCGGCGAGATGCGGGCACAGCATCCGCTCAGCACGACCGCTGACCTGGTCGAAGCGGTGCGCACCGCGACCCAGGCGACCGACCACCGCGGGCACCCGGCGAAGCGTGTGTTCCAGGCGATCCGCATCGAGGTCAACCAAGAGCTGCGCGGGCTGGAAGACGCCCTGCCGAAGGCACTCGATCGAATCTCGGTCGACGGGCGAGTCGTCGTGATGAGTTTTCAGTCGCTCGAGGATCGCATCGTCAAGCGCATCATGCGCGACGCGACCACCTCGAGCACGCCGAGCGGGCTGCCTGTCGAACTCGAGGAGCACGCCCCGCGGTTCGTCTCGCTCACCCGAGGAGCCGAACAGGCGGCAGACCAAGAGCAGCAGCAGAATCCCAGAGCGCGTTCGGTACGTCTCCGAGCGGTGCAGAGAGTTCGGAGGGGCCGATGACCATGACGCAGATGTCGTCTCGCGTGCGCACGCGGATCGTCCACGGTGGCATCCTGGTGGCCGTCATCGCGGTGGCGCTTGTGGCCCAGCTGATGCTCAGCATCGGTCTGGCCGACGGCGGATACCAGATCAACCAACTGCAGCAGGATCAGAACCAGGTCAAGCGCGAACGCCAAAGCCTCAGCGAGCAGATCTCGGCGCTGCAGTCACCGCAGCACCTCGCCGACCGCGCCAAAGAGCTGGGCATGGAGCCTTCGACGCAGGTGACCTTCCTCCGTCTTGCCGACGGGCAGACCATCGGGTCGGCCGACAGCAAGGGTGCGCAGATCGCTGCGCAGAAGGGGCTCGTGAACAACCGCATGCTCGCGACGCTCGACGCGGCCGATGCCACGGCGAAGCCGACGGCGGGCGACGAGGCCAAGGCGCCACAGCGGGTGGACCAGCAAGAGCTGCAGGCCGGTGCGACTGCGGATGCGAACGGCTCGGATTCCTCGTCAGGCTCTGCCGACGGCACTGCGGCGCCGAGCGACGACAGCCAGTCGGGCGATGCCGGTCAAGACGGAGGCTCCAAACTGCCACAGGTGACGCTGCGATGAGGGCTCTGCTTTCGCAGTCCGTCCCAGCCGTCGACAGGGGATGCTGAAATGGCACCGGTTCTGGGCAATCGTCGGCGTCGTCTGATCGCGGTTCTGACCGCGGTGGTCGCAGTCGCACTCGTCTTCGTCGTTCGACTGGTGTTCATCCAGATCGTCGACGCCCCCGGCCTCAACGCGCAGGCGGAGGGCAACCGGTCGGTGCCTCTCACCCTGCAGGCGGTGCGCGGAACGATCACCGACCGCTCTGGCAACGTGCTCGCGCAGAGCGTGCAGCGATATCGTGTGGCGGCCGATCAGACGCTGGCCGGAGACTCGATCGTCCAGGTCGACGGCAAGGGTCAGAAGTGGACCCTCCAGCAGATCATCGATCGGCTGGCGCAGATCACGAAGAAGGATCCAGCCCGGATCAAGACGGCGCTGGAGGGGAACAGCCAGTACTCGGTCGTGGCGCAGGACTTGAACGCCGATCAGTACCAAGAGCTTCGCGCCCTCGACATCAAATGGCTCGCGATCGAAGCAGTGCCACACCGGACGTATCCCTCGGGTGCAGTGGCCGGCAACCTGCTGGGCTTCATCAGCGCTGAGCAGCAGCCGCAGGCAGGCGTCGAAGTGCTGGCTGACAGCTGCCTCGCCGGCACCGACGGAAAAGAGAGCTACGAACGCGGCGCCGACGGCATCCGCATCCCGGGCACCACGGTCACCGAGCAGCAGGTGACCGACGGTGGCACGGTCGAACTGACCATCGATCGCGATCTGCAGTGGTATGTGCAGCAGAAGATCACCGAGCGCCAGAGCGAACTCGGTGCACAGTGGATCTCGGCGACGGTGCTCGACGCGAAGACGGGAGACATCCTCGTCGCCGCAGAGACTCCCAGCATCGACCCCAACGACGTCGGGGCGTCGAAAGAGCAGGATCGCGGTTCGCGCATCTTCCAGAGCACCTACGAACCGGGGTCTCCGATCAAGACGATCACGATGGCCGCCGCCATGGAGCACAGCGACGTGGGCCCCGAGAGCCAGTTCCAGGCCCCCGGGTCGATCGCGGTTCCCGGCACCCCGCACACCATTAAAGATGCGTGGGATCACGACACCCTCAATCTGACCAGCACGGGCATCCTGATGAAGTCGTCGAACACCGGCATCATGCAGGTCGGAGACAAAGTCGACGACGCCACACGCTATGACTACCTCAAGCGATTCGGCATCGGCGAGAAGTCTGCTGTGAACTTTCCCGCAGAGTCGAGCGGGACGCTGGCGCCGGTCGACAAATGGGACAAAATCTCGCATTACACGACCATGTTCGGTCAGGGCATCGCGGCGACGCCGATTCAGGTCGCCAGCGCATATCAGGCGGTGGCGAACAACGGCGTGCGCATCTCGCCTCGGCTGATCAAGAGCTGCACCAGTGCGGACGGCACGACGACGGAGAACCCGTCGGCTCAGCCCGAGCAGGTCATCCAGCCCGAGACCGCCCGCAAACTGCGAGGAATGCTCGAACCGCTCTTCACCCAGTACGTGGGCAAGTCTGCGCAGATCGCAGGCTACAGCCTGGCTGGTAAGACGGGCACGTCACAGATCGCCGGAACGAACGGCGGCTATCTGCCCAACCAGTATGTGAACTCGCTGGCCGCCATGGCGCCCGCCGGAGACCCCCGCTTCGTCGTCGGCATCACGATCTACAACCCGGCCACAGACAAGACCTCGGACAACACCATGTCGCTGTTTCACGATGTCATGGCGCAGACGCTGATCACGAACAACGTGCCGCCAGCCACCGGAGAGCTGCCCGACTACGCACCGACGTGGTGAGAGTGGGAGAATGTACTGATGTCTTCGCGAACCGCACCTCATATTCGTCCCCAACACTCGGCTGATCTGACGCTGGCCGCCGTCGCCGACCTGCTCGGCGCGTCGGTCGTCACGTCGGCGGGCGAGCCCGCGGCCGACGCCGCAGCCGCACGTGTGATCAGCGGTGTGACGCTCACCAGCAGCGACGTGCGGCCTGGCGATCTGTACGTCGGCATGCCCGGTCAGCACACCCATGGCGCCAAGTACGCCGAGGAGGCTCGGCGTCTCGGAGCGGTGGCCGTGCTGACCGACGAAGCCGGGCGAAGCTACGTCGCCGCCAGCACGGCGAAGGATCTGCCGCTGCTGATCGTGCCGGACCCGCGCTTGGTGCTCGGCAAGGTCGCCGAGCACATCTACGCGAACGACACGCATCGTCTGCCCGCGCTGGGCGTCACCGGCACGAACGGAAAGACGTCGACCACGTACTTCATGGAGGCCCTGCTCGGACACGCGGGGGTGCGCACCGGACTGAGCACGACCGTCGAGCGGCATGTTGGCGAACACGTGCTGGGCAGCGCCCTGACCACGCCGGAGGCCAGCGAGCTGCACGGCCTGCTCGCCAGCATGCGTGAGCTCGGCGCCAAAGCCCTGTTGGTCGAGGTGTCGGCTCAGGCAGTCACCAGACACCGCATCGACGGGGTGCACTTCGCGGTGGTCGGCTTCACCAACCTGAGTCCAGAGCACCTGGACGAGTACGGCGACATGGAGCACTACTACGCCGCGAAACGCGCACTGTTCACCGCAGATCGGGCAGATCGCGCCGTGATCTCGCTTGAGAGCGAATGGGGCAGGCGGCTGGCACGAGAGACCGAACTCTCGGTGACCACTGTCGGCACCGGCGACGAATGTGACTGGCAGCTCGTCGAGCAGAGCGATCGAGCGGACGGATCGACCGGCACGCTGGTCGGGCCGAACGGTCAGCGCTGGCCGATCGTGCTGTCAGTGCCCGGCGTGCACATGGACGTCAATGCAGTGCTCGCAGTCGTGATGCTCGTGGAGTCGGGCATCATCGATGCGCAGCAGATTGAGTCCGGCCTCGAGGCTCACGTGCTGGCAGACGTGTATCTGCCAGGGCGTCTGGAGCGGGTCTCCGGTGAGAGCGGGCCGACGTTCTTCGTCGACTACGCCCACACCGAGGATGCGCTGGAGCGGACGCTGGTGGCGGTGCGCAAGCAGACCAAGGGTCGCATCGTGCTCATTCTGGGCGCGGACGGCGGCCGCGATCCGTACAAGCGCCCAGCGATGGGACGGGTCGCCAGCGAGCTCAGCGACGTGCTCGTGGTCAACGACATCAACCCCAGATTCGAAGATCCCGATGCGATCAGATCGGTGCTCGTCGAGGCCGCCCGTGCCGCGGATCACCCGGCTGAGATCTATGACGTCGGCGACCCGTCGGCGGCCATCCGCACTGCGATCCGCATCGCTCATGACGACGATACGATCATCGTGTGCGGTCCGGGCGACGAAGACTACCACGAGGTGCGCGGCGTCAAGCTTCCGTATTCCTCACGCGGAGCGGCCCGCGAGGCACTGCGGGAGGCCGGTTTCGAGCCCAACCACTCCCGGCGCGGAGGGCAGGATCCCGCCGACGGCGTGCACGCCGACGATCTGGCGGCTGCGGAGCGACACGACGCCGAGAGTGAGAAGGAGCAGGCATGATCACGACAGACGTTGACTGGATCGCCGAGGCCGTCGGCGGCACGCTGACCGGTTCTGCTGAGGCCGGTCTGGTGACCGGTGCCGTGCGCACTGACTCCCGCGAGGTGTCGACAGGCGATCTCTTCGTGGCTCGTCGGGGCGAGAGCGGCGACGGGCACGACTATGTCGTCACGGCTCAGCGTCAAGGGGCGGCTGCCGCGATCGTGGAGCATCCCGTGCCCGACGCCACGCTGGCCCAGATCGTGGTCGCCGACGCCACGCGGGCGCTCGGACTGCTCGCAGAGGCGGTACTGCTTCAGGCTCGCTCCGACGGCCGTCTCGAGCATGTCATCGGCATCACCGGCTCGGCGGGAAAGACCACGACAAAGCGCATCCTCGCTCATCTGCTCTCGGAGGCGGGCGAGACGGTGTTTCCGCAGGGGTCGTTCAACAACGAGGTCGGCGCGCCGCTGACCATGCTGCAGACGACGCTGCAGACGCGTTTCGTGGTCGTCGAGATGGGTGCGAGCCACATCGGCGATCTGCGCTATCTCTCAGGCATCGCGCATCCAGACCTCGGCATCGAGCTGCAGGTCGGTCTGGCTCATGTGGGCGAATTCGGCTCGGTCGACAACATCCGCATCGCGAAGCAGGAGCTTGTCGAATCACTGCCCGAGACCGGTGTCGCGGTGCTCAATGCCGATGACGCGAACGTCTGTCGCATGGCCGAGCACACCAGTGCTCAGGTCGTCTGGTTCGGAGCGCGCAGCGATGCTGCTGTGCGCATCGGTGCCGTCGAGCCGGAGGGAGAGCGGCTTCGCGTCGAGCTCACGTTCGACGGTGAGACGGTCGACCCCAGCGTCGCACTGCTCGGCGAGCACAACGCCTGGAACATCGCTGCGGCGACGGCGGCGGCCTTGCACATGGGGCTCAGTCGTGAGCAGATCGTCACCGGTCTCGAAAGCCTGTCTTCAGGCGAACGCTGGCGCATGCAGGCGCTGCACCGCGCCGACGGCGTCACCGTGATCAACGACGGCTACAACGCCAGCCCCGGCTCGATGTCAGCCGCCCTGCGCACGCTCGCAGGCATCCGTCGCACCGGGCATCGAACCATTGCCGTTCTCGGTGCCATGGGCGAGTTGGGAGAGGCCAGCGGCACCGAGCACGATAAGATCGGCCAGGACGTCGTTCGACTGAACATCGATCAGCTCGTCGTCGTCGGTAACGACGCCCGCCGCATCTTCCTCGCCGCCGAGCAGGAGGGATCCTGGGGCGGCGAAGCGGTCTACTGCGAGAACGCGGATGAAGCGCACGACTGGCTGGCGCCACGACTGCGAGAAGGAGATGTCGTCCTGGTGAAGTCGTCGAACGCTGCGGGGCTCAGATTCCTGGGCGACCGCCTGTATGAGGATGCCGCCAGAGCATGATCAGCGTACTCGTCGCATCCGCCGTGTCGCTGATCATCTCGATCTTCGGCATGCCGCTGTTCATCAGGCTGGCTCACCGCCTGGAATGGGGACAGTTCATCCGAGAGGACGGCCCGCGCACCCACCTCACCAAACGGGGCACGCCCACGATGGGCGGAATCGTCATCCTCATCGCAGTGCTCGCCGGGTACTTCGTCTCGGCACTGGTCACCGGCGCCGGAGTGACGGCCACCGGGATGCTGGTGCTCGGACTCACCGTCGGCATGGGGCTCGTCGGCTTCGCCGACGACTACATCAAGGTGAGCAATCACCGTTCGCTGGGGCTGACCCCAGCGGCCAAGCTGATCGCCCAATTGGTGATCACCGGCCTGTTCGCTTGGGGAGTGCTGCAGTTTCCCGATCAGAGCGGGCTGACCCCGGCCTCGACGTACGTGTCCGTGCTGCGTGACACCCCGATCAACCTGTTCGCCTGGGGAGTGATTCCGGGAGCCGTCATCTTCTTCGTCTGGGTCTACGGCATCGTGGCCGGCTTCTCGAACGCGGTGAATCTGACCGACGGCCTCGACGGGCTCGCCGCAGGCATCGGCATCCTCGCCTTCGGGGCCTACGGGGCGCTGGCCTTCTGGCAGTTCAACCAGGACTGCGAACGTGCCTCGGGCGTCTCGTTCGGGCAGTGCTATGAGGTGCGCGATCCCCTCGACGTGCTGATCATCGTCACGTCGATCGTGGCGGCGCTGATCGGCTTTCTGTGGTGGAACACGTCGCCGGCGCAGATTTTCATGGGTGACACCGGGTCACTTGCGCTCGGCGGCGCCTTCGCCGCGGTGGCGATGGTCACCCGCACCGAGGTGCTCTCTGTGCTGATCGGCGGCATGTTCGTCGTCGCGCTGCTCTCGTCGCTCATCCAAATGGGCTTCTTCAAGATCAGCGGCGGCAAGCGGGTGTTCCTGATGGCACCGCTGCACCATCACTTCGAGCTCAAAGGCTGGGCGCAGGTGACCGTCGTCGTGCGCTTCTGGGTGCTCGCCGGCCTCTGCGCGGTCGCCGGGCTCGCGATCTTCTATGTGCAGTGGGTGAGTACGACACGATGACTGACAAAACCGACTTCTTCGACAGCACGCACGACGACCAGACCTTCGCAGGTCGGCGCGTCGCCGTGCTCGGCATGAGCGTCACCGGGTTCTCGGTGGCAGACACCTTGGTCGAACTCGGCGCGAACGTGCTCGCCATGGGGCGCAGCGCCTCTGCCGAGCACATCGACCTGCTCGGCGTGCTGGGGGCCCAATGGCGGCCAATCGCCCACGACGGCGATGAGGTGGCTGTGCTCCAGGAGTTCGCGCCCGAGGCGATCGTGGTCTCTCCCGGGTTCTCGCCGCATCATCCCGCGGTTCGGTGGGCGTGTGAGCAGCAGATTCCGCTGCTGACCGACATAGACCTGGCCTGGCACCTTCAGCGTCAGCGCGGTCATGACACGAAGTGGCTCTGCGTCACGGGCACCAATGGCAAGACGACGACCGTCGAGATGGCCACTGACATGCTCGTCGCGGGGGGCCTGCGCGCTGCCGCGTGCGGCAACATCGGTGTGCCGATCCTCGATCTCGTGCGCGAACCGGTGGCCTATGACGCGATCGTGGTCGAGCTCTCCAGCTTTCAGCTGCACTACATCAACCACATCAGTCCGTGGGCGAGCGTCTGCCTGAACATCGACTCCGACCACATCGACTGGCACGGCAGCATCGAGGCGTATGCGGCGGCCAAGGCCCGCATCTACGAGAACGTGCAGACGGCGTGCGTGTATCCGATCGGCGACGAGCAGGTCACTGACATCGTCGAGCAGGCGGATGTCGTGGCCGGTGCCCGAGCGATCGGGGTGGGCCCGGTGGCCCCTTCGATCGGCCAGATCGGCATCGTCGACGACGTGATCGCAGACCGCGCGTTCATCGCGAACCGTGAGACGCATGCGCAGGAGATCACCACGGTGTCTCGCCTGCAGGCGCATGGGCTCGGCCTGCGCCACCTCGTGCTCGACGCGCTGGCTGCAATCGCGCTGGTTCGTTCGGTGGGGGTCGACGCAGCCGCAATCGGACGGGCGCTCGACGAGTTCCACACCGATGGGCACCGCATCACGCCGGTCGCCGAGATCGACGGTGTGGTCTGGATCGACGACTCGAAGGCGACGAATCCGCATGCCGCACGTGTGGCGATCGAATCGTTCGACTCAGTCGTCTGGATCGTTGGCGGCATGCTCAAGGGCATCGACCTCGCGCCGCTCATCGAGCGAGAGCATGGTCGGCTGCGGGGCGCCGTCATCGTCGGCGCCGATCGATCGACGGTGCGTGACCTGTTCGCCCGCCTCGCACCTGAGGTCGAGACGCACGAGATCGACGTCGTGGCCCAACCCGGTGACGTTGAAGCCGGCGCCGAACTGATGCGCCAGACTGTGGCTGCTGCGGCGCAGATGGCGCACCCTGACGACGTCGTGCTGCTGGCACCGGCATCAGCATCGTGGGATCAGTTCGTCAGCTACGCCCAGCGCGGCGATCTCTTCGCCGCAGCAGTGCAGGGGCTTCGGGAAAGCGCGTGATGAGCGCGAACAACACGCGCATCCGGCTGCTCGGCGGCCAACGCCACATCACGAAGTCGTTCGGCCAGCTGCTGGGCGTGATCACGCTGCTGCTGCTGCTCGGTCTGACCATGGTGCTTTCTGCCTCGTCGATCGACTCGTACTCGGCTTCGAACTCTTTCTTCAGCCTGTTCATGAAGCAGGGCCTGATCGCCCTGCTCGCCTTTCCTGCGATGCTGCTCGTCTCACGCATACCGATGGAGGTGCTGAGACGGTGGTCGAAGGCGTTCCTCATCGCGACCATGCTGGTGCAGCTGCTCGTGGTGAGCACCTCGCTTGGATCGGCCGGCGGCGGCAACCGAAACTGGCTGAACGTCGGCGGATTCACCGTGCAGCCCAGCGAATTCATGAAGCTGGCGCTGGTGATCTGGCTCGGACGAGTGCTCAGCGAGCGACGCGACGATCTGACGAGTCTCAAAGCCTTCGTCAAACATGTGCTGGTCTGGGTCGTCGCAGCGATCGCACTCGTCATGGCCGGTCGCGATCTCGGCACGGCCATGGTGATGCTGATCATCGTGTTCGGCTGCTTCTTCGTGGGTCGGGTGCCGCTGCGCTTCTTGGGGGCTCTGGCCGTGGCCGGCGGGATCATCGCCGGAATCTTCGCGATCGGCAGCGCCAACCGTCTGAGCCGCATCGCCAGTTGGGCCGGGTCGTCGGGCTGCACCGACTACAGCGGCACCTGCTGGCAGACCACGCACGGCACCTGGGCGTTGGCGGCGGGCGGAATCTTCGGGGTGGGCCTGGGCAACTCCAAGTCGAAGTGGGCGTGGCTGCCCGAGGCCGAGAACGACTTCATCTTCGCGATCATCGGCGAAGAGCTCGGACTGGTCGGGCTGATCGCACTGATCGGACTCTATGTGCTGCTCGCGGTTCTGATGGTGCGGCTGATCGTGCGTCTCGCCGATCGGCCGTTCGAGCAGATCGTGGTCGCCGGAGCCCTCACGTGGACTGTCGGTCAGGCCTTCATCAACATCGCGGTCGTGCTCGGTCTACTGCCCGTGCTCGGCGTGCCGCTGCCTTTGGTGTCCTATGGTGGATCATCGCTGGTGGCCAATCTGCTCATGCTCGGGGTGGTGCTCGGCATCGCCAATACCGAAAGGACTTCTTCGTGACGACCTATCTGCTTGCAGGCGGCGGCACCGCCGGACACGTCAACCCGCTGCTCGCGACAGCCGATGCCCTGCGTGAGAGCGATCCCAATGCTCGCATTCTGGTGCTCGGCACCGCCGAGGGGCTCGAAGCGGAACTTGTGCCGGCCCGCGGATACGAGCTGATCCCCATCGCCAAGCTGCCCTTTCCGCGTCGGCCGAACGCGCAGGCTCTGGCCTTTCCGAAGCGTCTCGGATCGCTGGTGCGGCAGGTGCGCTCGATCATCGTGAGTCGGGGCGTCGACGCCGTCGTCGGCTTCGGAGGCTATGCCTCGGCCCCGGCCTATCTCGCTGCCAGACGCGAAGGCGTCGCCTACCTCGTGCACGAGGCGAACGCCCGGCCCGGCCTGGCCAATCGCCTGGGGGCGAAGCGTGCGGCGCACGTCGCGGTCGCCTTTCCCGACACTCCGCTGGCCGGCGCAGAGGTGATCGGCATGCCGCTGCGGCCTGAGATCGCCGAGATCGCTCACGCACGTGCTGCGGGCAGCGATGCACAGCTTGTCGCCGCCGGTCGAACCAGCCTCGGCCTCGACGAACGTCCTGTGCTTCTGGTGACCGGCGGCTCGCTCGGAGCGAAGCACATCAACGAGGTGCTCGCCTCTGCGGCGCAGCAGATCGTCGATGCCGGCTGGCAGGTGCTGCACGTGGCCGGAGCGCGCAACGACGTGGCCGCTCCCGATGTCGACGGCTATCACTTCATGGAGTACTGCCACCACATGCAGGACGCCCTCGCGGTCGCGTCGCTGGCGGTCTCCAGGTCGGGAGCCTCGACGGTCTGCGAGCTCACCGCCCTGGCGATTCCGGCGGTGTACGTGCCGTATCCGCATGGCAACGGCGAGCAGGAGCTGAACGCACGCCCGGCGATCGCCGCCGGCGCCGCGATGCTGGCGCGCGACGAAGAACTCGACGCGACGTGGGTGACGCAGGTGCTGCTGCCGCTGCTGGCCGATCGCGACCGGCTCGACGCCATGCACGATGCTGCGGTCGGCATCGGCATCGTGGACGCCGCGCAGCGACTCGCCGACATGGCACGAGAAGTGGCCGAGCAGAAGCACTGAGGAGGACGAAATGAACGACACGAACACATCCGTCGACTCGTCGAACACGCTGCCTGACGAGCTGGGGCGCATCCACTTCATCGGCATCGGCGGTGCCGGTATGAGCGGCATCGCGCACATGATGGCTGCGAAGGGGCTGCAGGTCACCGGCTCCGATCAGGCCGACAGCGCCAATGTGCAGGCCCTTCGCGAGCTGGGCGTCACCGTCGCCATCGGGCACTCCGCCGACCACGTGCACGACGTCGACACCGTCGTGATCTCGTCTGCGGTGCACGAGAGCAACCCCGAGCTGGCGGCGGCCAGAGCAGCAGGTCTGCGCGTCATCCACCGGTCACAGGCGTTGGAGTGGCTGACTCACGGCCACCGCGTCATCGCGGTCGCCGGAGCACACGGCAAGAGCACGAGCACCGGCATGCTGATCACCGCCCTGCGCGAACTCGGCGCCGATCCGAGCTTCGTCAACGGCGCGATCATCAAAGAGCTCGGCACGAACGCGGGCTGGGGCAAATCAGACCTGTTCGTGCTCGAGGCCGATGAGTCGGACGGCTCGTTCCTGCGATACGAGACGGCCGGCGTGCTCGTGACCAACATCGACACCGAGCATCTCGACCACTACGGCACCGCTCAGGGCATCGAAGACGCCTTCGTGCGCTTCATCACCAGCGCCGCGGAGTTCTCCGTGGTCAACGGCAGCGACCGTCTCACCAAAGCGATTCTGCCGCGACTCGACGGTGCCGAACACCTGATCACATTCGGCGAGGCGGGCGACGGCAACGATCTCGAGCTGACCGAGGTGACGCCACAGGGGTGGGAGACCGACGTCGCCGTGACTGCGCAGCCCGAGGGAAGCATCCGCTTTCGCAGCGACCTGCTCGGCCACCACAACGCACTGAATGCGCTCGGTGTCGCCGCAGTGCTGCGTCAGCTCGGATATCCGCTGGCCGATGCACTGCGCGCGGCAGGTCATTACCAGGGAACCGCTCGTCGGTTCGACCGTCAGGCCGTGGTCGGCGGGGTGACCGTCGTCGACGACTACGCGCATCATCCCACCGAGGTCGCCGCGGTGCTCACCGCCGCCCACGAGCTGGCCGGTGACGGGCACGTGCTGGTGATCTTCGAACCACACCTCTACAGCCGCACGCGCGATCACGCCGACGAGTTCGCACAGGTCTTCGACCGCTGGGCCGACTTCGTCGACGTGCTGACGCTGCGCGGAGCTCGTGAAGACCCGATCCCGGGCATCGACTCGGCCTGGCTGGTGAGCAGGTTCCTGCGTCCCGATCTCGGACATTACAGCCCGACGTGGGACGACGCCGTCGAACAGATCGTGCGTCGTGCGCGGCCGGGCGATATCGTGCTGACGCTCGGCGTGGGTCTCTACCCGATTCTGCCGCGACTGCTGGAGCGTCTGCGTGACCGATGACGATCGCATTCGGCGACCGCACCTGCGAACCCAGGGCGATGACGAACCCGGTGAACGGGGACGCGCCGGGCGCGCAAGCGGTCGAAAGAGCAGAGGGCGAGGAGCGTCCCGGCCTCGCGAGGTTGGAACGCCGTCCCGCGACGCCGAGTCGACCGACTGGCGGTCGGGGCTGAGCACACGCTGGCAGGAGGCCAGAACGGCTCGCGCCGCCAGAGCCCAGCTGCGAGCGACGGTTCGTCGACGGCGCGCACGTGAGCGCGAGGATCTGCGCGCTGCTGGTCGTCTCGATCGCTCCGGCGATCTCGCCGGCGGTCAGCAGCGGGCGGGGCAGGGGAGAGCAGGGACTGCGGCGACTCGGGCGAGCATCGGCTCGCTCTTCCACGACCTGCACCTCGGGCGGTTCCTCATCATCGGCCTGGCCGTGGTCATCGCCGTCACCATCGGCCTCGTGTTCTCGCCGTGGCTGTCGGTGCAGCATATCGAGGTGCGTGGAACGCAGCGTGCATCTGCAGCCGAGCTGAGCGACGCGCTGAGCGACCAAGTGGGGCGACCGATCATCGGACTCTCCGGGGCGCAGATCGAGCGCGAGCTGCAGCAGTTCAGTGCTGTCGAGTCGTACAGCATCCGTGCCGAGCTGCCGGGCACCCTGATCGTGACAGTGACCGAACGGGCCCCCATCGGCGTCTTCAAGAAGGGCGATTCCTACCTGCTGGTGGATGCGGCAGGTGTGGTGGTGCAGAGCGCAGATCAGCCTGAGGAGGGGTACCCCACACTGCAGGTCGCCTCGACGGATCCGCAGTCGCCGGCGTTCTCGTCGGTCGCAGCTGTGCTGCGCAGCCTGGACGGTGACCTGCTGGCTCAGGTGGCTTCTGCGCAGGCGAGCACGCAGGATGACGTGCAGCTCACACTGCGCAGCGGGACGACCGTCGTCTGGGGAGACGGCAGCGAGACGGAGCTCAAGGCGCGCGTGCTTCGTGCTCTGGTGGGGGATCGGCCGGATGCCAAGCACATCGATGTGTCCTCGCCGTCGCTCCCGGTGGCCTCATGACGAGCGCGTCCGGCATGCTCGGATTTCGCATCCAAGTCGCGACACACCGCATGAGCCGTCGTGTTTCGGCGTTCAGACGTGGATACTTTCTCAGAGATCAAACGTATACGCAGTATAACTTTAACGCTCTAGTTGAAGTTGAAGGTTGACGGAAGGCCGGTCCAATATGTCGAACCAGAACTACCTCGCCGTGATCAAAGTGGTCGGCATCGGCGGCGGCGGCGTCAATGCAGTGAACCGCATGATCGAGCGCGGGCTCAAAGGCGTCGAGTTCATCGCCATCAACACGGATGCGCAGGCACTGCTGCTGAGCGACGCGGACGTCAAGCTCGACGTCGGTCGCGAGTCGACCCGCGGGCTCGGCGCTGGCGCCGACCCTGAGGTCGGGCGACGCGCGGCCGAAGAGCACGCCGATGAGATCGAAGAGACGCTGCGTGGCGCCGACATGGTCTTCGTGACGGCAGGTGAGGGCGGTGGCACGGGCACCGGAGGCGCTCCCGTCGTCGCCAAGATCGCGAAGTCGATCGGGGCTCTGACGATCGGCGTGGTCACCAAGCCGTTCTCGTTCGAGGGCAAGCGGCGTATGTCTCAGGCAGAGTCGGGTGTTCAGGCCCTGCGTGCCGAGGTCGACACGCTGATCACCGTGCCGAACGACCGGCTGCTGGAGATCAGCGATCGCGGCATTACCATGCTCGAGGCGTTCTCGATCGCCGATCAGGTGCTGCTCGCCGGTGTTCAGGGCATCAGCGACCTGATCACGACACCGGGACTGATCAACCTCGACTTCGCCGACGTGCAGTCAGTGATGCAGGGAGCCGGCACGGCTCTGATGGGCATCGGCTCCGCACGGGGCGCCGACCGGGCGATCAAAGCGGCGGAGCTCGCCATCTCGTCGCCGCTGCTGGAGTCGACGATCGACGGCGCGCACGGTGTGCTCATCTCGGTGCAGGGCGGGTCTGATCTCGGCATCTTCGAGATCAACGACGCCGTGCAGCTGGTGCAGGAGGTCGTGCACGCAGAGGCGAACATCATCTTCGGCACCGTGCTTGACGACGCGCTGGGCGACGAGGTGCGCGTCACCGTGATCGCAGCCGGCTTCGACGAAGAGGACGAACTGCGCAATCTGCGTCGGGGACGCGACGAGCGCGGTCATGCGGCACCCGCGGCAGCCGAGAGGCCGACGGCCGCCCAGACAGCCGACGAATCGGACGAGGCAGTCGCGTCGAATGCCGCAGACGCCGACGCGACCACAGCCGGCAGCGATGCCAGCGGCGCTGAGCAGTCGGTCGACACCAGTGTCGCCGATCCCTATGCGGCGCGTTCGTATCCGTTCGAGCGACTCGACGATCAGGAGCTCGACGTTCCTGACTTCTTGAAGTGAGTGCGGAGTTCGAGTCCGTGCCCGCCCCCAGCGAGTCGATCGACCTTGGGTCGTCGGTGCAGCCGGTGCCTCGGCTTGCCGGGGGTGAGGCAGGCGTCACGGAGCGTCTGCGCGCGGTCGAGACCGATCTGCAGGCAGAGCTGAGCCTGTGCGGCCGTCGCCGTGACGAGGTGCAGGTGATCGTCGTCACGAAGTACCACACGCCGGAGCTCGCCGATGTGCTGTACGCTGCCGGGCAGAGAGACTTCGGTGAGAACACTCTGCAGGGGCTGCACGCCAAACTCGAGGCAGATCCTGCGCTGGCGTCGGCTCGGTGGCACTTCATCGGGCAGCTGCAGCGGAAGAAGGCCGGTCAGGTCGCTCGACTCGCGTCTGCGATCCATTCCATCGATCGTCCGGAGCTGGTCGATCGCATCGACCGGATCGAGCTGGATCATGCTGTCGACGCGTTCGTCCAAGTCTCGCTCGACGGTCAGCCCGACCGAGGGGGAGTGGCGTCTGACGAGCTCGACGATCTGGTCGAACGTGTGCTCTCCTCGCCGCACCTGCGTCTTGATGGGCTGATGGCCGTGGCGCCGCTCGGGGTCGATGCCGATCGGGCGTTCGAACGACTGCAGGAGCTCTCGTTGCACATTCAGCACATCGCTCCCGAGGCCCGCAGCATCTCGGCTGGGATGAGCGGCGACTGGCGGGCGGCCGTCCGTCATGGTGCGACACACCTGCGAATCGGCACGGCAATCACTGGAAAACCGGTCTCCGGCCGCTAACCTGTGACAGAGACATTGGAGGATGCCCCATGGGAAACCCACTGCGCAAGACACTTGAGTACCTCGGACTCGTCGACGACGACCAGTATGTCGATGAGACTCCGGCAGCGCCCGCAACTGAGCGTCCGGCGGCAGCCGCCGCACAGACGACCACAACGCATGCCCAGCAGCGCAGCAACGTCACGCCGTTGCGACGCACGCCAGCACAGACCCAGGCAGGTGAATTGAACGAGATTCTGACCGTCCATCCGAAGAAATACGCTGACGTGCAGATGATCGCCGAGGGCTTCCGAGGCGGCGTCCCCGTGATCATCAACCTCAGTCAGATGACTGAGCCTGACGCACGTCGTCTGATCGATTTCGCATCAGGTCTGGCACAGGGGCTCTTGGGCAAGATCGAGCGGGTGACGCCGAAAGTCTTCCTTCTCTCTCCACAGAACGTGCTTGTGAGTGGCGGACAGCAGCGAGACGACGAAGATCCCAGCCAGGTCGGGTTCTTCACCGAGCAGTAGTCTCTGACGGCGACTCGGCGTGAGCATCCTCTTTGGCATTCTCGGCTGGCTCTGCCAGACCTACTCATCCGTTCTCTTCCTGAGGTTTCTGGTCGAGCTGGTTCTGGGGCTGCGCAGATCAGCGCGACTGCCGCATCTCGTCACAGTTCTCGCTGAGCTGCTCTTCACGATCACCGACCCGCCGGTGCGGCTGGCACGACGACTTCTTCCTCCACTGCGAGTCGGTCAAGTCAGTCTCGACTTCGGCATCTTCCTCTCCATTTTTGTCTTCAGCACCCTGGGTGCGGTTTTCAATGGTCTAAGATGAATCTGATGGGGTTTGGCTCAAGCTCAAGTCGAGAGCGAAACTACACACGAATTAGGAGTAAGTAATGGCCTTAACGCCCGATGACGTTCTGAACAAGCGGTTCCAGACGACGAAGTTCCGCGATGGCTATGAGCAGGACGAAGTCGATGACTTCCTTGACGAGGTCGTCGTCGAGTTCCGTCGCCTGAGCGATGAGAACGAGTCGCTCAAGGCCAAGGCTCAGGAAGCCGACGAGCTGAAGTCGAAGCTGGCTCGCGCCGAGGCCGAGATCAAGATGCTGCGTCAGAGCCGTGGCACCGAGGCTGCGCCGGCAGCAGTCGCCGCAACCGCACCCGCTGCTGCTGCGCCCACGACGAACAACGCGTCAAACGATGCCGAGCCGCGCAACGAGTCAGACGAGGCCACCTCGCTCCTGCAGCTTGCTCGCACCCTGCACGATCAGCATGTTCGCGAAGGCGAAGAGACCAAAGAGAAGACCATCTCCGAGGCTCGCGTCGAAGCCCGCCGCATCCTCACCGAGGTGCAGGATCGCAAGACCAAAGAGCTCAACGACCTCACCCAGCGCAAGACCACTCTTGAAGCTGACATCAAAGATCTCGAGACGTTCGAGCGTCAGTACCGTTCGTCGCTCAAGTCGTTCATCAGCGGTCAGCTCAAAGACCTCGAGTCGTCGGGTTCGCTCGCTGAGAGCACCACGAAGTCGGTGCACGGCAGCAGCAACGGCCGAAAGTAGCGTGACGCGTGGCTGATTCCTCAGCCTCGCACGACATCGAGCGGCGGGCCTCGGCCCGCCGCTCGATTCTGTCTGTGCTGGGCATCGCATCTGTGGCGGTGGTCATCGACCAACTCGTCAAGATCTGGGCGATCGCGACTCTGACATTGGGGCAGCCGGTCTCGCTGGTCGGCGACCTCGTTCAGCTACGTCTGGTGTTCAACCCGGGTGCGGCCTTCTCCATGGGCGAAGAGATGACGTGGGTCTTCACCGTGCTCGCCGTCATCGTGTCCGGTGTGCTCGTCTGGTTCTCTCGGTCGCTGCGCTCGACCCCCTTGATCGTGCTCTTCGGCGTGTTCTTGGGCGGGGTCGTCGGCAACCTGGTCGACCGGCTGTTCCGCCCGCCCGCATTCGCTCGGGGGCACGTCGTCGACTTTCTGCAGCTCAAGGGCTTCGCGATCGTGAATCTCGCCGACATCATGCTCACCTGTGCGGTGATCGGGCTGGTGCTGATCATGCTCTTCCGCCCTCGCCAGTTCGAAGAGGTCTCGGCAGCGGCCAAGGGCGAGTCGTCAGCTGTACGAGCAGACGAACATGCCCAGTAAGCTCGTCTCCATTCCGCCTGAGCTCATCGGTCAGCGCGCAGACACAGGCCTGGCAGAGCTGACCGGGCTGTCACGGGCCCGTATTCAGTCGCTGATGACATCGGGAGACGTCACACAGGGAGGCCGACCGCTGCACAAAGCCGACCGACTCGAGGATCGCGGTCTCGTCACCGTCTACTGGGAGGAGGAAGACCGTCTCGCGGTGCGTCCACTCGACGTTCCCGACCTCGAGATCGTCTACCTCGACGATGACATCGTCATCGTGAACAAGCCGGTGGGCGTCGTCGCGCATCCGGCGACCAGCTGGACCGGCCCGACGGTGCTCGGCGTGCTCGCTGCACGCGGGATCAGTGTGGCACAGGGCGGTCCACCCGAACGGCACGGCATCGTGCAGCGACTGGACGTCGGCACGAGCGGCCTGATGATGGTGGCTCGCAGCGAGCCGGCCTACAGTGCGCTGAAGCAGGCCTTTCGCGATCATACCGTGCACAAGACGTATCAGGCGGTCGTGCACGGGCATCCAGACCCCAGCAGCGGAACCATCGACGCGCCGATCGGCCGTCTGCCGCGTGCCGACTGGAAGTTCGGCGTGGTCGCCGGCGGGCGCCCTTCGGTGACCCACTACCGAACGCTCGAGGCCTTCGCTCGCGGCTCGCTGCTCGAGATCCACCTCGAGACCGGACGCACCCACCAGATTCGTGTGCACATGTCCGCACGGCATCATCCGCTGATGGGCGATCCGCTCTATGGTGGCGACCCTGTGCTGGCCGAGCACCTCGGTCTCACCCGGCAGTGGCTGCATGCGGTGCGTCTCGACTTCGCTCACCCAGTGACCGCAGAGCCGATGGTCGTCGACAGCGAACCGCCGACAGACCTGCGGCACGCCCTCTCGCTGCTGCGCGACCCACAGGCGTAGACTGGGCCGAGTTCCCCTGAGTCACGTCTGCGAAAGGCGATCGTTCTTGGCTGCATCATCGAGCACCGCTTCCGACAGCTTCGTGCACCTTCATGTGCACAGCGAGTACTCCATGCTGGACGGTGCCGCGAAGATCAAACCGCTCATCGCCGAGGCGGCCCGGCTCGAGATGCCGGCGTTGGCCATCACCGACCATGGCAATATGTTCGGCACGTACGAGTTCTACTATGCGTGTCAGGACGCCGGGATCAAACCGATCATCGGCCTCGAGGCCTATCTGACGCCGGGCACCAAACGCCAGGATCGCTCCCGCGTGCGGTGGGGCAGCGGCGGCGAAGACGACGTCTCGGGCGGCGGATCGTACACCCACGCCACGATGCTCGCTGAGACGACGGAGGGCATGCACAACCTCTTTCGGCTCGCATCGCTGTCGTCGATCGAGGGCTTCTACTTCAAGCCTCGTATGGACCTCGAACTGCTGCAGCAGTATGCCAAAGGCATCATCGCGACGACGGGCTGCGCCAGCGGCGAGATCCAGACTCGCCTGCGCCTCGGCCAGTACAAAGAGGCTCGCGAGGCTGCGGCACGGTACCGCGACATCTTCGGGCCTGACAACTACTACTGCGAGATCATGGATCACGGCATCGACATCGAGCGCCGTGTGATGAGCGACCTGATCGACCTTGCCAAGGATCTGCAGCTTCCGCTGGTGGCGAGCAACGACCTCCACTACACGCATGCAGAGGATGCCCATGCGCACGCCGCGCTGCTGTGCGTGCAGTCCGCCTCAACTCTTGACGATCCCAAGAGGTTCCGCTTCGGCAGCGACGAGTTCTATCTGAAGACTCCGAAGCAGATGCGCGAGCTGTTCCGGGACTATCCAGGCGCCTGCGACAACACGCTGAGCATCGCCGAACGCTGCGAGGTGGAGTTCGTCAAACGCGACCTCACCCCGAAGTTCGACGTGCCGGAGGGCGAGACGGAGCTCACCTGGTTCAAGTCCGAGGTCGAGACCGGTCTACACTCCAGATACGGCGAGACCGTTCCCGAACCGGTTCGCGAGCGGGCGAACTACGAGATGGGCATCATCGAGCAGATGGGCTTCCCCGGCTACTTCCTCGTGGTCGCCGACTTCATCCAGTGGGCCAAGGGCAACGGCGTGCGCGTCGGCCCCGGGCGAGGGTCAGCCGCAGGATCGATGGTCGCCTATGCCATGCACATCACCGAGGTCGATCCGCTCGAACACGGCCTCATGTTCGAGCGATTCCTGAACCCCGAGCGTGTGTCGATGCCTGATGTCGACGTCGACTTCGACGACCGTCGCCGCACCGACGTGATCAAGTACGTCACCGAGAAGTACGGCTATGATCGCGTCTGTCAGATTGTCACCTACGGGTCGATCAAGGCGAAGCAGGCGCTGAAGGACTCCTCTCGCATCCTCGGACTGCCGTACTCGGCCGGTGAGAAGCTCACGAAGGCATTTCCGCCCGCCGTCATGGGCAAAGAGATGACCCTCGAAGAGATGTACGACCCGGATGCCAAGCGGTATCAGGAGGGCGCCGAGTTCCGCGAGGTCGTCGAAGGCGACGAGGTCTCGCAGAAGATCCTGGAGACGGCGCGGGGCATCGAAGGGCTGAAGCGCCAGTGGGGCGTGCACGCAGCGGGCGTGATCATGAGCCAGGAGGCTCTGATCGACAACATCCCCATCATGAAGCGCGAAGAAGACGGCGCGATCATCACGCAGTACCCGTACCCGGCGTGCGAGAACCTGGGTCTGCTCAAGATGGACTTTCTCGGTCTGCGCAACCTGACCGTGATGGGCGATGCGGTCGATTCGATCAAACAGAACCGTGGCGAGACGCTCAATCTGCAAGAGGTCTCCCTCGATGACAAACCGACGTACGACCTGCTCTCCCGGGGCGATACGCTCGGTGTGTTCCAGCTCGACGGCGGGCCGATGCGCACGCTGCTCAAGCAGATGAAGCCAGACAGCTTCGCCGACATCTCGGCTGTGATCGCGCTCTACCGCCCGGGCCCCATGGGCATGAACTCGCACACGAACTACGCGCTGCGCAAGAACGGCCTGCAGCCGATTCAGCCGATTCACTCAGAGCTCGAAGAGCCGTTGAAAGACATCCTGGGCGAGACCTACGGTCTTATCGTCTACCAGGAGCAGGTCATGGGCGTCGCCCAGAAGGTGGCCGGCTTCACCCTCGGTCAGGCCGACATGCTCCGTCGCGCCATGGGCAAGAAGAAGAAGTCCGAGCTCGACAAACAGTACGCCAACTTTCATCAGGGCATGGTCGATCGCGGCTACTCGGAAGAGGCCGTCAAAGCGCTCTGGGATACGCTGCTTCCCTTCGCCGGCTATGCGTTCAACAAGGCGCACTCGGTCGGCTACGGGGTCGTCTCCTACTGGACAGCCTTCCTGAAGGCGAACTACCCGGCCGAGTACATGTCGGCTCTGCTCACCAGCGTCGGTGACTCCAAAGACAAACTCGCGATGTACCTGAACGAGTGCCGCCATATGGGCATCTCGGTGCTGCCGCCCGACGTCAACTCCTCGTTCCTCGGGTTCTCGGCCGTCGGAACAGACATCCGCTTCGGTCTGGGAGCGGTGCGCAACGTCGGTGCCAACGTCGTCGACGCGATCGTGAAGACCCGTGAGACAGAAGACCCGTTCACGAGCTTTCACGACTTTCTGCGCAAAGTGCCGCTCACCGTCTGCAACAAGCGCACCATCGAATCGCTGATCAAAGCAGGTGCCTTCGACTCGCTCGGCAGCACCCGCCGCGCGCTCATCGAGATTCACGAGCAGGCAGTCGACGAAGCGGCCAAGCTCAAACGCAACGAAGCGCACGGCCAGGTCGACCTGTTCGCCGGGATGTTCGATCTCGACGAACAGCCGGGTGCCGAGGTGCCTGACCGCCCCGAGTGGGACAAACACATCAAGCTCTCGTTCGAGCGCGAGATGCTCGGGCTCTACGTGTCTGACCATCCGCTGCACGGGCTGGAGCGCGAGCTCTCTCGGCACGCAGACGCGAACATCGTCGACATCACCGGTGGCGAACGGTTCCACGACGGAGACAAAGTCGCCATCGCCGGGCTCATCACGAGCGTGCAGAAGCGCATCGCGCGCAACAGCGGCAACGAGTACGCCATCATCGAGGTCGAAGACTTCACCGGCGAGATGTCAGCGCTCTTCATGGGCAAGACCTTCCAGGAGTTCTCTCCGGCGCTGGTCGCCGACTCCATCGTGGTCGTGCGCGGTCGCATCAACGAGCGTGATGACGGCGCGACGCTGCATGCCTATTCTGTTTTCACCCCCGAGATCAAGGGTGCCGGGGGAGCCGGACTGCCGTTGATGCTGAGCATTCCAGAGCTGACGGCGACACCAGAGATCGTCGAAGATCTGTCGTCCATTCTGGTGCGCCACAGCGGAGACACCGAGGTGCTGCTGAAACTGATGACTGCGGGTGCCGAGCGCGTCTTCGAGATTCCCTATCGGGTCAGCGTCACTGCGGCACTGTACAGCGAGCTCAAAGCACTGCTCGGCGCCAGCTGCATCGATTGAGGCCAAGCCCACGGCGCATCCGTCTAGGCAGCGTCCATACTGAGGGCAGCGTCGATCCTGGGGACAGCGTCGACACTTGGGCCGCGTCGACACTTGGGTGCAGAGCCGACACGGAGAACAGTGTCGACACGGGGCGCAGAGTAGACTGTGGTGTGTGATGCACACTATCGATTTTCGCGAGCAGAACGTCCACTCCCTCTCTCTCAGAGACCGGCTTCCTCGCCCGCACCATGACGTGGCCGCCGCCGAGCAGGCTGCGCAGCAGCTCATCGCCGACGTGCGAGAGAACGGTCGCGCGGCGCTGATCGATCAGGCTCAGCGGTTCGACCACGTGCAGATCGACGAGTTCCGGGTCAGCCAGGCCGAGATCGACGCCGCGGTTCGCGAACTCGATCCGAGCATCCGCCACTCGCTCGAGATCGCCATCGAACGCGTGCGCAAGGCGACAGCGGCTCAGCTGCGCGAGCCGGTCGTCACAACCTTTCCCGGCGGGTCGCGCATCACCCAGCGCTGGGCACCGGTGCAGGCTGCGGGGCTCTACGTGCCCGGTGGCAAGGCGGTGTACCCGTCGAGCGTGATCATGAACGTCGTGCCCGCACAGGTCGCAGGTGTGCAGCGGCTGGCGCTCGTCTCGCCGGCGCAGCAGGCATTCGGCGGCGCCGTGCACCCCCTGACCCTTGCGACGGCCGGTCTGCTCGGGCTCGACGAGATCTACGCCCTCGGCGGAGCCGGAGCGATCGCTGCGCTGGCCTACGGGGTGCCTGAGATCGGGCTCGACGCCGTCGATGTGATCAGCGGGCCCGGCAACGCCTTCGTCGCCGCCGCGAAGCTGGCCGTCTCTCGTGACGTGGCCATCGACTCCGTCGCCGGTCCGACCGAGATTCTCGTCATCGCCGACGAACACGCTGACGCCGATCTGGTCGCGGCAGACCTGCTGAGTCAGGCCGAGCACGACGAGGATGCCTCCTCGGTCTTGGTGACCGATTCCGAGACGTTCGCCGATCAGGTTCGTGCGCGACTGAGCGTTCGTCTGGATCACACTCCCAACCGGGAACGTGCCTCAGTCGCACTGAACGGAGAGCAGTCGGCCGTGGTTCTGGTCGACGACCTCGATGCCGCGCTCGCGGTGAGCGACGCCTATGCTCCCGAGCACCTTGAGATCATCACTGAGAGCGCCGAAGAGCTGGCCGATCGGGTGCGCAACGCCGGCGCGATCTTCGTCGGCCCCTACTCTCCGGTTCCGCTGGGCGACTACATGGCAGGGTCAAACCACGTGCTGCCGACGAGTGGGCGCGCGCGGTTCAGCCCGGCGTTGGGCGCCTACACCTTCCTGCGTCCGCAGCAGATCATCGAGTACACGCGTGAGGGCCTCGCCGAGATCGCCGAGCCCATCGAACGATTCGCCGAGGCCGAGAAGCTGAACGCACACGCCGAAAGCATCGCCGCACGATTCGAGAGCAAGGCCTGAGTCACCGATGCACTGTCCTTTCTGCCGCCACCCAGACTCCAGGGTCGTCGACTCTCGCACGTCCGACGACGGAACGTCCATTCGCCGCCGTCGCCAGTGCCCGGCCTGTGGTCGTCGGTTCAGCACGATCGAGACGGCATCGCTGTCAGTGGTCAAGAGCGGGGGAGTGCTCGAGCCTTTTCGACGTGACAAGATCATCGCGGGTGTGCGCAAGGCCTGCCAAGGCCGGCCGGTCAGCGACAGTGACCTCGCCCTGCTCGCCCAACGCGTCGAAGAGACCATTCGGCAGAGCGGCGCCAGCGAGGTCAAGTCGCATGACGTCGGACTCGCCATTCTCGAGCCGCTGCTCGAACTCGACGAGGTTGCGTATCTGCGCTTTGCGAGCGTCTACCGCAGTTTCTCGTCGATTGATGACTTCGAAGAGGCCGTGAAACGACTCCGCGGCCGAGCAGCCGCACACGAGGCTGCGAATGACCAGGCGGCTGCCACCGCGAAGAGCACCAAGAAGGGCGACGCATGATCTACCGGCTGCTGTTCGACAACGTGCTCACCCGCATGGACCCCGAGAAGGCGCACGTGCTCACCGTCGCGCTGCTGCGCGTCGCCCATGCCACTGGCGTCGGTGCCGTCGCGAGAGCCAGCACACGTCCGGATCAACTGCTCGAAGTCGAAGCGTTCGGCCAGCGTTTTGCCACACCGTTCGGCATCGCTGCGGGCCTGGACAAGAACGCGGTCATGTTCGAGGCGCTTGGTGACCTCGGCTTCGGCCACGTCGAGGTCGGCACCATCACGGCAGATCCGCAGCCGGGCAACCCTCGGCCTCGACTGTTTCGGCTGCCCGCCGACCGTGCGCTCATCAATCGCATGGGCTTCAACAACAAAGGCGCGGCCGCGGCTGCGGAACGCCTTCGTGCGCGCGATCGGCGATCAGCGCTGCGGGTGGGCGTCAACATCGGCAAGAACAAAGTCGTCCCGCTCGAAGAGGCCCCCGAGAGCTACCAGCGGGCTGCCAGAACGCTGGCGCCGCTCGCCGACTACTTGGCCGTCAACGTGAGCAGCCCGAACACGCCGGGGCTTCGCTCGCTGCAGCATGTGGAGACGCTGCAGCCACTGCTCAGCGGCATTCGCGAGGTCGCCGGCAGAACGCCGGTGCTGGTGAAGATCGCTCCGGACATGAGCGATGACGAACTCGTCGCGATCTTGGCGATGGCGGCCGAGCTCGGGCTCGCTGGGATCATCGTGACCAACACCACAGTGTCGCGGGAAGGGCTCACCACCGACCCCGCGACCGTGGAGCGCATGGGCGCCGGAGGTCTCTCAGGACGGCCACTGCACGATCGCTCCCTTGAAGTGCTGCGTCTGCTCGCCGCACACAACGAAGCCCGCCTGCCCATCGTCTCTGTGGGCGGCATCCGCGACGCAGCTGACGTGTGGGAGCGCCTCGAACTCGGGGCGACACTCGTGCAGGGCTATTCAGAGTTCATTTATGCCGGCCCGGGGTGGGCCCGACAGATCAACCGGCAGCTGAAGAAGCGGCTGCAGCGCAGCCGCTTCTCATCGTTCGCCGAGCTGACCGCAGCCGCGTACCGCTGAGTCAGAGGCGGCGGTTCGGGTCGAACTCGCCGCGCTTGACCGCCGGCTTCGGCAGACGCATGCCGCGCATCTGAATCGCGCGCATCGCAGCGTAGACGCCGAGACCCTTCTCGACCTCGTCTTTGCCGAAGCGGTCGGCCGCGATCTTCCGTGCTTTTCGTCCGATCACAAACGAGTCGATGAGCAGAGCGGCGACGAAGACCCACAGACCGACGGTGTAGATCGTGACGATCATCGGCTCGCGGATGAAGGTCAGCACGATGACGATGATCATCACGGGAAGCATGAACTCTCCCAGTGACCAGCGGGCGTCCACGTAGTCGCGAATCAGACGCTTCTGCGGCCCTTTCTCTTTGGCCGGCAGAAACCGGTCGTCGCCCGCGGCCATACCGAGCCGTGCCTTCTCTCTTTCGGAACGGGCACGAGCCTTCGCCTCTTTGCGATCGTTCGGAATGAGTGGCCGCTGGTTTCGGGCCTCAGCCTCACGGCGTTTCGGGGTGGGGCGCCCTTTGCCCTGATGCAACGTCTCGTCAGTCGACTCATTCTGATCGTTGCCCTGTGCGGAATCGTGGTGCCTGCTGCTCACGCGTGCTGCTCCTGGAAGTCGAGGTGTGCCAGATCGACGCGGAGCGCCGACCTTCGGGCGCCGTCTCCGACGCACTGCTCCATTCTATGCGGTGCCGGAGCGACGCCAACCGGCATGGCGATGGCCCGAGCCGGCCCTGCACGGCGAAACTCCGCAGTGCTGGGAACACACCAGTGCGCGACGACGTTGGAAACGACGTAGGATGCTTGCAGAGATCGCCGGGCGTCGATGACGTGCGGTGCAGCTGAAGAAGGAGACCATCGTGGCAACCGACACCATTGAGAAGCACAACGTCGCGCTCACCGATTCCGCGGCGGAGAAAGTGCACGCTCTGCTCACACAGGAGGGCCGTGAGGACCTTCGCCTGCGTGTTGCCGTTCAGCCCGGGGGCTGCTCAGGCCTGATCTACCAGCTCTACTTCGATGAGCGGCTGCTCGACGACGATCTGCTCGCCGAGTTCGCTGAGGGAGTCGAAGTCGTCGTCGACAAGATGAGCGCACCCTATCTCGACGGTGCGACCATCGACTTCGAAGACTCCATTCAGAAGCAGGGCTTCACGATCGACAATCCCAACGCACAGGGGTCATGTGCGTGCGGCGACTCGTTCCACTGATTCTTCGGCTTCGTCAGACGGCGGTCACCACCCGAGTGTGAGTCTCGGGCGGTGACCGCCGTCTGCGTGTCGCGGCGTCCAGGCCCACGGGCTCAGGGCTCATGCTGTGAATTTCACAGCCGATGCACGGAGAATTCAGTCTTTCGGTGTGCATATGGTCAGTGAGACGGTTCGGAGTGGGTAATATGGATAGTGCGTCGATGTATGTCGATGCTGCGTTCAGAAGCTACCGATAGGAACAATGGTGCGTTCGAGAGTGAAGAGAGCCGTCGCTGCGAGCGGCGTCTTGGGCATCGCGGCCCTGGCGTTGAGCGGGTGTTCAGATGATGCGAAGCGAGGGTTTCTCCCCGCGTCAGACACCACTGACCACACTCAGCAGATCACTGATCTGTGGGTTCATTCATGGGTCGTGCTCTTGGGCGTGGGCTTGGTCGTCTGGGGCCTGGTCGTGTGGTGCGTCGTCGTCTACCGGCGTCGTAAGGGTGACACCGGCGTTCCGTCGCAGACTCGCTACAACCTGCCGATCGAGGTTCTGTACACCGCCGTGCCGTTCGTGCTGATCATCGGGTTCTTCATTGCGACCGTCCATGTGCAGTCGGCAACCGAGGCCAAGGCGACGCCTGCCTACGACGGAGCCGACGTTCAGGTGCAGGTCGTCGGCAAACAGTGGAGCTGGGACATCAACTACCTCACCACTGCTGGCGACCCTGACGTTCACGAAGACGCCGGCATTCAGGCCGACTATGTCAGCGGCCCGACGTTCGACGAGTCGAAGCTGCCGACGCTGTACCTCCCGGTGAACAAAGAGGTCAAGATCAAGCTCGACGCTCGCGACGTCGCCCACTCGTTCTGGGTGCCGCAGTTCCTGTACAAGAAAGATCTGCTTCCGGGCGTGCACAACAACTACTGGACGTTCACTCCTGAGAAAGAAGGAACGTTCCCGGTCAAGTGCGCCGAGCTCTGCGGCGAGTACCACTCGATGATGCTCATGAACGTGAAGGTCGTCTCCGACAGCGAGTACCAGACTCACATCGCGGAGCTCCGCGAGCGTGGCAACACCGGCGCACTCGGGCATGAGCTCGACCGCCGCCAAGATCTGAAATACAACTCCGATGATGCCGAGCACACGCACAGCGCTGCTGCCGTGACAGAGAATTGAGGGGAAGAGAACTATGACTTCCGCAACAGCAGTCGCGGGCTACTCGCCCAAGCTGGGTAAGAAAGGCCATTCGATCGTCAGATTCCTGACGACGACCGACCACAAGACGCTCGGCTACCTGTACATCGTCCAGTCGTTCGTCTGGTTCCTGTTCGCCGGCGTGCTGGCCCTGCTCATCCGAGCGCAGCTCTTCGAGCCGGGCCTTCAGGTGATCCCGACGAAAGAGCAGTACAACCAGCTCTTCACCATGCACGGCATCATCATGCTGCTGATGTTCGCGACACCGCTCTTCGCCGGTTTCGCAAACGTCCTGGTGCCACTCCAGATCGGTGCACCGGATGTCGCGTTCCCGCGCCTGAACGCGCTGGGCTACTGGACGTACACCGTCGGTTCGCTCATCGCGGTCGCCGGGTTCCTCACGCCTCAGGGCGCAGCCTCGTTCGGCTGGACCGCCTACGTCCCACTGTCGACGTCGACGTACTCACCCGGTATGGGCGGCGATCTCTGGGTCATTGGCCTCGCCATGTCCGGCTTTGGAACGATCATGGGTGCGGTGAACTTCATCGCGACGATCGTCTCGCTGCGTGCGCCGGGTATGACGATGTGGCGTATGCCGATCTTCACCTGGAACACGCTGGTCACCAGCATCCTGGTGATCATGGCGTTCCCGCCGTTCGCAGCTGCGCTCTTCGCTCTGTTCGCCGACCGCAAGTTCGGCACGCACATCTTCGATCCAGAGACCGGTGGAGCCATGCTCTTCCAGCATGTGTTCTGGTTCTTCGGGCACCCTGAGGTCTACGTCATCGCGCTGCCGTTCTTCGGCATCGTCTCAGAGATCATTCCGGTCTTCAGTCGCAAGCCGATCTTCGGCTACCGCACACTGGTTCTCGCGACGATCTCGATCGCGGCCCTCTCCGCGACCGTCTGGGCGCATCACATGTACGTCACCGGCCAGGTGCTGCTGCCGTTCTTCTCACTGATGACGATGGCCATCGCCATTCCGACGGGCGTGAAGTTCTTCGACTGGATAGGCACGATGTGGCGAGGGTCTCTCACCTTCGAGACTCCGATGCTCTGGTCGATCGGCTTTCTGATCACCTTCTGCTTCGGTGGACTCACCGGTGTGATCCTGGCCAGCCCTGCTCTCGACTTCCAGGTGTCTGACACCTACTTCGTCGTGGCGCACTTCCACTACACGCTGTTCGGAACCGTCGTGTTCGCCATGTTCGCCGGTCTGTACTTCTGGTGGCCGAAGTTCACGGGCAAGATGCTCAACGAGACTTTGGGCAAGGTGCACTTCTGGCTGCTGTTCATCGGCTTCCATACGACGTTCCTCGTGCAGCACTGGCTGGGCGCGATGGGCATGCCTCGTCGTTACTACACCTACCTGCCGCAGGACGGCTTCACGGTGCTGAACCAGGTGTCGACCATCGGTGCCGCCATTCTGGCGATCTCGTTCCTGCCGTTCTTCTGGAACGTCTACATGACCACTCGCTACGGCAAGCGCGTCAACGTCGACGATCCTTGGGGCTTCGGCGGCTCGCTCGAATGGGCCACCAGCTGCCCGCCGCCGCGGCACAACTTCACGGCGATCCCGCGCATCCGCTCGGAGCGTCCGGCGTTCGACCTGCACCATCCCGAACTCGCACTCGCCACGGCCAAGCAGACCGAGCAGGCAGATCGACATGAGGCTCTCGCCGACGTGCCGGCCGTCCGTGCGGCGAGCGACAAGAAAGAGAACTGAGAATGAAGACTGCAGCACATATCTTCTTCGGCATCGGCCTGTTCTTCCTGGTCGGTCTGGTCGCATACTTCGTGTGCAGCCTCGCGTTCGTCAACGACGGCGTCGGCCTGTTCAACCCTGCCGTTCCGATCGAGCCCGCAGGTGCGACCGTGCTGGCCCTGGGCATCGGCATGGCGTGGTTTCCCGCCTTCTACTTCTACAAGGCGTCGAAGAACGCAGGCGGAACCCTTCCTGAGGATGATCTCGAGGCGAAGATCGAAGACGCCGACCCCGACTACGGCTGGTACAGCCCGTGGAGCTGGTGGCCCTTCGCGCTCTCGCTGGCAGCTGGAGTGATCTTCTTGGGCCTGGCCGTCGGAACGTGGATGACGATCATCGGCGGTGCGCTGCTGGTCGTGACCGTCATCGGCTTCTCATTTGAGAACCACCGCAATCGGCTGGCACACTGATCGTCGACTGACCTGCTGAGCAGAACAGCGGCCCCACATCTTACGGATGCGGGGCCGCTGTTTTCGTCTCTCTCAGTGATCAGACTGATGCCGACTCGAAGAACTTCAGAAAGTCGTCCCATGAGACGCGCTGCAGCGGGATTCGCCAATCGGGGAGACCGACGTTGGTGGCTGCAGCCGCGGAATAGATGAAACGGGGACGTGGACGGTTCGACTCGTGAGCCTCCGGAGCCTTCACAGTGACCCCGCTCCTGGCCTCTGCGTCGCCCTCGGGGTCATCCACGAGCACGCCGGTCGAGCCCGGGCGATCAGTGCGGTGCACAACCCAGGTGTTGTCGGCGACTCGGGTGAATCGCACCGGCACCTTGTTGCGTATGAACAGCTCGATGCTGCCGAACTCACGAGGCAGCTGCTCTGGGCGCTCAAGTGGAAAATACCGCTGGCCGTCGATGACGACTGGGCTGACGCGTTTGGTGATCATGCTGATGCCTCCTTGCATCTCGGCCGGTCGACGCCTCGTTGCGTCTGACAGCCCCTGGCGCATCACCAGGTGATTCGCATTCTAGGAGGCTTCTGCTGCGAACTGAGCATCCTGGTGGGAGTGAATACGATTGGCCACTGAGCCAGGGAGCGGACACATGTTGTGACCGTCGTGTCTGGCCGTGCGCCTGAGAGGCTCTTCGACACAGCCCCTCACCTGCGAGATGAGACGAGAACAGCCCCGATACCACGCGATCCGCGTGATTCCGGGGCTGTCTTACTGTGGGCGATACTGGACTCGAACCAGCGACCTCTTCCGTGTGAAGGAAGCGCGCTAACCAACTGCGCCAATCGCCCAAACGACTGCTGCCTTTCAGGCAACTCGACAAGTATAGCGTACTTTTCCAAGGCTGCGCACACCCTGCGGTAGGATAGTCAGGTCAACAGCAATCACCCACGCGCGGACCGCTTCGTATCGGTCGGCGCGGCCATGCTCAAGGAGCTCCGGTGTCGTCACCCATCACCATCACTGTCAACGGCGAGCACAGAGAGGTGGCAGCTGGAACGACCGGCGCCGATCTCTTCGCCGACCACCGCGACGTCGTCGCCCAGCGAGTCGACGGAGAGCTTCGCGATCTCGCCGGCACCGTCGCCGAGGGCGAGACCGTCGAGCCGGTGACGATCGACAGCGAGGACGGGCTCAACATTCTGCGTCACTCGACGACGCACGTGCTGGCACAGGCGGTGCAGCAGGTTCGCCCCGACGCGAAGCTGGGGATCGGTCCGTTCATCACCGACGGCTTCTACTATGACTTCGACGTCGAGGAGCCCTTCACCCCCGAAGATCTCAAACAGATCAAGAAGGTGATGCAGCGCATCGTCAAGCAGGGGCAGCGCTTCGTGCGTCGTCCCGTCTCAGAGGCCGACGCCCGCGTCGAAGAGGCGAACGAGCCGTACAAACTCGAGCTGATCGGCCTCAAGGGCAACGCAGGTGACGACGAAGAGTCGGTCGAGGTCGGCGGCAGCGGCCTCACGATGTACGACAACGTCGACCCGAAGAGCGGTGAGACGATCTGGTGCGACCTGTGTCGCGGACCGCACCTGCCGAACACCCGTCTGATCGGCAACGGTTTCGACCTGCTGCGCACCGCAGCGGCCTACTGGCGCGGCGATCAGGCGAACGCGCAGCTGCAGCGCATCTACGGCACGGCCTGGCCGACCAAAGAGGAGCTCAAGGCCTACGAGCACCGCCTCGCTGAGGCGGCGAAGCGCGACCACCGCAAGCTCGGCGTCGAGCTCGATCTGTTCAGCTTTCCCGACGAGATCGGCTCCGGCCTTCCGGTCTTCCACCCCAAGGGCGGCATCATCCGCAAGGTGATGGAAGACTACTCGCGTCAGCGTCACGAAGAGGCCGGGTATCAGTTCGTCTACACCCCGCACATCACGAAATCACACCTGTACGAGGTGAGCGGTCACCTCGACTGGTACAGCGACGGCATGTTCCCACCCCTGCACGTCGACGAAGAGCTCGATGCAGAGGGAAACGTCAGGCGTCAGGGGCAGGACTACTACCTGAAGCCCATGAACTGCCCGATGCACAACCTCATCTACTCGAGCAAGGCGCACAGCTACCGTGACCTGCCGCTGCGACTCTTCGAGTTCGGCACCGTCTACCGGTACGAGAAGAGCGGCGTCATCCACGGTCTGACTCGTGCCCGCGGGTTCACCCAGGACGACGCGCACATCTACACCACGCGCGAGCAGATGAAAGACGAGCTCACCAGCGTGCTGCAGTTCGTGCTCGACCTGCTGAAAGACTACGGTCTCGACGACTTCTATCTGGAGCTCTCGACGAAGGATCCGAAGAAGTACGTCGGAGACGATGCGGTCTGGGAAGAGGCGACCCGCACACTCCGAGAGGTCGCCGAGGCGAGCGGTCTCGAACTCGTGCCCGATCCAGAGGGCGCCGCATTCTACGGGCCCAAGATCTCGGTGCAGGCGCGCGACGCCATCGGCCGAACCTGGCAGATGAGCACGCTGCAGCTCGACTTCAACCTGCCTGAGCGGTTCGGCCTCGAGTACACCGCACCCGACGGCACGCTGCAGCGCCCGGTGATGATTCACCGCGCGCTCTTCGGATCGATCGAGCGCTTTTTCGGCGTGCTCACCGAGCACTACGCTGGCGCGTTCCCGCTGTGGCTCGCACCAGAGCAGGTCGTCGGCATCCCGGTGGCCGACGAGTACGCACCGTATCTCGAGGATGTCGCGGCGCAGCTGCGTGCCGTCGGGCTGCGTGCCAGCGTCGACACGTCGGATGACCGCATGCCCAAGAAGATCCGTACGCACTCGAAGCAGAAGGTTCCGGTCATGCTCATCGCCGGCGAGGACGACCGTTCGTCGGGCACGGTGAGCTTCCGCTTCCGTGACGGCTCGCAGTGCAACGGTGTGCCCGTCGCCGAGGCGATCACCTGGCTGCGCGGACTCGCCGACGCCAGGGTGCAGGTCAGCAGCGCGGTGGATGCCACGTCCGCTTCCGGCGTCGAGGCGCCGGCCGTCGCACTGGCCGAAGTGGCAGCACAGCAGGCGAAGGCCGCTGCCGCGGCCGAGTAGCGATTCGCGTCGGGCCGACACCGCACGCTGCTGCGGCGCACGGCATCCGTCGACGGTCACTGGTCGAGTCGGCTCAGCGGGCCACCGGAGTACCGAATCGTCATCACGAGTAAGATTCATCGAGAGATCACGAACAAGGAGTCACATGTCAGGCCACTCCAAATGGGCGACCACGAAGCACAAGAAGGCCGCGATCGACGCGAAGCGCGCCAAGGCCTTCGCGAAGTACATCAAGGGCATCGAGGTGGCCGCACGCCTGGGCGGCGGCGACCCTGAGGGCAACCCGACCCTCTTCGACGCCATTCAGAAGGCGAAGAAGAACTCGGTTCCGGCCGACAACATCACCCGCGCCGTCAAGCGCGGTTCGGGCGAGGTCGACGGCGGTGCGAAGTACGAGACCATCATGTACGAGGCGTACGCTCCGGGCGGCGTCGCGCTGCTGGTCGAGTGCCTCACCGACAACAAGAACCGCGCAGCGGCCGACGTGCGCACCGCGCTGACCCGCAACGGCGGCACGCTGGCCGATCCGGGATCGGTTGCGTACAACTTCAGCCGCAAGGGTGTCGTCACCGTAGCCAAGGCTGACGGTGTCACCGAGGATTCCATCCTCGAGGCGGTGCTCGACGCAGGAGCCGAAGAAGTGATCGACAACGGCGACAGCTTCCGCGTGATCAGCGAGCCCAACGACCTGGTGGCCGTTCGGCAGGCCCTGGTCGGCGCGAACATCGACTACGACTCTGCAGAGAACGAGTTCGTCGCCGGTCTGCAGATCGATGTCGACATCGACACGGCACGCAAGCTGTTCCGCATCATCGATTCGCTCGAAGACAGCGACGACGTGCAGAACGTGTTCGGCAACTTCGACGTGAGCGACGAGATCGTCGAGACGCTGGCCGAAGAAGACTGACATGTCGGTCATCCTGGGCATCGACCCCGGCCTGACCCGCTGTGGGTTCGGAGTCGTGGAGTCGCACCCGGGACGTCGCGTCGCTTTGGTCGACGTGGGCGTGATCCGCTCCGACCCGGCCGCCGACATCGCGGTTCGCGTGCATCGGATCTCACATGAGGTCGAACGGCTGATACGGCGACATCGGCCTCGAGCCGTGTCGGTCGAACGCGTCTTCGCTCAGCAGAACCTGCCGTCGGTGATGGGCGTCGCGCACATCATCGGCGCAGTGATGCATCTCGCAGGCGAAGCCGACATACCGCTGGTGCTGCACACGCCCAGTGAGGTGAAAGCTGCGGTCACCGGCAGCGGAAGAGCCGACAAGTCGCAGGTGCAGCACATGGTCGCGAGGCTGCTGGGCATCGACCACGTCGACGGACCGCCCGATGCCGCCGATGCCCTGGCCGTGGCGATCTGCGAGTCGTTCAAGCCGACTGCGAGCGACACGAAGGCCGTCGCGCCGGCCGGCGAGACGGCGGCGCAGCGGCAGTGGCGGCTGGGTCGCGAACGCGGCCAGGCAAATTCCAAACGCACAGCAGGCGATGCGGCGAAGACGGGGCAGTGGAAGATGAGGCGAGGATGATCGGATCTCTGAGGGGCACTGTCGTCAGCGCCGGCGCCGACCAGCTGCTGATCGACGTCAACGGAGTGGGGTACCTGGTGTCGGTGACGGCAGAACAGGCTCGGAGCCTGCGCGAGGGCAGCGAGGTGAGCGTGCTCACCGTCATGATCGTGCGTGAGGACGCCGTCACGCTGTTCGGTTTTCGCACTCCCGAGGAGAAAGGCCTCTTCGACGTTCTGCGCACCGTGAGCGGTGTGGGACCGAAGCTGGCTCTCGCCGTGCTGAGCGGTCTCTCTCCGCAGCGCATCGCTCAGGCGGTGGCCGACGAAGATGCGAAGACGTTCCAGACCATTTCCGGCATCGGTGCGAAGACCGCGAAGCTGATCACCGTGCAGCTTGCCGGCCGCATCGCACCACCGGCGCCTGCGCAGCAGACGTCCACGGCATCCGCCGCCGTCTCGGTCAACGTGGTCGCGGCTCTGGTCGGCCTCGGGTGGGCCGAGCGTGACGCGCAGGAGGCCGTCGCGCGAGCCGTCGAAGTGGGCGCCAAAGGCGATGACGCACTGCTGCGAGCTGCGCTCGCCCTGCTCGGGGGTGCTCGATGAGTTCGAGGCGCCGTCCAGGATCGTCGGCGGGCGACGAGACCCCGCGCGGCGAAGCGTCTGCGCCTCTTGAGAGCGTCGTCTCGCCGACGCCGCTCGACGACCGCGATTCGGCCAACGACGTCGCTTTCCGGCCGCAGCATCTCGATGAGTTCGTCGGTCAGCGCCGAGTGCGCGAACAGCTCGATCTGGTGCTGCAGGCCGCCAGAGTGCGAGAGCGTGCAGCCGATCACATTCTGCTGGCGGGACCTCCCGGACTCGGAAAGACGACTCTGGCGATGATCGTCGCGCATGACCTGGGGCGACCGCTGCGCCTGACGAGTGGCCCGACGATCACCCATGCCGGCGATCTCGCCGCCATCCTCAGCTCGCTCACCGAGGGCGAGGTTCTCTTCATCGACGAGATCCACCGCATCGCGAAGCCGGCTGCAGAGATGCTGTACCTCGCGATGGAGGACTTCCGCGTCGACGTCATGGTGGGCAAAGGGCCTGGTGCGACGTCGATTCCGCTCGAGCTGGCGCCGTTCACGCTGGTCGGTGCGACGACGCGCGCGGGTGCCCTGCCCGCACCGCTGCGCGACCGCTTCGGGTTCACCGCGAACATGGAGTTCTATCCGCCTCATGAACTCGCACAGCTGCTGCATCGAACCGCGGGTCTGCTCGAGATCGAACTGAGCGAAGACGCCATCACCGAGATCGCCTCGCGGTCACGAGGAACGCCTCGCATCGCGAACCGGCTGCTGCGCCGTGTTCGCGACTACCTCATCGTGCACCCCGACGAGGATCCTCTGCAGGCGGTCTCGTCGACGCTGTCGCTCTACGAGGTGGACGAGCTCGGCCTCGATCGGCTCGACCGAGACGTGCTCGGCGTGCTGATCCGACAGTTCGCCGGGGGACCGGTCGGGCTCGGCCCGTTGGCGATGAGCGTCGGCGAGGAGACCGACACTCTGGAGTCAGTCGTCGAACCGTACCTGGTGCGCAGCGGTCTCGTGCTGCGGACCCCTCGGGGCCGTGTCGCATCGCGTGACGCCTGGCTGCATCTGGGGTTGATTCCGCCGAAGGCGAAACTCTCGTCCGCAGGGAACGCACAGCCCACGCTTTTGGACGATTAGGGTAGCCTAGTCTCTTGGATCGGGTCGTCTGTGCGTGCCCGATGACCGCAACCGACGATGAGAGTGGAGTTTTATTCCATGGATCCAATGCTTCTGATTCTGCTGGCGGTATTCGTCGTGCTGATCTTCGTGACGTTCCGCAACAACAAGAAACGACAGCGGGAGGCGAAGCAGACCCAGGACAAGGCCGTCGTCGGCGCCCAGGTCATGACCAGCTTCGGCCTGTTCGGCACGATCCGTGACATCGATGAGGCGAACAACACCGTGACCCTCGAGTCGACGCCGGGAACGTTCGTGCGCGTGCACCGTCAGACGATCACCAAGATCGAATCGTCTCCCGTCGACGATGCTCCGGCCGCCGCCGTGGCGAGCGACTCGACCCCGGCTGCCGAGCCGCTCACCGATGAGGACGGCTCGCCGAAGTACGGCCTGCGCAGCGACGAGAACGACCGCTACAACGGCGGTTCGAACTATGACACGACCGCTGATCATGACGATGCGTCGTCGCAGAATGACGACAAGCCCAAGAACAACTAGATGACATGCGAATGAGCCGATGCCCACGTGCATCGGCTCATTCGCATGAGTGGTCCGGTCTCGAAGAGATGAGACGGCCACGCAGCCGGGGGGAACGACCGCTCGGTTCGGTGCGCTGACCGGCAGGTCGTGTGCTCTTGACGACGAGGAAGAACGACACAGTGGCAGCAAGCGGTCCGGTGCGACAGGCACGCAAGTCTCTGATCTGGCTCGGGGTGGTGATCGTCGCTCTCGCGGCGACCCTGGGCGGCGGCATCCTTTGGGGCGGAGCTTCGGCGACGCCGAAGCTGGCGCTGGATCTGCAGGGCGGCACGGAGATCGTGCTCGCCGCAGAGACCGAGGACGGCAGCGACCCGAGCGCCGACCAGATGAAACAGGCGCAGAGCATCATGCGCCAGCGTGTCGACGCCGGTGGCGTCTCCGAAGCCGAGATCACGACGCAGGGCGGCCGCAACATCGTCATCAGTCTTCCAGGCGACCCCACCGACGAGCAGCTGCAGCGCATCCGGTCGTCTGCGAAGCTCGAGTTTCGTCGGGTCTGGCGCTCCGCTGCCGCCACCTCGACGACGCCGACGACGCCGGGCGTCACCGAGAAGCTGCCGACGCTCGACGGCGAGGATCCCACCGAGAACGCCGCTCGCACGAAGGCGTCGAACGACATCATCTCGCAGTTCGACGCATACAGCTGCGTGGTTCCCGCAGACGGATCGACTCCGGAGAACGGAGACGACGCCGCATCGCAGCAGCAGTACAAGATGGCCGACCCCGTGCCGAACCGTGCCTCGGTCGATGCCGACGGCACCAGCGTCAACAGTGCCGACCTGCCGAAGATCGCCTGCAGCGCAAACGGCGAGAAGCTGCTGCTCGCTCCGGTCGACCGTCAGGATGACAAAGCCGACGGAGCGCTGCTCGACGGCGAACAGCTGAGCGACGCCAAGGCGGGCCAGCAGGCCGGTCAGAACGGCACCGTCACCAACAACTGGGTCGTGAACATCGAATTCAACGATGTCGGCACCGACATGTTCCACAAGGTCACGAGCGACCTCACCAGCCAGACCGAGCCGGCCAACCGCTTCGCCGTCGTGCTCGACGGACAAGTCATCGTGGCACCCACCTCGAATGCGATCATCACCGACGGACGCGCGCAGATCAGCGGGCAGTTCACCCAGGAGAGCTCGCAGACGCTTGCGGATCAGCTCAAGTACGGCGCACTGCCGATCAGCTTCGATGTGCAGAGCCAGAACAAGATCACTCCGACACTCGGATCCCAGCAGCTGGTCTACGGCCTCATCGCCGGTGCGATCGGTCTGCTGGCCGTCGTCGTGTACTCGCTTTTCCAGTATCGTGCCCTCGGCCTAGTCACCATCGTGTCACTGGTGCTCGCTTCGGGCATCACCTATCTGCTCGTCACACTGATGTCGTGGACAGAAGGGTACCGCCTGTCACTGGCCGGCATCGCCGGCCTGATCGTGGCGATCGGCATCACGGCTGACTCGTTCATCGTGTACTTCGAACGAATACGCGACGAGCTCAGAGACGGGTCGACGCTCATCCCCGCCGTCGAGGTCGGCTGGAAGCGTGCGCTGCGCACGATTCTGGCCTCGGACATGGTGAACTTCCTCGCGGCCGTCGTGCTCTATGTGCTCGCCGTGGGCGGTGTGCAGGGCTTCGCCTTCACCTTGGGGCTCACCACCATCGTCGACCTCGTGGTGGTCATGCTCTTCACCCACCCGATGATGCAGCTGCTTGCGACCACACGGTTCTTCGGCGAGGGCCATCACTTCTCGGGACTGAACCCGCAGATGCTCGGCAACGCCTATCGGGGACGCCTGAACCTGGACTTCGCCGCTCGGGCGGCAGAATCCGCCGAACCAGGCAGTCGCAAAGCGAAGAAGTCGCGCCGGGCTGCCGGCGAGGCCGAACGCCGCCTGACCATCGCCGAACGCAAGGCGCGCGCTGCGGGCTTCGAACCGCATCCGCATGACGGCGTCGACTCAGCCGAGGCCGCCTCGACGAACGACGCACAGAAAGACGCTGCCCAGACAGACTCGGCAGCCGATGAGAAGAATGGGGAGCAGCGCTGATGGCCGCCTTCTCGCAGTTGGGCTTCGACCTGCACTCAGGCAAGCGTTCAGTCAATTTCATCGGTCGCTGGAAGGTGTGGTACCTCATCGCAGCCGTGCTCATCCTGCTCTCGGTGATCCTCCCGATCGCCCGGGGCGGGTTCAACCTCGGCATCGAGTTCCGCGGAGGCAGTGAGTTCCGCGTGACGCACGTTGTTGACCCCCAGGAGCAGCCGGCGCGTGACGCCGTCGAATCGGTGCTGCAGAACAGCGAGATCGAGCCGCGCATCGCCGTGATCGGCGACGACACCATTCGTGTGCAGACCTACCAGGTCAGCGAAGACGAGTCGAAGCAGATCTCGTCGGCTCTGGCACAGACGTATCAGGTGCCGGGCGACGACGTGGCCGTGTCATACATCAACCCGAGCTGGGGTGCGGACGTCGGAGCGCAGGCGCTGCGCGGTCTGATCATCTTCCTCGTACTGGCCTCGGTGCTGATGGCGATCTACTTCCGAACCTGGAAGATGTCGCTCGCGGCAATGCTGAGCCTCTTCCATGACCTCGTGGTCACCGCTGGCATCTACGGTGCGGTCGGCATCGAGGTCACCCCCTCGGCGATGATCGGCTTTCTGACGATTCTCGGCTACTCGCTGTACGACACCGTCGTGGTCTTCGACAAGATTCGTGAGAACACGCGCGGCTTCGAAGAACAGAAGACGCGAACATTCGGAGAACTGGTCAACCTCGCCGTCAACCAGACGCTGATTCGTTCGATCAACACCACGGTGGTGGCGCTGCTTCCGGTCGCATCCATTCTGTTCATCGGCGGGCTGCTCGGTGCGGGAACACTGCGTGACATCTCGACGGCGCTCTTCATCGGCATCCTGGTCGGTGCGTACTCGACGATCTTCCTGGCCGCGCCCACTTATGCGCTGCTGCGCAGCAGAGAGCCGAAGATCGTCGCGCATGACGAAGTCGTCGCCGAGCATCGTGCCGAACTCGAGGCTGCAGGATCGTCTGCTGGCGAGGCGACAGAGGCGATGGCGGGCGATGCGACGTCTGCGGGCGAACCGAGTACTCTGAAGTAGTCATCAGGAGCACCACAGCGCACGACCGATCAGGGGGCGACACCATGCCTGAGCCACAGCAGCAGTCAACACCGTCAGCCCCACGACGTCTCGGCCTGCCGCGTCTCTTCCAGCGGCCGGCGACCGGTCTTGACGCTCAGGTCTCGCAACTGGTGCAGACGGTTCGGCACCATCATCCGAAAGAAGACCTCGCACTGATCAGGCGGGCGTATCTGACGGCCTATGCCGCCCATGACGGGCAGCTGCGTCAGAGCGGCGAACCGTACATCACCCACCCGATCGCGGTGGCGCAGATTCTGGCCGACTTGGGCGTATCAGCCCAAGTCGTGGCGGCTGCGCTGCTGCATGACACTGTCGAAGACACCGACTACACGCTCGATCAGCTCACGGCCGACTACGGGGCCGAGATCGCCATGCTGGTCGACGGCGTCACGAAGCTCGACAAAGTCAAGTACGGGGTGAACGCCCAGGCCGAGACTGTTCGCAAGATGGTCGTCGCGATGGCTCGCGATGTGCGAGTAATCGTGATCAAGCTGGCCGACCGACTGCACAACGCACGGACGTGGGGCTTCGTGCCGCCTGAGAAAGCGGCACGCAAGGCCAAAGAGACGCTTGAAATCTACGCGCCGCTCGCTCATCGTTTGGGCCTGAGTGCCCTGCAGCACGAGCTCGAAGACCGTTCGTTCAAGGCGCTCTACCCGAAGGTCTACGACGAGATCGTGCGTCTGGTCAAAGAGCGCACGCCGGCGCGCGAGTCATACGTCAAGCGCGTGATCTCGATGGTGGACGACGATCTTCGTCGACAGCGGATCAAGGCCGAGGTCGTCGGACGGTCGAAAGACTACTATTCCGTCTACCAGAAGATGGTGGTTCGCGGGCGTGAGTTCGACGAGATCTACGACCTCGTGGGCATTCGCATCCTGGTGAACTCGATCCGAGACTGCTACGCCGCTCTCGGCGCCATTCACGCCCGGTGGAGCCCGATTCCCGGGCGCTTCAAAGACTACATTGCTATCCCGAAGTTCAACCTGTACCAGTCGCTGCACACATCGGTGATCGGTCCGGACGGACGCCCTGTCGAGATTCAGATTCGCACCTACGAGATGCATCAGCGCGCCGAGTACGGGGTCGCTGCGCACTGGCTCTATAAGGCCAGCGGGGCGAAGCCGGTGATGAATCAGACCGCCGAGCAGGGCATCAACCAGGAGCTGGTCTGGCTGCAGCACCTTTCCGACTGGCAGTCCGAGACCAAAGACCCGGGGGAGTTCCTCGACTCGCTGCGATTCGAGATCGGCGCCAAAGAGGTCTACGTCTTCACCCCGCAGGGAAAGGTCGTCGGTCTGCCCGGCGGCGCGACGCCGATCGACTTCGCGTACGCGGTGCACACCGAGGTCGGTCACCGTGCGATGGGAGCGAAGGTGAACGGTCGTCTGGTGCCGCTCGACACCAGACTCGCCAGCGGCGAAGTCGTGGAGATCCTGACTTCGCGCTCTGCGGACGCCGGGCCGAGCAAAGACTGGCTCTCGTTCGTGACGAGCCCGCGAGCCCGTGCGAAGATTCGCCAGTGGTTCAGCAAAGAGCGCCGCGACGAGTCGATCGAAGCCGGCAAAGAGGCCCTGCAGCGGGCGCTGCGCAAGAACCGAGTGCCGCTGCGCGTCATCGGCGATCAGCAGGCGTTCACACGGGTCGCGTCAGGCCTCGGGTACCCCAACATCGGGGCGCTGTACGCGGCGCTCGGCGAGGGACACGTCTCGACTCAATCGGTCATCGAGCGCATCGAACTCGACGAATTCGATGAGACGACCAGCGAACTGCCGATCATGGCGCATCCGCATCCGACGACGCATCAGCGCGCGGCCACCAGCGACTCCGGGGTCTTGGTGCGCGGTCAGTCGGGCGTCATGGTCAAGCTGGCGAAGTGCTGCACTCCGGTGCCCGGCGACGACATCGTGGGCTTCATCACTCGCGGCGCAGGCGTCTCAGTGCACCGAGCCGACTGTCGCAACGTTGCCGACCTCAATGAGAACCAGCATGATCGAATGGTCGAGGTCTCGTGGGCACCGACGCACAAGAGCGTGTTCCTGGTGAACATCCAAGTCGAGGCCCTCGATCGCTCCGGTCTGCTCTCCGATGTCACTCGGGTGCTCTCCGAGCATCATGTGAACATCCTCTCAGCCTCCGTCAAAACCTCTGACGACCGTCTGGCGCTCTCTCGGTTCGTCTTCGAGATGGGTGATACCGTGCATCTCGATCGCATCCTGAACGCCGTGCGACGCATCGACGCCGTCTACGACGTCTACCGCGTCAACGGCTGAGCGCGAGCGCCTGCTGCAGCGCGCGTCGCGCATGCGCGGAGTGCTGCGTCTGATCGCCGGCGGGCAGCATGGGCAGCGCCCGTTCGACCGCGTGGCGGTGCTGCGCCGCGAGGTCGGCCAGCAGCACACAGTCATCAGGATGCTCGAGCGTCATGGCGAGGTCTCTCGCGGTGCGCGTCGGGCCGGTGACGCGAGCGCGGTCGAGAGCGTCGACGTGCGAGTGCTGCAGCCGCATATGGCGAATTCTGCAGATCACTCCGGAGCCGAGGGCGTCGCGACGGATGTCCCAGCGTCGACCGGGAGCCGTCATCGCCTCATAGAACGGGCGGCGGCGTGACCCCGTCCAGACCCAGGCAGCGGTTCGTCCTGCCCAGACCAGTGGCTCGGGCAGCGTCGGCAGGGAGGCGGCCCGCGCTCGGGGAGTGCTGGCTGCAAACCACGGGAGGTGCACGCCGCCGAGATCATTCAGCAGGCCGTCAAGAGTGAGCCGGCGGCGCTCTTCTGGTGAGAAGAACGCCGCCAGAGCGGAGCATTCGGGGCTCGGTGCGTGAGCGGATGATCGGGTGCCCGGAGTTCGCAGGCCGTTTGCCTCTGTCTGGTGCATGAGGCCAGTCGATCATGAGCGCTGGCGAAGCACACGGGTCAAAGCAACGCTGTGTACAGAAAGGCCCGGCGGATGCTCCTGTGCACAAGGAGCATCCGCCGGGCCTGTGAGACCGATGGCAGATCAGGCGATGCCGGTGGCCTTCAGCCAGCTGCGCTGCGTCTCAAGCGCTTTGGTGATCTCGGCTGTCTTCTCTGCGTCACCTGCCGCCTCAGCAGCAGCGAGCTCTGCCTCGAGATCGGTGATGCTCTGCTGCAGCTGCGCGGCGAGACCGGTGGCGCGATCGCTCTTCTCACTGTTGCGTTTGGACCAGTGTGCGTCTTCGGCCTCTTTGACCGCCGTCTCGACAGCGTGCAGCCGAGCCTCGACGGAGCGCATGCTGGCACGGGGAACCCGACCGATCTCATCCCATTCGTCTTGCAGACGACGCAGCGCGGAGCGAGCAGCCTTCCAGTCAGTGACCGGCAGCAGCGCCTCAGCCCGCGTCAGCACTCCCTCTTTCTTCTGCAGGTTCTCTGCATACTCGGCGTCGGTGACGGCGTCGTGCTCCTGCTTCTTCGCGAAGATGACGTCTCCGGCTGCCTTGAACTGCTCCCAGAGGCGGTCGTCGACCTTGGCGCCGGCGCGTCCGGCGGCCTTCCAACGGTCGAGCAGCGCGCGGTAGTCATTGACACGGGGCTCGGCCTGCTCGGCCAGCTTCTGCGCCTCTTCGACCAGCTGCTGCTTCGTCTGCTTGGCCGTGCGATGCTGCTCGTCGAGGCTGGCGAAGAACGCCCGTCGACCGTCTTCGAGTTTGCGGCGAGACTGCTTGAACCGCGCCCACAGGGCGTCGGCCTGCTGCTTGGGCAGGCGGGCCGTGGTGCGCTGGTGCTCTTTCCACTCGCCGAAGATCTGCTCGACCTGGGCGTGAACGTCCTTCCAGCGGATGTTGGCGACCGGGGTGGCGGCCAGCTGCTCGATCTTCTCGACGATGGCCTCTCGCTGTGCCGCGGCTTCTGCGAGGGCCTGCGCCGACTGCTCCTGCTGCTTGCTCTCCAGTGCGTCGACCTGCGTGCGCAGCGCGTCGACCCTGGTGCGCAGCGCGTCGAGGTCGCCGACGACCGCCGGCTCTTTCAGCGCTTCGTCGAGTGCCGTGACGCTCTTGCGCACGTCTCGGGCCTTCGCCCCGGTGCGTGCCCGCTGCTCGGCCAGAGCGACCTGGCCGACGAGGTCTTGGAACTTGCGGCTGTAGAAGGCCAGCGCCTCCTCGGCGGTGGCTCCGGTGACCTGCCCGACCCAGCGTTCGCCGTCACCTGTGACCAGGTAGACGTTTCCCTCGCCGTCGGCGCGGCCGAACTGCTGCTGGTGTGTCTCGCTCACGACTCTCCTCAAATCCCGCTTCGATGCTGCACCAGTCTAGCCGGTGGCAGACGGCTGCTGTGCACGTGACGCGCTGGCGAAGCCGGTCTGAGCGGCCGTGTCGTCGGCTGGCGCTACGCTGTCGGCATGACGTCTCTGCAAGGTGCCCGAGCCAGCCGACCATTGGCGGCGCGCATGCGACCGCGAACGCTCGACGACGTTGTCGGCCAGAGCGAGCTGCGTCGACCGGGCACACCGCTGTGGCGTCTGTGCCACCCGACCGAGGGCGAGCGCACCCCGGCATCGGTCATTCTCTTCGGCCCCCCGGGAACGGGCAAGACGACGCTGGCGCATGTGATCGCCACCGAGGGACAGCGCCGCTTCATCGAGCTCTCGGCCATCAGCGCCGGAGTAAAAGACGTGCGACGCGTGATGGAGCAGGCGCAGGCAGACCGTGACCTCTATGGCACGCAGACGGTGCTGTTTCTCGATGAGATCCATCGATTCACCAAGGCGCAGCAGGACAGCCTGCTGCCCGGCGTCGAAGACGGCATCGTCACACTGGTGGCGGCGACCACTGAGAACCCCTCGTTCTCTGTGATCTCGCCGCTGCTCAGCCGATCGCTGCTGCTGCGTCTGACGTCGCTCTCCGACGACGACCTGCTCTCTCTCATCGATCGCGCCATCGTCGACGAACGTGGGCTGCACGGGGCGGTCGCGATCGACGACGAGGCCCGAACGGCCATCGTCGAGCTCGCCTCGGGCGACGCCCGGCGTGCGCTGACACTGCTCGAGGCGGCCGCCGGCCAAGCAGACGCCGACATTGCGTCCGCTGAGAAGACCGACGACGCAGACTCGTCCGAACAGGCTCGGCTGCCCCGCATCACCGCGGCGGTGGTCGCGATCGTGGCAGACCGAGCGCTGGTGCGGTACGACCAGAACGGCGATCAGCACTACGACGTGGTCAGCGCGTTCATCAAATCGATCCGCGGGTCAGACGTCGACGCGGCGGTGCACTACCTGGCCCGCATGATCGAGGGCGGCGAAGACTCCCGGTTCATCGCACGACGTCTCATGATCTCGGCTGCCGAAGACATCGGCACGGCCGATCCGCAGGCGCTGAGCATCGCTGTGGCTGCCGCGCAGACGGTCGCGATGGTGGGCATGCCCGAGGGGCGCATCCCTTTGGCCGAGGCCACCGTCTATCTGGCCTCGGCCCCCAAATCGAATGCTGCGTACCTGGCCATCGATCGTGCGATCGCCGACATCCGAGCCGGTGAGGCAGGCGATGTGCCGTCCCATCTGCGCGATGCGCACTATAAAGGGGCGCGAGCACTGGGCCACGGCATCGGCTATCAGTACCCCCACGACGAGCCGACGGGAGTGAGCGCCCAGCAGTATCTGCCCGACTCGCTGCAGGGACGCCGCTACTACGAGCCGACCGGCCACGGATTCGACGCCACGATCGGCCGTCGACTCGATCAGGTGCGTCGGCTGCTCGCCGGGCTGCCGATGCAGCGAGCTGCGCAGACCCCCACGGTGAAGACCTCTGAAGTGCCCTCCGGTAAGACCCCTGAGGTGCCCTCCGGCAAGGCGGCTGAGTCGTCGCCTGAGGCGACGGCGGATGCCGACGACGGGCTCGAGAAGAAGTGACGGTGCGGCGGGCGCCGCGCACAGAGGAGCGTGGTAGTGTTATTCGGCCTGAACTCTGCACGGCGAGCGGCTGCGCCCGCGGAGTGAATGGTGGCGCTCTGTAGCCGAGCGTTGCCCCGGCTCACTGATTGATTGTATTTAGCGTCATCGAGAGGAAACAATGGCGACGAAGTCGCGTACTCATAGCAAAACCCGTCTGTCCCGCGCGCTGGGCGTGGCACTGACCCCCAAGGCTGCCCGACTGATGGAGAACCGTCCGTTCCCCCCGGGTCAGCACGGCCGCACGAAGCGCCGCACCGACTCCGACTACGCGGTGCGTCTGCGCGAGAAGCAGCGTCTGCGCGCCCAGTACGGCATCCGCGAGGCACAGCTGCGCCGCGTGTTCAGCGAAGCCCGCAAGCAGGAGGGTCTGACCGGTGAGAACCTGGTCGAGCTGCTCGAGCAGCGTCTCGACGCGCTCGTTCTGCGCGCCGGCTTCGCCCGCAGCATCCAGCAGGCTCGCCAGCTGGTCGTGCACCGTCACATCATGGTCGACGGCGAACGCGTCGACCGCCCGTCGTTCCGCGTGAAGCCGGGTCAGCTCATTCACGTGCACGAGAAGAGCGAGAAGCTCGACGTCTTCCAGGTCGCCGCAGAAGGCGCCCACGCAGAGGTGCTGCCGGCCGTGCCGGAGTATCTCGACGTCACGCTCGACAAGCTCGAGGCCACGCTGACGCGTCGCCCGAAGCGCGCCGAAGTGCCCGTCACCTGTGAAGTCCAGCTGGTCGTCGAGTACTACGCTGCGCGCTGATCACTGACCCATCCGACGTTGTCGGTGGGAGAGAGGAGAACGGTCATGACTGGAGGAGACATTGCAGCGCTGATCGCTGCGATCGCCTTCGTCGTTCTGGTGGCGGTGCTGATCGTGCCGCTCTGGAAGCTCGGCCATCTGCTCGATGAGGCACGCGAGAGCGTGCGCGATCTCACCGACAACGTCGCCCCCCTGATCGAAGAGAGCACGGCGACCGTGGCCGAGGCCAATCGGCAGCTGGTCAAGGTCGACGGCATCACGACCAACCTGACGAAGGTCGCCGACAACGTCAGCGGCGTCGTCGCGACGGTCACCTCGGTCGTCAACTCGCCGTTAGGGCGCGTCGCTGGCATCGCGGCGTCGTTCGGCAAAAGCCGTCGCACGACGGCGAAGCAGGCCAAGACCACCGCGAAGCGAAAGTAGGCGCATATGGGCAAGGTATTCTGGTTCATCGTCGGCATCGGCACGGGATTCCTCGTGGCTCACAAGGTGTCGCAGACCGAGAAGGGTCAGGCATTCTTCGCCGAGGTCAACGACTTCACCGACACCGTGGCGCGCAGCTTTCAGGAGCGCACTGCCGAGGTTCGAGAGGCGATCGACGATCTGCAGGACGAACTGCGTGACGCTGCGCAGCACTGATCTGCGCTGAGCCCAAAACTTCTCACGGTGAACGACTCACCGGACGGGTGCCATCGTGCGGAGAGATCCGCACCTGGCACCCGTTTCCCCACTACGAAACGTCTGTGAAGGCATATGTACACTGCGGATATCCGACAGCGCTGGCTCGACTACTTCGCCAGCAAAGATCACACCATCGTTCCCTCGGCATCGTTGATCTCGGATGATCCGTCCCTGCTCTTCACCGTCGCCGGCATGGTGCCGTTCATCCCGTATCTGACGGGCGCTGTTCCCGCCCCGTACCCGCGGGCGGCCGACTGCCAGAAGTGCATCCGCACCAATGACATCGAAGAGGTGGGCAAGACGGCCCGCCACGGCACTTTCTTCCAGATGCTCGGCAACTGGTCGTTCGGCGACTACTTCAAAGAGGGCGCGATCACCTATGCCTGGGATCTGCTGACCTCGTCCGAAGCCGACGGCGGCTACGGGTTCGACGAGAAAGACCTCTGGGTCACCGTCTACGAAGACGACGACGAGGCGCACGAGTTGTGGCGCCGTATCGCCGGCCTGCCCGAGCACCGCATCCAGCGTCTCGGCCGCGAGGACAACTACTGGTCGACCGGTCAGCCGGGCCCCGCCGGTCCCTGCTCCGAGATCTACTACGATCGCGGCCCGAAATACGGCCGTGACGGCGGGCCTGCCGTGGACGACTCGAGATTCCTCGAGATCTGGAACCTCGTGTTCATGCAGTACGAGATCAACAACGTGCGCTCGAAGACCGAGTTCGACATCGTCGGCGAGCTGCCGCACAAGAACATTGACACCGGCATGGGGCTTGAGCGCGTCGCCTTCGTCAAACAGGGCGTCGAGAACATGTACGAGATCGACCAGGTGCGCCCCGTGCTCGACCGGGCCTCCGAGCTTGCAGGCATCAGCTACGGCGGCACTGAGAGCCACGACGACGACGTGCGGCTGCGCATCGTCGCCGACCACGTGCGCAGCGCGATGATGCTGATCAACGACGGCGTCAGCCCCTCGAACGACGGCCGCGGCTACGTGCTGCGCCGCCTGATCCGTCGCGCCGTGCGCGCCATGCGTCTGATGGGCGTCGACCGGCCGGTCATGCCCGACCTGCTGCCGGTGTCGAAAGACGCCATGAAGGCCTCGTACCCCGAGCTCGAAACCGGGTTCGAGCGCATCTCGAACATCACCTACAACGAAGAGGACTCATTCCTGCGCACGCTGGGCGCCGGTACGACGATCCTCGACCTCGCGATCGAGCACACCAAAGAGGCGAAGAGCTCGTCGCTGTCGGGCGACACGGCGTTCGCTCTGCACGACACGTACGGGTTTCCCATCGACCTCACCGTCGAGATCGCGCAGGAGGCCGGCCTCGACGTCGACCGCGACGAGTTCGCCAAGCTCATGACCGAGCAGCGCGAACGCGCTAAGGCCGACGCAAAGTCGAAGAAGACCGGCAACGTCGATCTCGCGGTCTACCGGGATCTGCGCGCGCTGGGTGCGACCAAGTTCCTCGGCTACGACGCGCTGTCGACCGAGGCACGTGTGCTGGGCCTCATCCGCGACGGTCAGTCGGTTCCGACTGCCACCGAGGGCGAGTCGGTCGACGTCATTCTGGACGAGACGCCGATCTATGCCGAGGGCGGCGGCCAGACCGCAGACCACGGCACGCTCGTCGGTGCCAACTTCACCGGACGCATCGTCGACGCACAGGCACCGGTCAAGGGGCTCACCGTGCACTCGGTGCAGGTCTCGAAAGGCACACTGGCGGTCGATGACCGCGTGCAGGTGCACGCCGACGCGCTGCATCGTCTCGAGGCCAGCCAGGCACACTCGGCCACACACCTCGTGCACGCCGCCCTGCGTCAGACGCTCGGCCGCACCGCGGTGCAGTCGGGGTCGCTCAACCGCCCCGGCTACATGCGTCTCGACTTCGCCTGGAACAACAGGCTGAGCCCTGAGACGGTCAGCGAGATCAACGAGATCTGCAACCAGGCCGTGCGCAACGATCTGCCGGTCAGCGCTACGATCATGGATCTCGAGTCGGCAAAGGCGACCGGCGCGATGGCCCTCTTCGGCGAGAAATACGGTCGCGAGGTTCGCGTCGTCGAGATCGGCGGCCCGTGGTCACGCGAGCTCTGCGCAGGCACGCATGTCGCGCACAGCTCGCAGATCGGCGTCGTCAACCTGATCAGCGAGACGTCGGTGGGCTCAGGTGCGCGTCGTCTCGAGGCACTGGTCGGCATGGACGCCGTGCAGCACGGCATCACGCAGCAGCAGCTCATCGCCTCGCTCGCCGCTCAGCTCAAGACCAAGCCCGACCAGCTCGAACAGCGAGTCTCGGCTCTGGTCGAAGAGCTGCATGCCGCGCAGAAACAGGTAAAAGATCTCACGAAGGCCAAGCTCGGCGCCCAGGTTCCCGCTCTCGTGGGACGTGCCGAAGACCTCGCCGGCGTGCGAGCGGTCGTCGCACGCGTCGAGGTGTCAGATGCGGATGCCCTGCGAGAGCTGGGCATGCAGGTGCGGTCAGCTCTGGGCGCGGACGCAGCCGTGGTCGCGCTGGTCGCGGTCGTCGGTCAGCGACCGACGGTCGTCGTCGCCACGAATCAGGCGGCTCGTGATCTCGGCGTCAAGGCCGGGGCCCTGGTCAAGGCTGCGGCGACGCGTCTGGGCGGCGGAGGCGGCGGCAAGCCGGACTTCGCTCAAGGAGGCGGCACCGACGCCAGCGGAGTCGAGGCCGCGCTCCAAGCGGTGCGTGTGCAGGTGCGCGACCGGTGACAGCAGCGGGTGAGCGTCGCGGCGTGCTGCTCGGCATCGATGTCGGCAAGGCCCGCATCGGAGTGGCCGCCTGCGACGCCGACCACCTGTTGGCCTACCCTGTCGAGACGGTGCAGCGCACTGATGACGGCTCATGGGCGGAACGCATCGCAGAAATCGCCGAAGAGTACGGCGCCGTAGGGCTGGTCTGCGGCCTGCCGATCAATCTGCGCGGCGGCGACACACAGTCGACGGACGACGCCCGTGATGTCTGTCAGCAGCTGGTCGAGAGAACCGGCATCGCTGCACATCTGGTCGACGAACGGCTGACCACCAACGTCGCGGCCCGTCAGCTGCGGCCGAGCGGTCGCAAACGCGGGAAGCAGCGATCGGTGATCGATCAGGCAGCCGCAGTTGCCATCCTGCAGCAGGCGCTGGAGATTGAGCAGCACACCGGGCGACTGCCCGGCGACGCTGTCGAAAGGAACGATGCATGAGCAGACACGCAGGCAGACGCCGCACACGACGCAAACGCACGATCACCTGGATCGTTGTGACGGTGTTGGTCGCCGTCTTCATCGCCGCGCTGCTCTTCGCCGGGCGGTCGCTGATGCGTGAGATGGGCATCGGCGAGGTCATCGACTATCCGGGGCCGGGCACCGACGACGTGACGTTCGTGATCCGTGACGGTGAGTCGGGCACCGACATCGCCGAGAACCTCGTCGACGTCGGCGTGATCAAGACGTACAAGGGCTTCTTGGACGAGTACCACAAACGGTCTCCTGAACCGGTCTTCCAGCCGGGGGCGTACAAGCTGCAGAAAGAGTCTCCCTCGGCCACGGTCATCGATGTGCTGAGCGACCCGTCGAACCGCGTCGACCTCAAAGTCGTCATTCCCGAAGGCTACCGACAGTCGCAGATTCTGGCCCGCATCTCGGAGGTGGTCGATCTGCCGCTCGAGAAGCTGCAGGCCGCCGCGCGCGACGTGAACGCCTACGACGTTCCGCAGCAGGCGAAGGATCATAAGTCCCTGGAGGGCTTCCTGTTCCCGGCGACATACACGATCGACCCAGAGGCCGAGCCGAAAGACATCATCAAGCAGATGGTCGATCGCGCCAACAAGGCCCTCGACAACGCCGGGGTGCAGGGCGACGCGGCACGCTACGACGTGATGACGAAGGCCTCGGTCGTGCAGGCCGAATCGGGCAGCGTCGCCGACATGGGCAAAGTCGCGCGTGTGATCGACAACCGGCTCGCCCAGGGAATGCCGCTGCAGATGGACTCGACTGTGACCTACGGGTCGGGGCGCACCGATATCGTCGAGCCTGACAAACAGGAACGCGACGATGCGAGCAACAAGTACAACACCTACGCCAACAAGGGCCTGCCGGTCGGACCGATCGGCAACCCGGGTGACGACGCCATCCAGGCGTCGCTCAACCCGACCCCCGGCGACTGGCTGTACTTCGTGACGGTGAACCTCGACACCGGCGAGACGGTCTTCTCGACGACGCTGCAGGAGCATCAGGCGTCGGTCGACCGGTACAACGCCTGGAAGCAGCAGAAAGGCATTCAGTAGTGGCTGCCGATGCCTCCGCTGCGACCGTGCGGTCGCAGCGACGCCTGGCCGTGTTGGGCAGCCCGATCGAGCATTCGCTGTCTCCGCTGCTGCACAATGCCGCCTACACCGCCCTCGGGCTGCCCTGGCAGTACGACCGCGCAGAGGTCGGCGGCGGCGAGCTGCTGCCCTTTCTGCAGGGGCTCGGCGACGACTGGCTCGGGCTCAGCCTGACGATGCCGCTGAAGCGTGAGGTCATCGCCTATCTCGACGAAGTGACTCCGCTGGTCGACGAACTGCAGGTGGCCAACACGCTGCGCTTCGCCCCGGGTAGGAGCTCCGACACCCGCGTGCTGCAAGGGGCGAACACCGACGTGTGGGGCATCGAACAGGCCCTGCGCGAAGCCGGAATCGAACGACTCGAGAGCGCCGAGGTGATCGGCTCGGGTGCGACCGCACTGAGCTCGCTGCGGGCGCTCGCAGATCTCGGCGCCCGCCGCGTCCGCCTGCACGCACGCACGCCGGAGCACGCCGGCGAGCTGGTCGATCGCGCGGCCGATTGGGGCGTCACGGTGGATGTCGTGACGCTGACCGGGGGAGAGCTCGCGCTGACGGCACCGGCGGTCGTGTCGACGCTGCCCGCCCATGCCGCAGATGCGATTGAACCTCGACTCGGCTCGGCGGGCGACGTGCTGCTGGACGTCGCCTACGACCCATGGCCCTCGACGCTGGCGACCCGCTGGCAGGCCATCGGCGGCACCGCAGTCTCGGGCATCGAGATGCTGCTCTGGCAGGCGGTCGCGCAGGTGCGCTTCTTCGTCTTCGGTGACGACACGCGCGAGCTGCCCGACGAACCGACGATCGTGCGTGCGATGCGTGCGGTGCTGCCGCCGAACGGGATGCCGCCGGGTGATCTGCCGCGGCCCTGACGCCTCGGCTTCGGCACCGAAACGAGTTTGACCTTCGACCCTATGGAAAGATGGAGCACATGTTGCGTTGGCTGACTGCAGGCGAGTCTCATGGTCCAGAACTGATCGCGCTCATCGAGGGCCTTCCGTCGGGCGTTCCGATCACGAGAGAGCAGATCTCTGCCGATCTGGCCCGCCGGAGACTGGGCTACGGCCGCGGCGCCCGGATGAAGTTCGAGCAGGACGCGATCACGCTCTCGGCCGGCATTCTGCACGGGTGCACCATCGGCTCGCCGATCGCGCTGCGCATCGGCAACACCGAGTGGCCGAAGTGGCAGGAGGTCATGACCCCCGATCCGGTCGACCCTCAGACGCTCACCGGCGGTCGAGCCGCGCCGCTCACCCGACCTCGGCCCGGCCACGCCGACCTGGTCGGCATGCAGAAATACGGCTTCGACGAGGCACGACCGATCCTCGAGCGCGCCAGTGCACGTGAGACTGCGGCACGCGTGGCGCTCGGCGCCGTCGCCCGAGCGTTCCTCGGCGAGCTCGGCATCCGACTGGTCAGCCACACCACGGCCATCGGCGGCGTCGCAGCACCCGACGACGAGCCGCACCCGACGCCCGACGACGTCGAGCGCCTCGACGCCGATCCCGTACGCTGCTTCGATCCCGAGACCTCGCAGCGCATCGTCGAGCGCATCGACCAGGCCCATAAAGACGGCGACACACTCGGCGGCGTCGTCGAGGTCGTGGCCTACGGTCTGCCGGTCGGCCTCGGCTCGCACATTCAGTGGGACCGCCGCCTCGACGGTCGCCTCGCCCAGGCGCTGATGGGCATTCAGGCCATCAAGGGGGTCGAATGCGGTCAGGGGTTCGGTCTCGCAGCGGTGCCCGGTTCGCAGGCGCACGACGAGATCGGCGCCGTCGAGACGCCCGCCGGGCAGCGCATCACTCGCGCATCGAATCGCGCCGGCGGTCTCGAGGGCGGCATGTCGACCGGGCTGCCCCTCTGGGTGCGCGCCGCCATGAAGCCGATCGCGACCGTGCCGCACGCACTGCGCACCGTCGACGTCAGCACCGGCGAAGCGGCCCGCGCCCACCACCAGCGCTCAGACGTCTGTGCGGTGCCGGCGGCCGGCGTCGTCGCCGAGGCGATGGTCGCGCTCGTACTCGCCGAGGCCGTGCTTGAGAAGTTCGGCGGCGACTCGATCGCCGAGACGCGACGCAATCTGCAGAGCTTCCAGGCCGGCGTGCCAGACGCGCTGCGCACCAGCCATGAGGTGAACTCCGTATGGTGACGGTGCTGATCGGCCCACCGGGAGTCGGCAAGTCGAGCATCGGTCGAGCCGTGGCGGCGCGTCTCGGAGCTCCCTTCGTCGACAGCGATGTGCTCATCTCGCAGCAGTACGGGCCGATCCCCGAGATCTTCCTGCACGACGGCGAGGCCGAGTTTCGCCGCAAGGAGGAGCGTATGGTCGCACAGGCGCTCGCAGACGACGACCCGGACGCCATCGTCGCCCTCGGCGGCGGGGCTCCGCTCTCAGCGACCACCCAGCGGCTGCTCACCGAGCACTTCGTCGTCTTTCTCGACGTCGACGCCGCACACGTCGGTGATCGCATCGACGGCAGCCTGCCCTCGCAGGCCGACGCCGGATCCGGCGCAGGCGACCAGCAGACGGCCCGACCGCTGTTGGCCGGCGGCATCGACGCATGGCAGAGACTCTACGATCAGAGACTCGACACCTACGCACGTCTGGCGGACCACACCGTCGACACGCGCGATCTCGATCGAGAGTCGGTAGCCGACGAGGTCGAACAGGCGATCGCACAGAGGAGACAAATGCAGCAGGCAGACGAGACCGTGACGCAGGGAAGCGGGCTCGAACCTCGCACCGTGCACGTGGGCGGGCAGCACCCGTATGACGTCTTCATCGGCGAGAACGTGCTCGACCGGCTTGCCGAGGCCATCGACGACCGGGTCACGCGAGTGCTGATCGTGCACCAGCCGACCGGGCAGGCGCTCGCCGAACGGCTGCGCGCCCAGCTCGACGGACGGGTGCAGGCGATGACCGCCGAGGTGCCCGACGCCGAAGAGGGCAAGCGCATCGAAGTGATCGGATTTCTCTGGCAGGTGCTCGGCAAGGCCGACTTCACCCGAACCGATCTGATCATCGGCGTGGGCGGGGGAGCGGTCACCGACATCGCCGGATTCGCTGCGGCGACGTGGCTGCGCGGCATCAAAGTCATTCAGGTGCCCACCTCGGTGCTGGGCATGGCCGACGCCGCCGTCGGCGGCAAGACCGGGATCAACACCAACGAGGGCAAGAACCTTGCCGGTGCGTTCCACACGCCGGCGGCGGTGTTCGCCGACACGACGACGCTCGAGACGCTGCCGCGCAATGAGCTGCTCACCGGCTACGCCGAGGTCGCGAAGTGCGGGTTCATCGGTCAGAACTCGATTCTCGACCTGATCGAGCAGCACGGCGACCAGGCGGTCGATCCCGCGTCGCCGGTGTTCCTCGACGCGCTCACCCAGGCCGTGTCGCTCAAGGCCGACGTCGTCGAGGGCGATCTGCGCGAGGCCGGACGACGCGAGATCCTCAACTACGGGCATACGCTCGGGCACGCGATCGAGTATGCCGAACGCTACCAGTGGCGCCACGGAGCAGCAGTGTCGGTGGGCATGGTCTTCGCCGCGCATCTCTCGCACCTCACCGGCCATCTCAGCGACGCAGACCTCGACCGGCACTACAGCGTGCTGCAGTCGCTGGGGCTGCCGACGACCTACCGTCGGGGCGCCTGGGAGCAGCTGCTCGCCGTGATGCACCGTGACAAGAAGGCCCGCGGCGACGTGCTGCGCTTCATCATTCTCGACGGCATCGGTCGCCCGATCGTGCTCACCGGGCCCGAACCCGATCTGCTCTTCACCGCGTACCAGGAGATCGCCGAATGACCGCCGCGGCCGAGCGGACGACCGAGGCACCGACAGTGCTGGTGCTCAACGGACCGAACCTGGGTCGGCTGGGAGCCCGCACGCCCGAGGTCTACGGCACAGCCTCCCTCGACGACCTGACCCGCGAGCTTGGCGCCGAGGGCGCGCGACTCGGGCTGCGGGTCGACGTTCGGCAGAGCGACGACGAGGCGGAGCTGATCGGCTGGCTCTTCGAGGCCATCGAGCAGCGCAGCCCGGTCGTGCTGAATCCGGCTGCGTTCACGCACTACTCGTACGCGCTCGCGGATGCTGCGGTGCAGGTTCCCGAGGCTGGCCTGCCGCTGGTCGAGGTGCACATCTCGAACCCCGCCGGGCGGGAACGGTTCCGGCAGCGCAGCGTGATCTCAGCGGTGGCTACCGGGACGATCGCCGGTTTCGGCTTCGACTCGTATGTGCTCGCGCTCGAGGCGATCGCACGGCTGCAGGGCCGCTGAGCCACGACGTGGATCGCATCACCGGCAGGTGAGGGAGTAGACTGGCAGAGTGTGTCTGCTCCCCGGATGAGCGACACCGGCGCGACGGATGTCGACGCAGCGCGAGTGAGTGCAGCATCCCCGTCACGTGACCGAAGACGACTGAACGAACGGAAGACTGTGGCAACCACCAACGACCTGAAGAATGGACTCGTGCTGAAGATCGACGGCCAGCTCTGGACCGTCATCGAGTTTCAGCATGTGAAGCCGGGCAAGGGCGGGGCGTTCGTGCGCACCAAGCTGAAGAACGTGCTCACCGGCAAGGTGGTCGACCGTACTTTCAACGCGGGCACCAAGGTCGAGACTGCGACCGTCGACAAGCGCGACATGCAGTTCTCGTACAAAGACGGCGAAGACTTCGTGTTCATGGACAACTCGGACTATGAGCTCATCACCCTGCCGGCCAACGTCGTCGGCGACGCCGAGCACTTCCTGCTTGAGAACCAGGAGGCCACTGTGGCCTTCCACGAGGGCTCGCCGCTCTACGTCGAGCTGCCCGCATCGGTGACCCTCGAGGTCACCTACACCGAGCCCGGACTGCAGGGCGACCGTTCGAGCGCCGGCACGAAGGCCGCCACACTCGAGACCGGCTACGAGATCCAGGTGCCGTTGTTCCTCGAGACCGGCACCAAGGTGAAGGTCGACACCCGCACCAGCGAGTACCTCGGCCGCGTGACCGACTGATGGCCGTGACCGACCAGACCGAAGACAGCACGCGTCGCCCGTTCAGCGGGCGCACGCTGGCTCGTCAGCGCGCCGTCGATGTGCTGTACGCCGCCGATCTGCGCGGGCAGTCCGTCGCCGAGGCGATCGAGGCCTGGCTGAGCAACGCGCGAGACAACCTCGCGAACAGCCGCCCGCAGAGCGAGTCGGCAGGGCTGCGACAGCTCGAGGCAGAGCGCGAACTCGACCACCTCGACACGTACACCTACGCTCGGCAGATCGCCGCCGGTGTGGGCGACCACCAGTCGAGCATCGACGAGCTCATCGAGAGCTACGCCAAGGACTGGACGCTGGCCCGCCTGCCCAAGGTCGACCTGGCCATTCTGCGAGTCGGTGTGTGGGAGGTGCTCTACAACGACGAGGTTCCGGCTGCAGTCGCGATCTCGGAGGCGTCGAAGCTTGCCGCAGAGCTCAGCACCGACAGCTCGCCGCGTTTCGTGAGCGGTGTGCTGCACGCGATTGCCGAGGCGGAGTGACCGAGCAGCAGCCTGCAGCGCGCGCGCACAGACAGGTGCGCCCGCGCACCGAAGGCTGGACTCAGCAGGTGGCGGCCGACGGCCGTCCAGTGCTGCAGTTCGCCGCGAAGCCACGGGTGAAGAAGCCGCCGAAGCACCTCGCCGACCTCACCCTGGCCGAGCGCAAAGAGTGGCTCAAAGAACTCGGCGTGCCGGCTTTTCGAGCGAAGCAGCTCTCGAAGCACTGGTTCGTGCATCACACAGCCGACCCGGCGAAGATGAGCGATCTGCCCAAAGAGGGCCGTGACGAGCTGGTGGCCACGGTGCTGCCGCAGCTCCTCACAGAGGAACGTCGCCTGGTCACCGACCGCGGTGACACGATCAAATTTCTCTGGAAGCTGTTCGACGGCGCGCTCGTCGAGTCGGTGCTGATGCGGTATCCCGGGCGCATCACACTCTGCGTCTCGAGCGAGGCAGGCTGCGGCATGAACTGCCCGTTCTGCGCCACGGGCCAGGCAGGACTCACTCGCAACCTCTCGACTGCCGAGATCGTGGCCCAGATCGTCGCGGCGAACGCAGTCATCGCAAGCGGTGCGCTCAAAGGCGGCACGCGCGACGACGAGCGTGTGAGCAATGTGGTGTTCATGGGCATGGGAGAGCCGCTCGCCAACTACAAGCGGGTGATGGGCGCAGTGCACCGCATGGTCGACCCCGAGCCCGAGGGCATGAACATGGCCGCGCGTCAGATCACGGTGTCGTCGGTCGGGCTCGCCCCGGCCATCCGCAAGCTCGCCGATGAGGGCGTCCCGGTGACCTTCGCGCTGTCGCTGCATGCACCTGACGACGAGCTGCGTGACGAGCTGATTCCCGTCAACAGCCGTTGGAAAGTGGACGAGGCGCTCGACGCCGCGTACCACTACTACGAGGTGACCGGTCGACGAGTCTCGATCGAGTACGCGCTCATCAAAGACATGAACGATCACGGCTGGCGCGCCGATCTGCTCGCAGAGAAGCTCAACGAGCGAGGGCAGGGCTGGGCACACGTGAATCCCATCCCGCTGAACCCCACGCCGGGCTCAGTCTGGACGGCGTCGACGCCCGCCGCGACCCGCGAGTTCATCCGGCGTCTCGAAGCAGCCGGTGTCGCCGCCTCTCTGCGTGACACTCGTGGCAAAGAGATCGACGGCGCCTGCGGGCAGCTCGCCGCCACAGAGTGAGAGACCCGTCGCAGTTCGTCGATCGGTCAGCGGCGAGGTGCTCTCGTCCGTCGTGACACAATGACCGCATGATCGAATCAGTCGATGTGCTCCGCCTCGCCGCTTTCGCCGACGCACCGGGCGGCGGCAATCCCGCCGGCGTCGTGCTGGACGCCTCGAAGCTCCACGCTGATGCGATGCTCGCGATCGCCCGTGAGGTCGGGTTCTCGGAGACCGCGTTCGTGACTCGCCCGGCGACCGAGCAGGTTCCGGACGAGATCGGCATCCGGTATTTCTCACCTGAGGCCGAGGTGCCGTTCTGCGGGCATGCGACGATCGCGACGGCTGTGGCGCTTGCCGAGCGCGAGCCGACCGGCGATCGTCACCGCTACGTCTTCGAGACCGCGGTCGGTCCGCTCACGGTCGACACCGTGCGCAGTGATTCCGGCACGGTCGCCTCGTTCACGAGCGTCGAGCCCGTCGTGAGGCCGATTGAGGCCGAGGTGCTGCAGCAGCTGCTGCAGCTGCTCGGTCTGCAGACCGACGATCTCGACCGACAGCTGCCACCGCGGGTCGCCTATGCGGGCAACGACCACCCGATGCTGACCATCGCCGACGCCGCGGTGTTCGACGAGTTCTCCTTCGATCCGCAGGCGGTGCGGGCACTGATGGACGAGCAGGGGTGGCCGGGCACCGTGACCGTGATGCATCGGCAGACGGCCAACCGGTTCGAGGCTCGCAATCTGTTTCCGGTCGGTCAGATCGTCGAAGATCCGGCGACGGGCTCGGCGGCAGCTGCGTTCGGCGGCTACCTGCGCGCGCTGGGCCAGGCCCCGGTGCCCGGCCACGTGACCGTGCTGCAGGGCAGACACGTCGGCCGTCCCAGCCGACTCGCCGTGCGCATCCCGCGGTCGGGCGGCATCACCGTTTCGGGCACCGCGCTGCCGATCGCAGAGCCTGATGCCAGTGCTACACTCGGTTGAACATCCTTTAACGACCGTCCTGTGAGGCGGGAAAGGAAGAAACCCGTGGCAACAACTGTGATGCAGGCGGGCGACATCGATCGCGCCCTGACACGCATCGCCTTCGAGATCCTCGAGGGCAACAAAGGCCCAGACAATCTGGTGCTGCTCGGCATTCCCAGCAGGGGAGTGCCCCTGGCTCAACGTCTCGCGGCCAAGATCGCGAAGACCGAGTCGCTTCCCGATCCCGACGCGCTCGTCGGTTCGATCGACATCACCATGTATCGCGATGATCTTCGCGCCAAGCCGCTGAAGCATCCCCAGCCCACGCAGGTGCCGCTGAGCGGCATCGACGGCAAGACCGTGGTGCTGGTCGACGACGTGCTCTACTCCGGTCGCAGCGTGCGCGCGGCGCTGGATGCGCTGGGCGAGCTGGGGCGGCCAGAGGTCGTCCGCCTCGCGGTGCTGGTCGATCGCGGGCATCGTCAGCTGCCCATTCGGGCGGACTTCGTCGGCAAGAACCTGCCGACCTCGCGCAGCGAACAGGTGCAGGTGCACCTCGAGCCGCTCGACGCCACCGACGAGGTGGTGATCTCGTGAAGCATCTGCTCAGCACACGCGATCTCGACCAGTCGACCGCCGTCGGCCTGCTCGATATCGCCGAAGACATGGATGCGGTCAACCGCCGCGAGATCAAGAAGCTGCCGACGCTGCGCGGTCGCACCGTGGTCAACCTCTTCTACGAGAACTCGACTCGCACGCGCATCTCGTTCGAGGCGGCCGCGAAACGGCTGTCGGCCGACGTGATCAACTTCACTGCGAAGGGCTCGAGCGTCACCAAGGGCGAGTCTCTCAAAGACACCGCCCAGACGCTCACGGCCATCGGCGCCGACGGCGTGGTCATCAGACACAGCGCCGACGGGGCGGCTCACCGTCTCGCGCAGACAGACTGGATCGACGCCAGCGTCGTGAACGCGGGCGACGGCACGCACGAACACCCCACTCAGGCGCTGCTCGACGCCTTCACGATCCGCAAACGCCTGCACGGCGAGGCCTCACGCGGCCTCGCTCTCGACGGCGTGCGCGTGCTGATCGTGGGAGACATCGACCACTCCCGAGTTGCGCGCAGCGATCTGTGGCTGCTCACGACGCTGGGAGCGGAGGTCGCCTTCGCCGGCCCGCCCACGCTGATTCCCTTCGGCATCGACGGCTGGCCGGTTCGTGTGTACGACGACTTCGACGAGGCGATCGCCGCCGGGTTCGACGTCGTCATCATGCTGCGCATCCAGCTGGAGCGCATGCACGACGCATTCTTCCCGACCAGCGAGGAGTACACCCGCCTCTGGGGTCTCGGCGAGCAGCGCCTGCGCCGTCTCGGAGAGCAGGCGCTGGTCATGCATCCCGGGCCGATGAACCGCGGCCTCGAGATCAGCTCGTTCGCCGCGGACTCGGTGCAGGCCACCGTGCGCGAGCAGGTCGCCAACGGCGTCTCTGTGCGCATGGCCGTGCTCTACTCGCTGCTCGGAACGGGCATGGGAGCCGGCCTCGGCGAAACGAACGGAGGTCTCGCATGAGCCGCGACATCGTCATCACCAACGCACGGCTGCTCGGTCGCGATGCCGTCGACATCCGCGTCTCAGGTCAGCAGATCGTGTCGGTCGAGCCGACGGGCGCGACCACGGCATCCGCCGCCGATCGCGAGAGCGGTCGTGACGCCGATCTCGTCATCGACGGCTCGGGACTCATCGCACTGCCCGGTCTTGTCGATCTCGGCGCGCACCTGCGCCAGCCCGGCCTCGAACAGGTCGAGACCGTGACCTCGGCGTCGCAGGCAGCCGCACTCGGCGGTTTCACCGCCGTGCACGCTCTGCCCGACACCGACCCTGTCGCAGACACGGCAGGCAACGTCGAACTGGTGCACCGGCTTGGGCTGGACGCCGGCTACGTCGACGTGCGTCCGATCGGTGCCGTCACCGTCGGCATGCGGGGCGAGCGCCTCGCCGAGATCGGTGCGATGGCGCACTCCACCGCACAGGTACGGGTCTTCAGCGACAGTGAGACCGGCATCACCGACCCGCTGCTGCTGCGTCGCGCACTCGAATACGTGAAGCCCTTCGACGGCGTCATCGCGCAGCATGCGCAGGATCCGCTGCTGACCAAAGACGCCGAGATGAACGAGGGCGAGCTCTCAAGCCGTCTCGGGCTGCACGGCTGGCCCGCCGTCGCCGAAGCCTCGGTCATCGCCCGTGACGTGCTGCTCGCCGACCACGTCGGGGCGCGACTGCACGTGCGCCACGTCTCGGCGAAGGGCAGCGTCGACGTGCTGCGCTGGGCGAAGCAGCGGGGCATCGACGTGACCGCCGACGTCACCCCGCATCACCTCGCACTGACCGAAGAGCTCATCGCCGGCTATGATCCCCGCTACAAGGTCAACCCGCCGCTGCGCGCTCAGGCCGACGTCGAGGCACTGCGCGAGGGCCTGGCCGACGGAACCATCGACGCGATCGCGACCGATCACGCTCCGCAGCCGCCCGAGGCGAAAGAGTGCGAATGGGCACACGCCGAACCGGGGATGCTGGGGCTGCAGACCGCCCTGCACGTCGCCCAGGCGGCGCTGGTCGACACCGGCGTGCTGAGCTGGGGCGATCTCGCCCGTGTCCTGAGCAGTGCCCCTGCCGCCATCGCCGGCGACGCCGAACAGGGGCAGCAGCTCACCGCCGATGCGATCGCCAACCTCGTGCTGGTCGATCCGCTGGGCAGCACGACGCTGCAGCGCGACGACATCGCGAGCCTGTCATGGAACTCGCCCTGGCTGGGGGAGCAGCTGCCCGGTCGAATCGTGGCCACGATCAGTCGTGGCGTGCCGACCGTGCTCGACGGCGCGCTGTGCACACCCGAGGCGGTGCACACGTGGATCTAGACCCCAAAGTCCTTCCCACCGTCGTGACCGTGCTCGTCGTGATCGCGGCATTCGTCGGCATGTGGCTCGGCTGGCGACGACGCACCCGCCAGCAGGAGGCCGAGCTGCCCGGGCTCGCGCCGGCGCCGTCGACCGAGCAGCTCGGCGAGCCGATGGCCGCCGGCAGCGGGCTCTACGTCGCGACGACCGAGGCCGACGACCCGTTGAATCGCATCACCGCAGGCGACTTGGGGTTCCGCGCACGCGCGACCGTGCACGTCTACGCGCAGGGCGTCGTCGTCGAGCGCGACGGCTCTCAGCCGCTGTTCATCGCACAGCCGAGCCTCGACGGTGCCGGACTCGAAAGCTACGCGGTCGACAAGGGCGTGGAGAAAGGCGGCCTCACCGGCATCGACTGGCGGTGGGGCGACCGCGAGGTCACCTCGTTCTTCCGCATGCGACGACCCCAGGACGGCCCTGCCATCGTCACGGCCGTCCGGACCATCGCCCCACCGCAGTCTGCGGCACGGAGGGCTCGCGATCTCATGTTCTGATCAGACGCAGACCGAGACCGCAGCTCTCCGGCACATCCCCCGCAGCCTGCACCAGCATCCATCAGACCGACGACGTCACGAACGTCACAGAGACCATTCAGAGCAAGGAGCACTCACCAGTGTTTGAACCAGCAATTCTCGTGCTCGAAGACGGCACCCGCTACACCGGGCGCGCCTACGGAGCACAGGGCACCACCTTTGGAGAGGCCGTCTTCGCCACCGGCATGACCGGCTACCAAGAGACCCTCACCGACCCGTCGTACGCAGGGCAGATCGTCATTCAGACGGCGCCGCAGATCGGCAACACCGGCGTGAACGACGAAGACAACGAGTCGCGTCGCATCTGGGTCGCCGGCTATGCCGTTCGCGAGCCCAGTCGCATCGTGTCGAACTGGCGCGCCACCTCGAGCCTGGACGACGAGCTGGAGCGCCAGGGGATCATCGGCATCTCGCACATCGACACCCGTGCGCTGACCCGTCACCTGCGAGACAAAGGCGCGATGCGCGCCGGCATCTTCTCGGGAGACGCCGCCGCACTGTCGCCGGACGAGCAGCTGAAGCAGGTGCTCGCCTCGCCGCACATGGCCGGGCAGAACCTGTCGGCCCAGGTGACCACGCCCGAGGCCTATGTCGAGCCGGCGGTCGGCCAGTCGCACGGCAACATCGCGATCATCGACCTCGGTGTCAAACGTGCGACAGTGCGCAAGCTCGCCGCACAGGGCTTCGACGTGCATGTGCTGCCCTACACGGCGACCTTCGAAGACATCCAGCGGCTCGAGCCGGTCGGCGTCTTCTTCTCGAACGGACCAGGCGACCCCGCGGCCAGCGACGACGTCATCGAGACGCTGCGAGAGGTGCTGGGTCATCGCATCCCCTTCTTCGGCATCTGCTTCGGCAACCAGCTGCTCGGCCGCGCGCTCGGTCTCGGCACGTACAAGCTGCCGTTCGGCCACCGCGGTATCAACCAGCCGGTGCTCGACAAGGCCACAGGTCGCGTCGAGATCACCGCGCAGAACCACGGCTTCGCGGTGCAGGCCGACACCGAGGGCGTCATCGACTCGCCCGAGGGCTTCGGCCGCGTCGAGGTCAGCCACATCGGCCTGAACGATCAGGTCGTCGAAGGGCTGCGCTGCCTCGACATCCCCGCGTTCTCGGTGCAGTACCACCCCGAGGCCACCGCCGGCCCGCACGATGCGAGCTACCTCTTCGATCGCTTCCGCGAGCTGGTGCTCAGCGGGCAGGGCGCAGCCACAGATGTTCAGGCCTCGGGCCTGGAAGGAGACGACAAGTAATGCCACGCAGAACAGACATCAACAGTGTGCTCGTCATCGGTTCGGGCCCGATCGTCATCGGCCAGGCCTGCGAGTTCGACTACTCCGGCACCCAGGCCTGCCGTGTGCTGCGCTCCGAGGGCATCCGCGTCATCCTGGTGAACTCGAACCCGGCCACGATCATGACCGATCCTGACTTCGCCGACGCGACCTATATCGAGCCGATCACCACCGAGGTGCTCGAGACCGTCATCGCGAAAGAGAAGCCCGACGCGATTCTGCCCACGCTGGGCGGCCAGACGGCGCTCAACGCGGCCATCCAGCTCGACAAGGCCGGCATCCTCGAGAAGTACGACGTCGAGCTGATCGGCGCCAAGGTCGACGCCATCGAACGCGGCGAGAACCGCGAGATCTTCAAAGAGCTCGTGGTCGAGTGCGGCGCCGACGTGGCTCGTTCGCACATCTGCCACACGCTCGAAGACTGCCTCGAGGCGGTCGAAGACCTGCACTACCCGGTCGTCGTGCGCCCCTCGTTCACCATGGGCGGGCTCGGCTCGGGCTTCGCCTACGACGAAGACGACCTGCGTCGCATCGCCGGGGCCGGGCTCGACTACTCGCCGACGGCCGAGGTGCTGCTCGAAGAGTCGATTCTGGGCTGGAAGGAATACGAGCTCGAGCTGATGCGCGACAACGCCGACAACACGGTGGTCGTCTGCTCGATCGAGAACTTCGACCCGGTCGGCGTGCACACCGGAGACTCGATCACGGTCGCCCCGTCGCTGACGCTCACCGACGTCGAGTACCAGAAGATGCGCGACATCGGCATCGACATCATCCGCGCCGTGGGCGTGGACACCGGAGGCTGCAACATCCAGTTCGCGATCAACCCCGAGACCGGGCGCATCATCGTCATCGAGATGAACCCCCGCGTGTCGCGGTCGTCGGCGCTGGCCTCGAAGGCGACCGGCTTCCCGATCGCCAAGATCGCGGCCAAGCTGGCCATCGGCTACCGCCTCGACGAGATTCCCAACGACATCACGCAGGTGACGCCGGCGAGCTTCGAGCCGACGCTCGACTACGTCGTCGTCAAGGTGCCGCGCTTCGCGTTCGAGAAGTTCCCCGCCGCCGACGACACGCTCACCACGACGATGAAATCGGTCGGCGAGGCCATGGCCATCGGCCGCACCTTCACACAGGCACTGCAGAAGGCGCTGCGCTCGGTCGAGAAGAAGGGATCGACCTTCCACTGGGGCGAGCTGCCGACCGACGCCGAGGGCAGGCCCAGCACTGCCGAAGAGCTGCTGCGCATCGCCAAGCGCCCGACCGACGGCCGCATCGTCACTCTGCAGCAGGCGATGCGCGCCGGCGCGTCGATCGAGCAGGCGCACGAGGCGACCGGCATCGACCCCTGGTACCTCGACCAGATCCAGCACATCAACGAGACCGCAGACTGGATCGCCGAAGCGGTCGAGCTCGACGCGCACGTGCTGCGCATCGCCAAGGAAGAGGGCTTCAGCGACGTGCAGATCGCGCAGCTGCGCGGTCTGACCGAGCAGCAGGTGCGCGACGCCCGGCATGGCTTCGGGCTGCGCCCCGTGTACAAGACGGTCGACACCTGCGCCGGTGAGTTCCCCGCGCGCACGCCGTACCACTACTCGACCTACGAGCAGGAGACCGAAGTCGCCAAGTCGGGCAAGAAGCGCATCGTGATTCTCGGCTCGGGCCCGAACCGCATCGGTCAGGGCGTCGAGTTCGACTTCTCATGCGTGCACGCCTCGTTCGCACTCCACGACGCGGGCTACGAGACCATCATGGTCAACTGCAACCCGGAGACCGTGTCGACCGACTACGATACCTCTGATCGTCTGTACTTCGAGCCGCTCACACTCGAAGACGTGCTCGAGGTCATCCACGCCGAAAGCGAGGCCGGCGAACTCGTCGGCGTGATCGTGCAGCTCGGCGGGCAGACCCCGCTGGGTCTGGCGAAGGGGCTGAAGGCCGCGGGCGTGCCGATTCTCGGCACCACTCCCGAGGCCATCGACCTGGCAGAGGAGCGCGGCCTGTTCGCCGAGATCCTCGAACAGGCGAACCTGCTGGCGCCGCGCAACGGCATCGCGACCAACGTCGACGAAGCCCTCTCAGTGGCCGAGCACATCGGCTTTCCCGTGCTCGTGCGCCCGTCGTTCGTGCTCGGCGGCCGCGGCATGGAGATCGTCTACGACCGTGAGTCGATCATCGACTACTTCGAGCGCATCGGAGATCAGGCGCTGGTCAGCGCCGAGAACCCGCTGCTCGTCGACCGCTTCCTGGACGACGCGGTCGAACTCGACGTCGATGCGCTGTACGACGGCGAGGAGCTCTTCATCGGCGGCATCATGGAGCACATCGAGGAGGCCGGCATCCACTCCGGCGACTCGAGCTGCTCGCTGCCCGCGGTCAGCCTCGGCGAGTCGCACCTGCGCGCCGTGCGTCAGGCGACCCTGGGCATCGCCAAGGGCATCGGCGTCGACGGGCTGCTGAACGTGCAGTATGCGATCGCGGCAGGCGTGCTCTACGTCATCGAGGCGAACCCCCGTGCCAGCCGCACGGTGCCGTTCGTGTCGAAGGCATTGGGGCTGCCCCTGGCGAAGGCCGCCAGCCTCATCATGGCCGGACAGTCGATCGCAGACCTGCGCGAGCAGGGGGTGCTGCCCGAGCAGGACAGCACCTTCGTGCCCGCCTCGTCGCCGATCTCGGTGAAAGAGGCCGTGCTGCCCTTCAACCGCTTCACCACGCCTGAGGGCAAGGTCGTCGACTCGCTGCTCGGCCCCGAGATGCGTTCGACGGGCGAGGTCATGGGCATCGACTGGAACTTCCCGGTCGCCTTCGCCAAGGCCGAGACCGCGAGCAACGGCCCGCTGCCGCGCCGCGGCACCGTGTTCGTCTCGGTCGCCGACGACGACAAGCGCAACGTCGTTCTGCCGGTGCTGCGTCTGCAGACCATGGGGTACGACATCGTCGCGACCGCTGGCACTCTGCAGGTGCTGCGCCGCAACGGCATCGAGGCGTCGCTCGTGCACAAGCTGAACGACGCGCAGGAGGACATCGTCGACCTGATCACCGCGGGCAGGATCGCCTTGGTGATCAACACGCCTGAGGGGCGCACGGGACGCACCGACGGGTACGAGATTCGTGCCGCGGCGACCGCACACGGCGTGCCGGTGTTCACCACGATCGCCGCGCTCAATGCGCTGGTGACCTCGCTCGAGGTCGTCGACGGGCCGTTCGAGGTGCACTCGCTGCAGGAGTTCGACCAGCTGCGCACCGAGGCCGCAGCACAGTGACCGAGTCAGACCTGCCGGTCGCCGGTCGGCGTCCCTTCGGCGCACGGCTCGCCGAGACCATCACGCGTCTCGGCGGGCTGTGCGTGGGCATCGACCCGCACCCCGCGCTCATCGAGCAGTGGGGATTCGTCGACAACGCGGCCTCGCTCGAACGCTTCGGCCTGACTGTGGTGGAGGCCGCCGCCGGCCGTGTCGGCATCGTCAAGCCGCAGGTCGCGCTCTTCGAACGCTTCGGGTCGAGCGGCATCGCTGCGCTGGAACGTGTGATCGCTGCAGCCAGGACGGCCGGGCTGCTGGTGATCGCAGACGCCAAGCGCGGCGACATCGGCTCGACCAATGCGGGCTATGCGTCGGCATGGCTGGCTGCCGAGGCGCCGCTGGCGAGCGATGCGCTCACCATCTCGCCGTACTTAGGCGTGGACGCTCTGACGCCGTTGGTCGATTTGGCCCGCACTGAGGGGGCAGGGCTGTTCGTTCTCGCAGCGACGAGCAATCCCGAGGCCGAGGCGCTGCAGTCGGCGACGGTGATCGCAGAAGAGCGCACGGTCGCCGAGTCGGTGGCGGATGCCGTGGCCGGCTGGAACGCGACCGACGTCGCCGCCGCTGCTGAGCTCGGCTCGTTCGGCATCGTCTTCGGCGCGACGCACGCTCCGGTGTCACGCGGGCTCGACATCCGTGAGACTCCGACGACGCTGCCGCTGCTCGTGCCCGGGTTCGGGGCGCAGGGCGCGCAGCTCAGCCAGCTCGACACGCTGTTTCCCGGCGCTCGCCATCGCGTCGTCGCAAACGTCTCGCGGTCGGTGCTGCGCGGCGGTTCCGAGGGGCTGGCCGACCGCATCGCCGAGGCTGTGGGAGAATTGCAGGCATGACCACCGCTGCAGAAACCGAGATCACCCCTGCGCGACTGACGGTGCTCGCCGGCCCCACCGCCGTCGGCAAGGGCACCGTCGCCGCCTACATTCGCGAGCACTGCCCGCAGGTGTGCCTGTCGGTGTCGGCGACCACGCGCAAGCCACGGCCGGGCGAGATCGACGGGGTGCACTACTACTTCGTCGACGACGCCGAGTTCGATCGCATGATCGCGCAGCACGAGTTGCTCGAATACGCCACAGTGCACAACTCGTACCGCTACGGCACCCCCGAGGCCCCCGTGCGCAAAGCGCTCGCCGAAGGCCGACCCGTGCTGCTCGAGATCGATCTGCAGGGTGCACGCCAAGTGCGTCGCAACGCGCCTGACGCCCGCCTCGTCTTTCTTTCGCCTCCGTCGTGGGACGAACTGGTGCGACGCCTCGTCGGGCGCGGCACCGAGACCGCCGAAGAGCAGCGGCGCAGACTTGAGACCGCAAAGGTCGAACTCGACGCACGAAGCGAGTTCGATGACGAAGTTGTGAACGACTCCGTGGCACGCGCCGCGAACGAAGTCGTACACTTGATGGGAATTCATCCCCAGAAGGAGACCCGCTGAATATGGCAAACACGTACGAAGGCATCATCAACCCGCCCATCGACGAGCTGCTGAAGCGCGTCGACTCGAAGTTCGGGCTGGTGATCTTCGCCTCGAAGCGGGCGCGCCAGATCAACGACTACTACTCAGATCTGCATGACGGCAGCCTGTTCAACAACGTCGGCCCGCTGGTCGACGCGAACGTCGAAGACGAGTCGCTCTCGATCGCCCTGCGCGAGATCGCCGAAGACAAGCTCGAGCTCACCAAGATCGACCCGGCCGAAGAGGCTGCAGCCAAGCAGGCCGCCCTCGACGCAGCGGCCGCAGACGCGGTCGCCGGTGAGGCGCTCGACAGCACCGCTGACTCCGCTGATTCGGCTGCCGCCGACACCACCGCGAACTAACCACCGTGCGCATCCTCTTCGGCGTGGCCGGCGGCATCGCCGCGTACAAGGCCGTGCAGGCTGTTCGTCTGCTGGTGAAGGCCGGCCATGACGTGCACGTCGTGCCGACTGCGAACGCGCTGCGCTTCGTCGGACTGCCGACGTGGGAGGCCATCTCGCGCAACCCGGTCTCGACCGAGCTGTTCGACGAGGTGTCGCGGGTGCGTCACGTCTCGATCGGCGAGCAGGCCGATCTCGTCGTGGTCGCCCCGGCGACGGCCGACCTCATCGCACGCGCCGTGCAGGGCCAGGCGGACGACCTGCTCACCTCGTCGCTGCTGGTCGCCGAGGCGCCGGTCATCTTCGTTCCGGCCATGCACTCGCAAATGTGGCGGCATCCGGCGACGCAGGCCAACATCCAGTCTCTGCGCGACCGGGGAGTGAGCATTCTCGGGCCAGACGTCGGTCAGCTCACGGGCGACGATCAGGGCATCGGCCGCATGGTCGAGCCCGAGATCATCGCCGAGGCCGTCGAACGCAGTCTGCGCCCCAAAGACCTGGTCGGCCGAACGATCGTGATCAGCGCCGGCGGCACCCGAGAGCGCGTCGATCCGGTGCGGTTTCTGGGCAACGACTCGTCGGGCAAGCAGGGCGTGGCCATCGCCGAAGAGGCTCTCGCCCGCGGGGCCGAGGTCATCATCGTGGCCGGGCACCTCGACGTGCACACCCCGCGCGGGGCCGAGGTCATCAAGGCGCGCTACACCGAGTCGATGCGGCAGGCGATCGAGTCGCTCGCCGACGAGGCCGACTGCATTATCATGGCCGCCGCCATCGCCGACTACCGACCTGCAGACCCGGCCAGCGCGAAGCTGAAGAAAGCGCAGGAGGGCAGCGAGCTGAACCTGCGGCTGATCGCCAATCCCGACATCCTCAGTGAGATCTCGCACCGCTCGGGGCGCAGCAACCTGATCGTCGGCTTCGCCGCAGAGACTGCGTCGGGCGAGAGGCTGCTCGAGCTGGGCCGGGCCAAGATCGCGCGCAAGGGCTGCGATCTGCTGGTGGTCAACGAGGTCGGCGAGGGCAAGACCTTCGGCTTCGACGACACCGACGTGACCATTCTCGACGCCAAGGGGCAGATCGTCGCCGAGGTGAACGGCCCCAAGCGCGAGGTCGCCGAGGTGCTGATGAATCAGGTCGCCCTGTCGATCTGACGCGCGGCGACACACACTGGCGTTCTGCGACCGGGTGTCGCACACTGGTTGCGGTGTGCTCGATCCTGGTGACGGAGTCGCCTGGCGTCGCAGCCTCGACGCTGCAGCGATGATGAGCAATCTGACGGCGACGATCGGCCGCGTCTGCGCGCGCACGAGCGAGCGCACGAGAACCTGAGCAAGACGAACGAATGTAGAGGACGACGCATGAGTGAGAGTGAACTGCGACTGATCAGCAGTGAGTCGGTCACAGAGGGACACCCCGACAAGGTCTGCGACCAGGTCTCAGACGCGATTCTCGACGCCCTGCTCGAAGTCGACGATCAGTCGCTGACGGCCGTCGAGACGGTGGCGACCCGCGGGCTCGTGCACGTCGTCGGCGAGATCAAGACCGAGGGGTACGTCGAGATTCCACAGATCGTTCGCGACGTCATCACCGGCATCGGCTACACCTCGAGCGACGTGGGCTTCGACGGTCGCAGCTGCGGCGTCTCGCTGTCGATCGGGCAGCAGTCGCAGGAGATTCGCGACGGCGTGCTCACCTCGTACGAGGTGCGCGAGCTCGGCTCGACCGACCCGTTCGATCGCCAGGGCGCCGGCGACCAGGGCATCATGTTCGGCTATGCGACCGACGAGACCCCCGAGTTCATGCCGGCGCCGATCGCCATGGCGCACAAGCTCACCCGTCGGCTGGCCGAGCTGCGGCACAGCGGCGAGCTGCCCTGGCTGCGCCCGGACGGCAAGGCCCAGGTCACGCTCGGCTATGAAGGCGCCGTACCGCGCACGGTGGATGCCGTGGTCGTCTCGACGCAGCATGATCCCGATCGCACGACCGCTGAGATCCACGAGGCCGTGCGTCGTCATGTGATCGACCCGGTGCTCGCAGACAGCGGGCTGGACGCCGCGGGCATGACGGCGTACATCAACCCGTCCGGCAGCTTCGTCGAGGGCGGCCCGGGTTCTGACGCCGGGCTCACCGGCCGCAAGATCATCGTCGACACGTATGGGGGAGCGGCTCACCACGGCGGGGGCGCCTTCAGCGGCAAAGACCCGTCGAAGGTCGATCGCTCCGCCGCGTACGCCCTGCGCCACGCTGCGAAGAACGCGGTCGCGGCGGGGCTAGCGAAGCGCCTTGAGATCCAGGTGGCCTACGCGATCGGCAAGGCGCGTCCGGTGGGACTCTACGCCGACTCGTTTGGCACGGGCACGCTCGGCAGCGATCGGCGCATCGCCGATGCGCTGCTCGAGGTGTTCGACCTGCGCCCTGAGGCGATTCTCGAAAACCTCGAACTGCGTCAGCCCGTCTACCAGCGCACGGCCGCCTACGGGCACTTCGGTCGTGACGAGCCCGGGTTCACTTGGGAGCGTCTCGACAAGGTCGATCAGCTGCGCGAGGCCGCCGGTCTCTGAACAGGAACACTCCTGCCTGAAGAGCACCACGTGCTCGCCCCGGATGACGGCGAGGTCGTGTCTGTAGGGTCGGGTAGTGTGACAGCATGACCTCAGACGCGACGCCCCGCATCGCGCACGTCTGCATCGACTCGCCGCTTCCGCATCTCGATCGCGACTTCGAGTACGCCGTTCCCGACGATCTCGTCGATCGCATTCGCGTCGGCAGCCGGGTCAAAGTGCCGTTCGGCCATCGTCGGCAGCTCGACGGATGGGTGACGTCGCTCAGTGCCAGCGCCTCCTATGACGGGCAGCTGCAGCCGATTCGCAAAGTGGTCGGCAGCGTTCCGCCGCTCGACCCCGCGATTTGGTCGCTCACCCGTGCGGTGGCCGACCGGCAGGCGGGCACCGCAGCCGATGTGCTGCGACTCGCACTGCCGGCACGTCATGCCAGAGCCGAACGCACGTGGATGACGAAGCATCCCGAGGCCGCCGCACGCCTCACCGGTGAGCCTCGGCCGGGCTCAGACGTCGACTCCGACGACGAGACCGAGCCCGGCGCAGCCGGCGAACGCGTCGCCGAAGACACACCCGGCACCGCACCGTCGACAGCCGATCCTGTGGCCTCGTGGGAGCATCCCCGAGTGCATCAGCAGCCGCATGTGGGCTGCGACCTCATCTCGAACAACCGCGTGGTCTCTGCCTGGGTCACCGATGTGGTCGGCCTGGTTCGCGAAGCGCTCGCGCGGGGAGAGTCGACGATCGTCGCGGTTCCCGACCAGCGCGACGTCGTTCAGGCGCACGGCGCGCTCGTCGAACGGTTTCCCGACGAGACCGTCGCAAGGCTCGACGGAGCCGTCGATGACGACACCCGGTATCGGTCGTTTCTCGATGTGCTCGGCGGGGTCGCACGCATCGTCGTCGCCACGCGCGCCGCAGCCTACGCGCCAGCCCAGCACCTCGGGCAGCTGATCGTCGTCGACGACGGCGACCCCTCGTATCTCGAGCCGCACGCCCCGTACGCGCATCTGCGCGACGTGGCCCTGATCCGACAGCAGCAGAGCGGGTGCCGTTTGGTGTTCCTCTCTTCGTCGCGGTCGGTCGCGGTGCAGCGTCTCGTCGATATCGGCTATGTCGAACCGGGCGTGCCGGTGGTGCATCCGCGTGTGATTCCCGCTGCCGCGATCTGGGGAGACGACCCCATGCTGCAGCTCGCGCGCATCCCGCAGATCGCCTATACGATCGCGCGCCGGGCCCTGGCCAGCGGGCCGGTGCTCGTGCAGGTGGCCCGTGCCGGCTACCAGCGCGAAGTCACCACAGACGAAGGCACTCGGCAGCTGGCCGGCGCCGGGCGCACGGCCGACGAACTCGGTCGGGCGTTCAGCGAGGTGCCGGTGATCGTGGCCACGGCCGAGCAGCCTCGCGAGCAGGTGAGCGCGAGCCCGGCGCTCGTCGTGGCCACCGCAGGCAGCGAACCGCGGTGCCCGAGCGGGTACGGAGCCGTGCTGCTGCTCGACGCGCTCTCCATCGTCTCGCGCGAGGGGCTGACGGCCAGCGAAGACGCCATGCGGCACTGGTTCGCCGCGGCTGCACTGGCACGATCCGACGCCACGGTCGTGCTCACCGGCGTGCAGGGCAGACTCGCCGATGCCCTGGTGCAGTGGGATGCCGCGCAGTTCGCCCACGACGAGCTGGCTCAGCGCGTCGCGCTGGGGTTTCCGCCGGCCGTGCGCTTCTTCTCGATCTCGACGGCCCAGGGCGGCACACAGGAGGCGCTCGACGACGCGCAGCTGCCCGAGAGCGTCGAAGTCATTCAGACCCAGCTGCTGCCCAGCGAGCCTGGCGAGGGCGAGCCCACGCTCGAAGAGGTGACGCTGCTGCGGGTGCCGTACTCGGTCGGTGCCGCCACGGCACGGGCGCTGAAGGCGGCAGTGGTGCGCGCCACCACCGGTCCGGTGCGCCGACAGCGTCGCCTGCGGGTGCACGCCGACGACGTACGCATGCTGCAGACGAGCTGATCAGACCGTCGCGGTGGCCGACGGGCGCCAGACCGGTACCATGGGGTGTGCACACACGATGCGCGGCCAGCGCAAATCTGTGACCGGCCGTCGTCGTCCAACATCGCTGCTTCGCGCAGCGTGAAAGGTTGCGATCATGGCCATTCGGTACACCCTTCCCACCACTGAGATTCTGCAGGAGCTCGCCGGTGAGCGCCCGGCGTCAGTGACGGTCTACGTCGACGCTCAGCCGACGGTGACGGAGCGCGAACGTGCGCAGACCGCCGTGAAGAGCCTGTTCGACGAAGCCGTATCGCAGCTGAAAGTGGCCGGTGAGCCGCAGAGCGTCATCGACGCGATTCAGACGCGTCGTGACGAAGTACTCGCTGAGAACGACGTCTGGGCAGATCTCGCACGGTCGCTCGCCATCTTCGTCTCACCAGACTTCAGCGACGTCTTCGTGCTGCCCAGCCGCATCGACGACGCGGTCTTCGTGAGCAATCGGTTCGCCGTCGGCCCGCTGCTGCGTGCGGTCAGCCAGCTGCAGGAGGCCTATGCTCTGACCCTCTCGGCCAAGGGCTGGTCGCTCTGGCATGCGACTCCTGAGAGCCGGGCCGAGAAGGTCGTGCCCGAGGGCGACTGGCCGGCCGATGCCGAAGAGGCGAACGGCAGTCCAGACCTCGACGGGGGCAAAGACCGGGCGAGCCGCCCGAGCAAGATCGAGAACCATCGCTCGCTCTACTATGCGGCGTATGCACGCGAGGTGGCTCGTGCCACCGCTGCCGAGCTCCAGCGTGCAGATCCGAAAGGTCGGGTGCCGCTGGTGGTCTTCGCCGTGAGCCCGCTGGCCGAGATGTTTCCGCAGCACTTCGCGGCGAGCGACAGCACCGCACGCGACGTCACCGTGATCGAGCAGGCGGCAGACCATCTGCAGGCCGCCGCCGTCGACGAGCGCATCCGCCACTTTCTCTCCCGCTACAACATCGAGACCGTCGATGCGGCGCTGCGCAGCCTCGGCGAGAGCGACGGGTCACGCGTCGAGCGCGACCTCGCCGCCGTGGGTTGCGCCGCAGCACAGGGCGCGATCGATACGCTCTACTATGACATCACCAGCCACGTGCACGGCAACTACGACGGTGAGACCGGCACGCTGGCTCTGGACGAGGGCTCTGACGACGTGCTCGGAGAGATCGCGCTGACCGTGCTGCGTCTCGGCGGAAAGGTCGTGGCCGTGCGCGGAGCCGTGCTCGACCAGGACTACTGGACGGGGCCGGTCGTCGCGCTGCGCCGCTTCCCGGCCTGACCGACGAGCATCGACCGCGGCACGGGCGTCTGCGGTCAGCTCGCCGACGCGCATCCGCTGCGCGCATGACCCGATGCGCACCGCGCCACGTACACTGGTGCGGTGCGCATCATCTTTGCCGGAACCCCTGAGATCGCAGCCACCGTGCTGCGCCGAATCATCGACTCGCCCCATGAGATCGCCGCCGTGGTCACCCGCCCGGACGCCCCGTTGGGGCGCCGCCGCCGTCTGACGCCGAGCCCTGTGGCCGCGCTGGCAGAGGCCGAGGGTCTGCCCGTCGTCCGTGCCACCCGCATCACCGCCGAGGCGCTCGACGAGATCCGTGAGACCGCCGGTCCGGTCGACCTCGGGGTCGTCGTCGCCTACGGCGCGATTCTGCCTGACGACCTGCTCGACCTGCCGGCGCACGGCTGGATCAACCTGCACGTCTCGCTGCTGCCGCGCTGGCGCGGCGCCGCCCCCGTGCAGCGGGCGATCGCAGCGGGGGATGCCCCGCTCGGCTTCTCGGTCATCGGCGTGACGAGCGAACTCGACGCCGGCGACGTCTACGAGCAGCAGACGGTAGCGGGTCTCGACGACGCGACAGCCGGCGAGGTGCTGCGGCGCATGGGCGTCGAGGGTGCAGAGAGCGTCGTGGCCGTGGCGGATGCCCTGGCCGCCGGCACCGCGCATCCTGTCGCACAGAAAGGCGAAGTGACCGTGGCCGCCAAGCTCGATCGGGAGTTCGGCCGCCTGAGCTGGACGCAGCCTGTCGCTCAGGTGTTCGACCGCTGGCGCGCAGCGACGCCCGAGCCGGGAGCGTGGACGACCCTCGACGGCGACACCTGCAAGGTCCTGCGTCTGGGACGACTTGATCCGGCGGCCCAGACGCCGTCGCTTCAGCCGGCCGGCAGCGTCGTGCTGTGGCAGCGCCGTGTGCTCGTGGCGGCAGCCGACGGCTGGCTCGAACTGCTCGAGGTGCAGCCCGCCGGCAGGCGCGGCATGGCTGCCCGTGACTGGGCCAACGGTCTGCGCCAGCAGGGCGCCGCGGCCGACCAGCCTCTGGCGGTGTTCGCATGAGCCGGAATGATCGCCGATCAGACCGGCCTCAGGGCCGCCGACACGATTCCGACCGCAATGAGCGTGGCGGCGACCGCCCGCAGCGGCGTCGAGCCGACCCGCGTCGGCTCGCGCTCGGCGTGCTCGAAGAGGTCGATGCCAACGACGCCTATGCGAACCTGCTGCTGCCGGCCCGCCTGGCAGACAGCGGCCTCGAACCGCGAGACCGCGGCTTCGTCACCGAACTCGTCTACGGCACCCTGCGCTGGCGAGCGCTCTACGACGAGCTGATCAGCCGCGCCGCACGTCGCGACGCGAGCGAACTCGACCGACGCGTGCGCGACATCCTGCGTCTCGGCGCACATCAGGCGCTGCACATGCGGGTGCCCGGGCATGCCGCGGTCAATGAGACGGTGTCGCTGGCGAAGCGCACACGCGAGGCGAAGGCTGCGGGCCTGATCAACGCCGTCATGCGTCGGCTCACCGAGCGCAGCCTCGACGAGTGGGTGAGCGTGCTGCAGGCCGAACTGCCTGCCGACCGGTACCTCAGCGTGCGCTGGTCGCATCCCGAGTGGATCGTGCGCGCCCTGCGCAAGTCGCTGGCCGCCGACGGACGCGACGGAGACCTCGAAGCGTTGCTGGCCGCCGACAACGCCGCACCGGCCGTCAACCTCGTCGCGCTGCCGAGCGTCGCCGACCGCGCTGACATTCCAGGCACCACGGCGAGCCCGTTGTCGCCGTTCGGCGCAGTGCTCGAACACGGCGATCCGATCGAGCTGTGTCGACGCGGCGTGCGAGTGCAGGACGTCGGCTCTCAGCTGGCGGCCCTCGCGCTCGCGGCCGCACCCGACGGCGGCGAGCGGCCCGGCGTATCTGCCGACGACGAGGGCGAGCGATGGCTCGACCTGTGCGCCGGCCCCGGCGGCAAGACCGCGCTGCTCGCCGCGCTCGCCGCCCGGCACGAGCCGCAGGCCGCGCTGCGCGCCAACGAACCGGTGCCGCACCGCGCCGATCTGGTGCGGCGGGCGCTGGAGGAGTCCGGGTTCGGCGCCGTCACCGTCGACCAGCACGACGGCGCCACCGAGCTCGAACGGGTGTCGGGGCAGTGGCATCGGCTGCTGATCGACGCGCCGTGCACCGGGTTGGGGGCGCTGCGTCGCCGGCCGGAGTCTCGCTGGCGCAAGCAGCCGACGGATCTGCGCGACCTGACCGCCCTGCAGCAGCGGCTGCTCGACGCAGCCGTCGCATCGGCGCGACCCGGGGCGCTGATCGCCTATGTCACCTGTTCGCCGCACCTGGCTGAGACGCGTCGACAGATCGACGCGCTGCTGGCGCGGCAGCCGGGAGCGCTGGATGTGCTCGACACTGCGGGCATGCTCGTCGACGCTGACGCCGGGCTCGGCCCCGGTGCAGCGCCCGGTCTCGGAGCGAGTGACAGACCGCTGGTCGGCTCAGGTGCTCCAGGGCTGCAGCTCTGGCCGCATGTGCACGCGAGCGACGGCATGTTCGTCTCGGTGCTGAGGAGGCGCTGATGGCTCCGCACAGCTCGCCAGAGACGGCGACGGGCCCCATCGCGCTGCCCGAAGGCGTCGACGGCTCGAAGCGGTTGTCGCGACAGCCGCGACGCAGCGGCCTGATGCTCGGCATCGGCACCTATCTGATCTGGGGATCGCTGCCGCTCTACTTCGTGCTGATGTCGCCGACCGGGCCGTTCGAGCTTGTAGCCGCACGCGTCGTCTTCTCTGCCGTGTTCTGCGCGCTGCTCGTGACCGCGACCCGACAGTGGCGTCAGCTCATCGCACTGTTTCGTGACGCGCGTGTGCTGCTGACGCTCACCGCAGCCGCGCTGCTGATCTATGCGAACTGGCAGCTGTATGTGATTGCGGTGACCACCGAGCACGTGCTCGAGGCCTCGCTCGGCTACTTCATCAACCCGATCGTGACGATTCTGCTCGCGGTGTTCGTCCAGCACGACCGTCTCGGCAGGATGCAGTGGATCGCCGTCGCGCTGAGCGCGGTCGCCGTGGTCGTGCTGGTGGCGGCCTATGGGCAGATGCCCTGGATCGGGCTCGGACTGGCGTTCAGCTTCGGCTTCTACGGGCTGATCAAGTCGAAGGTCGGCGAGCGCGTCGACGCGATCAGCGGCCTCACGATCGAGACCACGCTGCTGCTGCCGGTCGCCGTGGTCGTGCTGCTGCTGGTCGAGTTCGTCGGAACAGGTCTCACCTTCGGGCGCACCGGCCTGGGCCATTCGCTGCTGCTGGCCTCGGCCGGTGTGGTCACGGCGGTTCCGCTGATCACCTTCGCGGCGGCATCGCGCCGACTGCCGCTCAGCTGGATCGGCTTTCTGCAGTATCTGGGCCCGACGCTGCAGTTCGTCATCGGCGTCACCGTGCTGCACGAGCCCATGCCGGCGAGTCGCCTGATCGGCTTCATGCTGATCTGGGCGTCGATCGTGCTGCTCATCATCGACGGTCTCATGCAGGGCCGCAGGCATCGCATTGCTAGACTCAGAGCCCGTGCCTGACAGACCAGTGAGCCCGCTGCCCGAGAACCAGCACCAGACCGGCGAGATCGGCGAGCGACGAGGCGACGGAGCCCCCGCCGCATCGGCGCCAGAGATCGAGCCTCGGTTTCGGCGACGGGCGGTGGCACTCGCCTCTGCCGCGGCGATGGGCGGCTTTCTCTTCGGGTTCGACTCTTCGGTGATCAACGGTGCGGTCGACTCGGTCAATCATCACTTCGCTCTCGGAGACGCGCTGACCGGCTTCGTAGTGGCGGTCGCACTGCTCGGCTCGGCCGCAGGGGCGATGTTCGCGGGTGCGCTCGCCGACCGCTGGGGGCGTCTGTGGGTGATGCGCATCGGCGCGATCATGTTCTTCGTCAGCTCGATCGGTGCGGCGTTCACGATAAGCGTGCCCGATCTGATTCTGTGGCGGGTGATGAGCGGCATCGGCGTCGGCATCGCGTCGGTGGTGGCCCCGGCGTACATCGCCGAGATCGCACCACAGCGCATTCGAGGCGGCCTGGGATCGCTGCAGCAGCTGGCGGTCACCCTCGGCATCTTCGCGGCGCTGCTGTCTGACTCGCTGCTGGCGCACGGCGCCGGCGGCGCGGCACAGGGGCTGTGGTTCGGCCTGCCGGCTTGGCGTTGGATGCTGCTCGTCGGAGTGATCCCGGCCGCCGTCTACGGGGTGCTTGCGCTGCTGCTGCCGGAGTCTCCGCGTTATCTGGTGGCTGCCGGGCGCCAGAAGGCCGCGCGCGCGGTGCTGGCGAAGCTGACGCCGAGCCGGGCGCTGGACGGCACGATCGGCGAGCTCGAGACGGCCATTGCGACCGATCGCAGCCAGTCGACTGCGTCACTGCGCGGACCGCAGCTCGGGCTGCAGCCGATCGTGTGGATCGGCATCGTGCTGTCTGCTCTGCAGCAGCTCGTCGGCATCAATGTGATCTTCTACTATTCGACGACGCTCTGGAAGGCGGTCGGATTCACCGAGAGTCATTCGCTCACCATCAGTGTGATCACCTCGGTGACGAACGTGCTGGTGACGATCGTCGCGATCGCTCTCGTCGACCGTGTGGGCCGGCGGCCGATTCTGCTGACCGGATCGGTGGTGATGGCGGTGTCATTGGGGGCCATGGCTTTGGGGTTCTCATTCGCAGAGGATGTGAACGGATCACCCAGCCTGCCTGCGCCCTGGGGCGTCATCGCCCTTGTGGCGGCGAATCTCTTCGTCATCGGCTTCGGCGCTTCGTGGGGGCCGCTGGTGTGGGTGCTGCTGGGCGAGATCTTCCCGAGTCGCATCCGCAGTCGTGCGCTGGGGGTGGCCGCCGCCGCTCAGTGGGTCGCGAACTTCTTCGTGACGGTGACCTTCCCGTCGCTGGGTGCGTGGTCGCTGCCGATGACCTATGCGGTCTATGCGCTGGTTGCGGTGTATTCGTTCTTCTTCGTGCTCAGGCGCATTCCTGAGACGAAGGGCGTCTCGCTGGAGCACACCGAAGCGCTGTTCACGCGGCGATGACTGCCGAGGGGCCGTTCGCCCTGCGGCGAACGGCCCCTCGAACGAGTGATCAGAGCAGACGGATCAGTCGTCTGAGCCGAACACCTTGAACTCCTTGAACAGCTCGCCGATCTCGGTGTCTGCGATGCGCTTCTCGATGGACTTCTGCACGAATGCGGGGCCCGGCACGTCGATGCCGGCACCGTCGGTCAGTCGCACCGCGGCTGCGAGCAGCGCACGCACGTCGTAGGTCGACGCGAACACCTCTGGAACGCCGCGTTCGACGTCGAGGAGCTGGTAGACCGCCTCCATCGCCGTGCGCACAGAGTACTCGGTGGTGAAGATCGTGTCCCGTTCGCGCGATTCGGCGAACTGGCCGATGAACGCGAAGTTGACGGCTCCCTCGGGCACCACGTCCGGCCGATCTCCGGCCTTCCTGGGCATGAAGAACGACGTGACGTAGGGCATCATCACCGGAACGCACTTGGCTGCGTGAGCTGCCAGATCGCGAATCTCGTCGTCGGGAACGCCCAGGTGGTAGAGCCACTCCTGAACGATCTCCTCGCCGGTCGACTCCTCGATGGTCTTGCCGGTGTAGTCGCCGGGCACGTCGCTCAGCAGGGCATAGACCCAGACCACGATCTCGTTCTTCGGCTGATTCTTGAAGTGAGGCTGCCGGTTGACCGTCCAGGACAGCAGCCAGGCAGAGTCTTTCGCGGTCACGATGCCGCCGGTGACGACCCGGCCGCTGAACGGGTCGCGTTTGGCGATGCGTTCGATGTACTTCGGGATGCGCTCGTCGAGGGTGGTCACCGTCGCCGACTCCCACTTGCTCTCGGCGATGTTGCCGGCGAAGACTTCGGGACGGCCGAACGCCGGATCCTGCTCGGCGATGCGACGCCAGAGATCCCAGGCCGGGGCTGGCCCCTCGTTCAGCACCGCTGCCGTGTGGTGGTCGCCCTGACCGGAGTTCTCAGTCAGCGAGCCGATCGTCATGAACACGAGATCGTCATCGGTGAGGTCGACGCCGCCGGGCTCGCCACCGCGCACCCAGTCGATCCTGCGGGCCCGCTTGCGGTCGCCTTCGGTCGAGAAGTGCACGTTGACGACTTCGGTGTCGTACTGGAAGACGACGCCCTGTTCGCGCAGCCACTTGACGAGCGGCAGCACCAGCGACTCGTACTGGTTGTACTTGGTGAACTTGAGGGCCGAGAAATCCGGCAGACCGCCGATATGGTGCACGAAGCGATGCAGGTACAGCTTGAACTCGAGGGCGGAGTGCCACTCTTCGAAGGCGAACATGGTGCGCCAGTAGAGCCAGAAATTGCTGTCGAAGAACTCCTGAGAGAGCACCTCGTTGATCCGCTTGCCCTCCATGTCTGCGCGTGTGGCGAGAAAGACCTTGGTGAGCTCTTTCTGCGCCTTCGCGCTGAGGGTGAACTTTCCGTCTGTGTGGGCGTCCTCTCCACGATTCACCGTGGCACGCTGCAGAGAGTAGTTCGGGTCGTCTTTGTTCAGCCAGTAGAACTCGTCGAGCACGCTGGCGTCCTCGATCTCGAGTGAGGGGATCGAACGGAAGAGATCCCACAGCACCTCGAAGTGGTCCTCCATCTCGCGGCCGCCGCGGATGACGAATCCCTTCTCTGGCTCCTTGATGCCGTCCAGAGCGCCGCCGGGAAGCGCGAGCTCTTCGAGCACCGTGATCTGTGCGCCGGGAACCTGTCCGTCGCGCACCAGGAATGCGGCCGTAGACAGACCGGCCAGCCCGCTGCCGACGATCCAGGCCCGCTTGTCGTCTGCGCCTTTCGGCTTCCTCGGGCGAGCGAACGCCTCGTAGTTTCCGTTGCTGTAGTACATATAGCCTCTTTCTCCGAGTTAAGAATGAGTGTACTCATTTCTTTGTGTTCGACCAGTCCTGGACACAAGCCGTCGCAATTGCCCGGCATGCAGCGCGTGCTCGTCCGGGCGGCGGTAGAATCTGCCGTATGACGGCACGCTCGAAGCACCCGGTGCACATCAGTCCCAGCATCCTCAACGCAGACCTGGGCGATCTGAAAGGCACGCTGCAGCAGATCGCCACGGCTGACACTGCGCACATCGACGTGATGGACAACCACTTCGTGCCGAACCTCACCTTCGGCGCACCCGTGGTGAAGTACATCCAGCAGTACTCGCCGATTCCGCTCGACGTGCATCTGATGATCGATGACCCCGACCGGTGGGCGCCGTCCTACGCCGAACTGGGCGCATACGCGGTCACGTTTCACCTCGAAGCCGCGACCTCGCCTCTGAGCGTGGCACGCACGCTGCGGTCGCTCGGTGCCCAGGCCGGCATCGCGCTGAAGCCGGCCACACCGGTCGAGACGATCATCGACCTGCTCGAATACTTCGACCGGGTGCTCGTGATGACCGTCGAACCGGGATTCGGCGGGCAGTCGTACATCGAGGCGGGCACGACGAGAAAGCTGCAGATGCTTCGCGAACGCGCCGATCGGCAGGGACTCGACGATCTGGTGCTGCAGGTCGACGGGGGAGTCAACGCGCATACGGGCGCCATCGCGGTGTCTGCCGGTGCGGATTCGCTGGTTGCGGGTTCGAGCGTCTTCGCCGCGGCGGATGCGCGGGTCGCGATCGCCGAGCTGCGCGCCGCGGCCGAGCTGGCTCGCCGAGGCTGACCGCACGGCCGGTGCTGCTCGCAGCCGGCGAGCGCAGTCCGCGCCGAGCGTGTGCCGGGATGCGCGCCCGACGGATTCACGCGGTAGGCTTGAGCACGATGAAGACGTTTGAAGAGCTGTTCAGCGAACTGACCGAAAAGGCCGCCACCCGCCCTGAGGGGTCGAAGACCGTCGTCGAACTCGACGCGGGCGTGCATGCCATTGGCAAGAAGATCGTCGAAGAGGCCGCCGAAGTGTGGCTCGCCGCCGAGCACGAGACCGATCAGGCGCTCGCGATGGAGGCCAGCCAGCTGATCTACCATCTGCAGGTCATGCTCATCAAGAAGGGCATCAGCCTCGAAGACGTCTACCGCGAACTCTGAGTCAGACGCTCCGACACGAGTCGGGCGGCACCCGGTCGCACCTTCGTCCGGTGTGATCGGATCGCGCCCAGACCTCACTCCCCGATAACCTGATCAGAGGCCTCGGTTCGCCCCGTCTGAGCCTGAGCCTCGTCTCTCGAGAAAGACAGAAAGTGCTGCGTGTAGCGATTCCGAACAAGGGCGTGCTGAGTCAGGCGGCCCTCGACATGCTGAGACAGGCTGGGTATGCGACCCGCCGAGACACCAAAGACCTCTATGTGCTCGACGAGCACAACGGCGTCGAGTTCTTCTACCTGCGTCCCCGTGACATCGCCACCTACGTGGGTGCCGGCGCGCTCGACGTGGGCATCACCGGTCGTGACTTCCTGCTCGACTCCGAGACCGAGGCCACCGAGGTCGACAACCTGCAGTTCGGCCGTTCGAAGTTCCGTCTGGCCGGCCCTGAGGGCAAGTACAGCACCCTCGAAGACATCGATGGTCTTCGGGTCGCCACGAGCTACCCGAAGCTGCTGGCCGACTTCCTCGCCCAGCACGACATCACAGTGAAGCTCGTGCACCTCGACGGAGCCGTCGAGAACGCCATTCGTCTCGGGGTGGCTGATGTCGTCGCAGACGTGGTCGAGACGGGCACGACCCTGCGCTACGCCGGGCTGCACATCTTCGGGCCGATCATTCTGGCGTCGTCTGCGGTGCTCATCGGAGCACCTCAGTCTCTGACGGACGGCCGTCTGATAGACGAAGCACGTGTGCTCAGCGAGCGTCTGCAGGGCGTGCGCGTCGCGCGCGAGTACGTGCTGCTCGACTACGACGTGCCGAAGACCGAGCTCGACGCAGCCATCCGGCTCACCCCGGGGCTCGAGTCGCCGACGGTCTCGCCGCTGGCGCGCGCCGACTGGGTGGCGGTGCGGGCGATGGCTCCGCGTGAGCACATCAACGACGCCGTCGACGAGCTCTACAAGACCGGTGCCCGCGCCATTCTGGTCAGCACCCTGAACACGGCGAGAATCTAGATGACGCTCGCGATCCGGGTCATTCCCTGCCTCGACGTCGCAGACGGCAGAGTCGTCAAAGGCGTCAACTTCAGGAATCTGCGCGACGAGGGCGATCCGGTCGAACTGGCGGCGCGCTACTACCGCGAGGGCGCCGACGAAGTGACCTTCCTCGACGTCACCGCCACGGTCGAGAACCGGGCGACGATGTATGACGTGGTGCAGCGCACCGCCGAGCAGGTGTTCATTCCGCTCACCGTCGGCGGGGGCGTGCGTGGCGTCGACCAGGTCGCTCGACTGCTGGCGTCAGGCGCCGACAAAATCGGCATCAACTCGGCGGCGATCGCCCGTCCCGAGGTGCTCACCGAGATCGCCGACCGATTCGGCGCGCAGGTGACCGTGCTCTCACTCGACATCAAGCGCAGCCCGCGTACCGCATCCGGCTTCGTGGTCACCACGCACGGCGGCCGCACCGAGACCGACGTCGACGCACTCGAGTGGGCTCAGCGCGCCGTCGACCTGGGGGCCGGCGAGCTGCTGGTCAACTCGATCGACGCTGATGGCACTCAGAACGGCTTCGACCTCGACCTGATCGCTCGGCTGCGGGGGCTGGTCGCTGCACCGATCATCGCCTCCGGGGGCGCCGGCACCGTCGCGCACTTCGTGGAGGCCGCCCATGCAGGTGCCGATGCCGTTCTCGCCGCGAGCGTCTTCCACCGGCAGCAGGTCGCCATCCCCGACGTCAAACAGGCTCTGGCCGACGCAGGCTTCGAAGTGCGGGCCGTGCCCGACGCTCATGACGGGCTGGGCACCACCGATTTCTCCGTCACCGAGGCGACGCAGGCCGCAGCAGCGTCTCAGAATCAGGAATGACCATGACCACGCTCGACGACATCCGCTACAACGACCAGGGGCTCGTGCCCGTCGTCGTGCAGCAGTATGACTCCGGCGAGGTGCTCATGATGGCGTGGATGAACGCCGAGACCGTGCGACTCACCATGGCCGAGGGACGCACCGTCTTCTGGTCGCGTTCGCGACAGCAGATCTGGCGCAAGGGCGAGACCAGCGGCCACACTCAGCGCCTCGTCACCCTCGACGCCGACTGCGACGGCGACACCCTGCTCGCACGCGTCGATCAGATCGGCGCGGCCTGCCACACCGGCACGCGAACCTGCTTCACGGGCCGTCGTCTGTGGAGCGAGATCGAGGAGTCATGATGACCACCGCATTCGGATCGGCCGCGACCACTCGTGAGCGGTTCCGCGAACTCGCCCAGAGCCATGCGATCGTCCCGGTGGTGCGTCGCGTCCTGGGCGACTCTGAGACCCCGATGGGCGTCTACCGCAAGATCGCCGACTCGCGCCCGGGCACGTTCCTGCTGGAGTCGGCCGACAGTGCCGGCGAGTGGGGCCGGTTCTCGTTCGTCGGCGCGTCGTCCTATGGCACGCTGACGACGGATGCCGCCGGACGCCCGTGCTGGAATGACGAGTCCCTGAGCGCCGAGCGTGCATTCGGCGGCGACACGCCGGAGCGTGCGTTCGACGCGATTCAGACCATCGTGCGCCGCTGGCGCACCGCGCCGGTGCCCGGAGTTCCACCGCTGACCAGTGGCCTGGTCGGATTCGTCGCCTGGGACGCCATCCGCGAACTCGAGCACATCGAGCGACGCAACCCGCCCGAGACGAACGCCCCGGTGGTGAGCCTGTCGTTCGTGCGCGATCTGGTCGCGATCGACCATCGCTACGGCACGATCTGGTTGGTGCACAACGCGCTGGTAGACGCTGACAGCGATCTTGACGCACTGTGGCAGGAGTCGCAGGATGCGCTGGGCTCGCTGGTCGCAGAGCTCGCCGAGCCCACGCCGGCTACAATCGATGACGTGGACTTCGACGTCGAGCCGCAGGCCGCCCACCGCACCGACAGAGGCGACTTCCTCGCCGCTGTGGAACAGTCCAAGCAGCACATCGTCGCAGGCGACATCTTCCAGGTGGTCATCAGCCAGCGCTTCGACCTCGAGACGCAGGCGGACCCGCTCGACGTGTATCGGGTGCTGCGCACGCTGAACCCCAGCCCGTACATGTATCTGCAGACGCACCGCGGCACCGACGGAGAGCTGCTGCATGTGGTCGGTTCGTCGCCCGAGGCGCTCGTGAAGGTGACCGACGGGGCCGTCGTCTCGCATCCGATCGCCGGCTCGCGGCCCCGCGGCACGACCCCGGAGCGCGACGCTCACCTGGCCGACGAACTGCTGGCCGATGAGAAAGAGCGCTCGGAACATCTCATGCTCGTCGACCTTGCGCGCAACGATCTGCTCAAAGTCTGCGAGCCGCACAGCGTGCGGGTCAGCGAGTTCATGATCATCGAGCGGTTCAGCCACATCATGCACATCAGCTCGTCGGTCGAGGGCGTCACCCGCGCAGGCGTCGACGCCGTTGACGTGCTGGCAGCCACCTTTCCGGCCGGCACGCTCAGCGGTGCTCCCAAACCGAGGGCGCTTGAGATCATCGAAGACCTCGAGCCCGTCGGGCGCGGCGTCTACGGGGGAGTGGTCGGATACTTCGACTTCGCCGGCAACGCCGATCTGGCCATCGCCATCCGCACCGCTGTGCTGAGCGGCGGCCGAGCCACGGTGCAGGCCGGCGCCGGCATCGTCGCTGACTCGGTGCCTGAGAGCGAGTACCAGGAGTCGCGCAACAAGGCGGCCGCTCCGCTTCGGGCTGTGGCCATCGCATCCACCGTGCGACCCGCCGCCGATCGACGCGAGCGAACGGGTCGGGCATGAGTGAGCATCCCGCAGCGGCCACGGCGAAGCAGCCGACCCGATCGCGGGCAAGCGGCCGGGGCGGAGTCGTCGTCATCGGGCTGGCTCTGGCCGGGGTGCTGACCCTGTCCGCATCACAGCCATGGCTGGACTGGTCGGTGGGGTCGGCCCACGGAGCCGTGCACGTCACCGGGCAGCAGGCCGTCGGAGCGGTGCAGGCCTACGGCCTCACAGCCCTGGCTGTGACGGCTGTGATGGGGCTCAGCGGCGTCGTGCTCACGCGGGTGCTCGCGGTGATCGAGGGCGTGCTCGGAGCGGTCACGATCTGGTCGGTGCAGACCGTGTGGAGGGATCCGCTGGCCGTCAGCCTGAACCAGCTGGCCGAGGCGACCGGTGTCTCCGGCCCTCGCACACTGGCGACTTTGGTGGGCGAGCCGACGTCGACCGGCTGGGTCTGGGTGGCGCTGGCCGCAGCAGCGCTGATCGTGGTGCATGCGGTGTGGGTCTTCGTCGTCGCCGGACGCTGGAAGCGCACCGTGCGTCGTTTTCAGAAGCCGACCGCAGCGTCGGTCTCAGGCCCGAGCCCGGTGGATGCGGCCGAGTCGGCCCAGACCTGGGACGCCTTCTCCGTGGGAATCGACCCGACCGAGAACGACGACGACCTCGACGACGGGGCTGGCGACCGAGCGCGCAGGCGCAACGGCGGCCCGGACGATCCGGGTACACTTGAACAGAATCCGAGACCTCGAGGAGAGCAATGAGCGAGATCAGCGAAGAAATCATCAATCCCGGCCACGGCAACTCGCCGGCCGCATGGACGGCGGTGATCATCGTGCTGGCGGCTTTCATCATCGGCACCATCGCGTTCGTGGCCGGTCATCCGGTGGGCGTGCTCGTCGCTGCGATCGTCGCTGCCGTGGGTGTGATCGTCGGCGTCGTGCTCTCGAAGGCAGGGTTCGGTGCGCACAGCCCGAGGTATGCGCACAAGTCGCACTGACCGATGACCATTCTCGACAGCCTGTATGAGGCTGCGCTGGGCGATGCCGCAGTGCGCGAGGCGCAGACGCCGCTCGCAGAGGTGCAGTCGCTGGCTGCGGCGCAGCCGCCCGCACGAGACGGCTATGCGGCGCTGACCAGAAGCGATCACATCCACGTGATCGCCGAGGTGAAGCGTGCCAGCCCCTCGCGCGGCGATCTCGCCGACATCCCCGATCCGGCGCTGCTCGCCGAGACCTACGCCGCCAACGGGGCCTCGGTCATCTCTGTGCTCACCGAGCGCACGCGTTTCAAAGGGTCGCTCGACGACCTGCGCGCGGTGCGTCAGCGCGTTCGCGTGCCGGTGCTGCGCAAAGACTTCATCGCCACTGAGTACCAGATCGTCGAGGCGCGCGCCGCCGGCGCAGACCTGGTGCTGCTCATCGTCGCCGGTCTCTCAGAGAGCCGGCTGCGCACTCTGCGCGAACTGGCCGAGTCATTGGGCATGCACGCACTGGTCGAGACGCACAATGACGACGAGGTGCGGGCAGCCGTGGCCAGCGGTGCACGCATCATCGGAGTCAACGCGCGTGACCTCAAAGACTTCGCCGAAGATCCGTCGCGGTTCTCCGCCCTCGCCGCACAGATTCCCGACGACGTCGTGAAGGTCGCCGAATCTGCGGTGCGCACCGCAGAAGACGTGCGCGACTATCGCGCCGCCGGCGCAGACGCCGTGCTGGTGGGCCAGGCCTTGGTCACGGGAGACCCGGCAAAGCTGCTGCCGCAGTTCACCGGGGTCTGAAGTCGATTCGACCGAGTCGGCCGCACATCCCGACCAGGTCGCAGGCAGGCGATCGACCGATCAGCCTCCGCCGGCACCTCGCTCGTGCGGCCGGCCCGGCCGAACAAATTCTTGTGGCACTCCTGCACACAGAGGACAATCTGTGTGGGTGAACGAACAGTGTGGAAGGAACGCATGACGAAGCTCAGCGAGACGACAGGGCCGTACTTCGGCGCCTTTGGCGGCAGGTTCGTGCCCGAGCCGCTCATCACCGCACTCGACGAGCTCGATCGCACCTGGCATGAGGCCCAGGCCGACCCTGAGTTCCAGGCCGAGATCGAACGGCTCGCCCGTGACTACACCGGTCGGCCGTCGCTGCTCACCTTCGCCCCGCGGCTCAGCGAGCTCGCCGGGGGCGCGAAGATCTGGCTCAAACGCGAAGACCTCAACCACACCGGCGCGCACAAGATCAACAACGTGCTCGGGCAGGCGCTGCTCGCCAAACGCATGGGCAAGACACGGCTGATCGCCGAGACTGGGGCTGGCCAGCATGGTGTCGCCACGGCGACCGCTGCGGCGGTGTTCGGCTTCGAATGCCAGATCTACATGGGCGAGGTCGACATCGAGCGCCAGGCGCTCAACGTCGCTCGCATGGAGCTGCTGGGAGCCGAGGTGGTGCCTGCACGCACCGGTTCGCGCACGCTGAAAGACGCCATCAACGAGGGGCTGCGCGACTGGGTCGCCAACCTCGACACGACGCACTATCTGATGGGAACCGTCGCCGGGCCACATCCCTTCCCCGAGATCGTGCGCGATCTGCAGAAGGTCATCGGCGACGAGGCACGCGAGCAGCTGTCAGAGAAGATCGGTCGGCTGCCCGACGAAGTCATCGCCTGCGTCGGCGGCGGCTCGAATGCCATGGGCATCTTCAACGCGTTCCTCGACGACCCCGAAGTGGCACTGCTCGGCATCGAAGCCGGCGGCGAAGGCATCGACACACCTCACCATGCGGCGACGATCGAGCGCGGCCGCTCCGGCACCCTGCACGGTGCCAAGAGCTATCTGCTGCAAGACGACGACGGCCAGACCATCGAGAGCCATTCGATCTCTGCCGGCCTCGACTACCCGGGCGTCGGCCCGGAGCACTCATGGCTCTCTGACATCGGACGTGCCCGCTACGAGGCGGTCACCGACGACGAGGCCATGAGCGCCTTCCGCGACCTGTCGCGCACCGAGGGCATCATTCCGGCGATCGAATCCGCACACGCCGTCGCCGGTGCGATCCGTGAGGGCCGCCGGCTCGGACCCGACGCCGTGCTCTTGGTCTCGCTCTCCGGCCGCGGTGACAAAGACATGGAGACCGCGGCACGCTATTTCGGGTACATCACCGACCCCGAGCAGATGGCCGGACCCGGCGAGCAGAGGCCCGCCGACACGAATCAGTCCGCGACCAAGGAGGAACGCCGATGAGCGTCGAACCGCTGCTGCGCACCCGTGCCGAATCCGGTGACGACGGTGCTCATGGCTCCCTGATCGGATACCTTCCGGTCGGCTTCCCCGATTTCGACGCGAGTGTGGACGCCGTGGTCGCAATGGCCGAGCACGGCGTCGACGTGATCGAGCTGGGCGTGCCGTACTCAGATCCCGTCATGGACGGCCCGGTCATCCAGGCGGCCACCGGTGCGGCGCTTGAGCGCGGCTTCCGCGTCTCGGACGTCTTTCGTGCGATCGAGGCGATCCGCCGTCGTGTCGACGTGCCCGTGCTGGTCATGTCGTACTGGAATCTCGTTCTGCAGCACGGCGTCGAAGAGTACGCCCGAGACCTGCAGCAGGCGGGCGGCGCCGGGCTCATCACTCCCGACCTGGTGCCCGACGAGGGCGCCGACTGGATCACCGCGGCTGAAGCGCACGATCTCGACCACGTCTTTCTCGCTGCTCCGACGTCGTCGGACGAACGACTGCGGCTGATCTCCGACACCTCGCGCGGCTTCGTCTACGTGGTGTCGACCATGGGCGTCACCGGCACCCGCACCGAGGTTGACGAGCGCGCCGGCAAGCTCACCGCCCGACTGCGTGCGTTCACCGACCGCCCCCTTGCGGTCGGCCTCGGCATCTCGCGCCCCGATCAGGTCGCCGACGTGCTCGGCTACGCCGACGGCGCCATCGTGGGGTCGGCGTTCGTGCGGGCTCTGCGAGACGGGGGAGCGTCCGCCGTCGCGACGCTCGCCGAGCAGCTCGCTGACGGCAAGACATCCCGAGCGACCGCTTAGACCGCCGCTCGAGCAGAAGAGACTAGGATACGAGTCGTGAATCTCGCCAGCTTTCCCACCCCCGGCACCGGAGCGTTCTCCATCGGGTCGCTCACCATCCACTACTACGGTGTGATCATCGCCATCGGCATCGTGCTCGCCTGCTGGGTCACGGGTGTGCGCCTGAAACACCGTGGGGCCGACGGCTGGGCCGTGCTCGATGTGGCGCTGTGGGCGGTGCCGTTCGGCATCATCGGCGGGCGCCTCTACCACGTCTTCACGCATCCGGCCGACTACTTCACCGGCACCGGCGACCCGCTGCGCTTTCTCTACATCTGGGAGGGCGGTCTGGCGATCTTCGGCGCTCTGCTGCTCGGCGTGGTGGGAGCCGTCATCGGCACGCATCTCGCCGGCCTGCGGCTGACCACGCTGCTCGATGCGGCGGCCCCCGGCATCCTGCTCGCGCAGGCACTCGGCCGGTGGGGCAACTACTTCAACAACGAGCTCTTCGGAACCCCGACGAACCTGCCGTGGGGCATTCAGATCCCGGCGGGCAACAGCGCCTTCCCGGTGGGACTGCCCGAAGGCACGCTCTTCCACCCGGCCTTTCTCTACGAATCGATGTGGAACCTCATCGGCGTGCTCGTGCTGCTCTGGGCCGGGCGCCGCTTCGCGCTGCAGTGGGGCCGTCTCTTCGGTCTCTACCTGGTCTGGTACGGCATCGGCCGATTCTTCGTCGAGGGTATGCGCCTCGATCCGATCGCCGTCTTCCTCGGTGCGCGTCTGAACCAGTGGGGCGCTGTCGCGGTCGTCGTCATCGGCCTGGTCATCATGTTCGTGCAGGCGCGCCGTCACCCCGGTGCCGAGCCGAGCCCGTACCGGCCGGAGCATCTGGCCCGGCTCGAGGCGCTCGAGCAGGTCGCCGTCTCGTCTGCTGCCGTCGACGCCGATTCGGCGGATGCCGAGGTCGCCTCCGCAGCAGACTCGAAAGCCAGCGAGCGCAGCTGACATCGGCGCAGGTTCTGTAACGTGCCTGTAACACAATGTGAGATTCCGGTAACAATAGCCGGATAAAGTTGGACTTCCTCGCTGGATCAGCATGCGATGTCATGGCGCCGTAACACGGCCGTCATGAACACGAGCTCTCGTGACCATGAGCGCATACGAGCAGACGCTTCTGAGCCGGCGCGCATGAAGGAGTCCTACAATGCAGAGTCACTCCGCATCCACTGCAGAGCATCGCCATTCGGGCACAGCGCCCGACTCCGAGTTCACCCGGTTCAGTCACATCCCCGGCGATGCCGGTCTCTACCGACGTGAAGCCGAGAAAGACGCCTGCGGGCTGGCCATGGTGGCCACCCTGCGCGGAGCACCCGGCCATGACATCGTCGATCACGCGCTCAACGCACTGCGCAACCTCGAACACCGCGGTGCCGTCGGTTCTGACGCCGGCACGGGTGACGGCGCCGGCATTCTGCTGCAGATTCCGCATCGCTTCTTCAGCGAGGTCGTCGACTTCGCCCTGCCGGACAAAGGCGAGTACGCCGCCGGCATGATCTATCTGCCGCTCGATCAGGTGCAGCGCGAGCGCGCGAAGCGCACCATCGATCTCATCGCCCGCGAAGAGGGGCTGACCGTGCTCGGATGGCGCGAAGTGCCCACCGACGACAGCGCCATCGGCACCCAGGCGCGGGAGACGATGCCGGCCTTCGAGCAGATCTTCGTGGCTCGGCTGGGAGTCGACGGGCCGACCGCTCGCGGCATCGAACTCGACCGCATCGTCTACCGGCTTCGGCGCCGTGCCAGCAAGACCACAGACGTCTTCATCCCGTCGCTGTCGAGCCGCACCATCGTCTACAAAGGCATGGTCACGACGCTGCAGCTCGAGCCCTTCTTTCCCGACCTCTCTGACGAACGCTTCGAGACCGAACTGGCCCTCGTGCACTCCCGGTACTCGACCAACACCTTCCCGTCGTGGCCCCTCGCGCAGCCGTTCCGCATGATCGCGCACAACGGCGAGATCAACACGGTGAAGGGCAACCGCAACTCCATGAGAGCTCGTCAGGCGGACATCTCCAGCCCGCTGCTCGGCGACCTCAGCGGTCTCACTCCGCTGGTCTCCGATGGCGGCAGCGACTCCGCGTCGTTCGACGAGACGCTCGAGCTGCTGCACCTCGGCGGTCGTTCGCTGCCGCACGCGGTGCTGATGATGGTGCCCGAGGCGTGGGAGCACAACGAGCACATGGACCCGGAGCTCAAGGCGTTCTACGCCTACCATGCCACCCTGATCGAGCCCTGGGACGGGCCGGCCGCCATCTCGTTCACCGACGGCACGCTCGTCGGCGCGACGCTTGACCGCAACGGCCTGCGCCCGGGACGCTACGTGATCACCCGTGACGGGCTCGTCGTGGTCGGCAGCGAGACCGGCGTCATCGACGTCGCACCAGAGAACGTGATGCGCCGCGGGCGGCTGCAGCCCGGTCGCATGTTCCTGGTCGACACCAAGGCCGGTCGCATCGTTCCAGACAGCGAGGTCAAGCAGACGCTCGCCGAGCAGAAGCCGTGGAAGAAATGGCTCGACGACGTGCAGGTCTCTCTGAAGGATCTGCCGGAGCGCGAGCACATCCTGCACACCCGTGCCTCGGTGTCCCGTCGTCAGCGAACCTTCGGCTACACCGAAGAAGACCTGGCCATGCTGATCGGCCCCATGGCCAAGGCCGGCGCCGAACCGCTCGGCGCGATGGGCACCGACACGCCGATCGCCGCACTCAGCGAGAAGCCGCGCCTGCTCTTCGACTACTTCACCCAGACCTTCGCCCAGGTCACCAACCCGCCGCTCGACTCGATTCGTGAGCAGCTGGTGACAGCGCTCTCTGCGGGCATCGGACCAGAGCAGAACCTGCTCAGCCTCGAACCGGCGTCGGCTCGTCAGGTGCGGATCGACTTTCCGGTCATCACCAACGACCAGCTCGCGAAGATCCAGCACGTCGGTCGCCGCAGCGGCTTCACCGGCACCGTCACGCTGCGCTCGACCTACCCGGTGCACGACGGCGTCACCGGTCTGCGCCGTCGCCTCGACGAGATGTGCGACGAAGCGCTTGCCGCCGTGCAGCGCGGCGTCGAGTTCATCGTGATCAGCGACCGCGACTCGACAGCCGAACAGGCTCCGATTCCCTCGCTGCTGGCCATCGGCGCCATCAACCACCACCTGGTGCGACAGGAGTGTCGCCGCCGAGTCGGTCTGATCGCCGAAGCCGGCGATGTGCGCGAGGTGCACCACGTCGCGACTCTGCTCGGCTACGGCGCGAGTGCGGTCAACCCGTATCTGGCCATGGAGAGTGCAGAGGATCTTGTGCGCTCCGGGCTGGTGCAGGGCGTCTCGGCCGACACCGCGGTGCGCAACCTGATCAAGGCGCTCGGCAAGGGCGTGCTCAAGATCATGTCGAAGATGGGCATCTCGACGGTGGCCTCCTACGTCGGCGCTCAGACCTTCGAAGCGGTCGGCATCTCCCAAGAGGTTATCGACGAGTTCTTCACCGGCACCGTCTCGAAGCTCGGCGGCATCGGCCTGCTCGAGATCGAGCACGACAATGCCCGACGCCATGCACTGGCGTACCCTCTCGAACCTGCGGCCACCGTGCATCAGCAGCTGCCGGTCGGCGGAGAGTACAAGTGGCGTCGCGACGGCTCCGCTCACCTCTTCAACCCTGACACGATCTTCCGTCTGCAGCACTCCACCAAGACCCGTCGCTACGACATCTTCAAGGAGTACACCGATCTCGTCGACGACCAGTCGCGCGAGCTCAAGACCATTCGCGGGCTCTTCCGTCTGCGCACCGAGCCCGGCCAGAGCATCCCCATCGACGAGGTCGAACCGGCCAGCGAGCTGTTCAAGCGGTTCTCGACCGGCGCGATGAGCTACGGCTCGATCTCGCAGGAGGCCCACCAGACCCTCGCGATCGCGATGAATCGCATCGGCGGCAAGTCCAACACCGGTGAGGGCGGCGAAGACCTCGAAAGGCTGCTCGATCCCGAACGGCGCAGCTCCATCAAGCAGGTGGCCTCGGGGCGCTTCGGGGTGACCAGCATGTACCTGGCGCACGCCGACGACCTGCAGATCAAGCTCGCCCAAGGAGCCAAGCCCGGTGAGGGCGGCCAGCTGCCGGGAGCGAAGATGTACCCGTGGATCGCGCGCACGCGGCACTCGACGGCGGGAGTCGGACTGATCTCGCCGCCCCCGCATCACGACATCTATTCGATCGAAGATCTCAAACAGCTCATCTTCGATCTGAAGCGGGCCAACCCGAAGGCGCGCATCCATGTGAAGCTGGTGAGCGAGAACGGCATCGGCGCCGTGGCCGCGGGCGTCGCCAAGGCCAAGGCCGACGTGGTGCTGGTCTCAGGCCATGACGGCGGCACCGGCGCCAGCCCGCTGAACTCGCTGAAGCATGCGGGCACTCCGTGGGAGATCGGCCTGGCCGAGACGCAGCAGACGCTGCAGCTCAACGGGCTGCGCGACCGCGTCGTCGTGCAGGCCGACGGCCAGCTCAAGACCGGACGCGACGTGATCATCGCCGCACTGCTCGGGGCCGAGGAGTTCGGGTTCGCCACGACGGCACTGGTCGTCGAGGGCTGCATCATGATGCGCGTCTGCCACAAAGACACCTGCCCGGTCGGCGTCGCGACGCAGAACCCTGAGCTGCGTTCGCGTTTCACCGGCAAGGCCGAGCACGTGGTGACCTTCTTCGAGTTCATCGCCCAGCAGGTGCGCGAGTACATGGCCGAGCTCGGTGTGCGCACCATGGATGAGCTGATCGGTCGCACAGATCTGCTCGACGTGGCCCCGGCCGCCACGGAGCTCAAGGCTCAGGGGCTCGATCTCGACCCGATTCTGCACGGACCGGAACTGCCCGCCGACGCACCGAGACGACATCTGGTCAACCAGGATCACGAGCTCGAGCAGCACTTCGACAATCAGCTCATCGCACTCTCCCAGGCTGCGATCGAGACCGGCGAACCAGTGCACATCGACTTGGGCATCCGCAACACGGAGCGTGCGGTCGGCACCATGCTCGGCTATCACGTGACGATGGCACACGGAGCCGAGGGGCTGCCCGACGGCACGATCGACGTCACCCTGCACGGCTCGGCCGGGCAGTCACTGGGCGCCTTTCTGCCGCACGGCGTCACGCTGCGTCTCGAAGGCGACAGCAACGACTATGTCGGCAAGGGTCTCAGCGGCGGACAGCTCGTGCTGTACCCGCCTGCAGGCACCCGCTTCGTCGCCGAGCACAACGTCATCGCCGGCAACGTGATCGGCTATGGGGCGACCAGCGGCACGATGCTGCTGCGGGGGCTCGTCGGCGAACGCTTTCTGGTGCGCAACTCGGGAGCGACCGCCGTGGTCGAGGGCGTGGGCGATCACGCGCTCGAGTACATGACGGGCGGCGTGGCCGTCATTCTCGGCCGCACAGGCCGGAACATCGGCGCCGGCATGTCGGGCGGCATCGCCCTGGTGCATGATCTCGAGCGCGATCGCATCAACGTCGAGGCGCTGGCGGGCAACGAGCTGCAGCTGCTCGAGCTGGACGCCGACGACATCGCACTGCTGCACGACCTGCTCGAACGTCACCGCATCGAGACCGGGTCGACGGTCGCCGAGCGCATGCTCGCCGACTTCGACGAGACGGTCACGCACTTCACCAAACTGCTGCCGACCAACTACGCTCGTGTGCTGCGAGCCCGGTCGGACGCCGAGGCGCAGGGGCTTGACCCCGACGGCGCCGAGGTCTGGAACACGATCTTGGAGGTCACTCGTGGCTGACCCACATGGTTTTCTCACCGTACGCAATCGCGCCCTGCCCAAGCGGCGTCCGGTCGACGTGCGCATCATGGACTGGAAAGAGGTCTACGAGCGCCAGGATCCGCTGCAGCTGCAGGAGCAGTCGTCGCGCTGCATGGACTGCGGCGTGCCCTTCTGCCACAGCGGCTGCCCCCTCGGCAACCTGATCCCGGAATGGAACGATCTCGTCTGGCGCCAGCATCCGCAGGATGCCATCGAACGGCTGCACGCGACCAACAACTTTCCCGAGTTCACCGGACGCCTCTGCCCGGCGCCCTGCGAGTCGGCCTGCGTGCTCGGCATCAACCAGCCGGCGGTCACGATCAAGCAGATCGAGGTCTCGATCATCGACCAGGCCTACGATCGCGGCTGGGTCGAGCCGCATCAGCCGGAGCGTCTGAGCGGCAAGAGCGTGGCCGTCGTCGGCTCAGGCCCGGCAGGACTCGCCGCGGCGCAGCAGCTCACTCGTGCCGGGCACACTGTGGTCGTCTATGAACGCGACGACCGCATCGGAGGGCTCCTGCGCTACGGCATTCCCGACTTCAAGCTCGAGAAGAAAGTGCTCGACGCCCGGCTGAACCAGATGATGGCTGAGGGCACCCGCTTCCGCAGCGGCGTGAACGTCGGCACCGACATCTCGTGGCAGCAGCTGCGTGAGCGCTTTGACGCCGTCGTCGTGACCACGGGCGCGACCACGCCGCGAGACCTGCCGATGCCGGGGCGGGAGCTCCACGGCATCCACTTCGCGATGGACTATCTCACCCAGGCGAACCGAGTCGTGGCCGGCGACGAGGTCGCCGACCAGATCGACGCGCGTGGCAAGCACGTCATCGTCATCGGCGGAGGCGACACCGGTTCAGACTGCATCGGCACCGCGATCCGACAGGGGGCGGCATCGGTGACCAACCTCGCCATCGGTCGCCAGCCGGGCATCACCAGGTCGAATCACGAGCCCTGGCCCACCATGCCGAAGCTCTTCGAGGTCTCGACCTCGCACGAAGAGGCCGACGGACACGGCGGCGAGCGGAGGTTCCTGGCCTGCACCGAGGCGTTCGTCGGCGACGATGACGGACACGTACGTGCGCTGCGCATCGCCGAGACGGAGTACCGCGCCGACGGTTCGCGAGGCCCGAAAGACGGCACCGAGAGCGATCTGCAGGCTGACTTGGTCTTCATCGCGATGGGCTTCACCGGTCCCGAGGTCAACGGCGCAGACGAGCAGATCGGCCTGTCGACGACGGGCCGGGGCGCGCTGGAGCGCGAGAACGACTACTCGACCGACGTCGACGGCGTGTTCGTCGCGGGCGACGCCGGACGCGGACAGTCGCTCATCGTCTGGGCGATCGCAGAGGGCCGGGCCGCCGCCGCGCAGGTCGACCAGTACCTCGAGGGCGAGACCGTGCTTCCGCGGCCGGTCGCCGCCAACGACCGAGCGATGAGCGTGCGGTGAGCGTGCGATGACCCGACATCGGCGGTGACCCGCGACGTTCGTCTCACGTTCAACGCAGCGGCCTAGAATTGACTCGGCAGAACGAACTGTCGAACCGATTGGAGTGGCATGCGACGCAGAGCGAAGATCATCGCGACACTGGGGCCGTCGACGGACGACGCCGAGGTCATCGAGAGCATGATCCGTGCGGGCATGGACGTCGCCCGCATCAACATGAGTCACGGCGACCACGAGCAGCACCGGCGCTACATCGAGACGGTGCGCGAAGTCGCCGCTCGACTGCACAAACCGGTCGGCGTGCTGGTCGATCTGCAGGGGCCGAAGATCCGGCTGGCGCAGTTCGCTGCGGGGCCGCAGACCCTCGCCGTCGGCGACACGTTCACGATCACCACGCGCGATGTGCCGGGTGACGCCGACATCGTGGGCACCACCTTCGCCGACCTGCCCAAGAACGTGAGCGTCGGCGACCAGCTGCTGATCGACGACGGGAACATCTCGCTGCGAGCCACTGCCGTGGACGCCACAGACGTCACCTGCGAGGTGGTCGTGGGCGGCCGTGTCTCAGACCACAAGGGCATCAACCTGCCCGGTGTGGCGGTGGATGTTCCCGCACTGAGCGATCGCGATGAAGAGAACCTGCACTGGGCACTGGACCTCGGCGTCGACCTGATCGCACTCTCGTTCGTGCGCAGCCCCGACGATGTCACCGCGGTGCGCGAGGTGATGGCCGCCCATGGCGTGCGGCTGCCGGTGATCGCCAAGATCGAGAAGCCCCAGGCCGTCGAGGTGCTCGACACGATCACCGAGGCGTTCGACATGGTGATGGTGGCTCGCGGCGATTTGGGGGTCGAACTGCCCCTCGAGCAGGTGCCGGTCGTGCAGAAGCGTGCCATCGAGCTCGCGCGTCAGTGTGCCCGCCCCGTGATCGTCGCCACACAGATGCTCGAATCGATGATCACCAGCGCACGCCCGACCCGCGCCGAGGCGTCAGACTGCGCGAACGCGGTGCTGGACGGCGCCGACGCACTCATGCTCAGCGGCGAGACCTCGGTGGGCGCCCACCCGGTCGAGACGGTGCAGACGATGTCGAACATCATCGAGTCGATCGAGCAGCACGGCCTGCATCGCATTCCGCCGCTCGGCACTCAGCCGCACACTCTGGCCGGCGCCATCACCCGCGCGGCCGTCGAGGTGGCGCACCATGTCGATGCGAAGTATCTGTGCGTCTTCACCGCCAGCGGCAACACGGCACGTCGGGTCTCGCGCCTGCGTGACGAGCTGCCGCTGCTGGTCTTCACCTATGACGATTCGACTCGGCGTGCGATGACGCCGATCTGGGGCGTGGAGTCGGTGCTCGTGCCGTTTCTGCAGACCACGGACGAGATCGTGCTGAGCGTCGACACCTATCTGATCGACTCGGGGCGGGCGAAACCGGGTGAGCGCGTCATCGTCGCCGCCGGGAGCCCGCCCGGCATCCCCGGGTCGACCAACGACCTGCGGGTGCTCACCGTCGGCGAGGCGGTCGGACAGGCCGCGCCGGGGTACCGGCAGACCACGGCACAGATGATGCAGAGCGCAGTCGCCGAGAGTCGAGAGACGATCATCCGCTGATCATCGCCCCGCGGCACCGTTCAGCGCACGTTCGGGGAGCCGCTGTGCTCCTCGTCGGCCTCGGCGATGTGCTCGGCGAGCTCGTCGACCACGAGCAGATCGTCTCGCAGATCGTCGCTGCGATAGTGAGCGCGCCCGACCATATGGGCTGCGATGGGGGCGGTGAGCATCTGCAGAGTGATGAGCACGATCGCGGTGCCGATCACCAGGGGAGTGGGGTTCAGCACGGCGATCGCCGCGGTGACGCAGATGAGCCCGAGAATCTGCGGCTTGGTGGCCGCATGCATGCGCGAAAGCAGATCGGGAAAGCGCAGCAGGCCGACTGCGGCCGAGAGCGAGAGCAGCGCGCCCAGGCCGAGCAGCACCCCGGCGATCGTGAAGCGAATCGTGTCACCGTCCATCTGCGGCCTCCTCCGGTGCTTCGTCGCGCAGCGGATCTTTCGCCGTGACCAGAAAGCGTGACACGGCGAATGACCCGATCACCCCGAACATCGCGAGCACGATCAGAATCGGCATGGTGTGCGTGTGTCCGGTCACGGCCATCTCGGTGCCGAGAGCGCACATCAGCGTCACCAGCAGCACGTCTGAGGCGACGATGCGGTCGAGAACGCTCGGTCCGCGCACGATGCGCAGAATGCACAGTGCAGCAGTCGCCCCGTAGACGACCACCAGCAGGATCGTGAGCCAGGTGGGCATGATGTCAGCGCTCCTCTCGTGACGTCGGCGTCGACAGATCGACGGGTGATGTGTGAGCCTGCGTCGAGTCGGAGCCGCTGTCGTGATGCGGGCCCCTTCGCGCATCCGCACGCCGACGGGCGGCCAGACCTCGCACCGCCTGCCGCTCGGCGGAGCTGCCCAACGCCATGATGATGCGAGCCTCCTGGTCGAGCGCCTGACAGCGGGCGCGTTCGATGTCGGCCGCAGTCCGCACGCCGAAAGCATGTACGTACAGCACTCCGTTGTTGCGGTCGATCTCGACGACCAGCGAGCCCGGCACCAGCGAGATCGCCTCAGCCGTCAGGGTGATGATGAGGTCGTCGGTGGTGTGCAGATCGAATTTGACCACGGCACCGGTGGGCCGCCACCAGGGCCAGAGTGCCTGCACGGCGACGATCATCGAGGCGCGGATGATGTCGAGGGTCAGTCGCACGAAGGCGTAGGCCGCCGAGATCGGATGCAGACGCCCGGTGATCTCGAGCGGCGGCAGATAGAACATCGCGACCAGCATCCAGCTGATCACCAGCCCGCCGATCACGGTGAACGCGTCGAGCTTGCCCCAAAGCAGGCACCAGACGACCGTGAGCACGATGACGGTGAGCAGCTCCTGCCAGCCGGCCCTGAGCCTCTGTCTCATGCGGCACCTCCGCTCAGCGGGCCGAGCAGGGTGGCGATCATCCAGAGCGGGTCTGCCACGGTGGTCGCGGCCCGGTCGGCGAAGCCCAGCAGGGGCCCGGCGAAGACCGTGAGCGCGAGGGTGAGCACGACCATGCCTGCGGTTGCCGAGATCATCAGCTTCGACACGTCACGCTGCGCGACTCTGCGGGGCGGGGCCAACGGGTTCTCCTGCAGCGATCGGAGCATGCGGCTGTGCCGGCGGTCGGGGTCGATCGCGGGTCGCCAGAAACCGAGGTTCCAGACCCGGGCCAGAGGGTACAGCGTCAGCAGCGAAGTGAGGATCATCGCTCCGATGACCACCCAAGTCAGCCAGTTGGCCGTCTGCACGCCGGCCAGGATCAGGGCGAGCTTGCCGATGAACCCGCTGAACGGCGGGATGCCGCCGAGGTTGAGCGCGGGCACCAGGAACAGCGCCGAGATCAGCGGCGAGGCGTTGAGCACTCCGCTGAGCCGCGTCAGCGACGTGGTGCCGCCGACTCGTTCGACCAGGCCGACCGCCAGGAAGAGGGTGGTCTGCACGGTGATGTGATGCACCATGTAGTAGATCGTGGCTGCGATGCCCGCCTGCGTGCCCAGGGCGATGCCGAAGAGCATGTAGCCGATGTGGCTGACCAGGGTGAACGAGAGCAGTCGCCTGATGTCGGCCTGAGCGATCGCGCCCATGATGCCGATCAGCAGCGTGAAGAATGCGAGGGTCATCAGCGGCGCGCTCACGTCGTGATGGGCGAAGAGCAGCGTCTCGGTGCGGATGATCGCGTAGACGCCGACTTTGGTGAGCAGGCCGGCGAACACCGCCGTCACAGGTGCCGGTGCGGTCGGGTATGAGTCGGGCAGCCAGAACGACAGCGGGAAGACCGCCGCCTTTATGCAGAAGCCGAGCAGCAGCGACAGATGCACGATGGTCTGCGTCTCGGCAGGCAGCTCGGGAATGCGCTGGGCGAGCTGCGCCATGTTCACTGTGCCGGTCGCGCCGTAGAGCAGAGCGATCGCGACGAGAAAGAACACCGACGAGACCAGTGAGACGACGATGTAGATGACTCCCGAACGGATGCGCGGGCCGGTTCCGCCGAGGGTGATCAGCACATAGCTTGCCGCGAGCATGATCTCGAAGCCGACGAACATGTTGAACAGGTCGCCGGCCAGAAAGGCGTTGAAGAGTCCGGCTGCGAGCACCAAGTAGGTCGGCTGGAAGATCGTCACGGGCGTCTCGGCGTCTCCGTCGGTGATGCCCTGACCGATGGCGTAGACCAAGACGCCGAGCAGCATGGTCGTGGCGACGACGACGAGCAGAGCGCTGAGCCGGTCGGCCACCAGCGAGATGCCCCATGGCGCCTGCCAGCCGCCCAGCACGATGCTCACGACATTGTCATGATCGGCGGCCACCAGAGTGGCGACGCCGATGCCGAGCACGACCAGCAGGGTGCCGAGGGTGACCACGATCTGTGTCTTGGGGCGCCGCCCGAGCAGCAGCGAGGTCGCCGCGGCCGCGAGCGGCAGCGCGACGATGATCGGCAGCAGCTGTGCGATGTTCATCGATGGCCTCTCTGTCGATCGTGGCGGTTTTGTGCGGATGCGGTGCTCGAGTCGTCGTCTGCGTCGGAGACATCGTCGCGGCTGTCGTTCGCGTCGCTGGCGTCGATGGCCTGGTGTAGAGCGGCGTCATCGCCCGCGGCCTGTCGCACGAGCATGGCGGTCTCGTCATCGGCATGCAGGTCTGAGCCGGGCACTGCCGTGTGCTCCTCGGTGTGCTCCTGGCGAGACAGCCGCCAGTTTCGGTAGATCAGCGCCAGCAGCAGCGCGGTGATGCCGAAAGTGATCACGATGGCGGTGAGCGTGAGGGCCTGCGGCAGAGGATCGGCCATCTGGTCGCTGGTGACGCCGTCTTCGACGATCGGTGCCTCTCCGGGCGGGCCTGCGACGATGATGAGAAGCAGGTTCGTCGCGTTGCCGATGAGCAGAAAGCCGATCAGGATTCGACTGAGGCTGCGCTCGAGCATCGCATAGACGCCGCAGGCGTACATGACGGCCATCAAGACGATCAGAGTGAGGGAGACGCTCATCGCACGCCCTCCGCCCAGTCGTCGACGATCGATTCGTCCGAGACGGACTGCTCGTCGATGCCAGCGCCGAGTGAGCGCAGTACGTCGAACACCAGCCCGAGCACGACGAGATAGACGCCGATGTCGAAGAGTGTGGGGGTGCCGAGCTTCACCTCACCGAAGATCGGCAGCGTCGCCTGCCACCACAGCGAGGTGAGGAACGGTTCGCCGAAGAGCATCGAGAGGGCTCCCGTGCCGACCGCTGTGGCGAGCCCGGTGCCGAGCAGGACACCTGGGGGCACCGGAAGGGCCTCCCCGAGCTCGTAGCGGCCGGCGGCCAGATAGCGCAGCACCAGGGCGAGACCGGCGACGAGTCCGCCTGCGAAGCCGCCGCCGGGCTGGTTGTGCCCGGCGATCAGCAGCATCACCGAGATCAGCATGAGCGGCAGGAAGAGCAGCCGGACGACGACCTCGACCATCAGCGACCGATGATCGGGGGCCAAGGTTCGGCCGGCCATCAGCCAGCTTCGGCGGGTGCTGTCGTCGTCGACCTCGTCGTGCGCGTCAATGGTGCGCTGCAGTGCCGTCTGACTGACGGGACGGCCGGTGCTGGGGTCGACCACGGGCAGGGCCCCGGTGACCGGTTCGACGACGGGTGCCAGACGCTGCAGACGACGGCGCCGCTGGCCCTGGGCGCTGATCGAGGGGACTCTGCCGGTGCGGTGCGTGACGAAGACCAGACTGGCCACACCCGTGGCGACGGCGACCAGCACCGAGATCTCGCCCATGGTGTCCCAGCCACGCAGATCGACGAGAAGCACGTTGACCACGTTGCGACCGTGCCCTTCGAGATATGCCAGATCGGGCATCTGGGCTGAGATCGGCGTCTGGCTGCGCGCACCCACGACGGCGAGTGCGACGCCGGCCATGACCGCCCCGACGGCGACGGCGATGACGGCCTTGGGCCAGACCCGCTTGATTCCTTCGGCTCGTTCGAAATGCCGAGGAAGTCGACGCGCGACCAGCACGAAGATCACGAGGGTCACGGTCTCGACCAGCAGCTGCGTGAGTGCGAGGTCGGGGGCGCCCTGCAGCGTGAAGAGCGCGACCATGCCGTAGCCGGTGGCTCCGACCAAGAGCATGGCCAGCAGACGGCGCCGGGCACGGACGGCGGCGAGGGCCGCGACGGCCATCAGGGCGGCGATGCCGAGCTGTGCGACGGAGTGGAACGGCACCATCTCGCCGGGCCAGAGCTGCACGCGCAGCAGAGCCAGTCCGAGCGCCGCGACGAAGGCGACGAAGACGGTGCCCAGATAGCCGGGCAGACCGCCGCGCTGTGCGAACAGCGTCACCCGAGCCGAGATCCAGTCCGTCGCGGCGAGCGTCGCCGAATACCACCGGGAGAGTTCGATCCAGTCCGGCACTCTGGCCTGGAGCTTCGCCACGGGTCGTCGCAGCACGAAGAGCAGCGCTCCGAGTGCGATGACGATCACACTGATGCCCAAGGCCGGGGTGAAGCCGTGCCAGAGGGCGAGATGCAGCGGATGCTCACCGGCGGGCAGCGCCGCGGCGGTCGCCGTCGCGAGATGGTCGAGGCCGGTCGGCCAGATCGCCAGCAGCAGCGAGAGCCCCAAGAGGATGACCGGGCCGATGAGCCCCACATTGCCGTGCGCCTGTGGCTGGCTGCAGTCGACGAGCACGTGCACGGTGCTGGTGTCGACGTTGGACGATCCGGTCTTGCGCGGGCGGCTGCTGAGGGCTCCGAAGGCGAACCGAGCAGAGTACGCGACGGTGAGCACGGATCCGAGTGCGGCGACTGCCGTCACCCAGACCGACCAGCCGTGCTGCCAGTCGAGCATGGCCGTCAGAGCGCTCTCTTTGGCCAGGAACCCCAGCATCGGTGGCAGCCCTGCCATCGATGCCGCGCTCAGCGCGGTGACGACCGCGAGCAGCGGATGGCCGCGCCCGAGACCTCGCAGCGCTCGCAGATCCCGGGTGCCGAAGTTGTGATCGATGACTCCGACGATCATGAACAGGCTGGCCTTGAACAGCGAGTGGGCGACGAGCAGAGCCAGAGCCGCGACCGCAGCGTCATGGGTGCCGATCGCGGCGACGGTGATGAGCAGGCCGAGCTGGCTGACGGTGCCGTAGGCCAGCAGCAGCTTCAAGTCATACTGACGCAGGGCTCGCCAGCCGCCGATCAGCAGTGTGACGAGGCCGAGCGGAACCAGCACTTCGTGCCACCCCGGCACTTGGGCGTAGCCGGGCGCGAAGCGCAGCACCAGATAGATGCCCGCCTTGACCATTGCCGCCGAGTGCAGGTAGGCGCTCACCGGTGTGGGGCCGGCCATGGCCGATGGCAGCCAGAAGTGGAATGGGACGATCGCCGACTTGCTCAGTGCGCCGATCACGATCATGAGCACCGCCCAGGGCGTGCCGGCGCTCATCGCGGGGTCTGCGACGATCTGAGTCAGAGAGGTCGTGCCGTTGTCGACCACCAGAATGGCCACGCCCACCAGCATGATCAGCCCGCCGAAGGTCGTCACCAGCAGCGCCTGGAGCGCAGCGCCTCTCGACTCCCGTCGGTCAGAGGTGTGCCCGATCAACAGGTAGGAGAGCACGCTCGTGACCTCCCAGAACACGAACATCACGACGATGTCGTCGCTGGTGACCAGACCGAGCATGACTGCGGCGAAGCTGGTCAGCAGCGTGGCGAACCGGCTGAGAGAGGGCTCGGAGTCGGTGAAGTAGGCGCTGCAGTAGAACAGCACCAGCGCGCCGACGCCGGTGACGACCAGCGACATCGCCCAGCTCAGGGCGTCCAGCTGGAACGAGAGGCTCACCCCGAGCTGCGGAATCCACGGCAGATCGAACGCCGGAACCGCTCCGGAGAGTACCTTCGGCGCTTCGGCGAGCAGGGCGAGGAAAGCGACGGCGACGACAGTGCCGATCGGCATGAACCCGCGTGATCCCCAACGTCGCACAGATGGCCAGGCTATGAGCATGGCGACCAGTACTGCGACGAAGGCTACGGGCACGGACTCACCTCACGAGATCGGGGGCATTCAGGGTCTCAAACGTATGCGTCGGGAAGAATATTCCCAATACTACCCGTTCGCTTCCGGCCCCAGCGGCGTGGCCGCCGGGCTCGGGCGCCTCGGACGCTCGATCGGCTCCCTGCGGTTCGCAGGCAGGTCGTGAAGCTGACGAGGGTAAGCTTGACTCCATCATGAACACTGCAGCCGATGCACCCACAGACCCACTCGCAACATCCTCCAGCGTCCTGCTCAGCGACGCGCAGCGCAGCGCAGTCGCTCGCCTGACCGAGGCTCTCGGCGCCGATCACGTCGTCACCGGCCGCGCCGAGCTGCTCGACCACGGCCACGACACCGGCGTCGACGACTCCCCGGCGCTGGCCCTCGCACTGGTGCTGCCGACCAGCACCGAAGAGGTCGCCGCCGTCATGGCGATCGCCAACGATCTGGTGATTCCCGTGGTGCCGCAGGGCACCCGTACCGGGGTCGTCGGCGGTGCCGATGCGGTTCCCGGTGCGATCCTGCTCGACCTCACCCTGATGAACCGCATTCTGCGCATCGACGTCGACGACCAGCTGGTCACCGTGCAACCAGGCGTGATCACCGGTGATCTGGCGGCTGCCGTGCGTGAGCAGGGGCTGTTCTATCCAGTCGATCCGGGATCGGTGCACATCAGCTCGATCGGCGGCAACATCGTCACCAACGCAGGCGGCATGCGCTGCGTGAAGTACGGCGTCACCGGCGACTCAGTGCGCAGCCTGACGGTGGTGCTGGCCGACGGCACCGTCGTGCGCACCGGGCACGACTCGGTGAAAGGTGTCGCCGGGCTCGACCTCACGAGTCTGATCGTCGGCTCCGAGGGCACCCTCGGCATCGTGACGCAGGCCACCCTGGCGCTGCGTCCGCTGCCCGGTGAGGCCGCCGGCGCTGCAGCGCTCTTTCCCACGCTGGAGGACGCGCTCGCCGCAGCCGCCGAGACGGCGTCGAACGCCCGCAGGCCAAGCGCACTCGAGATGCTCGACCAGCGCACGATTCAGGCGATCAACCATTTCAACCCGAACGCGAAGCTGCCCGATGACGTCGCCGCCATGCTGATCGTCGAATCCGACGAGATCGGGCGCGCCACCGAAGACGTCGCCGAATATCAGCGCATCTTCGAGAGCCATCATGCGGTGCGCATCGACCTGGCCCGGAACGCGGCCGAAGTCGATGCGCTGCTTGAGATCCGCCGTCAGCTGCATCCGGCTCTCTACGCGGAGTTCGGCACGCTGCTCACCGAAGACATCGCGGTGCCGCGAGGTCGGCTGCTGAAGCTGCTGCGCGTGATCGAGCAGGCCGCAGCCGAGACCGGTGCGCCGGTGGCGACCGGCGGGCACGTGGGCGACGGCAACCTGCACCCGATCGTCGGCTATGTCGCAGGCGACGCCGACAGCCTGGCCCGAGCACACCGCGCCTATGAGCAGATCCTCACTCGCACCATCGAGCTCGGCGGCACCATCACCGGCGAGCACGGGGTGGGCACGCTCAAGCGCAGCGCGCTCGGCACCGAGTTCTCGTCCGAGCTCCTGGCTCTGCAGATTCGTGTGAAGGCGGCGTTCGACCCGCGCGGAATACTGAACCCCGGCAAGAAGCTCTGAGCAGCCCAGCGAGCACTCAGCCCGCGAGGTCGTGAGCGCACTTAGACTTGGGGTCATGCGCACTCGGTCTCATTCGGTCTCGCCCGCCAATGCTCCCCAGGCCAAAGACACCTGGTGGGCGGTGGCAGTTCCAGACCTGCTTCGGCGTCTCGGCACTGACGACCCCGTTGCCGGGCTGACCCCCGGGGCCGCCGCGCAGCGTCTCGACACGCGACACACCACAACCGGCGCTGACGCGGGAGCATTTGCCGTCGTTCGGGCAGTGCTGCGACAGTTCAGCAGCCCGATCACGCTCATTCTGCTGGTGGCCGCGGTCATCTCGTTCATCGTGGCCGACGCAGTCGACGGCTTCATCGTGATACTGATCGTGCTCGCCTCAGGTCTGCTCGGCTTCTGGCAGGAGCATCGCGCCGGGAACGCCGTGCGCGAGCTGATGAGTCGAGTCGCGACCACGGCGATCGTCCGACGCGACGGGCGCGACTCTGAAGTGCCGGTCGCGTCGATCGTGCCCGGAGACATCGTCGTGCTCTCGGCCGGATCGCTCATTCCCGCCGACGCCCGTCTGCTTGACGCCGACAGCCTGCTGGTCGACGAGTCGAGCCTCACGGGAGAGACCTTCCCGGTCGAGAAGAACGCCCATGCCGACGTGGCCGCAGACGCCGCGCTCTCGGGTCGTCTCAACGCCGTCTTCCAGGGGTCTCACGTCGTGAGCGGCACCGCGCGTGCTCTCGTCGTGCACACGGGCACGCAGACGGAGTTCGGCCGGCTCTCGGCGCAGCTGACCGGCAGAACCGGGCCGACGCAGTTCCAGCGAGGCATGACGAAGTTCGGCACACTGCTGCTGCGCCTCATGATCGTGCTCACCGTGTTCATCTTCGTCGTGAACTGGGTGCTCGGTCGCGAGGTGCTGGAAGCGCTGATGTTCGCTGTCGCGCTCGCGATCGGGCTGACTCCGCAGATGCTGCCGGCCATCACCTCGGTCAGCCTGGCGACGGGGGCACGCAAGATGGCTCGCCGCAAAGTGATCGTGAAGCGGCTCGACGCCATCGAAGATCTCGGCTCGGTCTCGGTCCTCTGCACAGACAAGACGGGCACCGTGACGATCGGGTCGGCCGGCCTCGACCTCGCGGCCGATCCGTCGGGGCGCTCTGACGAGGCGGTCGGCCGGTTGGCCGTGCTCAACGCCGGGCTGCAGACCGGTTTCGCGAATCCGCTCGATCAGGCGGTGCTCGCCCAGGCCACCGTGCCCCCGAGCGCGCGAGCCGTGGGGGAGCTTCCGTACGACTTCTCACGCAAGCGGCTGAGCGTGCTGGTCGACGGCGTCGACGACGACGGGTCGGCGGCGGATGCCACGGCAGGCGTGGCGCGCGGCCCGCTGCTGGTCTGTAAAGGGGCCTTCGACAAAGTGCTGGACACCTGCGCCACCGTGCGCATCGACGGCCGAGACGAGCCGCTCGACGCCCACCGCAGCGAACTCGACGAACGCTTTCGCGCGCTGAGCGGCGAAGGGTACCGCGTGCTGGGGCTGGCGACGCGTCGAGCCGATGCCGCTGAGCCGGGTGAACACCGGATGACCGCCGACGACGAGCAGGGGCTCACCCTGCGCGGCCTGCTCTGCTTCCATGATCCGATCAAGGCCGATGTGCAGCAGGACATCGCTGCGCTGCGCGACTCCGGCGTGCGCGTCAAAGTCATCACCGGCGACAACCGCTATGCCGCCGGCCACGTGGCCCGTGAGCTTCGGCTCGACGACGACACCGTGCTGACCGGGCCCGAGATCGATCGCATGAGCGACGACGAACTCTCGGCGGCCGTGACCGACACCGACGTCTACGCCGAAGTCGAGCCTGCCCACAAAGCACGTATCGTGCGCACCCTGCGACTGAACCTCGACCGTGGCGACCAGCGCAGCGGGGGAGAGCACGGTGTGGCCTATCTCGGCGACGGCATCAACGACGCACCCGCCCTGCACGCAGCCGATGTCGGCATTTCGGTTGACACCGCGCATCCGGTCGCCCGCGACGCGGCTTCGGTCGTGCTGCTCGACAAGAGTCTCGGGGTGGTCAACGACGGCGTACGACTCGGCAGAGAGACGTTTGCGAACACTCTGAAGTATGTGCGTGTGACGACCAGCGCGAGCTTCGGGAACATGATCTCGATGGCCGTCGCGAGCATCTTCCTGCCGTTTCTGCCGCTGCTGCCCCGTCAGGTTCTGGTGCTGAACTTTCTCACAGACCTGCCCTCGATGGCGATCGCGTCGGATCGCGTCGACGACGAGCTGGTCAGACGCCCCGGTCAGTGGAACATCGCGGCGATCCGCAACTTCATGCTGGTCTTCGGCCTGCTGTCGGCTGCCTTCGACATCATCACCTTCGTCGTGCTGATGCAGGTGTTCCACACCGACGACGTGACGTTCCGCAGCGCCTGGTTCCTCGAATCGACGATCACCGAACTCATCGTGCTCTTCTCCATGCGTTCGGCCCGGCCGCTCTTCCGCACTCGTCCGGGCCGTGGGTTGGTCGTGCTGAGCGTGATCGTGGGCGTGTTCACGCTGTGGGTGCCCTATTCGCCGCTGGCCGGCGTGCTTGGGCTGGATGCGGTCTCGGGGATGCTGATGGCCGCCGTGATCGTGATCTCGCTGGCGTACCTCGCCTGCAACGAACTGCTGAAGCGGCGGTTCATCGAGGCTCTGCATCGCGGATGAACGGCGTCGGCTGTCAGCACGGTATCATCGTCTCGGCCCGATGACCGATACCACTGGTCGGCGGGCCCTGGCCACGAGCCGCCGCAGACCAACCTCCGCACAGTGACGCTGGCGATACCGCCTGTCACTCGTGCGACACCCCCGAAAGCCACTCGTCCATGAGCCCTGAAATCGTCTCAATCCTGCTGCTCGCCGTCATGTTCGTGCTCGCCACGTGGCGAGGCGTCAACATGGGCGTGCTCGGATTCGTCGCCGCGTTCGCCCTCGGATCGACCATGCTCGGCATGGACGTCAAAGAGATCTGGGCGGGGTTCCCCGTCGATCTGTTCGTGTCGCTGTTGGGACTGACGTTCCTGTTCGGCTTCGCGCAGAACAACGGAGCGATCGAAGTGCTCGTCGGCGGCTGTATGAAGCTGATCGGCAGACGTCACCACCTGGCCCCGTGGATCTTCTTCGCGCTCACGGCCGTGCTGATCGCATGCGGCGCGCTGTTCGCCGTCGCGATCATCACTCCGCTGGCGCTGAGCTTCGCCCGGCGAAACCGCATGAATCAGCTGATGATGGGCCTGTTGGTCGTCCACGGCGCCTTGGCCGGAGCCTTCTCTCCGATCAGCGTCTACGGGGTGTTCATCAACGGCTACCTCGAGAAGCAGGGTCTGCCGACCGCTCCGCTCTCGCTCTTCGCCATTCCGTTCGTGCTCAACGTGCTCTTCGCGCTGGTCACCTGGTTCGTGCTGCGCGGGAGAGACGACCCCGAGATGGCAGAGCATGCGACTCGCGCATCCGCTGTGGGCAGCACTGCTGCCGCAGCCGGGGCAGTCACCCGCTCCGGGCGCCTCAACCGGTCTCAGCTGCTCACTCTGACAGGTCTGGCGATCATGGTCGTCCTGGTTCTGATCTTCAACCTCAACATCGGCGTGGTCTGCCTCGGAGTCGGGATCGTGCTGGCCTGCATCAGCCCGTCCGAGGGCACGCAGGCGCTGAAACGCGTCTCATGGTCGGTGCTCGTGCTGATCACCGGGGTGCTGACCTACATCGCCGTGCTCGAGTCGGCCGGCACCGTGGAGTGGGTGTCTGGAGGGATCCAGGCGATCGCGATACCGCTGATCGCGGCGCTGCTGCTCTTCTACCTCGCAGGCTTCGTCTCGGCACTGGCCTCGTCGCTCGGCATCATCGGCGTCGTGATCGCGCTGGCCGTTCCGTTCCTGCAGCAGAGCGAGGTGAGTATCGCCGGATTCGTCGCAGCGCTGGCCTTCTCGGCCACCATCGTCGACATCAGCCCGTTCTCCACCAACGGAGCGATGCTGCTGGCCAACGTGGATGAGAGAATCCGTGACTGGTACTACCGGCGCATGCTGATCTACGCAGGCCTGATGTGTCTCATCGGACCGGCGGTCGGGTGGCTCGTCGCCGCGGTGCCGACGTGGGCGGGCATGCGCTGAGACCCCGACGACTCACCTGATGGTGTCCATGAGTCGGTCGGTGCGTGCGTCGTCCCACTGCACCCCGGAGAGACGCTGCCAGGCCGGAACGGCGCTCGATCCGTAGTTGTGGCCGTAGAGCGCCGGCGCCCAACCCGAGATGAGCATGTCGAGCGTCATCTGCAGATAGGTGACCCCGGGCATCCACGTGAAATACGGGGTGAGCTGCCCCTTCGCCTTCTCGGCGGCCACCCAGTCGGGCTCACGCCAGATCAGACTGCTCTGCCATTTCACCACCGGGTCTGAGACGTTCTGCATGTACATCAGGCGCGGCCGCCCAGCACAGACCGCGTCGATGTCTTCGCGACGCTCGACGAACAGCACCGACTGGCCCTCGGTCTCGACGCAGGGCGATCCGTTGCGCATGGCGGTCATACGCTGGTGCGTCTCGCTGATGCCGGGCGTGCCGGCGAAGACGATGCCGTCAGTGCCCGCCACGAGATCGCTCAGGTCGGGAAAGGCGTTCTGCGTGCCGTACGCACCGAGGCTCTGCGCGTAGACGAAGAGCTTGGGGCGATGACCGGTCTGCGCCTCGTGCCGGTCGACCGCCTCTCGAACGCCGGTGATCAGCGAGCGTGCGGTCTGCTCCACGCGGTCGCGGTCGAAGACGAACGACAGCGCGCTGGGCAGAAACGAGTACTGCATCGATACGGTTGCCACGTCGCCGTTGTAGAGATATTCGAGCGGTCTGGTCGACTGAGTGTCAACCCAGCCGGTGCCGGTGGTGACCACGATCTGCAGGGCCTGACGGTCGAAGGCGTCGGTGCGTTCGAGCTCTTTGACCGCGATGCGAGCCTGTTCCGAGATGTTGTTCGAGAACTCTTTGCCGACGTAGACGCGAATGGGGTCGACCGTCGGCTGTCCCGGGTTGAACGACTGGATCTCGTCGGTGCTCGGGCCGCTCTGCACGAAGGTCTTGCCCGGCCAGCCCAGAGAGTTCCACGAGACGAGGGATGCGTCGCTGCCGGATCGCAGCGGATCGGTCGGCTGTTCGAGCCCGGCGTCACGGTCGTTCTTCGTGGTGTAGAAGCTGTCCATGACGCCGAGGAGTGTGGGGCGCACGCTGGTGTCGAACACCAGGGCCAGCGCCACGACGACCACGACGAAGGCCACCGTGCGGCCGAAGAACGGAGGCATGCGACGTATGCCGCTGCGGTGCATCAGGAAGCGCCAGAACGTGCCGATCGCACGCCGTCCGATTCGGACGATCAGCAGGATGCCCCAGGCGACGGCGATGGTCATGAGCACGATCAGCACGGTCTGACCGATGATCTGCACGAGGCTGAGCTGGGGGCGCGTGAAGCCGCTGAGCGGATACACGCTGTCCTGCCACCAGACATAGATCGACAGCCAGTAGACGTTCACGACCATCACGATCGTGAGGCATGCCAGCGAGACGCGCTGCCCGAGGGCCTTGGACGGGCGCCAGCTGATCAGTGCGCGCACGATATGACCTAGGAGCGTGCCGAGACCGTAGCCGATCACGACGAGGATGCCGCTGATCAGCCCCTGCCAGTACCAGCTGCGAGGCATGAGCGATGGCGTGAGCGACGCCCAGAAGAGGTTCAGCCCGATGACCAGACCGACGAGGTCGAAGTTGCTGCTGAGCACTCGAAAGATCCGCTGCGCGACTTGAGTGAGCGTCTGGCGCGGGGTGGTGGTCACCTCACGAGTGTAGACGTGGCGCGTCATCGCCGAAAACCGGTGGCAGATAGAGAAAACAGTGCCCAAGGTGGGAGTCGAACCCACACGCCCTCTCGGGCAGAGCATTTTGAGTGCCCCGCGTCTGCCATTCCGCCACTTGGGCCAGCATCATCGAAGACCGACCGGTGGTCGGCCGACGACACACGGCCGACGTCATCATACCGTAAGCTAGGCGTGTGAGTGATGAAACCGCAGCCCCCAAACCGATGCGACGCGTGGTCGTCGCCGAAGACGAGTCGCTCATCCGCATGGATATCGTCGACACCCTGCAAGACGCCGGGTTCGACGTCGTCGGCGAGGCCGGCGACGGCGCGAAGGGCCTTGAGCTCGCTCGTGAGCTGAAGCCCGATCTCGTCGTCTTCGATGTCAAGATGCCTGAGATGGACGGCATCACCGCCGCTCAGCACATCACCGACGAGGGCATCGCCCCTGTCGTGCTGCTGACCGCGTTCAGCCAGAAAGAACTCGTCGAGCGGGCCTCCGAGGCGGGCGCGATGGCCTATGTGGTCAAGCCCTTCACCCCGGCAGAGCTGATTCCGGCGATCGAGATCGCACTCTCGCGCCACGCGCAGTTCAAGGCCCTCGAAGACGAAGTCGCCGACATCGTCGAGCGTTTTGAGACCCGCAAACTGCTCGACCGCGCAAAGGGCCTGCTCAACCAGCGCATGGGCATGACCGAGCCCGAGGCCTTTCGCTGGATTCAGAAGGCCAGCATGGATCGTCGCGCCACGATGCGCGAGGTCGCCCAGGCCGTCATCCAGCAGCTCGATCCAGACCATGGCAAAGAGCACGGCAAAGGCGACCACCACGGCAAGGGCGATCACCACGCTTCGAAAAGCGAGCATCCCAAGCCGCACCATGACGACGCCGAATAGCCGCTGACGGTCGCAGACCGATACGCAGACGCCGTCTCAGACAGAGATCAGACAGAGACTCGATCAGACGCCACACCGACATGAACCGGTGTGGCGTCTGTCATCTGCGTCTGTCATCTGCGCTGGGGAGCCGCACCGTCCGCCTCCCCGGTCACGCGTTGCGCAGAAAGTTCGTGATGCGCACCGTCGAGATCAGACGATCCTGCTCGTCGGTGATCGTGATCTCGTGTGTGGTCAGCGTTCCGCCGAGGTGCAGCGCCCGGCAGGTGCCGGTCACCGTGCCGGTGCGCACCGAGCGGGTGTGCGTCGCGTTGATCTCGATGCCCACCGCCACCTTGTCGCGATCGATCGCGTGCACGTTCGCAGCGAACGACCCCAGGGTCTCGCCGAGGGTCACGTAGGCTCCGCCGTTGACGACGCCATAGGGCTGGCGGTTGCCCTCGGCGGGCATCGTGGCCACCGCCTCGTCGGCTGAGAGGCTCACCAATGTGATGCCCAGTTTCTCGGCGAGCTCGCCCAGCGTGCCCCGCTGCTCCAGCAGGCGCCGGGCCGCATCCGTTCGGGCCGCATCGATGATCGACATGTGCACTCCTTCGGGTCTGTGACGTGCGGAATCGCTCGTGCAGCAGAGGATACCCGACGTGGCAGCCCGCATGAGACGAGCACGGCCGCTCCGTGATTCGCCGGGTAAGGTGGTGGGCGTGACTGACACCTCCCGAGACACCCTGATGGTCATCGACGGGCACTCGCTCGCCTTCCGCGCCTTCTACGCTCTGCCGCCCGAGAGCTTCCAGCTTGAGTCGGGCCTGCATACCAACGCCATCCACGGCTTTCTTGGGATGCTGCTGAACCTCCTCGACAAAGAACGTCCGACTCGCATCGCGGTCGCCTTCGACCTCTCGCGTCACTCGTTCCGCACCGAGGAATACCCCGAGTACAAGGGCACGCGCGGCGAGACGCCAGAGGAGTTCAAAGGTCAGGTCGAGCACCTGCAGCAGGTGCTCGAAGCGATGAACATCACGGTCATCACCAAAGAGAACTTCGAGGCCGATGACATCCTCGCCACACTGAGCCTCGTCGCCGAGCAGGCCGGCGAGCGCGTGCTGGTCGTCAGCGGCGACCGCGACACCTTTCAGCTCGTCGACGAGAACGTGACGCTGCTCTACCCGGTCAAAGGCGTCAGCCAGCTGTCCCGCTTCACCCCTGACGCCGTGCACGAGAAGTACGGCGTGCCGCCCGAGCACTACCCAGACATCGCCGCCCTGGTCGGCGAGACCAGCGACAACCTGCCGGGAGTGCCCGGCGTGGGGCCCAAGACCGCGGCCAAATGGATCAACAAGTACGGCGACGTCTACGACATCATCGCCAGCGCAGACGCCATCAAGGGCAAGGTGGGCGAGAGCCTGCGAGCACACATCAGCGACGTCGAGCGCAACCGTCGGCTGAACCGGCTGCGCCGCGATCTCGAGCTGCCCGTCACCCTCGATGATCTCAGAGTGCGTGGCGTCGATCACGAGCGCGTCGAACAGGTCTTCACCGAACTCGAGCTGCGCACCATGAAGGCGCGTGTGCAGGGGCTCGACGGGCAGCTGCACAAGGTCAAGCAGCGTGCGGTGCCGGTCAGCGGCATCGACGCCGGACCGAACGGAGCCGGTGCGAACGCGAGTGCGCCAGCTCAGGCGACCATGGCATCCTCGTTCGGGCAGACGCACAACGGCGGTCTGCCGGTGCCTGTCATCACGGCCGAACCCCCAGTCGCGACCAAGGCCGCCTCGGTGACGGCGCTGCTCGCCTGGGCTGCGTCACTCGGGGCGGATGCCACGGTCGGTCTGGCATTCGAGATCGCAGACGGCGGCCCCATCGCCATGGCGCTCGCCACGGCAGACGAGTCGCGCGTCGCCGCGCTGCCCGACGGCTCTGACACGACGACCCGCGAATCTCTGCATCAGTGGCTGGCAGGCGAGCACCCCAAAGCGGTGCACGGCCTCAAGCAGATGCTGCACGAGCTCGACCGTGCAGGCATCACCGCGCCGCGTGATGCGGCGGAGCGCAGTGTGGGGGAGGCCGTCGGTGGGATCGTGCTCGACTCCGAGCTGGCCTGGTACCTCTTCGACTCGACGCGCAGCGACTACTCGCTGCGCGCGAGCGAAGACCTCTTCTTCACCTCGCAGTTCGAGCACGAGGTCGCCGATGACGCGCTCTTCGACGTTGCGGGCGAGGCAGACGAGGAGGCTTCGTCGAACGCGGACGGCTCAGCGGGCCCGTCGGGGGCAGACCGCGACACCGCGCTCGCCGCATGGCAGACCCTCGTGCTCGGGCGCGAGCTCGTGCGCTCGCTCGACACCACTCGCGGCGGTCAGGTGCTGCGCGACATCGAACTGCCGCTCTCGCCCGTGTTGGCGAAGATGGAGGCGACCGGCATCGCAGTCGACGTCGACGGGCTCGAACAGCTCGGCGACAGCTTCGCCGACAAAGCCCGCGACATCGCCTCAGAGGCCTACAAAGTCATCGGGCACGAGACGAACCTGGCCAGCCCGAAGCAGCTGCAGCAGGTGCTCTTCGACGAGCTGGGCATGCCCAAGACCCGAAAGACGAAGACCGGCTACTCGACCAACCAGGCGGCGCTCACCGCGCTCTACGAGCAGACGCAGCACCCGTTCCTCGAGCTGCTCGCCGCACACCGCGACGCGACCAAGCTCGCCCAGATGGTGGTCAGTCTGCGTCGCACCGTCGCAGACGACGGCCGCATCCACACGACGTATCAGCAGACCGGCACCGCGACCGGCCGCCTGAGCTCGACCGACCCCAATCTGCAGAACATTCCGGTGCGCACCGAAGAGGGGCGGCGCATTCGCGATCAGTTCGTCTCGGCTCCCGAGTACGAGACGCTGATCAGTGCCGACTACTCGCAGATCGAGATGCGCATCATGGCGCACGTCTCGCGCGACGAAGGCCTGATCGAGGCGTTCAACTCGGGTGAGGATCTGCACCGCTACGTGGGGTCGAAGGTGTTCGGCGTGACTCCCGATGAAGTGACTCCCGAGATGCGTTCGAAGGTCAAGGCGATGAGCTATGGGCTCGTCTACGGGCTCAGCGCCTTCGGGCTGGCCAACCAGCTGCGCATCACGCGCGATGAGGCCAAAGATCTGATGTCAGGCTACTTCCGGCGGTTCGGCGGCGTGCGCGACTATCTGCGCAACGTGGTCGAGCAGGCTCGCGTCGATGGCTACACCGAGACGATCTACGGGCGACGTCGCCCCTTCGGCGACCTGCACTCGCGTGACCGTCGGGTGCGCGACAATGCCGAGCGCGCCGCTCTCAACGCGCCCATTCAGGGCAGCGCCGCCGACATCATCAAGCTCGCCATGCTGGCCGTCGACCGACGTCTCGCGACGCAGGGGCTGCGCTCGCGGCTGCTGCTGCAGGTGCATGACGAACTCATCCTCGAAGTGGCCGACGGCGAGCTGGAGGCCGTCCGCGATCTCGTCACCGACGCGATGGGAAACGCGGCCAGCCTCGATGTGCCGCTCGACGTGCACATCGGCACCGGCACCAGCTGGAACAAGGCCGCGCACTGATGAAGGTCTCACTCGCCACTCGTGTCGGCGATCTCGCCGAAGAGCAGATCGTCGCGATTCTGCGTCAGGCGTACCCGGCGGGGGAGCACCCGACCGAGGTCGAGAACGACGACGCCGCGGTCATCACGGTGACCCCCGGGCTGCGCCTGGTCACTTCGAGCGACATGCTGATCGAGCACGAAGACTTCGTCTTCCCCGAGTTCAGCGCGTACGACGTCGGCTGGAAGACCGCAGCGGTCAATCTCTCGGACATCGGGGCGATGGGCGCACAGCCGACCGGGCTGGTGATGGCTCTGGGGCTCGGACACGATGCGACCGTTGCCGACCTCATCGGGTATGCGCGAGGTGTGCGCGACGCCGTGGACGAACTCGCTCCACAGGTGTCGATCTGGGGCGGCGACCTCTCACACGCCCGCCTGTTCACCTCGCAGGCGACGAGCTACGGCGAGGTGGCTGAGCCCGTGACCCGCGGCGGCGCGCTGCTCGGCGACGTCGTCGCCTATGCCGGTCTGCTCGGGTTCGCGGCCGCCGGTCTGCGCATTCTGATGGGCGAGCGCACAGACGATCCTGACCTGCGCGGCCTCGAGCGCACCGGCGCGATTCAGCATGCGGTGGATGCCCAGCTGCGTCCGCACCCTCCGGTCTCGCTGGGTGCGCGTGCGGCTGCGTACGGCGCGCACTCTCTCATCGATGTGTCAGACGGGCTCGCGCGCGACGCCGCCAGAATCGCCGCTGCGTCCGACGTCACCCTCGACTTCGTCTCGGGCGCGCTGGCTGGGCGCTGCGCCGATCTCGGCTGGACGCGTCACACTCTCGGGGTCGACCCGTGGGAGCTCGTCATGGCAGGAGGGGAGGACTTCGGCCTGCTCGGCACGTTCGCGGCAGACGCCGCGCTGCCCGAAGGCTTCGAGGCGGTGGGCACCGTGATCGAACGCGGCGAACACGGCGTGCTGCTCAGCGGTCGACCCACGGAGTACTTGGGCTTCGACCACTTTCGACACAGCTGAGGTCAGCCTGGAGAACTGCGGCGTGTCGCGGGTGATGTGTTTGCCAGGTGCTTATCAGACCCGGTATTGTTGCACAATGGATCATGCTCAAGCCGAGTGCGGTCCACACCAACATCCATCGTCGGGAGCAGTAGAGTGCGGCCAATGCCGAGCTCGCCCGACCTGAGCAGCACACGCACTGGAGTACCCACTCAATGTCAACTGAAATCGACCAGAAGGCCCCCGAGCAGATCGCCGTCAACGACATCGGCTCATCAGAGGACTTCCTGGCAGCGGTCGAAAAGACGCTGAAATTCTTCAATGACGGCGACCTCATCACAGGCACCGTCGTCAAGATCGACCGCGACGAGGTACTCCTCGATGTCGGCTACAAGACCGAGGGTGTCATTCCCTCACGCGAGCTCTCGATCAAGCATGACGTCGATCCCGACGAGGTCGTCAAGGTCGGCGACGAGGTCGAGGCGCTGGTTCTTCAGAAAGAAGACAAAGAAGGCCGCCTCATCCTGTCGAAGAAGCGTGCGCAGTACGAGCGCGCCTGGGGCGACGTCGAGAAGATCAAGGAAGCTGACGGTGTCGTCAAGGGCACGGTCATCGAGGTCGTCAAGGGCGGCCTGATCGTCGACATCGGCCTGCGTGGCTTCCTGCCCGCATCGCTGATTGAGCTGCGCCGAGTGCGCGACCTGACGCCGTACCTGGGCCAGGAGCTCGAGGCCAAGATCCTTGAGCTCGACAAGAACCGCAACAACGTGGTGCTGTCGCGTCGTGCTCTGCTCGAAGAGACCCAGTCGGCCACCCGCACCTCGTTCCTCAACGAGCTGCGCCCGGGCCAGATTCGCAAGGGCGTCGTCTCGTCGATCGTCAACTTCGGCGCATTCGTCGACCTCGGCGGCGTCGACGGCCTCGTGCACGTCTCGGAGCTCAGCTGGAAGCACATCGAGCACGCGTCAGACGTGGTCAAGGTCGGCCAGGAGGTCACCGTCGAGGTGCTCTCCGTCGAGCGTGACCGCGAGCGCGTCTCGCTGTCTCTCAAGGCGACGCAGGAAGATCCGTGGCAGGTCTTCGCCCGCACCCACGCCATCGGCCAGCTGGCCCCCGGCAAGGTCACCAAGCTCGTTCCGTTCGGCGCGTTTGTGCGTGTCGCCGACGGCATCGAGGGCCTGGTGCACATCTCGGAGCTCTCGAACCGCCACATCGACCTCGCCGAGCAGGTCGTGCAGGTCGGCCAGGAGGTCTTCGTGCGCATCATCGACATCGACCTCGACCGTCGTCGCATCTCGCTGTCGCTCAAGCAGGCCAACGAGGGCATCGATCCCGAGTCGACCGACTTCGATCCCGCGCTGTACGGCATGGTGACCGAGTACGACGAGCAGGGCAACTACAAGTACCCCGAAGGCTTCGACCCCGAGACCAACGAGTGGAAGCCCGGCTTCGAAGAGGCCCGCGAGAAGTGGGAGCAGGAGTACGCCAAGGCTCAGGCTCTGTGGGAGGCTCACAAGAAGCAGGTCGCCGAGCAGAACGCCAAGGAGTCCGAGGCCGGCTTCGGCGCAAGCGAGTCGACTTCGGCGACTTCGTACAGCTCGAACGAGCACGAGGGCACGCTGGCTGACGACGCGTCGCTCGCCGCGCTCAAGGAGCAGCTCGAACAGCACTGAGTTCGTCGGAGCGTCTGAGACGCAGCGGCCTGTGCCGTTGCACTGAGATGTTCCGAGAGTTCTGACAGACCGCCCCGCATACCGTTCTTCGGTGTGCGGGGCGGTCTTCTGCGTACTGGCGTCACTCTGCGGTGACCGTCACTCCGGTGTGCGAGTGCGGGCGCGTGAACTGTGACGAGGGGCGTCCTGCGACGGTGCGCCTGCGGCGGCAGAGGGATGGGAGCGCCCCTGGTCGAGCCCGTGTTCGAGCCCGTGGCTGGGGTCGCGGGCGATACAGTGGACACATGCCAACTGTCATCGCACTCACTGGTGGAATCGCTGCAGGCAAGTCGACTGTGGCCGGCATCTTCGCCCGACAAGGCGCCCGTGTGATCGACGCCGACAAGGTGTCGCGCGAGGTCGTCGAACCCGGACAGCCCGCTCTGCACGAGATTCACGAGACGTTCGGCGACGAGGTGATGAACCCCGACGGCACCCTGAACCGCAAGGCATTGGCCGAACAGGTCTTCAACGACCCCGCGAAGCTCGCGCAGCTGAACGCCATCGTGCACCCACGGGTGCGCGACCGCGTGGCCGAGCGAATCGCCGGGGCTCCGGACGAGTCGATCGTGATCTACGACGTGCCTCTGCTCGTCGAAGCCGACCTGCCCCAGCCATTCGACGCCGTGGTGACCGTCAGCGCTCCGGAACAGACTCGGATCGATCGTCTGATCGCCGAACGTGCGTACACCGTCGTCGAGGCGTCTCAGCGGGTCGCCGCACAGGTCAGCGACGAAGAGCGTGAGGCGATCGCCGACTTCGTGGTCGACGCCTCCGGAACGATCGCCGACACCGAGCGCAACGCTCTGCAGATCTGGCACCAGATGGCAGCGGCATACCTCTGATCGGTCGGCGGCATCGTCGCTGACAAAGCCGAAGGGCTCCGCTACCATTGAGGCCATGAGCACCACATTCACACAAGACATCGAGGCCGAGCGTTTCGTTCTGCGCGATGAAGACGGTGCACTGCTCAGCGCAGTCGACTATTCCATCAACCGACAGTCCGTCATCGCGCTGACCCATGTCTTCACGCCGCCGGCGCTGCGCGGTCATGGCTATGCGGGCCAGGCAGTCGAACAGGCCGTCACTCTGATCAGCCAGCAGGGCGGGCTGCGCATCCGACCCACCTGCTGGTATGCGGCGCGGTGGTTCGAGCGACATCCCGAGTGGAATTCGATTCTCGCCGACTGAGGACGTCCATTCGAACATAGGTTCGATATCAGGCGACTCTGCGACTAGACTGTAACCGTGCAGCCGACCCGTGAAGTACGACCGTTCGAGGTCGTCAGCCCCTATCAGCCCTCCGGCGATCAGCCTCAAGCGATCGATCAGCTCGAGCATCGTCTTCGCGATGGCGAGCGCGATGTCGTGCTGCTCGGCGCGACCGGTACGGGCAAGTCGGCGACGACTGCATGGCTCATCGAACGAGTGCAGCGTCCCACACTCGTGCTCGCGCACAATAAGACGCTGGCCGCTCAGCTCGCCAACGAGTTTCGCGAGCTGCTGCCGAACAACGCCGTCGAGTACTTCGTGTCGTATTACGACTACTACCAGCCTGAGGCCTACGTTCCCCAGACCGATACCTTCATCGAGAAAGACTCATCGGTCAACGCCGAGGTCGAACGTCTGCGTCACTCGGCCACGCGCTCACTGCTGAGCAGGCGTGACGTGATCGTGGTCTCGACGGTGTCGTGCATCTACGGTCTGGCCACCCCTGACGAATACCTGCAGGCGATGCTGTCGCTGCACGTGGGCGACCGCATCGACCGCGACGAGCTGATTCATCGATTTCTCGATATGCAGTACAAGCGCAATGACGTCGAGTTCGTGCGCGGCAACTTCCGCGTGCGCGGTGACACCATCGAGATCATCCCGGTCTATGACGAGCAGGCGATGCGCATCGAGCTCTTCGGCGACGAGATCGAGTCGCTCTCGTCGCTGCATCCGCTGACCGGCGAGATATTGAAGAGCGAAGACACAGTCGCGATCTTCCCTGCATCGCACTACGTCGCCAGCGACCAGACGATGCGTCGCGCCATCGGCGAGATCCAGGACGATCTCGATGTGCGGCTGCACGAATTCGAGAAGCAGAACAAGCTGCTCGAGGCCCAGCGTCTGAAGATGCGCACCAGCTACGACCTCGAGATGCTCGAGCAGATCGGGTTCTGCAGCGGCATCGAGAACTACTCCCGCTATATCGACGGTCGTGCCCCTGGAGAGCCTCCGCACTGCCTGCTCGACTACTTTCCCGACGACTTTCTGACCGTCATCGACGAGTCTCACGTCACCGTGCCGCAGATCGGGGGCATGTACGAAGGCGATGCCTCGCGCAAGCGCACGCTCGTCGAGCACGGCTTCCGCCTGCCCAGCGCCATGGACAACCGACCGCTGCGGTGGAGCGAGTTCGAAAACCGCGTCGGGCAGACCGTCTACCTCTCGGCCACCCCAGGGCAGTACGAGCTGTCGCACGCCGACGGCGTCGTCGAGCAGATCATCCGCCCCACCGGCCTGCTCGATCCGCTCGTCGTGGTCAAACCCTCCAAGGGACAGATCGACGACCTGCTCGAACAGATCAGGCAGCGCGTTGACCGCAGCGAACGCGTGCTCGTCACCACGCTGACCAAGAAGATGTCCGAAGACCTCACCGAGTTCCTCGCAGACAACGGCGTGCGCGTCGAGTACCTGCACTCCGACGTCGACACGCTGCGCCGCGTCGAGCTGCTCACCGAACTGCGCCGAGGCACCTTCGACGTGCTCGTCGGCATCAACCTGCTGCGCGAGGGGCTCGACCTTCCCGAGGTCAGCCTCGTAGCGATCCTCGATGCCGACAAAGAGGGGTTCCTGCGTTCGACCACCTCACTGGTGCAGACGATCGGTCGAGCCGCACGAAACGTCAGCGGCGAGGTGCACATGTATGCCGACACCGTCACCGACTCGATGCGTCGAGCCATCGATGAGACGAATCGGCGGCGCGAGATCCAGAAGCAGTACAACGACGACCACGGCATCGACCCGCAGCCGCTGCGAAAGAAGATCGCCGACATCACCGACCAGATCATCCGCGAAGACCAAGACACCCAAGAGCTCATGTCGGGTCACGGTCGCAAAGGCCGAGGCGCGGCGGCAAAACACGGCCGCGGCCATCAGAAGACCGCCGACGCCGTCGGGGTCGAGACCACGATCGGCTCCACCGGAGACGCAGGCCCGGCCCCCCGATTCGAAGACGCCCACGGCGTCGAAGAGCTCTCGAAGCTGGCGGCCGAGCTCAACGAGCAGATGCTTCAGGCAGCCAAAGAGCTGCAGTTCGAACTGGCGGCACGCCTGCGCGATGAGCTCAAAGACGTGAAGAGCGAACTGCGCAGTGTGCAGAAAGCCGATCTCCGATGAGTGTGCCCCGCTCCGGCATCCGCACTCAGCGCAACACGGCATGAGTGCGCGCACGACGCCAGAACCATACGACTCCGACATCCCCCAGCACCGACGACCTCACGAAGAAGATCATCATGACGCACCAGGCCAGCAGCACCGCGCAGAACGGCGCAGCACCCACAGCGAGCGAGACGACGGCGCAGGCTCGCCTCTCGAAGCAGGCAGAGGCAGACCAGTCGGAATCCGCTGAGACTCGCAGCGCACATCCCGGTCGCATGCAGAAACGAGCCAACGACCGTATCGAGGTGCGCGGCGCGCGGGTGCACAACCTGCGCAACATCGATGTGAGCTTTCCCCGCGATTCGTTGGTGCTCTTCACCGGGCTCAGCGGCTCGGGCAAGTCGTCACTCGCCTTCGACACCATCTTCGCCGAGGGGCAGCGTCGCTACGTCGAGAGCCTCTCTGCCTATGCGCGGCAGTTTCTCGGGCAGGTCGACCGCCCCGACGTCGACTTCATCGAGGGGCTGAGCCCCGCGGTCTCGATCGATCAGAAGTCGACGAACCGCAACCCGCGGTCGACCGTCGGCACCATCACCGAGATCTACGACTATCTGAGACTGCTGTTCAGCCGTGCGGGCACTCCGCATTGCCCGGTGTGCGACGCGGTGATTCAGCGTCAGACGGTGCAGCAGATCGTCGACGAACTGCTCAAACTGCCAGAGGGCACGCGCTTCCAAGTGCTCGCCCCGGTGGTGCGTCAGCGCAAGGGCGAGTTCGTCGACCTTCTGGCCAACCTGCAGGCCCAGGGCTTCGCACGTGCCGTCGTCGACGGAGAGACTGTGCAGCTCTCAGAGGCGCCCAAGCTGAAGAAGACCTTCAAACACGACATCTCGGTGGTCGTCGACCGTCTGGTTGCGCGGCCGGGAATCGACACGCGGCTCACCGATTCGGTCGAGACGGCGCTGAAAGCGGCGGACGGACTGGTGATCGCCGACTTCGTCGATCGCTCCGATGACGACGAGTCAGGGGAGCGTCAGCGGGTCTTCAGCGAAGACCTCTCGTGCCCCAACGGCCACACCATCACGGTCACCGACTTCGAACCGCGGACCTTCTCGTTCAACGCACCCTTCGGCGCCTGCCCCGAGTGCTCCGGCCTCGGCACGGCGATGAGCGTCGACGAAGAACTGGTCATCGGCGACCCTGAGGCGTCGATTCACGACGGAGCCATTCTGCCGTGGAGCACGCAGAGCAAAGGGCTCTCGCACTTCTTCGAGCACGTGCTCGAAGGCCTGGCCGATGAGAACGGCTTCTCGCTCGACACGTCATGGCACAAGCTCAGTGCGAAAGCCCGGGCGCTGGTGCTCAACGGCAAAGACTTCAACGTGAAGGTGCGCTACCGCAACCGCTTCGGACGCGAGATCAAGTACACCAGCGGGTTCGAAGGAGTGCTGCCCTACGTGCACCGTCATTGGCTCGAAGCCGAGAGCGACGCGCAGCGTGATCGCTACGAACCGTACCTGCGCGAGGTGCCCTGCTCAGTGTGCCACGGAGCCCGACTGAAGCCAGAGGTGCTCTCGGTCAAAGTCGACGGCCTCAGCATCTGGGACGTCGTCAAGATGCCGCTCGACCAGACCGCCGAGTTCTTCAGCCACCTGCGTCTCGGCCAGCGTGAGACGGCAATCGCCGAGCCGGTGCTGCGCGAGGTGCGCGCCCGACTCGACTTTCTGCTCGAGGTCGGCCTCGACTACCTCTCGCTCTCGCGTACTGCTGGAACGCTCTCCGGCGGTGAGGCCCAGCGCATCCGCCTGGCGACGCAGATCGGATCAGGTCTGACCGGAGTGCTGTACGTGCTCGACGAGCCCTCGATCGGGCTGCACCAACGTGACAACCGCCGGCTGATCGCGACGCTGCGCAAGCTTCGAGATCTCGGCAACACGCTGCTCGTGGTCGAGCACGACGAAGAGACCATTCAGGCAGCCGACTGGATCGTCGACATCGGCCCGGGTGCGGGCGTCAACGGCGGCCGAGTGATTCACTCGGGCAGTTACGAGGCCCTGCTGCAGAATCGCGACTCGATCACGGGCGACTACTTGGCGGGGCGCCGCAGCATCCCGCTGCCCGAGAAGCGACACCGCACCTCGAAGCAGCGACAGATCTCGGTGGTGGGCGCTCGTGAGAACAATCTGCGCGACGTCGACGTGAGCTTCCCGATCGGGGTGATGACCGTGGTGACCGGGGTCAGCGGTTCGGGCAAGTCTACGCTGGTCAATGACATCCTCTATCGCGTGCTCGCTCAGAAGCTCAACCATGCGCGCAACGTGGCCGGCAAACACACTCGCATCACCGGCATCTCACAGCTCGACAAAGTGGTGCACGTCGATCAGAGTCCGATCGGCCGCACTCCGCGGTCGAACCCGGCGACCTACACTGGAGTGTTCGATCAGATTCGCAAGCTCTTCGCGCAGACGCCCGAGGCTCAGGCGCGCGGGTACCTTCCAGGTCGCTTCTCGTTCAACGTCAAGGGAGGCCGCTGCGAGGCCTGCAACGGCGACGGCACGCTCAAGATCGAGATGAACTTTCTGCCAGACGTCTATGTCGACTGCGAGGTCTGCCACGGCGCTCGATACAACCGCGACACGCTCGCCGTGCGCTACAAGGGCAAGAACATCGCCGAGGTGCTCGACATGTCCATCGCTCAGGCCGCCGAGTTCTTCGAGCCGATCAACAGCATCCACCGTTACATGAAGACGCTGGTCGACGTCGGGCTCGGCTACGTGACCTTGGGGCAGAGCGCCACGACGCTCTCGGGCGGAGAGGCCCAGCGCGTGAAGCTCGCCACCGAACTGCAGCGTCGTTCGAACGGGCGAAGCGTCTATGTGCTCGACGAGCCCACGACGGGTCTGCACTTCGAAGACGTGCGCAAGCTGCTCATCGTGCTGCGCGAACTCGTCGACAAGGGCAATACGGTGATCGTCATCGAGCACAACCTCGACGTGATCAAGAGCGCCGACTGGATCATCGACATGGGGCCTGAGGGCGGCTCGGGCGGTGGCACGGTCGTCGCTGAGGGCACCCCGGAAGAGGTCGCCCGGGTGCCTGAGAGCCACACTGGAGCATTCCTGGCCGAGATCTTCGACCGAAATGCCGCGACGCCCCCGGCTGAGGGCGCAGCGACGAGTTCGGCGGGGAAGGCCCGCTGACCGTGGCCGAAGACCTCTCGTGGCGACCGCGCACGGGTGACATCCCGTCGAAGCCGGGAGTGTACCGGTGGCTCGACGCCAACGGCCGCGTGATCTACGTCGGCAAGGCGAAGAACCTGCGTGCACGGCTCAGCAGCTACTTCGCTCCGCTGCACACGCTGCACGAGCGCACTCGACGCATGGTCACGACCGCCCGTGAGCTGCGGTGGACGATCGTGGGCAGCGAGTTCGAGGCGCTGCAGCTCGAATACACCTGGATCAAAGAGTTCGATCCGCCGTTCAACGTGCAGTTCAAAGACGACAAGTCGTACCCGTACCTCGCACTCACGATGTCCGAAGAGATCCCTCGCGTCACGATCACACGGGGCCGGCACAAAAAGGGCGATCGATACTTCGGGCCGTATGTCAAGGTCTACGACCTGCGCTCGACCATCGACTCACTGCTCAAAGTGTTCCCGATGCGCAGCTGCAAGGCCTCCACGCTGAAGCGCGCACAGCGCACCGGCAAGCCCTGTCTGCTCGGCGACATCGGCAAATGCTCGGCCCCCTGCGTCGGTCGGGTCTCGATCGAAGAGCACAGAGAGACCGCTCGGCACGTGATCCGCTTCATGGCAGGTCAGGATCAGACCTATATTCGTGACCTGCGGCAGCGGATGCAGCGCGCCAGCGACGACCTCGAGTTCGAGCAGGCGGCGCGGCTGCGTGATCAGCTGCAGGCCCTCGACTCCGTGCTCGCCTCGACGGCGGTCGTGCTCTCCGACCACGAGAACGCCGACGTGCTCGGCATCAGCGACGACGATCTGCACGCAGCCGTGCACGTGTTCATGGTTCGCGGCGGACGCATTCGCGGCGTGCGCACCTGGCTCATCGACAAAGAGCTCGAGATGCCTGACTCCGAGTTCCTGGCTCAGGCGCTGCAGCACGTCTATCTCGATGATGCGGATCGTCCCCTGACCGTGCCGGTGCAGATTCTGCTGCCTGCGATGCCGGCGGATGCCGAGGCCGTCACCGAGCTGCTCGAGCGTCGTCGGGGCGGTCCGGTCCATCTTCGCGTGCCGCAGCGCGGTGAGAAGCTCTCGCTGCAGCAGACGGTCACCACGAACGCCGCTGAGGCGCTGAGGCAGTACAAGATGAAGCGTGCCAGCGACTATGTGGCGCGCAGCAGCGCTCTGACCGAGATCGCGCGGGCGCTGGGCATGAGCGAAGCGCCGCTGCGCATGGAGTGCTACGACATCTCACATCTCGGCGGCACCGATGTCGTGGCCTCGATGGTGGTCTTCGAAGACGGCCTGCCGAAGAAGCGGGACTACCGCAAGTTCTCGATCGTGGGCACCAACGACGACACCGCCTCGATCCACCAGGTCATCTCACGTCGTCTCGCACATCTGCGGGAGCAGCAGAGTCCGGCGGGATCGCCCTCGGATGCTCCCCGAGACCCTCGGCAGAACTCGTTCCAGTACTTTCCGAGCCTCATCATCGTCGACGGCGGTGCACCTCAGGTGGCGGCCGCGAAGCGTGCGCTCGAAGAGCACGGGTTCGCCGACCGCATCGCGTTGGCCGGCATCGCCAAACGCCTCGAGGAGCTCTGGGTGCCGGACGACGACTACCCGGTGATCCTCCCGCGCAACAGCGAGGCGATGTTCATGGTGCAGCGCATCCGTGACGAGGCCCATCGATTCGCGATCACCTACCAGCGCAACTCCCGCACCAAAGCCTATGAGACCGACCTCGCCGCAGTGCCGGGCATCGGCGACCGTCGCGCACGCGATCTGCTGCGTCACTTCGGCTCTCCGGCCCGTGTAGCCGAGGCCGGCGTCGATGAGCTCTGCGCCGTGCCCGGCATCGGCGCGACGACGGCCCAGAGACTCGCTGAATGGCAGCACCGCAATCGGGCTAAGGTTGATGATCATGAAGGCGAGCGTGAGCGAGACAGTGCAGAGTGACCCCGTGCAGGCGGACTCTGCGACGTCCGCAGGCGCGCAGCCGAACGCAGAGCGCAGCGAGTTTCTGATCCTGACCGGGCTCTCAGGTGCCGGACGCTCGACCGTTGCGAACGCGCTTGAAGATATGGGCTGGTACGTGATCGACAACCTGCCGCCCAAGATGCTGGTTCCGCTGGCGCACTTCGTCGAAGACGGCGAGCACGACATCCGTCGCCTGGCTGTCGTCATCGACGTGCGCGGGGGCACGGTGTTCAGCGATCTCGACGCACAGCTCGATGCGCTCAACGGCCTCGCCGTGCCGATGCGTGTGGTCTATCTCGAGGCGAGCGACGCCGAACTCGTTCGGCGATTCGAGAAGGTGCGGCGTCCGCACCCGCTGCAGAGCGGTGGCACGCTGGTCGAGCGCATCCGGGCTGAGCGTCAGCTGCTTGCGGGACTGCGCGGTCGTGCCGACACCATCATCGACACCACCGGTCTCAACGTGCATCAGCTGACCAACCGTGCCTTTGACCTCTTCGGCGGCGACCAGGCCGACACCGTCACCGTGACGATCACCAGTTTCGGCTTCAAATACGGCATTCCGCTCGACGCCGACATGGTGGCAGACATGCGCTTTCTGCCGAATCCGTTCTGGGTCGAAGAGCTTCGAGCGCACACCGGTGCTGACGACGATGTGAGAGAATATGTGCTCGGCCAGCCAGGAGCACAGGAGTTCCTGAGTGACTACGAGCGTGTGCTGGGCACAGTGATAGACGGATATCTGCGTGAGAACAAGCGTCACGCGATGTTCGCCTTCGGGTGCACGGGAGGCAAACATCGCTCGGTGGCCACGGCGAACGAGATGGCGCGCAGACTGCGCAAACACCCAGATCTCATCGTCGAAGTCACACACAGAGACCTTGGAAAGGAATGACCTGCGGTGCCACTGACAGCCCAAGTCAAACAGGAGCTCATGAGGCACCGATACCCGACCGGTCGACTGCGCGCAGCTGAGCTCGCCAGTCTGCTGCGTTTCGCGGGCGGTCTGCATCACATCTCCGGTCATATCGTCATCGAGGTCGTGCTCGACTCTCCCGAACTCACTGAACGGGTGCGGCGCGGCCTTGCCGAACTGTACGGTGCTCCGGCACAGCTCGTCGAGAGCGTCGGAGCACCCGGCGAGTACGTGCTGCGCATCCCGCGCGGGGGAGAGATTCTGGCTCGCCAGACCGGGATGACCGACACCCGCAATCGTCCCGTGCGCGGTCTGCCGAGCGCGTTGGTCAACGGTTCGCCCGAGATCTCCTGCGCCGTCTGGCGGGGAGCGTTTCTGGCGGCCGGCTCGCTGAGCGATCCCGGGCGCAGCTCGGCACTCGAAGTGGTGTGCCCGGTCGCTGAGGCGGCGATGGCCCTCGTGGGCACGGCCCGTCGCGTCGGCGTCGTCACGAAGGCACGCGAGATCCGCGGGTCGCACCGAGTGGTGGTGCGCGAGCCCGAGGCGATCGCGACGATGCTGCGCCTGCTCGGCGCGACGCATACGCTCGAAGAGTGGGAAGAGGTGCGGCACCGTCGTGAAGTGCGAGCCAACGTCAACCGACTGGTGAACTTCGACGACGCGAACCTGCGGCGCTCGGCTCAGGCAGCCGTCGCAGCCAGCGCGCGCGTCGAGCGGGCGCTCGAGATCCTCGGCGACGACATCCCCGATCATCTGCGTCAGGCAGGCGATCTTCGCCTGCAGCACCGGCAGGCGAGTCTCGACGAACTGGGCCGCCTCGCCGATCCCGTGCTGACGAAGGATGCCGTGGCCGGTCGCATCCGTCGTCTGCTGGCCATGGCCGATCGCCGTGCGAAAGAGCTGGGAGTGCCGGGCACCGAGGCCAACGTGCCCGACAGCGTGCGCTGATCGACCCTCAGACAGGTGCGCACGCCGTCTTCAGGCAATTGACCGAACAAGCATTTCGCGGTCAGTGAACGTCGTATGACATTGCGCATCTCTTGCGTCGTTCGCCGCCACAGCTGAGTACACTCGCACACAGGGCGGTCGGTTTCGACCGTCACATCTGTGAACTGTGAGGAGTTGTCATGTCTGTCTACACCCTTCCCGATCTTCCCTACGATTACTCGGCGCTGGAGCCGTCGATCAGCGGAAAGATCATGGAGCTGCATCACGACAAGCACCATGCGAACTACGTCAAGGGCGCCAACAGCGCACTCGAGAAGCTCGAGGCCGCTCGCGAGGGCGGCAGCTACGGCGACATCAACCAGCTTGAGAAGGATCTCGCCTTCAACCTGGCCGGCCACGTCAACCACACCATCTTCTGGACCAACCTCGGCCCCGACACGCAGCGTCCCGAGGGTGAGCTCGACGCCGCCATCACCGAGTTCTTCGGCTCGTTCGAGAACTTCCAGGCGCAGTTCGCGGCCGCAGCGCTGGGCATCCAGGGTTCGGGCTGGGCTGCCCTGTCATGGGACAGCCTCGGCCAGCGCCTCATCATCGAGCAGCTGCACGATCACCAGTCGAACCACGCTGCGGCGACCGTGCCGGTGTTCCTGGTCGACATGTGGGAGCACGCCTTCTACCTCGACTACCTGAACGTGAAGGCCGACTACGTCAAGGCGATCTGGAACATCGCGAACTGGCAGAACGTCGCCGAGCGCTTCGCAGCCGCCAAGAACGGCACTCAGGGCATCATCACCCTCTGACCGTCCCGGGCCGAAGAGGCGGACGATCGCCTCAGCGCACAGACCGAGAGACACTCCCGGTCGACCGAGCACCCCACGCATCCGACGGATGCCGTGGGGTGCTTTGCGTTTCGGGGGATGGATCTCGCTGCGACGGTCGGCCTCTTCGAGCGCCCGAGCGGCGGAGCCTGACGGAGTTCAGTAGAATGGCTGTGGCGGGACATCTCCCGTCGAATACGTGACGCATCGAAGCATCGAAGGAGAACGCTCGTGACAGTTCGGGTTGGGATCAACGGATTCGGTCGCATCGGCAGGACTGTCCTGCGTGCGGCTCTCGACCAGCAGGACACCAATTTCGAGATCGTCGCCGCGAACGACCTTCGCGACCTGGAGACCCAGGCTCACCTGCTCAAGTACGATTCCGTGCACGGCATCTGGGACCATGACGTCGAGACGGCACCGGGCAAGCTCATCGTCGACGGCCGTGAGATCACGGCGCTCAGCTCACGCGATCCTCGCGAGCTCGGCTGGGGCGATCAGGGCGTCGACATCGTGATCGAGGGCACCGGCAAGTTCAACGACGCCGACAACGCCCGGGCTCATATCGAGGCGGGGGCCAAGAAGGTCATCATCACGGCTCCGGCCAAGCACGAAGACGCCACATTCGTCATGGGCGTCAACGACGACCTCTACGATCCCGAGCGACACGACGTCATCTCGAACGCGTCGTGCACCACGAACTGCCTCGCGCCCCTGCTGAAGCCGTTCCTCGACACCTTCGGCATCGAACGCGGCCTCATGACCACCGTGCACGCATACACCGGCGACCAGCGTCTCGTCGACTCCAAGCACAAAGACCTGCGCCGTGCCCGCGCGGCCGCGATCAACATCGTGCCGACCACGACGGGTGCCGCCAAGGCCATCGGCCTCGTCATCCCCGAGCTCAAGGGCAAGCTCGACGGCTATGCCGTGCGCGTGCCGGTGCCCGACGGCTCGCTGACCGATGTGACGATCGAGTCGTCGAAGCAGGTCACGGTCGACGACATCCTCGCCGTCTACCGCGAGGCGGCTGCCACCACGCTCAAGGGCTACCTGCAGTACAGCGAGGCTCCCATCGTCTCGAGCGACATCGTCGGCAACCAGTACTCGACCGTCTTCGACGCCCCTCTGGTTCGCGTCGTCGGCAGCACGGTGAAACTCGTCGGCTGGTACGACAACGAGTTCGGCTACTCGAGCCGCGTCGTCGACCTGACCAAGCTCGTCGCGTCGAAGCTGGGCTGAGCCTGCACATGTCTCTCAAGACGATTGAATCGCTCGGCTCGCTCGCCGGACGCCGCGTCATCGTGCGCAGCGACCTCAATGTGCCGCTCAAAGACGGCGCCATCACCGATGACGGCCGCATCCGTGCATCGCTGCCGACGTATCGTCGGCTGCTCGAAGCCGGTGCCAGCCTGATCATCGTGGCCCACCTGGGGCGCCCCAAAGGACAGGTCGTTCCCGAGCTCTCACTCGAGCCGGTGGCCGTGCGCCTGGGCGAGCTGCTGGGCACGGAGGTCGCGTTCGCGACCGACACCGTGGGCGACTCCGCCCGTCAGCAGATCGGTGAGCTCGGAGAGGGCGGCGTCGTACTGCTCGAGAATCTGCGCTTCAACGCCGCTGAGACGTCGAAGGACGCAGAGGAGCGCCGTGCGTTCGCCGCACAGCTCGCCGCATTCGGCGACGCGTTCGTATCAGACGGTTTCGGCGTCGTGCATCGCAAACAGGCCAGCGTGTACGAGCTGGCCACCCTGCTGCCGCACGCCGCGGGGCTGCTGATCGAGACCGAGCTGCAGGCCCTCGGCCATCTGCTCGGCTCGCCGGAGCATCCCTACACTGTCGTGCTCGGCGGAGCGAAGGTCTCAGACAAGCTCGCCGTCATCGACAATCTGCTGCCCAAAGTCGATCACCTGCTCATCGGCGGAGGAATGGTGTACACCTTCTTGGCCGCACGCGGCGAGAAGATCGGCAAGAGCCTGGTCGAGGCAGATCAGATCGACACCGTGCGCGGCTATCTCGACGAGGCCGAGCGCCTCGGCGTGCACCTGCAGCTTCCGGTCGACATCATCGTGGCCGACCGCTTCGCAGAAGACGCCGCCCACCGCGTGACCGCGGTCGATGCGATCGAAGCGAGCGATCTCGGCGCCGACGTCATGGGACTCGACGTTGGCCCCAAGACCGCCGAACAGTTCGCCGAGGTCATCCGGCAGTCGAAGACCGTGTTCTGGAACGGCCCGATGGGCGTGTTCGAGTTCGCGGCGTTCGCCGGCGGCACCCGTGCCGTCGCGCGTGCGCTGACCGAGACCGAGGGGTACAGCGTCGTCGGAGGCGGTGACTCGGCTGCGGCCGCACGTTCCTTCGGCTACACCGAGCGTGACTTCGGCCACATCTCGACCGGCGGCGGCGCCGGCCTCGAACTGCTCGAAGGCAAGGCTCTGCCCGGCCTCGACGTGCTGGGGTGGTCGGCCGAATGAGTCTGCGCAACAGCAAACGAACCGAGGACCGTTCCGCAGGAGCGCACCCCGTCGGGGAGCGCACTCCGCTGATCGCGGGCAACTGGAAGATGAACATCGACCATCTGCACGCCATCGCGCTGGTGCAGAAGGTCGCCTGGACGCTGCGTGACGCCGATCACGACTTCGACGACGTCGAAGTGGCCGTCTTCCCGCCGTTCACCGACCTGCGGTCGGTGCAGTCGCTGGTCGCGGCTGACAAACTGCCGATCACCTTCGGCGCGCAGGATGTCTCCGAACACGACCACGGGGCATTCACCGGAGACATCTCGGGTGCCTTCCTGAACCGCCTCGACGCCAAGTACGCGATCGTCGGGCACTCTGAGCGACGGTCGTACCACCACGAAGACGACGCTCAGGTCGGACGCAAGGCTCTGGCGGCAATCCGCCACGGGCTGGTTCCGCTGATCTGCGTCGGTGAGACGGCAGCCGACCTTGAGGCGAAAGGCCCGGCGGCGGTTCCCGTCCAGCAGCTTCAGGGGGCAGTGTCCGAGTTCGCAGCTGAACTGGCCAAGCGTGCGGATGCCGGCGAGACGGCCGAGATCGTCATCGCCTACGAGCCGGTGTGGGCCATCGGCAGCGGGAAGGCCGCGACTGCGCAGCAGGCCCAAGAAGTCATCGGGCGTCTGCGCGGAGCCCTCGGAGAGGCGCTGCGCGCGCCGCTGGGGGCCGAGCGTGCCGACGCCGTCGCAGCGGCCACGCGCATCCTCTACGGCGGCTCGGTCGCCGTCGACAACGTCGCGGGCTTCCTCGCTCAGCCCGACATCGACGGTGCCCTGGTGGGCGGCGCGAGCCTCGATGCCGCCAGCTTTGCGGGCATCGCTCAGTTTCGTCGTCACGTGCGCACCGCCTGACGTCTGGCGACCCGCCGCCGTGCGGAAGATGCCGTCGGGTGACATCCCCGGTATACTGGCGGATGTTGCCCGGCTCCGTGCTGGGCATCCTGACGACGAAAGGCCATCGTGACTGCTCTCATCATCGTGCTCAATGTGCTGCTGACAGTGACCAGCATCCTGCTGACACTGCTCATCCTGCTGCACAAGGGGCGTGGCGGCGGCCTGAGCGACATGTTCGGCGGCGGCACCACCAGCAGCCTCAGTGCGTCGGGCGTGGCCCAGCGCAACCTGAATCGCATCACCGTCGTGGTCTCAGTGCTCTGGTTCGTCTCGATCGTCGGCATCGGCCTGATGATTCGTTTCGGCCAGATCTGACCGCACACTCAGCTCCACAGTGACCCACACAACGGCCCCGAAGTACGGGCCGGCGCTGATCGGCGCCCTCGGCCTGCTCAGCATGGTCGCACCTCTGGCGACCGATATGTACCTGCCGGGGTTCCCCCTGGTCTCAGGCGACCTGCAGACTTCACAGGCGTCGGTGCAGCTCACTCTCTCGCTCTTCATGCTCGGCATGGGCGGCGGGCAGCTGTTCTGGGGGCCGGCCAGTGACATGCTCGGTCGGCGTCGGCCGCTGCTCGCGGCCGGAGCGCTCTTCGTCGTCTCGAGCCTGTTCGCCACGATGTCACCGAGCATCGTGTGGCTCTGCATCTGGCGTTTCATCCAGGGGTTCAGCGGGTGTGCCGGCGTCGTCATCGGTCGCGCCATCGCTCGTGATGTCAGCCACGGCGTGCAGCTGGCGAGACTCTTCGGCTTCATCGGCATCGTCAACGGTCTCGCGCCTGTGCTCGCTCCGGTCGCCGGTGGCCTGCTCATTCCTCACATCGGCTGGCGAGGCGTGCTGTGGGTGCTCACCTGCGTGGCCGTGCTGATGCTGCTCGCGAGTGTCTTCGTGCTGGGGGAGTCTCTGCCGGCCACCGGACGGGTGCGTGGCGGGCTCCGAGAGGTCGGCAGCATGCTCGGCTCTGTCATGCGAGACCGGTCGTTCATCGGGTTCACCCTCATGCAGGTCTTCGGCTTCGGCGTGCTCTTCACCTGGATCTCGAGCTCTTCTGTCGTGCTTCAGCTCGTCTACGGCCTCGACGAACGCCAGTTCTCTCTCTGCATGGCGATCTTCGCAGTCGGCACATTGGCCGCCGGCGTGCTCAATACGCGTCTCGTGCGCCGTCTGGGCATGTGGCGTCTGCTGGTGACCGCCGTCGTCTTTCAGGCGTGCTGCGCCGTGGTTCTGTTCGTCGTCGTGTCGGCGACGGATGCCGGCACAGGATCGAGCGCACCGGCTCTCTGGGCTCTGCTCGTGCTGGTCAGCCTCGCAGGGGCGCCGTTCCCCGTCATCATCGCCAACAGCACGGCGCTGGGACTGGGCCGACAGCGGCGTGGCGCAGGCATCGCATCCGCGCTCATGGGCGCTTCGCAGTATGCACTGGCAGCTGCGGTCACCCCGATGGTCACGATCACTGGGAGCATTTCGCTTCACACCGTCGTGGCGGTCATGCTCGCCTGCGCGCTGGTGGCGGCCTTCGCAGCGTTGCTCTGCACGAAGGAGTCCCGCGCCCTGCACTTCGGCTGACCGAGCCACGTCGCGTCAGCCGCGGTGCGGCCGCATCAGCTCTGCGGAGTGCTGATGAGCAGAGTCGAACGACGCCCCCGGGCCAGTCCTGCAGGCAGAGGCTCGCCGGCGAGGATCTCTCGAACGGCAGCACGCTTCTCGTCGCCGCAGGCGATGAGCACGACATGGCTGGCGGCGCGGATCGTGCTGAGCGTCAGCGACACCCGAGTCGGGGGAGGCTTCGGACTGCTGCGCACGGCGATGGTGCTGGCGGGGCTGTCGCTCGAACCCGCAACAGCGCTCTGATGGTGGGGAAAGATCGAGGCGACGTGCCCGTCGGGGCCCACACCAAGCAGCACGAGGTCGAGCGCCGGCAGTGCTGACTCCGGATCGCGCTGCGACACATTGGTGGCGAGATCGACGGCATAGGCCGAGGCGGCGGCCTCGACGGAGATCCCGTCGTCTGCAGCGGCGATGCGATGCAGCTCGGCTTCGGCGAAGGCTGCTCGACGGTGCTGCGCGTCGAGCGCCACCACATCGTTGCGATCGGCCGAGCCTCGGTCGACCCACCGTTCGTCTCCGTACCAGAGGTGCACCATCGACCAGTCGATCTCGGCGTGCTCGGCGAGTGTCTGAGTCACGGCCGAGCCCGATCCGCCGCCGGTCAGCGCCAGATTGAACGCACGAGCCGACACCGCTTGTTCGCCGGACAGACCCGGTGAGTCGGCGAAGGGATTCTCGGTGCGGCGTCTCGCGGCGAACGCGCTGAGACGCTGCAGCACCGTTTCGACGGCCGCGGAAACGCCCGCCTGGACGTTCGGCACCTGCAGATGGGTGAGCGGCGGTCGCGTGACGCCGGCTGCTGACTCGGGCTCAGGCGTCATCATCGTCGCCCTGTGCTTCGAGAATCAGCGGCAGTCCCGAGCGCAGCACTTCGCCGAAGACGCGGTCCTGGTCGAGTCGGCGCAGCTCCTCAGAGAGACACTCCGCTTCGGTGCGCTGGGTGAGGGGCAGCTGCTGCTCGGGGAGCCCCGGGAGCGTGAGCCGGCTCATGCCTGCGGCCGGATCGCCGCAGAGAACGATGTCTCCGTCGGGGCGGGTGAGTCGGACCTCGGACACCGGCAGTGACGACGTCGAGTCGTGCATGGCGACGGGAACGCCGAGACGCAGCGCCAGCCACGCGGAGAGCAGCAGGAACTCCGGCGAGTTCGGGCTGCCGGTGAGCGCAGCGGCTGTCACGGTCAGATGCGGAGGCTGGTCGAGAGTCGCCGCGAGCTGGGCGCGCAGCACGCTGATCTGCGACCATGCCAGGTCGGTGTCGCCCGGTCGATAGGCGCGGGCGGCGTCGAGCAGAGAACCGACCGGATCGCTGCAGCGGCCGACGTCTGAGACACGCCGAGCCGCGAGTTCTGCGAGCGACCCGAGCGGGGCATCCACATCGCCGTTGGCCAGCCAGAGCACGACCGGGGCATCGGGCAGCAGCAGACCGATCACGATCGTGTCAAGGGCCGAGGCGACCGCACCGAGGGCGCGCATCACGATCACCTCGCTGGCGCCAGTGTCGTTGCCGAGGCGCAGCTGTGCGTCGAGCCGGTCGGCGTCGGCTTCGGGCTGCGGGATCAGCACGAGCACCCGCATCGGATGCTCCTGAGACGCGGCGACTGCGGTGGCGATCGCTCGTGCCTCGTCGTCGGCTCGTGCGATCACGACCAGTGTGAGCACGCGTCCTAGAGCGCTGAAGCCGGTGGCCTCGCGCTCCCGACTCAGCCGCTTCGAGATCGACGGCGTGTCTGTGTCAGTGAGATCGATGATCATGGGCGACGCCACTCTCTGTTGTCGAGGGCCAGCATGCGATCGGCACTGGAGGGCCCCCATGTGCCGGCTCGGTAGCCCTCTGGGCGGCCGTTCGAGGCCCAGAACTGCTCGATCGGGTCGAGCACCTGCCAGCCGAGTTCGACCTCGCGGTGTCGCGGAAACAGGGGCGGGTCGCCGAGCAGCACGTCGAGGATCAGCCGTTCGTAGGCTTCAGGGCTGGCCTCGGCGAACGAGTGGCCGTAGGTGAAGTCCATGCTCACGTCGCGCACCGTCATGTTGGTGTCGGGCACCTTCGAGCCGAAGCGCAGCGTGATGCCCTCGTCGGGCTGCACGCGGATGACCAGGGCGTTCGGGCCGAGCGCGGCGGTCTGATGGGTGCCGAAGAGCTGCTGCGGAATCTGCTTGAAGACGAGGGCGATCTCGGTCACGCGGCGGCCGAGTCGTTTGCCGGCTCGCAGGTAGAAGGGCACACCGGCCCAGCGGCGTGTGTGCACGTCGACGCGGAATGCGGCGTAGGTCTCGGTGACGGAGTCGGGCGCGATGCCCTCCTCGTCCAGATAGCCGCGCACCTGTCGGCCGCCCTGCCACCCGCCCAAGTACTGTCCGCGTGCGGTGTGCACCGCAAGATCGTCGGGCAGACCGAGCGCGCCCAGCACCTTGATCTTCTCTCTTCTCAGGGCAGACGGGGTGAGCGACGTGGGCTCTTCCATCGCCGTCAGAGCCAGCAGCTGCAGCAGGTGGTTCTGGATGACGTCGCGCGCTGCGCCGATGCCGTCGTAATAGCCCGCACGGCCGCCGATGCCGATGTCTTCGGCCATGGTGATCTGCACGTGATCGACGTAGTTGGCGTTCCAGAGCGGCTCGAAGATCGAGTTGGCGAATCGGAACGCCAGAATGTTCTGCACGGTCTCTTTGCCGAGGTAATGGTCGATGCGAAAGATGTCGTCTGGCGCGAACACCCGCTCGACGACCGCGTTCAGCGCCTGAGCACTGCGCAGGTCGTGCCCGAAGGGCTTCTCGATGACGACACGACGCCAGGTCTGATCGTCGTGGTTGGCCAGCCCCTGACGAGCCAGGTGGTCGCAGACGGCCGAGAAGTGGCGCGGCGGGATCGACAGATAGAACGCCGCGTTGCCTCGAGTGCCGCGCGTGCGCGCCAGCTCCGAGAGCGTGTCGTCGAGGGCGATGTAGGCGTCCGGGTCGTCGAAGGCACCGGTCACGAACCGCAGGCCGGCAGCCAGCTGATCCCACACCTTCTGACGAAACGGCGTGCGAGCACCGTTCCTGACCGCTGTCAGCACGAATTCGGCGAACTGCTGATCGCTCCACTCGCGACGCCCGAAGCCGACCAGACTGAACGCCGGCGAGAGCAGGCCTCGGTTGGCGAGGTCGTAGATCGCCGGCAGCAGTTTGCGCTGGGCGAGGTCGCCGGTGACGCCGAAGATCACCAGGGCGGCCGGCCCCGCGATGCGCAGCAGCCGACGATCGTTGCTGCTGCGCAACGGGTTCAGCTGCAGATCAGCGGGCTGCATCGCCAGCTGCTCGAACGGACCCCGAGAACCGGCGGTCATCGTGACTGCGAGTTCGTGTCGCGCCCCGAGAGACCGGCGCCGGAGGAGTCACGGGCGTCCGTCACCTGCGATGCGACCCGTACTGCGACATCCAGCGCACGTGCCAGCCCGGCGTCGTCGGACGCCTCGATGCGCAGCACCGGCAGACCGTGTGCTGCGAGCACCTGGGCGTCGCCGGTCGCCTGTGCCCGGATGAGCTGGGCGAAGCCGAACGGTCGCTCGGGAATGGGGAGCGGATCGTCGCTCACACGGGTGAGCTGCAGGAAGACGCCCTGAGCGGGGCCGCCCTTGTGGTACTGCCCGGTCGAGTGCAGAAAGCGCGGCCCCCAGCCGAAGGTCACGGGGCGGCGCAGCGCGGCGGCCAGACGCCCGCGACGCTCGCCGAGGTCGGCAAGCCCCTCACGGTCGGCATAGACCTGCACGGCCACGTAACCGAGCGCCGGGTCGACCTGGCCGAGCAGCCGTCGCAGCGCCCCTTCGAGCGTGCTGGCGGATGCGACGGCCGAGGCCGCCTCGTCGGTGCCCGGAACGAAGAGGGCGAGCGTGTCGTCGACCAGCAGCGGAGCGCCGCCTTCGACCGGGTGCTCGAGGAGGTCGCGAGCCGCGGCCTTCGCGCTCTCGACATCGGGCTGGTCGAAGGGATTGATGCCGAGCAGCAGACCGAGCGCAGCCGTGGCGATCTCCCAGGTCATGAACTGTGCGCCCAGCGAGCCGGCCACCCAGACCGCATGGTCGGCAGGGGCATCCGGCAGGGCGTCCACCACGGCGACAGGCACGACGTCGGCCGGGCGGTTCGGCTTGGGGGCTCCGGTGAGCTCGGCCAGTCGCGCAGCGGCCGTCGAGTCACGCCGGTCTTCGGCGGCGACCTCGAATTCTCCGGTGTCCACGGCGATCGGCAGCACCCCGCGACCGAGCTTGCCCGTCGACTCGGCGACCAGCTGCTCGATCCATGCCGGCAGGTCGGTGAGTCGGCCGGCATCCTCGCAGGCCACCGCGAACTTGTCGACATGCTCAGGATCGGCGGCGAGAGCGGCCGCGAGCTGTAGAGCCGGGTTCGACTCGGCATCGGCGAGCAGTGCGGGGAGTGCCGCATGCGCGTCGGCGAGCAGACCTGCGATGTCGGCTCCGGCGAGGCCCGACGGCACGAGGCCGAACGCGGTCAGCGCCGAATATCGACCGCCGACGTTCGGGTCTGCGTTGAAGACGTGGTGCCCGGCCTGGCGGGCCAGCGCGTCGAGCGGCGAACCGGGGTCGGTCACGATGATGATGCGCTCGGCCGGGTCGATGCCGGCAGCGGTGAACGCCGCGGCGAAGGCACGACGCTGTGAGTCGGTCTCGAGCGTCGACCCCGACTTTGACGAGACGACCAGTGCGGTGCGTTCGATGTCGTGATCGAGTACGCGACGCAGCTGCTGCGGGTCGGTCGTGTCGAGAATGTGCAGGGCGACGTCGGCGGCGATGGTGATCACCTCGGGAGCCAGTGACGAACCACCCATGCCGGCGAGAACGATTCGGTCGACGCCCTGCGCATGCAGATGGTCGCGCAGTGCGACGATCTCGTCGACCAAGGGCGCGCTGACGGCGTCAGCGTGCACCCAGCCAAGCCGCTTGGCGGCCTCCGGCTGAGCGTCGGCACCCCAGATCGTGGCGTCGCCTGCGGCGAGACGAGAGGCGAAGCGCTCGTCGATCAGGCGCCGCAGGGCGGGCTGCGCCCGGTCGGCGAGTGCCCCGGGCGTGACGACGCGCAGCGGATGCTGGGTCGGCGTTGCGGCTGGTGTGCTGGGTTCGGTGGTCATCGGCGCTCCTTGACAGCGGTATCGACGGTTTCGAGCAGATGCGTCCACGCATCGGTGAACTTTGTGACCCCTTCGGCTTCGAGCACCGTGGTCACGTCGTGCAGATCGATGCCGACGGCGGCGAGGCGATCGAGCTGCTCGACAGCGGCTTCGACTTGGTCGGGAATGCGCTCGGGGCCGATGACTCCGTGGTCGAAAGTGGCTTCGAGGGTCTTCTCGGGCATCGTGTTCACGGTGTGCTCTGCGACCAGCCCGGTCACGTACGTGGTGTCTGGCAGCTCGGGGTCTTTCACACCGGTGGAGGCCCAGAGCGGACGCTGCGGGTTGCCGCCGCGCTGAGCGAGTGTGCGCCAGCGTTCGGTGTCGAGCGAGTCGGTGAACGCCTGATATGCGGCCCGTGCGTTGGCGAGAGCGGCGGTGTTGTGCAGGCCTTCGTCGTGGCTGACGCCCAACGCGTCGAGGCGCTTGTTCACCTCGACGTCGACGCGAGAGACGAAGAACGAGGCGACCGAGTGGATGCTCGAGATGTCGATGCCGTCGGCGTGTGCGCGCTCCAGGCCGGTCAGGTAGGCGTTGATGACCTCGCGGTACCGGTCGACCCCGAAGATCAGCGTGACGTTGACGCTGATGCCCGCTGCCGTCGCATCGGCGATTGCGGGCAGACCCTCTTCGGTGCCGGGAATCTTGACCATCAGGTTCGGGCGGGCGATCTCCCGCCAGAGGTCTCGTGCCTGCGCCAGCGTCGCCTCGGTGTCGTGCGCGAGAAACGGGTCGACCTCGATCGAGACCCGGCCGTCGACTCCGTTCGACTGCTTGTAGATCGGGCGCAGCAGCTCGGCCGCTTCGGCGACGTCCACCGTGGTCAGCTGCCGCACCGCCTCGTCTGCGGATGCTCCGGCGGCAGCCAGCTGATCGAGCTGATCGGCGTAGGCAGCCCCGTCGGCCAGTGCGGCGTCGAAGATGCTGGGGTTGGTCGTGACGCCGACGACGTCACGGGTGTTGATCAGCCGCTGCAGATCGCCGGTGCGGATGCGCGATCGGCTGAGGTCGTCGAGCCAGACGCTCACGCCAGCTGCAGAGAGGTCGCCGAGCGCCGAGAGCGGTGCGTCGGCTGATGATGCGTCGGAGGATGCGGTCATGTCAGTTCTCCTGATTCTGCTCGTCGCCGGCAGCGCCTGAGATCTGCAGGCCGGCGTGTGCGGCGTTGAGCGAGCTGTGGGCGGCCTCGACGACCGCCGAGGCCGTGATGCCGAACTGTGTGAACAGCGTCTTGGCGTCGGCCGAGGCGCCGTAGTGCTCAAGGCTCACGCTGCGACCGAAGTCACCGACGATGCCGCGCCATGTGAGTGCCGTGCCGGCCTCCACCGAGACGCGTGCACGCACGCTGCCGGGCAGCACGCTCTCGCGGTAGTCGTCGTCCTGGTTCTCGAACCATTCGAGGCTGGGGGCCGACACCACTCGCGTCGAGATGCCCTCGTCTTCAAGTGTCAGGCGAGCCTCAAGAGCCAGCTGCACCTCGCTGCCGGTGGCGATGAGGATCACCTCGGGGCTGCCGCTGCGCGCCTCGGCGAGCACATAGGCGCCGCGCAGCGTGCCGCGAGCAGGGGCCAGCCGATCGCCGACGGGGCTCTCGGCGCGTTCGAACGTGGGCACGCCCTGGCGGGTGAGCACGATGCCTGCCGGGCCGCTGCGCTGGCCGAGCATGCCGAGCCAGGCATAGGCGGTCTCGTTGGCGTCGGCGGGACGCACGACGGTGAATCCCGGGATGGCACGCAGCGACGCGAGCTGTTCGACCGGCTGATGGGTCGGGCCGTCTTCGCCGAGGCCGATGGAGTCATGTGTCCAGACGAAGATCGACGGCACGCCCATCAGCGCGGCCAGCCGGAGTGCGGGGCGCTGATAGTCGCTGAAGATGAGGAAGGTGCCGCCGAACGGCCGAGTCGGGCCGTGCAGCACGATGCCGTTGAGAATGGAGGCCATGGCGTGCTCGCGGATGCCGAAGTGCAGCACTCGTCCACCGGGCGACGTGTGCCAGGTGTCGGTGCCGCGATCGACGGGGCCGAAGGAGTCTGCGCCGGTGATCGTGGTGTTGTTCGAGCCTGCGAGGTCGGCCGAACCGCCCCACAGCTCGGGGAGCAGAGGAGCCAGTGCGTTGATGACCTTGCCGCTGGCGGCGCGGGTGGCCAGCGACGTGCCGGCCTCGAACTCCGGCAGCGCCTGCTGCAGCTCGCTGGGCAGACGCCCCTGCTGCAGCCGCTGCAGCAGAGCGGCGCGTTCTGGCTCGCGCTGCTGCCAGGCCTGGAAGTCGGCGTTCCACCGGCGATGCAGTTCAGCGCCGCGGTCGCGAACCTCTCGAACGTGAGCGAGCACGTCGTCGTCGACGACGAAATGCTGCTCGGGATCGAATCCAAGGTGCTCTTTCAGTGCACGCAGTTCGTCGGTGCCGAGCTTCGAACCGTGGATGCCGCCCGTGTTCTGCTTGTTCGGGCTGGGCCAGCCGATGATGGTGCGCAGCGCGATGATCGACGGGCGCTTCGTCTCGGCTCTGGCACTGGTCAGCGCGTCGAAGAGCGCGGGCATGTCTTCGCGGTACTCGCCCGTAGCGGTCCAGTCCACACGCTGGGTGTGCCAGCCGTACGAGGCGTAGCGGGCGAGGACGTCTTCGCTGAAGGCGATGTTCGTGTCGTCCTCGATCGAGATGTGATTGTCGTCATAGATGACCACGAGGTTGCCGAGCTCCTGGCTGCCGGCGAGCGAGCTGGCCTCGCTGGTCACGCCCTCCTGCAGGTCGCCGTCCGAGGCGATCACCCAGATTGTATGGTCGAAGGGACTCTGACCAGCCGGAGCCTCAGGGTCGAACAGAGTGCGTTCGTAGCGCTGCGCGTAGGCGAAGCCGACGGCGCTGGCGAGCCCCTGGCCCAAGGGGCCGGTGGTGATCTCGACGCCCGGCGTGTGACCGTACTCGGGGTGACCGGGAGTCAGCGACCCCGGTGCGCGCAGCTGTTCGAGGTCTTTCAGCTCGAGGCCGTAGCCGGAGTAGAAGAGCTGCGTGTAGAGCGTGAGGGAGGTGTGCCCGGGTGAAAGAACGAACCGGTCACGGCCGATCCAGTTCGGATCTGACGGATCGTGCCGCAGAAACTGCTGATAGAGCAGATAGGCGACGGGGGCGAGGCTCATCGCCGTGCCCGGATGCCCTGATCCGATTTTCTCAACGGCATCGGCGGCGAGCACGCGCGCGGTGTCGACTGCCTTTCGGTCCGTGTCATTCCACTGCAAAGTCGCCACTCGGGGTCTCCTCGGTATCTCGGGATACAGATGTGCTGACACCGGCGCGGGCACAGACCCGGCCGTGCACGCACGACAGCAACAAGTATAGAGAAGCCCTCGTCGACGAGCCGAGAGGCCTGCACGCCCCGCGCGGCGAGCCCCGCAACGCGCGCGGAGCGAGCATGGCGCTTGTCAGGCGCCTGCTTTAGACTGTAAAGAACCTGTGCGTCTGCGCCTGCCCAGCGGGTCCTGAGTGCACGTTCCCACGATTGCCGAATGAGGGTGTATGTCCGAGGTAGAGTCCAAGCCCGCAGCTGTGGTCGAAGACGAGACCGGTGCAGACGTCGTGGCGAGAGCGTCTGACGCGCCCCAGACAGCGCATCCTGCCGCCGACCACAGTCTGAAGGCCGCGCTCGCCGCCGGCGGCACGCGGCGTGACTGGTTCACCGGTCGGTTCCATGCTTATCTCGCACTGAGCAAGCCGCGCATCATCGAGCTGCTGCTGGTCACGACCGTGCCCACGATGATTCTCGCTGCCCACGGCATCCCGAACATCTGGCTCGTGCTGAACACCCTGATCGGCGGCACGCTGAGCGCTGCGAGTGCGAACGCCTTCAACTGCTACCTCGACCGCGACATCGATCGGCTGATGAAGCGCACGCAGCATCGTCCGCTCGTCACCGGCGAACTCACCGACCGCCAGGCGCTCGCTTTCTCATGGATCGCTGGTCTGATCTCGATCGGCTGGCTCTGGGCCACCACGAACTGGTTCGCCGCGTTTCTGTCGGCCTTCGCCATCTTCTTCTACGTGGTCGTCTATACGATGCTGCTGAAGCGCCGCACCTCGCAGAACATCGTCTGGGGCGGGATCGCAGGCTGCATGCCGGTCTTCATCGGCTGGGCCGCGGTCACTGAGTCGCTCAGCTGGGAATCGCTGATTCTGTTCGGGCTGATCTTTCTGTGGACGCCGCCGCACTACTGGCCGTTGGCGGTCAAATACCGAGACGACTATTCGACCGCAGACGTGCCCATGCTTCCCGTCGTACGCGGCCGCAGCGTCGTCGGTCTGCAGATCGTCCTGTACACGTGGGCTCTGGTGGCCTGTTCGCTGCTGCTCGTCCCGATCGGCGGCATGGGCTGGATCTACACGGTGACCGCGGTGCTGAGCGGCGGCTGGTTCATGTGGCAGACGCACGCGCTGTACTCCGAGAGCCTGCGCGGCGACGGCAGCCGATCGATGACCGTGTTCCACGGTTCGATCGCCTACTTGAGCCTGCTCTTTCTCGCCGTCGCGGTCGATCCGCTGCTGTACCTGCCATTCTGAGGCGGGTGAGTTCACCGATGTCGGGCGTGACTCGTGACCTCGAGGCGCTGCCGTTCTCTGAACAGGTCTTCGCCTTGGTGTCGATGATCCCGACAGGTCGGGCCCTCTCATACGGTGACGTCGCTGCGCTGCTCGGATCCCGCGCCTCTCGGGCCGTCGGCCGGGTCATGCGCGACAGCGGAGCCGACCTGCCGTGGTGGCGTGTCGTCTCGTCGACGGGCTCTCTTCCTGCGGAACTCGAAGAACGGGCTCGGCTGCACTATAAACGGGAGCAGACGCCGATGCGTGGAACGGCACGGTCGACCTTGCCGCAGCCCGGTGGCGCCCCTGAGGCGGCAGCCGTGGCGGCTCCAGTGGCAGAAGTGCGACTGAACGGCGCCGATCCCGGCCACGATCTGACACGGGTCTGACGGGACGTCAGATCGAGGATGCGCTAGGCGGTGGCTCCTGCGGGCCTGCCTGCGGCAGTCCCGTCGAGCTCGGCGGTCGGTCGTTTCAGCGCCAGTACGGTCGCGACGGCGGCGGCCGTGAGCACGGCGGCCAGCACCATGTGCACGAGAACCAGACTGCCCGGCAGGTGCAGTCGGGCCTGCGAGATGCCGACCACGATCTGCACGATCTGCACGCAGACCAGAGCGACCGCCCATTTGCGGAATCCGACGTGCTCGCGCAGCGAGAGCACGACGACCACGAGCGTCAGCGCGAAGAGCACATAGCCTGACCAGGCATGCACGTGGTAGACGAACTCGGCGTCGAACCCGGTGCGCACGACCTCAGACGGATCGCCCGAGTGCGGCCCTGAGCCCGTGGCGAAGACGCCGACGACCACCGTCACCGCGAGCACCAGGGTCATGACGTGCGTGAGAATCAGGGTCGGCAGGCGCACTGCCCGAGCACGGGGGCCGCCCGGAGCATGCGCGCGAATCGCGAAGACCGCCATGAACGCGACGAGCACGATCGACAGAAGGTAGTGGAAGCCGACGAGGTTCCAGGTGAGATGGAACAGCACCACCATGCCACCGACCACCGCCTGCACGATGATGCCGGCCGCCTGCACCCAGGCCAAGGTGATCAGATCGCGACGGCGTCGCGCGCCGCGGTAGACCGCGATGAGTCCCCACAGAGCGATGATCAGCATCACACCTGACAGCGTGCGGTTGCCGAATTCGATGAGACCGTGGATGCCCTGCTCGGGTGTGGTGGTGAACGCGTCTGGGGTGCACTTCGGCCAGGTGTCGCAGCCGAGACCTGAGCCGGTCAGGCGCACGAGACCGCCGGTCGCGATGATCACGACGTTCGCGATCAGCGCGGCTATGGCTGCGGCGCGAACACCGACGCCGGGAACCCGGAGAAGAGGGTCGACGGAAGGGCGTGGTGCGGGGGAGTGGCGCTTCTCAGCGGAGGAATCGGCTGTCTGAGCAGCGTCTGCGACTCCGTCTGTGCGGTCGTGGGCATGCATGTTTTCCATTATCTCGCACCTCGTCGGTGCGGAGGAATGCGACACCCGAGATATCCGTTGCAGTAAGAGAACCACAGACTAGAGTGGAGACTGCTCGCTGTGAGGAGTGAGCGTGCCCGGCGGCAACAACCGCTGAACGAGGGCGAGAGAGGAAACACTACCGTGAGCGAGATTCTCGAGAAGAACCCCGAGCTCGAAGGCCTGGGTCAGTATGAATTCGGCTGGGCCGACCCCGATGCCGCCGGCGAACATGCCCAGCGCGGCCTGAGCGAGAAAGTCGTTCGCCACATCTCCAAGCTCAAGAACGAGCCTGAGTGGATGCTGAAGCGCAGGCTCAAGGGTCTGCAGATGTTCGATCGCAAACCCATGCCGATGTGGGGTGCAGATCTGAGCGGCGTCGACTTCGACAACATCAAGTACTTCGTGCGCTCGACCGAGAAGCAGGCCGAGTCGTGGGAAGAGCTGCCCGAAGATATCCGCAAGACGTACGAGAAGCTCGGCATCCCCGAGGCCGAGCGACAGCGACTGGTCGCCGGTGTGGCCGCACAGTACGAGTCCGAGGTCGTGTACCACCAGATTCGCCAGGATCTCGAAGAGCAGGGCGTGATCTTCCTGGACACCGACACCGCGCTGCGTGAGCACCCCGACCTGTTCGAAGAGTACTTCGGCACGGTCATCCCGGCAGGCGACAACAAGTTCGCTGCGCTCAACACCGCCGTCTGGTCAGGCGGCTCGTTCGTGTACGTGCCGAAGGGCGTGCATGTGGAGATTCCGCTGCAGGCATACTTCCGCATCAACACCGAGAACATGGGGCAGTTCGAACGCACCCTGATCATTGCCGACGAAGGCAGCTACGTGCACTACATCGAAGGCTGCACCGCGCCGATCTACAAGACGGACTCGCTGCACTCCGCAGTGGTCGAGATCATCGTGAAGAAGAACGCACGCGTGCGTTACACGACGATTCAGAACTGGTCGAACAACGTGTACAACCTCGTCACCAAGCGTGCCATCGCCGAGGAGGGGGCGACGATGGAGTGGATCGACGGCAACATCGGCTCGAAGGTCACGATGAAGTACCCCAGCATTTATCTGGTCGGCGAGCACGCTCGCGGTGAGACGCTCTCCGTCGCCTTCGCCGGCGAGGGACAGCATCAGGACCCGGGCGCCAAGATGATTCATCTCGCGCCGTACACTCAGTCGTCGATCGTCTCGAAGTCGATCGCCCGTGGCGGCGGTCGTGCCGGCTACCGTGGCGAGGTGCGCTTCGGCGAGAACGCTCACCACTCGGCGAACACGGTGCGCTGCGACGCGCTGCTGGTCGACAACATCTCCCGGTCCGACACCTATCCGGCTGTCGACATCCGCGTGGACGACGTCACCATGGGGCACGAGGCGACGGTCTCCAAAGTGAGCGAAGAGCAGCTCTTCTACCTGATGAGTCGAGGCATGCCAGAAGACGAAGCGATGGCCATGATCATCCGCGGATTCATCGAACCGATCGCGCGCGAGCTGCCGATGGAGTACGCCCTCGAGCTCAACAAGCTCATCGAAGTGCAAATGGAAGGATCAGTGGGCTAGGAAGTGACTGACACAGTGACACAGCAAGGACTGAAAGAGCACAGCCACGGGTACGACGTGCCGGTGCAGACTCGCTCCCAGCGCTTCGCCTCGACCGATGTCTCGAAGTTCAGCAAGCCGAGCAATCGCGAGCTGGTGTGGAAGAACACGCCGCTCGATCGCATTGCCGCGCTGTTCGGCGAACTCGACGGCAGCACGTACGACTACACGTTCACCGCGCCTGAGGGCGTCACCGCTGTGTGGGTGGCTCGCACAGACAAAGTCGTCGGATCGTCGCAGACGCTGCCCGAAGACTACGTCTCGGCAGCGGCCTGGAGCGGCTTCGCCCAGGCGCTGAGCATCACGATTCCGGCCGACGCGGAGCTCGCCGACCCGGTGTTCGTCACGCGAGGCCAGCTGGGCGACGTTCCTCGCGCGGCTCACACGGTGATCACCGCCAAGCCGCACAGCAAGGCGATCGTCGTGCTTGAGAACCAGGGCGATGCGAACCTGGCCGAGAACGTCGAAATCGTGGTCGAGGCTGAGGCAGATCTCACCGTCATCACGCTGCAGGAGTGGAACGACACGGCAGTGCACGATGCCGAGCACTTCATCACGATCGGCCGCTCGGCTCATCTGCGACACGTCGTGGTCAACCTCGGCGGAGGCGTCGTGCGGGTGAACCCGTCGGCTCGCTTCGACGGGCCGGGCGCCAACGTCGAGCTCGACGGCATCTACTTCGCCGACGCGCATCAGCACTTGGAACAGCAGGTCTACGTCGACCACAATGAGTCGAACTGCGTATCACGGGTGACGTACAAGGGCGCGCTGCAGGGCGAAGGCGCACGCACCGTCTGGATCGGCGACGTGCTGATCCGGGCTGACGCCGAAGACACCGACACCTATGAGCTCAACCGCAACCTGCTGCTGACCGATGGGGCTCGCGCCGATTCGGTGCCGAACCTCGAGATCGAGACCGGAGAGATCATCGGCGCCGGTCATGCTTCGGCCACTGGCCGATTCGACGAAGAGCAGCTGTTCTACTTCGAGTCGCGCGGCATCACCGAGGACGAGGCGAAGCGGATGGTCGTGCGCGGGTTCCTGATCGAGGTCATCCAGCGCATCGGCTACGCCCCGTTGGAGGAACGTCTGGAGCGGGCTGTCGAGGCAGAGCTGCTGCATACGGAGGTGTGAGCATGTCTGACACCGAGACCAACCACCTCGTCAGAGTCTGCTCGCTTGACGAGCTCGACCCGGAGGCTCCGCTGCGCGTCACCATCGGTGACGAGCCGATCGCTCTGGTCAAGACCGCTGAGGGCGAAGTGCATGCGATCGGCGACCGCTGCTCGCACGGAGACATCTCGCTCTCAGAGGGCTTCGTCGAAGGCTGCACACTGGAATGCTGGGCTCACGGGTCGAAGTTCGATCTGACGACCGGCAAGCCGCTCACACTGCCGGCCTACGAGCCGGTTCCCGTCTACGCGGTCGAAATCAGAGACGGCGACATCTACATAGATCCGAAGGGCACGCTCGCCCAAGGCTGAGCTCGCGTTCGGAACAACTGAACCTCACAGAAAGAAACACCATGTCATCACTGGAAATCCGAGATCTCCACGTCAGCGTCGAGACCGACCAAGGCGAGAAGCCGATTCTCAACGGCATCAGCCTCACCATCAACACGGGCGAGGTGCACGCCATCATGGGCCCCAACGGCTCGGGCAAGTCGACGCTGGCCTACTCGCTCGCCGGTCACCCCGGCTACATCGTCAAGAGCGGTTCGGTGAAGCTCGATGGCGAAGAGATGCTCGACAAGAGCGCTGACGAGCGCGCCCGCGCCGGGCTCTTCCTTGCCATGCAGTATCCGGTCGAGATCCCCGGTGTCACGGTGAGCAACTTTCTGCGCACCGCCAAGACGGCCATCGACGGCGAGGCACCGAAACTGCGCGACTGGGTCAAGCAGGTCAAGGGCTCGATGAAAGAGCTGCGCATGAGCGACGACTTCCTCGAGCGCAACGTGAACGAGAACTTCTCGGGCGGAGAGAAGAAGCGTCATGAGATTCTGCAGATGGAGCTGCTCAAGCCCAAGTTCGCCGTGCTCGACGAGACGGACTCCGGCCTTGACGTCGACGCCCTGCGCATCGTCTCAGAGGGCGTCAACCGCGTGCACGAGAACAATGACACCGGTCTGATCCTGATCACGCACTACACCCGCATCCTGCGCTACATCAAGCCGCAGTTCGTGCACGTGATCGTCAAGGGCAGGGTGGCCGAAGAAGGCGGCCCTGAGCTCGCCACCCGTCTCGAGGACGAAGGCTACGATCGCTTCCTCGATCCCAACGAGGCCCTGGTCTGATGGCTGAGCCCTCGCCAGAGAAGTACGACGAGATCGAAGACGCGCTGCGCGAAGTCGTCGACCCCGAACTCGACGTCAACATCGTCGACCTCGGTCTCGTCTACGACCTCTCGTTCGACGAGGACGGCGAACTGGTGATCAGCATGACGCTCACCTCGGCCGGCTGCCCGCTGACCGACGTGCTCGAGGAGCAGATCACCGCCTCGCTGAAAGACGTCGTGCCGTCCTTTCGCATCAACTGGGTGTGGATGCCGCCGTGGGGCCCAGAGCGCATCACACCTGAGGGACGCGACATGATGCGGGCGCTCGGTTTCTCGATCTGACGACCGCAGCATCCCATCGAACGAGCGCGACCGGCGTGGAGCATTTCACGTCCGGCCGCGCTCTTCGCATCTCGTGGGCGCCGCAGGGCGCCCAGACCCGCTCTGCGGCGCATGTGCGACAGACGGCCCGTCATGCGCATCTGACGCGGAGCCAGGCAGGTACCGTATACTGACTGATCGGGTCGGCGCAGACACGCCGTGCGCCCGAGCCGTGCAGACGTCACCTGTCGGCCGCCGCACAGAACCGCGAACGAATCACTGCGCATCAGACGCCGCGCAGAACCACAGCAGAAGAAGGACCGCGAGTGCTCGCCGTTAAAGATCTTGAGATCAGAGTGGGTGCCCGCACCCTGATGAGCGGAGTGAACTTCCGCGTCGACAAGGGCGACAAAGTAGGGTTGGTCGGGCGCAACGGCGCAGGCAAGACCACGCTCACCAAAGTGCTGGCCGGGGAGCTGCTGCCGGCTCACGGGGAGGTCGAGCGCAGAGGTGTCTTCGGCTACTTGGCGCAGGATCCAAAAGCTGGGCATCCCGATCAGAAGGCGCTCGATCACATCCTCGACGCCCGTGAGCTCGGGCATCTCTCTGCCCAGCTCAAACAGGCGCAGGACGACATGGGGTCGCCCGACCCGGAGGTCGCCGAGAAGGCGATGGCCCGATTCGGCCGACTGACCGACCGCTTCGAGGCGCTCGACGGCTACTCGGCCGAAGCCGACGCCTCAGTGATCGCGAACAATCTGGGACTCGACGATCGTCTGCTCGCCCAGCCTCTGGGCACGCTCTCGGGCGGCCAGCGACGCCGCGTCGATCTCGCACGCATTCTCTTCGCCAACGCCGACACCATGGTGCTCGACGAACCGACCAACCATCTCGACCACGACTCGGTGATGTGGCTGCGCGGGTTTCTGCAGAAGTATCAGGGGGCGCTCATCGTGATCAGCCACGATGTGCGACTGATCGAAGAGACGGTCAACCGTGTCTTCTATCTCGATGCGATCCGCCTGACGATCGACATCTACAACATGGGCTGGAAGCTCTACCAGAGGCAGCGCATCGCCGACGAAGAGCGACGCAAGCGCGAACGGGCCAACGCCGAGAAGAAGGCCACCCAGCTGCAGCAGCAGGCGGCTCGCTTCGGTGCGAAGGCCACCAAGGCCGCGGCGGCACATCAGATGCAGCGGCGGGCCGAGAAACTGGTCGAAGGGCTCGAAGGCCCGCGCCAGGCCGATCGGGTCGCGAACATCCGCTTTCCGAAGCCCGCCGCCTGCGGCAAGACGCCGCTCATGGCCAAGGGCATCTCGAAGAGCTACGGGTCGCTTGAGATCTTCACCTCGGTCGACCTTGCGATCGACCGTGGGTCGCGCGTGGTCATTCTGGGCTTCAACGGTGCGGGCAAGACGACGCTGCTGCGCATCCTCGCTGGGGTCGACAAGCCGGACTCCGGTGTGGTGGAGCTCGGCCACGGCGCCAAGCTCGGGTACTACGCGCAGGAGCATGAGACGCTGAACGGCGACAGAACGCTGCTGCAGAACATGCTCGACGGCGCCGATCTCAGCGAACGCGAGGCGCGCAGCGTGCTCGGCTCGTTCCTGTTCACCGGTGACGACGTGCTGAAACCTGCCGGTGTGCTCTCCGGCGGTGAGAAGACGCGACTCGCACTGGCTCGACTGGTGGTCTCGAGCGCCAACGTGCTGCTGCTCGACGAGCCGACCAACAACCTCGATCCGGCCAGTCGAGAGCAGATCCTCGACGCGCTCTCGCACTACGAGGGCGCCGTGATCATGGTCAGTCATGACGAAGGCGCGGTGCTCGCGCTCGACCCAGAGCGCGTGGTCATCATGCCTGAGGCGACTGAAGACATCTGGACCGCCGAGTACGCCGATCTGATCTCGCTGGCCTGAAGCCGCGGTTCGCGGCGGCATCCGGTCGGAGCTGTCGCGCTGGACGGCCCGACAGCGACCGGCATCACTCGTCCGGAGTACTCCTGTGTCGTGCTGCGGCATCGATCAGCGCGTCTTCGTAGTCGGTGTCGTCGTCGTGTCGACGGCTGCCCTGACGGCGGCGCTGCTGCGCGATGACCTCGTCGTTGCCGGTCTCTTCGATGCGACGCAGCGTCTGCCTGATCGAGTAGCCGAATCCGACGAAGGCGAGTACGGCGAAGGCGATCCACTGCAGGGCATACGAGAGGTGGCTGCCCTCGCTGAGACTGGGCTGCGGAATGATCTGCGGTCGATCGGCCGCGGCAGGCGACTCAGACTCCATCTGTCCGTAGGCCGCCGTGTAGGCGGGGGAGAGGTCGAATCGGTCGACGACCTGCTGAAGAGCGAAGCTGGCGATCTGCCCGTCTGGGGCCGAGCGGTCGACCTCAGGCTGTGCCGGACGCAGCCGGGCGACCACCTCGACCTCACCCGACGGCGGCGCGAGCACGTCGGCGGGAGCGTCGCCGTCAGACCCCGTGGGGAGCCATCCTCGATTCACGAAGAAGACGCGGCCGGCTGTGGTCGTCGTCGAGTCAGCAGACGCCGGGTCATCGTCGAGTCGCAACGGAACGAGCACCTCGAACCCGGGCTGTCCGTTCAGGGGACGATTGCGCACCAGCAGCTGCTCGTCGGTCAGATACGTGCCGTGCAGCAGCACCTTTCGGTATTCGTCGGCTTCGTCGAAGTCGTCGAGGCCGGGAACCAGATCGGGCAGCTCTGCAGCCGGCGCCGACCAGTTGTTGGTGACTTTGGCGATCTCGGCGACAGCCTGGTCACGGCGATCGAACTGCCAGCGAGACAGCATCACGCAGATGACGGCGAAGACGACGACGCCGGCGAGATAGCCGATCCATTCCCACGGGCGGAGCTTGCCCAGCGCCGCCAGCAGAGGTGGCCGCGTCTTCGCCGCGCTCATGCGTGATGCAGAGTCAGCTGATCATGCTGACTCGCTGATGAAATGACGCCTGACGGCACCGGACGGAGTGCCCGTGAGTCTGAGCCAACGGAATCGGAGTGCGACCGAGTGCCGTCCTGGCTGGTGTCGAACGCCGCGTCGTCTCCGGCGAACGTGGGCTCGTCGACGGTGATCGTCTCGGCGCGATCCGCGGCTGCACTGTGCGCGTGCGCATCCTGACTGATGGCCTGCTGCACGATCGACTGAAAGCCGTCGTCATTGACGCGCTTGGGCAGGTTCGCGATGACCACTGCGTAGTAGGGCAGAAACGCCGCACCGAACGCTGGGATGAGCTTCCACCAGCCCGGTACGACGAAGAGTGCGAGCAGGCAGACGATGCGGATGCCCATGGCGATCGAGTAGTGCACCATGCGTCGCACGCGGTCGTCTCTGGGAGAGTTCGGGGCGTGGGTGACGACGGCGACCTGGCGGTTCGGCATGTCGATCACCTCCTGCGGGCTTGACGAACGCACCGGGTCAGAGATGCCCCGTTGCGCTGCACCGACCCGAGAAGCCGGTGACGCGAGCGTACACACGCCCGTGACTATAGTCTAAGACGGATGCAGCGGGCATGGGCCGATCCGTCTCGGCCATGTCGCATCCTTCTCGCCGAATCGATCATCACAAGGAGTCCCTCATGTCTGCAGCCGAAGCACGCGTCGTTCTGATCACCGGAGGCAACCGCGGCATCGGCCGAGCGGTCGCCGAGGAGTTCGTGCGCCGCGGGTATCCCGTCGCCGTCACCGCTCGGCACGGGTCCGGGCCCGAGGGCACACTGACAGTGCATGCGGACGTCACCGACCAGGCGTCGTTGAACACGGCGGTGTCCGAGGTCGAGCAGCAGCTTGGACCGGTGGCGATTCTGGTCGCCAACGCGGGCATCACACACGACACACTTCTGCTGCGGATGAGCGAGGACGACTTCTCATCGGTGATCGACACCAACCTCACCGGGGTGTTCCGCTCGATCAAGAGCGTGGTCAAGGGGCAGATCAAAGCGCGCTGGGGGCGCATCATCCTGCTGTCGAGCGTCGTCGGCCTCTACGGCTCAGCGGGCCAGGTGAACTACGCCGCGGCCAAGAGCGGCCTCATCGGCATCGCACGCTCGGTGACGCGCGAGCTGGGGGCACGCGGCATCACGGCGAACGTGGTCGCCCCGGGCTTCATCGAGACCGACATGACGGCGGAGCTCAACGAGAAGCAGCGGGCCGAATACCTGAAAGCGATTCCTGCGGGGCGTTTCGGTTCGGTCGACGACGTGGCGCGCACGATTGCCTGGCTGGCCTCAGACGACGCCGGCTACATCAGCGGTGCGGTCATCCCGGTCGACGGCGGCCTCGGGATGGGGCACTGACGCCCCGCGGCTCCGGCCTTCCGAGGCAGCGGCGGGGGTCAGTCGCCGATCGGCAGGTACGGCACGGCTGAGTCCAGCCCTGCGGGCGGCAGGATGACATGGTCGGCCTGCGCCGCCACCACCGGCTTCGGGCGATACCCGATCGAGGTGCCGGCCGTGCGCATCATGACCAGATCGTTGGCGCCGTCGCCGATCGCCACAGTACGTGCCAGCGGAACCTGGAGCTCCGCGGCCCACTGCGTCAGCAGATCGGCCTTGCGCCGACCGTCGACGATCTCACCGCTGACCCGTCCGGTCAGTCGCCCGTCGACGATCTCGAGCACATTGGCCGCCCAGAGGTCGAGGCCGAGACGGTCGGCCAGCGGCTCGAGAATCTGGCTGAAGCCTCCGGAGACCGCCCCGATGCGGCCGTCGTGCGCATGCACAGCCGAAATGAGCTGCTCGGCGCCGGGACTGACCCGCACACGGTCGACCACATCCATGACCACAGATTCGGGCAGACCGCCCAGAGTGGCGACACGCTCGGTCAGGCTCTCACGAAAGTCGATCTCACCGCGCATGGCCCGTTCGGTCACGGCCGCGACGTCGGCACGGACGCCGGCCGCATCGGCGAGCAGCTCGATCACCTCGTCCTGGATGAGCGTGGAGTCGACATCGGTCACGACGAGCATTGAGACGGTCACCGACCCAGTCTACCGGCAGGGACGTCACCCCAGGCTCATCGGGTGACGTCAACACACGGTGCGGCGTTCCAAGAAGTCGAAGGCATGTTCTAGGCTGGAGCCCATGACTACAGTGCTCGATCTTCAGCATGTCAGCGTGCGGCGCTCTGGCCGCGCCCTGCTCGACGACGTCTCGTGGCGCGTCGAAGGCGACGAGCGCTGGGTGGTGCTCGGCCCGAACGGCGCAGGCAAGACCACGCTGCTGAACGTGGCGAGCGCTCAGCTGCACCCCAGCACGGGGGAGGTGCGCGTGCTGGGCGAGCAGCTCGGGCGTGTCGACGTCTTCGACCTCAGACCCCGCATCGGCGTCGCATCGTCGACCACTGGAGCGCGCATTCCGGCGAATGAATCGGTGCTCGACGCCGTGCTCACGGCCGTCTATGGCGTGACCGGCCGCTGGAACGAGAAGTACGACGAGCTCGATCTCGACCGTGCGCACTCAATGCTGCGCGACTGGCAGCTCGAGCCGCTCAGCCACCGTCGCTTCGGCTCGCTGAGCGACGGCGAGCGCAAGCGTGTGCAGATCGCTCGGGCGGTGATGAGCGACCCTGAGGTTCTGCTGCTCGACGAGCCCACGGCCAATCTCGATCTCGGTGCGCGCGAAGAGCTGCTGCAGCTGCTCGGGGAGTACGCCGTCGCCCCCGGCGCGCCCGCCCTGGTGTCGGTGACGCATCACGTGGAGGAGATTCCGCGCAACTTCACGCACGCTCTGCTGCTGAAAGACGGCAAGGTCATGCGACAGGGCCCCATCAACCAGGTCGTCATCAGCGAGAGGCTCAGCGAGCTGTACGGGCTGCCGCTGACTGTGACCGAGAACGAGGGACGCTACGCAGCGCGCGCGAATCTGGTATAGTGTCAGCTTGGCTTATGCGCATCGCGTGCAGAATCGTCTGAGTACGAACAAAAGGATCACTCAATGAAAAAAGGCATTCACCCCGACTACGCTCCGGTCGTGTTCCGCGACCTGGCGAGCGGCGACACCTTCCTCACCCGCTCGACGGTGAAGTCGGACAAGACCATCGAGTGGACCGACGGCAAGACCTACCCGGTCTATGACGTCGAGATCTCGTCGGTGTCGCACCCGTTCTACACGGGCAAGCAGCGCATCATGGACTCGGCCGGTCGCGTCGAGAAGTTCAACTCGCGGTACAAGGGCTTCGGCAAGCTTTCCTGAGCCACTCGCACGCGATAGCAGAAAGAGGGACGCCAGAGATGGCGTCCCTCTTTCTGTGTCTTCTGGGCTGCAAGCTGTGTTTCCACACCTGCCCGCCCGGTGCGCCCCAGGCGTCGGCTGCAGTCAGCGGACGGGCCAGCTGCCACTCGTCCAGAAGTCGGTCATTCCGCGTGTCTTGCGCATGTAGTCGATGAAACTGTCGGCCTGCTCTTGAGCCCAGCCGATCTGGTCGGTGTGCAGCTGCTGGGCGCTCACATCGAGCCGTTCCGGGTATGCCTGGGCGATGGCCTGCGCAAGACGGCCGGCGGCGAGCGCATCGGCAGAGGCATGATGCGCATCGTCGAGCCGCACTCCGTAGTGCTCGGTCGTGACTGTGAGTGTGCGCTTGCCACGGCGATACGTGTCGACGGCTTTGTCGATGACCAGCGGATCGATGATGGGGCTCGGATTGACGAGCGGGGCGATGCCATAGCGCAGCGCCTCGCTGTGCACGATCGAGAAGTCATACGGGGCGTTGTACGCCACCACCGGCACCCCCCGTTCGAGTGCCGCACGGAGAGCGGTCACGATCTCGGCCACGGCTTCGGCGGCCTGCTGACCCTCGGCCCGAGCCTGTTCGGTGCTGATGCCGTGCACCTTCTGCGCCTGCCAGGGGATCTCGACTCCTGGATCAATCAGCCATGAGCGTTCTGCGGTGACGGCTCCAGATGCGTCGAGTCTGCCGATATAGGCGCTGACGATGCGCGCGGTGTCGGTGTTCACCCCTGTCGTCTCGGTGTCGAAGACAAAGAGGTCGCGTGCCCACTCAGGCAGTTTCGGGGTGTTTTCCATGTGCTGAAGTCTAGCGGCGACCTGTGACATGAGCGGAACTCCCGTGGGCGCGACGTAGACTGAGCGGATGGCTGAGCGCAAGCAGACGGTGATCGACGGCACGACCACGACGTATTGGGTCTACGGCGAGACGGCATCCGCCCGGTCGAATGACCAGTCGCGCGCGCACAGCGCGGATACGCCCACTATCGTGCTTGTGCACGGATTTCGCGGCACCCATGAAGGCCTCGACCTGATCGCCAAGGGCCTCCCGCCCGACATGCGGGTCATCTCGCCGGATCTGCCCGGCTTCGGGCAGTCCGAGAGCCTCGCCGCAGGCAACACCATCGATGCGTATGCGACATGGCTGAGACGTTTCACCGCTGCCATCGGACTGCCCGAAGCGCCGGTGCTGGGTCACTCGTTCGGGTCGATCGTGGTCTGCGCCGCCGTCGCATCCGGTCTGCAGCCGAGCCGAGTCGTGCTGATCAACCCCATCAGTCAGCCGGCGCTGCAGGGACCGCAGCGCCTCGGCAGCCTTGCCGCGCTCGGCTACTACCGGCTCACCGCACTGCTCCCCGAGGGCGCCGCGCGTCGGGTGCTCTCGATGCGACTCGTCGTGCGGGTCATGAGTGAGATCATGGCGAAGACGCATGACCCTCGGCTGCGAGCGTGGATCCATGCTCAGCACCAGGCGTACTTCTCGGTGTTCGACTCTCCGTCGGGTCTGCTCGAGGCCTTCCACACCTCGATCACACATGACACGGGGGAGTATGCCGACAAACTGACCATGCCTGTGCTCGTCATCGCCGGCGACCGCGACGACATCGTGCCGCTCACGTCGCAGCGCACGTTCGTCGAGGCTCTCCCGAACGCTCGTCTTGAGGTCGTCGAGGGCGTCGGTCATCTTGTTCACTATGAGGCCTGGCGCCAGGCTGACAGCTGGGTTCGACCGTTCGTGTGCGCACCGGTGTGAGCCTGATCGGTCAGCGATCGAGCGTCACCTGGGCGTCACGGATGCGCAGGGCCAGATGCACTCCGAGCCTGCGAGGCGAGGCGTCCCAACCTGCGCCGAGGACCGTGCTGATGCGCTCGAGCCTCTGGCGAACGGTGTTGCGGTGCACGCTGAGGAGTTCACCGGTGAGCGCCGTGTTGCCCTCGGACTCCAGATAGACGTACGCCGTGTTCGTGAGATCTGTGTGGTGCGTGTGGTCGTAGGCGATCAAGCCGTCGATCGGCGCCGTCAGCGACTGCGGCGTCTGCCCGCGTCGAGCCAGTCCGAGGACGACGCCCAGCAGCCCCAGCTGCTCGCCGTGCACGATGCCGTCGCGCTGCAGAGTGTCCAAGGAATGCAATGCCAGCTCAGCTCGCTCGTGCCCGCTGCCGATGAGCCGCGGGTCGTCGAAGGGGCCCTCGACGCCGGCTCTCAGCGTCCAACCGCGTGCTGCGAAGAGGTCGCGGACGCGCTGCTCCCACTGCGTGTCGACCGTCACCATGCAGACATGGCCCGAATGCGACGACATCAGCACGCAGCGCATTCGCAGGCCGCTCAGCAGCTGCAGCAGACGGCGACGGTCTTGGTCGGGCACTTCGATCGCGACGCACAGCAGCGGTTCCCCAGAACGGATGCCCCAGTGCTTCAGACGGCGTTCGATGCGCTCACGGGAGTGCTCGCGACCGTCGATGATGTCTTCGACGACCTCAGACTGACGACGGAGGTCGGCATCCTCTTCGGCCCGTTCGAAGAGCACCGCGAGGGCCAGGTGCACGGCGACCCGTTCGAGCAGAGTGCGTTCTGTCTCACTGAGCAGTCGATCCGCAACGACTCGTCCCAGCGTCTCACCTGCGGCGACCACGGAGACGTACGACTGCGCGTCAGCCTCGGGCGCACGGCCAGAAGTGGCGGCGACCATCGAGCCGTCAGCGTCGTAGAAGGCGAGATCGACTGCCAGAGCCGACCGGCCGATCATGAGCAGGTGCTCGGCGTCCGGCGTGCCCATGACCGTTTCCATGAGCCGCCGATCCAGATCGAGCACGTGAGTGGTCAGGGCGAGCTCGTCTGCGTCGCGGCGCTGTCGGCTGGAGAGCTGCTCGACGAGCCTGGTCAGCGATTCGAAACGCATGGAGTTGTCGATCGCGATTGCGGCGTACCGTCCGAGTGAGTCCACCGCCGCGATCTCAGCGGCTGAGAAGAGACGACTGTGCCGTTCGGCCACGAGCAGAGCGCCGATGACGCGTCCGGTGACGGTGAGCGGTACGCCCATGACAGCCTGGACGCCCTCGCCCTGCACGATCTCGTCAATCTCGGCGAGATGCTCGATCTCTGGGTCTTCGGCGTAGTTCGAGGACTGGACCGGTGCGAGACCCGTGGCGACCTGCCCGAGCACACCGGTGCCCAACGGCTGTCGGATCGTTCGATAGGCCTGCGTGATCACCCCCTCGGCATGACGGATGTACGTCTCGCCATGTTCGAAATCGGTCAGACTGATATAGGCCATATCGGTCGAGAGAAGCACTCGCGTGCGATGCACGATCGCCTGCAGCACCGCCTCCAGATCGCGCAGCTCGGTGAGATCTGCCGCGGTGTCGAGCAGCACCTGCTGCAACTGTTCTCTGCCCTGCGCGAGGTTGTGCGTCACGCATATGATTGTGCCTCACATATGGTCTGCCTGCCATCGCTGCAGTTCTTCGATCTTCGTATTGTCAGTAGTGATCTGCTTCCACAGTGGAGCAGACCGACGCCAAGACAACGGAGTCCCGTGAACGGCCAGCGCGCAGTGTCACGGCGAGCAGAGGAGCACCATCATGCAGATCACCGGAGCAGTGCTGGAAGAGATCGGACGCAGCCGTCCGTACGTCGAATCGAAGCCCATCACGGTCAGCACACTCGAACTCACCGATCCGGGGCCCACCGAGGTGCTCGTGCGCATCGAGGCCGCAGGCATCTGCCACTCAGACCTTTCCGTCGTCGACGGCAATCGCCCCCGCCCGGTGCCGATGCTGCTCGGACACGAGGCGGCCGGAATCGTCGAGGCCTTCGGCAACGAGGTGACCGACCTGCGCATCGGCGACCGAGTGACGCTCACCTTTCTGCCTCGTTGCGGCGAGTGCGAGGGATGCGCCACCGACGGGCGTCTGCCCTGTGTTCCGGGCACTGCGGCGAACGAAGCCGGCGTGCTGCTGCACGGCACACATCATCTGACCCGAGACGGCGAAGAGGTCAAGCACCACCTCGGAGTCTCCGGGTTTGCCACGCGAGCCGTCGTCGACCGCGCTTCGGTCGTGCCGGTCGGCAACGACGTGCCGCCCGAGATCGCCGCAGTGCTGGGCTGCGCCGTGCTGACCGGCGGAGGAGCCATGCTCAACGCCGTGCAGCCTGATGACGGTGACACCGTCATGGTCGTCGGACTCGGCGGCGTTGGCATGTCGGCGCTCATCTCGGCGCTCGCGGTCGGCAAGGGCGACGTGCTCGCCGTCGACGCGCTGCCCGACAAGCTCGAGCGCGCTCTGGAGCTCGGCGCGACGGCGGTCTACACGCCGGCCGAGGTCGCAGAGCAGGGGATCAAGGCCGACCACGTCATCGAGTGCGCCGGACACCCCAAGGCATTCGAGACGGCGTTCTGGGCGACCAAGCCGGGCGGACGCACCGTGACGGTCGGTCTGCCGCATCCTGACGCGCGCTCAGAGGTCTCGCCGACGGTGATCACCGGTCAGGCCCGTACGATCATCGGCAGCTACTTGGGCTCCGCAGTGCCCTCACGCGACATCCCGAAGTTCGCGGACTGGTGGCGCAGCGGCAAGCTGCCCGTCGAGAAGCTGATCTCTCGAATCATCACGCTCGACCAGATCAACGAAGCGATGGACGAACTCGCCGACGGCCGTGCCGTGCGTCAAGTCATCCTCTTCGACGGTGCGGGTGAGGCTGCTGCTGCATGAGCGGCCGTTCACCTCTTCTCGGGTGTGGAGGTTCAGGGAACCGGGCGGTACTCCGTGCGCCCTGGGCGGGCGTCATAGCGGCTCAGCGACCAGTGACCGGTCGGTGAGACGCTGAACTCGTTCGCACTTCCGTTGTGAATGTACTCCTGTGGGCGGGGGCGTCGAGAATCCGTCACGAAGCGCATCAGCGAACCGATCACGCCGCCATGCGAGACGATCAGCAGCTGCTCGCCGGGGTGCTGGTGAGCGAGCGCCGTGAGCGCTGGCTGTGCGCGAGCGACGACGTCCGCACGGCTCTCGAGTCCGGGCACCTCGGTCTCGTCGCCGAAGCGGGCGATGCGCTCCTCGAGGGTGAGCCCCTCGATCTCGCCGAACCTGCGCTCATGCACTGCAGGGATGCGCAGCGGTGCAGGCAGACGGAGCTCGGCCGCGATGATCTCGGCGGTCTCGAAGGCTCGGCACAGCGGGCTGGAGTAGATCCCGGTCCACGAATGGCGCATGAGGCTCTGTGCCGCGGCGAGCGCCTGAGCACGGCCGGTGTCGTTGAGCGGAATGTCGGTGCCTCCCTGGATGCGGTGCTCCGCGTTCCAGTCGGTCTCTCCGTGCCTGACCAGACACAGGGTCGTATCCATGAGCACCTTCCTCGCCTCCCGCCGCACACGCGTCCGTCGCTCGACTCTGGACGAACGATCCTGAATGAGCCGAAATCAGTGTATCCGCAGACTCTGTATACGATTCCTCTGCGGCGGTCGGGGACCCTCATCCCAGTGGGCTAGCATGAGAAGCGTGGCTACCAATGACGTTAAGAACACAGACCGTATCCGTAGCGAGATCTTCCGCAGCAAGATCGTTACGGCCGACGACGCTGCGGCCCTGATTCACGATGGCGCTGCCGTCGGATTCAGCGGCTTCGTGGGTGCCGGGTATCCGAAGGCGGTTCCCGAGGCTCTCGCAAAGCGGGCGCATGCACTGCATGCGAACGAGCAGGATTTCAGCATCAAGGTGTACACGGGGGCATCGACCGACCATGCGCTCGACGGCATCCTCGCAGAAGAGGAGGCCATCTCGTTTCGCACTCCCTTCTCGACCGACGGCGCTCTGCGCAAGCAGATCAACTCGGGCGAGGTCGGCTACATCGACACGCATCTCTCACATCTGGCACAGCAGGTCGAAGAGGGGTTCTTCGACCACTTGGACTTCGCGGTCATCGAGATCTCGGGCATCGACGAGAACGGCGACCTGATTCCCTCGACCTCGCTCGGCAACAACAAGACCTACATCGAGCAGGCCGACAAGGTGATCCTCGAGGTCAACGAGTGGCAGCCTGAGCAGCTCGACGGCGTGCACGACGTCTACTACTCGATCGGCACCCCGCCGAATCGTCAGCCGATTCCGCTCAACACGGCGCACGACCGCATCGGCATCGGTCGTCTTCGGGTCGACCCTGACAAAGTCGTCGCGGTCATCGAGACCGAGGGCGGCGACCGCAACACCAAGTTCACTCCGCTGGACGAATGCTCGAAGGCCATCGGCGACAACGTGGTCGAGTTCTTCAAACAGGAGGAGGCCGCGGGCCGTCTGCCCGAGGGGCGGCTGCTGCCGCTGCAGTCGGGCATCGGCAACGTCGCCAACGCCGTGCTGGCGGGGCTGGAGCGCGCCGGATACCAGGGGCTGGAATGCTACTCCGAGGTGATCCAGGACGGCATGCTCGACCTCATCAAGTCAGGCACCGTCGAGCTCGCCTCTGCGACGGCGCTCTCATTGAGCCCCGATGCAGTGAACGAGTTCCGTGACAACATCGACTTCTACAACAAGCACATTCTGCTGCGGCCTCAAGAGATCTCGAACAACCCCGAGCTCATTCGTCGCATCGGCGTCGTCGCGATGAACGGCATGCTCGAAGCCGACATCTACGGCAACGTCAACTCGACTCACATCATGGGCACCAAGATGATGAACGGCATCGGCGGCTCGGGAGACTTCGCTCGCAACGGCTACATCTCGATCTTCCTGAGCCCCTCGACGGCGAAGAACGGCAATATCTCGGCGATCGTTCCGTTCGCGTCGCACATCGACCACACCGAGCACGACACCATGGTGGTCGTCACGGAGTTCGGCTTCGCCGATCTGCGCGGCAAGACGCCTCGTCAGCGCGCGGAGGCCATGATCGCGATCGCGCACCCCGACTACCGCGACCAGCTGCGCGACTACTTCGACCGTGCCAACGCACAGCCGAACGCGGGGCAGACGCCGCACATCCTGCCAGAGGCGCTCAGCTGGCACCAGCGCTTCCTCGACACCGGATCGATGAAACAGGACTGATCCACACAGCAGCACCTTGGACGACAGGGGCGTGCGCCGGGTTCGGCTCACGCCCCCTGTCTCGGTCTGCGCAGCTCACATCATTCGTGAGAACCGATAGACTGAGCCCATCATGCACAGGCAGAGGCAGTCGAGCGCGCACAGAGTGCTGCGCGCCTACCTCAGTGCCGTGTTCTCGGTCTCTGTGGGATGGCTTGCCCACACAGCGGTCGAACACCATGCCCCGACTGCGTTCGCCTTCGTCATTGCCGTCGTGCTCACGGCGCCCATTCTGCTGCTCGCTCTGCGGCGCGTGGGCCAATGGGGTTCCGCAGTGCTGGCAGTCGCTCTCGGACAGGGCATCCTTCACGTGCTGCTCAGCCTCGATCAGAGCGCCTCGAGTCTCTCAGGGGGAGGGCTGCCGCCGGCTGTCGCCGTGGCTGGCGCCCACCATCACGGTGCCGGTTCGGCGGTGATGACGTCGATGTCGGACACGGCACTCTCGCATTCGATCGCATCCTTGCCGGCTCATGCGATGGGTCCCACCATGCTGGTCGCCCACGGTCTTGCCATTGTTCTCTGTCTGCTCTGGCTCGGCATGCTGCCCAGCACGGAACGTCTCGTGACGCGACTGCTCAGCGGCGTCGTCGCCTGGCTGACGCTCGCCCTGCAGCCTGCGGGTGCGACAGCGCGCCTGCTGCAGGTGTCGTTCGCCGACGCTGCACACACCCTGCGCCGTCGCTGCTTCGGCAGTGTGCGCACGCTGCGCGGACCACCCGTCTTTCTCTGAATCCAGCACATCGCCGCGCCGCACGCTGACGCCGTCTCGCGCGTCAGCCCGCTCCCTCCTGGTGAGATGCGGCATCGGTTCTCAGAACTCAGACGAAAGACCCACTCAATGCACAATCAATCCATCGCGCCTGCGCGCACGCGAACCACGCTCACTGCGGCGATCGCGCTGCTCGTCGGTCTGCTGCTCACACTGCAGCCGTGGGCGACAGGCCGCGCACACGCCCATGACGTTCTCGTGTCGTCTGACCCGGCAGCCGGAGCGGCGCTGACGACCGCGCCGACTCAGGTCGCACTGACTTTCAACAACGATGTGCTCACCGGCGTCGCGAACCAGATTCAGGTGCACGGACCGGACGGCGCCTCGGTCGCCGGCGACGGCTTGGCGGCCGTCGAGGGAAGGGTCGTGACCGTGCCGGTGACGATCACGGCCAACGGCACCTACTCCGTGGCCTGGCATGTGGTCTCGAGTGACGGGCATCCCGTCGAAGGAACGTTCACATTCGACCTCGCGTCGCCAGACGCCCCAGCAGCCGACGAGACACCCGACGCGAGCGGTCAGGCGAGCGCGAGCAACGCATCCGCCGCACCAAGCGCATCAGCCGAGGCGCAGGCCGACGGCCAGAGCGACGACGTCGACCACAGCGGCGCGATCGTCGCCTGGGTGATCACCGGCATCGTCGTCGTGATCGGCGTGGCAGCGATCGTGCTGGGCGTTCGGCGCAGCCGCCGCCCCCAGAAGTGACGGTGTGGGGTCGAACGACTCTCGACTCCGCCTCCCTCAGAAACAGACACAGCGGAACGGGCGAACTGCGGTTCGCGCATTCCGCGAACCCGAAAGAACTCATCATGAAGAACAACGACAACCTACAGTCGTCGGCACAGACCCGACGCATCACGGCAGATCAGCGTGCGATCGAGACGGCGGAGACGCTGCATCGAGGCGGCCTCGGCAGGCGGTGGGGCGTGGCCGTGAGCGGCCTCGCGCTGGCCGCCGGCATGCTCTCCGGCTGTGCGGCCTCGTCGAGCTCGGACAGCTCGAACGCCTCCGACAGCGCCTCGAGCTCGGCGGCCGCACAGCAGTGCGAGACCGCGGGCGAGGTGCAGATCTGCGATCCCTGGGTGAAAGCGGTCGACGCTGACGGCGACGCACATCCGATGACAGCCGCATTCGCCTCTCTGCACTCGACGACGGGGCAGAGCCTGCATCTGGTCTCTGCGGAGTCAGATGCCTCTGGCATGACCCAGCTGCACGAGACCGTCGCCGACGGAGGTTCGACCACGATGCGCGAGAAAGAGGGCGGCTTCATGGTTCCGACCGACGGTGCGCTCGATCTGCAGCCCGGCGGCAACCACATCATGCTCATGTCGCTGCAGAAGTCTCTGCAGCCTGGTGACAGCGTCTCGATCACTCTGCACTTCGAAGACGGGACTTCAGCACAGTTCGCGGCACCGGTGCGTCAGTACACCGGCGCCAAAGAGAGCTACACCGATGACCCGAACATGAAGATGGACGACGACGGGCCGACTGCCACGAACGGCGACGGCATGTCGGAGCACCACCATGGCTGACCACGACCCCGTGGAGAGCGAGCCGTCGAGGTCTGACGGTTCGTCGGCTTCGGCGACTCACCCCTCCAGCGGCGCCGGTCGATTCACCCGGCGCGGTCTGCTGACCGGCGCCGGGGCGACTGCGGCAGGTCTGGTCGTCGGCGCCGGGGGCGGCTGGGTGGTGCGCGAGCGTCTCATGCCCGCCGGGCCGACCTCGGCGGATGCCGTGGTCACCGGCGATGAGACGGTCGCCTTCTACGGTCGTCGACAGGCGGCCGTAGAAGCCCCGGCACCGGCGCACGTCGGCTACCTCGGTTTCACACTGCGCCCGGAGACCGGCGTCGAGCAGCTGCGGCGTGCACTGCGCATCATCAGCGACGACGCCTCTCGTCTGACTCGGGGCGTGCCGTCGCTGGCGATGAGCGACCCCGATCTGGCGACGCCTGCTGCGCGGCTCACGGTGACGATCGGCTTCGGAGCGCGCGTGTTCGAACTCGCAGGTCGTACCCCGCCGCCCGGTGTGGGAGGCCTGCCCGCCTTCTCGATCGACCGTCTGCGGCCGGAGTTCAGCGGCGGAGACCTTCTGCTGATGATCGGCTGCGATGATCCGATCACCCTTTCGCATACCGAACGAGTCATGATCAAGAACATGCGCTTCTTCGCCACGGTGGCCTGGCGTCAGCAGGGCTTTCAGCGTGCCCGGCACAGCGAGCCGCCGACGGCCACGCCGCGCAACCTCTTCGGGCAGAAAGACGGCACGGTGAACCCCCGTCCCGGCACCGACGCGTTCGAGCAGCAGGTGTGGGGCGCATCGGGAGGATTCGCCCCGTGGGCAGAGAACGGCACCACGCTCGTTCTTCGTCGGATTCGGATGAATCTGGAGACTTGGGACGAGGTCGACCCCGTCGGCCGAGAGAACAGCATCGGACGCCGTCTCGGTTCGGGCGCCCCGCTGACCGGCACCGATGAGTTCGACGAGCCGGACTTCGACGCCAAGAACTCCGTCGGCTTTCCGGTCATCGACCTTGCCGCACATATGCGTCGCGCCCGTCAGGCCGACGGCCGGGTGCGCATCCTGCGTCGCGGCTACAGCTACGACGACGGTGTGGATGCCGAGGGCGTCGCCGACGTCGGTCTGCTGTTCGGTGCCTGGCAGGCCGACATCATGCAGCAGTTCGTACCGGTGCAGCAGTCGCTCGCCGACATGGATCTGCTCAACCAGTGGACCGTGCCGATCGGCTCCGCCGCGTTCGCGATTCCTCCAGGCTGCGACGTGGGCGGCTACGTCGGCGAGACCGTGCTCGGCTGAGTGCGACCCAAGCGAAGTGATTCGAGACGCCGTCGGCTGGTCTAGGCTGGTTCGGTGAAGATTACGCGATCGCTGATGGTCAAGGGCGCTGTGCTCGGAGCGTTCGCCGGGGTGCTCTCCGGGCTCTTCGGCGTCGGCGGCGGCATCATCATGGTGCCGGTGCTGGTCATGCTCGGGCTGAGCCAACGTCTTGCCAGCGGCACGTCGCTGGCTGCGACCGTTCCCATCGCCATCGTCGGGGTGATCACCTATGCCTCTCATGGCACGATCGACCTCGTTCCCGGGCTCGCCATCGGCTTCGGGTCGTTCTTCGGGGCGTTTCTCGGCACCTGGCTGCTGCAGCGCGTCAAACCGAAGGTGCTGCAGCTCTTCTTCGCGTTGGCGATGGTTGCGACGGCGGTTCGGCTCTTCATCGATCTGCCTGTCGAGGGCACCGGGTTCGCGCCGCAGCCGCTGACGCTGGCCCTTTTGGTCTGCTTCGGCCTGCTCGTCGGCGCGCTGGCAGGGCTGCTCGGAATCGGGGGCGGCCTGATCATCGTTCCCGTTCTCGTGCTGACGCTCGGACTCGACCCGAATCTGGCGAAGAGCTCCTCGCTCATCGCGATGCTCCCGAGCGGGGTGAGCGGCACGTACGGCAACCTGCGCAACCACAACGTCAGTCTGCGACTGGCCGCCGCTATCGGACTTCCGGGGTCGCTGACTACCATCTTCGGCGGATGGCTCGTGCACGTGATCGACACGCGCCTGGCCATGGCCCTCTTCGCCGTGCTGCTGGTGCTGAGCGCTCTGCAGATGGTGAGAAAGGCCCTGAAACGTGGTTGACGCTCCACCTGGGCAGCAGCAGCGACGCCTGCTTGCAGCCTGCGCGATCGTGCTCACCGCGCTCAACCTGCGTGGTGCGGCGACGATTCTGTCGCCGATCGTCGACTTGGTGAACCAGGACGTCGAACTCGACACCGTCATGCAGGGCGTGATCGGTGCACTTCCGCAGCTGCTCTTCGCCGGCGCCGGTCTGATCACCCCGCTGCTCGTCCGACGCATGTCGCTTCCGGCGCTCGCCGGCGCCGCCATGGTCGTGACCGCCGGGGGCCAGGTACTGCGCGCGTCGACGAACAGCGACCTCGCCTTCGGTCTGAGCACCGGACTCATCTTCTTGGCGATCGGCGTCGGCAACATCGTGGCACCGCCGACCATCAAACTGTTCTTCCCGCGTCATGTGGGCACGATGACCTCGGCCTACAGCATCACGCTCGGGCTCAGCACCGCTGTGCCGCCGATCTACATCGTCGTACTGTCTCATGCCGTCGGCTGGCGTATCGGGCTCGCCTCGTGGGCCGTACCCGCGTTCCTTGCCGCACTGCTGTGGGGCGTCGTGATCCTGACGAGCCGTCGCAGCCCGCGCGAGTCCGAGCCAGGCGACGCTCCCGCCCCTCCTGCGATGCGCGAGACCGCTGCCGGCGGCACCAACGTCGACAACCGCAGCACGGTCAGCGCGGCAGATGCGCCCGGGAAGAGCCTGCAAGTGTGGCGAACCTGGCAGGGGTGGGGTATCGCGGTCATGATGGCTGCCCAGTCGACGGTCGTCTATGCCATGTTCGCGTGGCTGCCTGCGCTGCTGCGCGACGCCGGCGTCGACGCGGCCTCGGCGGCATTCGGACTGTCGCTGTTCACCGCTCTCGGCATTCTGCTCGGGGTGGTCATACCTCCGATGACCTCCCGCCAGGCGACGCTTCGCCCGTTGCTGGCTGTGTCGACGGTCTGCTTCGCCGTCGGCCTGATCGGGCTCATGGTGTCACCGGGCCACTTGTCGATGCTCTGGGTGGCAGCGCTCGGTCTCGGGCCACTGACGTTCTGCATGATCCTGGTGCTGATCCCCCTGCGGGCGCGTACGCAGATGCATGCCTCTCAGCTGTCCGCGTTCGTCCAGGGCGTCGGGTATCTCATCGCCGCCGCAGGGCCGTTCCTGTTCGGTCTGCTGCATGACCTCTCTGGGGGATGGACGCTGCCGTTGGCCTATCTGCTGGCCTGCGTCGCGATCTCACTGCCGTTCGCAGTCATCGGCACTCGACCCGGCTACGTCGGCGATCCAGCACGTCGCTGACATCGGGTCGGCCTCCGCGCCCAGACCATCGGGCCGGCCGGAAGAGTCACGTCCAGACTCAAGGAATAATGCCCAGCCCCCAGGCAGAATGCGAGAAGCCCCTCGGAACCGATGATTCCGAGGGGCTTCGTTCTGTGCCCGAGAGGGGACTTGAACCCCTACCCACGATAATTTGTGGACTAGCACCTCAAGCTAGCGCGTCTACCTATTCCGCCACCCGGGCTGGTGCTGTGCCCCGCAGGGCACCAGATGAGATTAGCACGTTTGCCGTGAAGTGGGAAAACTGGTGGGGCACGTCGCACCGAATCGGCCTGAGACCGGCGATCTGAGGGTGCCGGGTGGGTGTATCCCGGGCATGTCTCCTGCCGTACAGATGACGCTCGTGGTCGGTCGGGAGCAGTCACCAGCGTGCGGCAGGATACGATTTCGTCATGGTCATTCATGACGACGCTGCAGGCGTTCCCTCAGACTCACACGTCAGTGCTGCTCGTCATGGTGACGATGACGCCGACCTGCCGGATGTGGTGCGCATCGTTCGCGACCTGGTGCGCTTCGACACGACGAACTACGGCGGCGGCAACGCCAAAGGAGAGGGTCCGGCGGCGGCCTACATCGCAGACTTCCTGCGCTCGCAGGGGCTCGACCCCGTGATCGTCGGTCCCGCAGCGACGCCGGATGCCCCGGCGCGTCCCAGCGTCATCGCGCGCTGGCCGGGACAAGACAGCACGCTTCCTCCGCTGGTGCTGCACGGCCACACCGATGTGGTGCCGGCCGACGCGAGCGACTGGAGCGTCGATCCCTTCGCCGGAGTCATTCGCGACGGCTGTCTGTGGGGGCGGGGCAGCGTCGACATGAAGAACATGCTCGGTCTGATCCTGGCGAACGTGCAGCACTTCACCGAGCAGGGCAGACGACCGCGACGCGACGTCATCCTGGCATTCTTCGCCGACGAGGAGGCCGGTGGCGCGGCCGGTGCCGCCTGGCTGGTACGTCAGCATCCAGAGCTCTTCGCCGATGCTCGAGTGGCTCTGAGCGAGGTCGGAGGGTACACGATCACCGTCGGTGACCGACGGGCGTATCTCCTGCAGACAGGAGAGAAGGGGCATACCTGGCTGCGGCTGCGAGCACGCGGTACGGCCGGCCACGCTTCGGCGGTGAACCATGACAACCCAGTCACCGCGATCGCGCGGGCGGTCTCTGCGATCGGGGCGATCGAATGGCCGATCGAGCTGACCGAGACGACGCGAGCGCTGGTCGAAGGCATCCGCGATCTGGCCGGACTGCCCGCCTCAACGCCGCCCGAAGACGTGGTCGCCGCCGCGGGCTTCGCGAAACCGTTTCTGAGCGCCACGCTGCGCAACACCACGACTCCCACTGTCATCAACGCCGGATACATGCAGAACGTCATTCCGGCGTCGGCCGAGGCGCTCGTCGATGTGCGCCCTCTGCCCGGACAGGAGGAACCGGTGCTCGCGCGGGTTCGTGAGGCTGCTGGCCCCGACGTCGCCATCGAGATCATCGAACAGGGCATCGGCTACGAATCGTCGTTCGACGGCGACTTCGTCCAGGCGATCCAGGAGTCGATCGCCCTGCACGACCCTGAGGCGGTCGTGCTTCCATATCTGCTGAACGCCGGCACCGACAACGTGTGTCTCACTCAGCTGGGCATCACCGGATACGGGTTCGTGCCGACCCGAGTGCCAGACGACTTCGACTTTCCGGGTTCGTATCATGCGGTCGACGAGCGCATTCCGCTCTCGGCTCTGCTGTTCGGCGAAGAGGTGCTCGGCGATCTGCTCGAACGGTACTGACCGAGCCCGTGACACCCGGTTCGGCGGATGCCGGCGTCGGTGGTCTAGTCTGGTGTGCGGCACCCGTGCGAAGCCGACGGGCCTGCCACGGCGCGCTCTTCGCGTCCGTGCCTGACATCACCAAGTGCTGATCACCGGAAAGGTGTGCTGTTGTCCATCCTCGACGCCCTCATCCTCGGACTGGTGCAGGGGCTCACTGAGTTCCTGCCCATCTCATCGAGCGCGCATCTGCGCATCGTCGGCGAGTTCCTGCCGGGAGCGGAAGACCCCGGGGCGGCGTTCACAGCCATCATCCAGCTGGGCACCGAAGCAGCCGTGATCGTCTACTTCTGGAAGGACTTCGTCCGAATCGTCAGGGCCTGGTTCGCAGCGCTGTTCGGCCGCATCCCTCGCAACGACCCCGATGCGCGCATGGGGTGGGTCATCATCATCGGCACCATTCCGATCGGAGTCTTGGGGCTGCTCTTCAAAGACCAGATCGAGACCACGCTGCGCAGTCTCTGGATCGTGGCCATCATGCTCATCGTCTTCGGCATCGTGCTCGGTGCGGTCGACCGCTGGGCGCCGAAGCGCAAGAGCCTCGGCGACTTGACCCTGCGAGACGGTCTGTTCATGGGGCTGGGTCAGGCGCTCGCGCTGATCCCCGGCGTCTCTCGGTCAGGCGGTACGACCACCGTCGGCCGCGGACTCTCCTACGATCGCCCGACAGCGGCGAAGTACTCGTTCTATCTCGCCGTACCAGCCGTAGTGATCTCGGGATTCTTCCAGCTGATCGAGTCGGTTCGCGGAGAGACCCATGATGTTCCTGAGTTCCTCCCGACCCTGGTGGCGACCATCGTGTCGTTCGTCGTGGGCTGGTTCGTCATCGACCGTCTGATGAAATACCTGCAGCGCGGTTCGTTCGCGCCGTTCGTGATCTACCGAGTGGTGCTCGGCGTCGCACTGATCATTCTGCTGAGCACCGGCGTCATCGCCGCCTGAGAACGTTAGGCTCGTACTGTGAAGAGTTGGTCGACACCTGCACCGCCCCATCTGCCCTCTGCGGCCGCCCCACGCCCGGTGCGCATCTACGATCACGCGAGCGATGCGCTGCAGCCGGCGTCCGAAGACGGCCGCACCGCACGTCTGTACGTCTGCGGCATCACCCCCTACGATGCCACGCACATCGGCCATGCCACCACCTATCTCGCCTACGATCTGCTGAACCGGGCTCTTGTCGACAGCGGAGTCGCCGTGCAGTATGCGCAGAACGTCACCGACGTCGACGACCCTCTGCTGGAGCGCGCGGAGCAGACCGGTGCCGACTGGGAGGCTCTGGCGGCCCAACAGATCGAGCTCTACCGTACCGACATGGCCTGGCTGTCGGCGCTTGCGCCAGCGCATCTCGTGGGAGTCACCGAAGTCATCGATGAGATCGGTCAGGCGGTTCTCGAACTGATCGAACGCGGCTTCGCCTATCGCGTCGAGAGCCCCGACGCCGAAGAGGACATCTACTTCGACGTGCGCGCCGCAGACGCGGCGCTGGCCGCGTGGACGCTCGGCGAAGAGTCGCGCTACTCGCTCGAACAGATGGTGCGCTTCTTCGCAGAGCGTGGGGGAGACCCCAAGCGCCCCGGCAAACGTGATCGTCTCGACCCACTGCTGTGGAGAGCCGAACGACAGGGCGAGCCCTCCTGGCAGGTGATCGGGCTGCCGGTCGGTCGTCCCGGCTGGCACATCGAGTGCTCGGTCATCGCCGAACGCTGTCTCGGGCCGAACTTCGACGTGCAGGGCGGCGGGTCAGACCTGATCTTCCCACACCATGAGATGTCGTCAGGCCACGCCACGGCGATCAACGAGCTGCCCTTGGCCCGCATCTACAGCCATGTGGGCATGGTCGCATACCGAGGCCGCAAGATGAGCAAGTCGCTGGGCAATCTCGTGTTCGTACACCGTCTGCGCGACGCCGGCATCGAACCGGATGCCGTCCGGGCTGCCGTCTTCACACATCACTACCGTTCCGACTGGGAGTGGCACGACGCCGACGTGGCCAAGGCACAGGAGCGTCTGGCTGAGTGGCGCAGCGCCTATCAGGTGGCCATGCAGGGCAGCGACCACCGTCGTGAGGCCGACAACCCGGTGCTGGCGAATCTTCGCCAGGCCCTGGCCAACGACCTCGATGCGCCGCGCGCACTGAGCGTGCTCGACGCCTGGGCCGACAGCCCTGAGGCGCCGGAGCTCATCGCGGACGCCGCGCAGGCGCTGCTTGGCATCGATCTGACCAGAAAGGCCGATGTCGCATGAGCGCAGGTGAGCTCGAAGCCGTCTGCTGGGATATGGACGGCACCCTGATCGACTCCGAGCGCTACTGGATAGAGTCTGAGGTCGACCTCGTCGGCGAGCACGGCGGAGTCTGGACCGAGCAGGACGCCAAGGCCAGCGTGGGAGCGGCGCTCGACGTCATGGCCCGACTCGTGATCGCTGCTGGGGTCGATCTGCCGGTCGAAGAGGTCATCCGCACAGTGAGCGCTGGCGTGGCCGATCGCTACGCCTCACTGGGCATTCCCTGGCGGCCGGGCGTGCTCGACCTGCTGCAGGAGCTGCGTGACGCAGGCGTCCCGCAGTCGATCGTAACGATGTCGCACGCCGACACGGCGAGCGCCATTGCCGAGGCGGCCCCAGCCGGCGTGTTCCAGCATGTGATCACCGGCGATCGGGTCGCACACGGCAAGCCCCACCCCGATCCGTACCTCACCGCGCTCGAACACTTGGGCACGAGTGCCGCCGGGACGATCGCCTTCGAAGACTCCCAGACGGGCGTGAGCAGCGCATCCGCCGCAGGTCTGCTGACCATCGCGGTGCCCTGCGTGCTTCCGCTGCCCGAATCGAGCGACTATCTGCTGTGGGAGACACTGCAAGGAGTCGACGTCGCACTGCTGCGTCAGACGGTCGCAGAGCAGATGCACAACGCATGAACGAGACAGACGAGATGACTGACCACACCCCAGCCGCACCGCAGCACGAGGCCACCGCCCATGACTCGTCGAGCGCAGGAGGCGAGATGCAGCACGGCGCCCTTCGCGTCGGCGATAAAGTGCAGCTGACCGGCCCAAAGGCCCGGATGCACACGCTGATTCTGCAGCGCGGCGCCGAGTTTCACACCAACAAGGGCGCGATTCGTCATGACGACCTCATCGGCGCTCCCGACGGCAGCGTGATCGAGTCGACGCAGGGCGTGCGCTACCTGGCGCTGCGCCCGCTGCTGCGTGACGAGGTGCTGTCGATGCCACGCGGCGCCGCGATCATCTATCCGAAAGACGCCGTGCAGATTCTGGCGCTGGCCGACGTGCACCCCGGGGCGCGGGTGGTCGAGGCGGGTGTCGGGTCGGGCGCCCTGAGCATGTGGCTGCTGCGCAGCCTGGGCGATTCCGGCAGACTGTTCTCGTTCGAGCGACGCGAGGAGTTCGCCGAGATCGCGGATGCGAACGTCAGCGGACACTTCGGCCGTCACCCCGAGAACTGGACGGTGACGGTCGGCGATCTGCAGCAGGAGCTGCCTGCGGTGGTCGCCGACGGCTCGGCCGATGCAGTCATCCTCGACATGCTCGCGCCGTGGGAGACGATCGACGCGGCGGCGGCGGCTCTGCGACCCGGCGGTGTGCTCGTGGTCTACGTCGCGACTGTCACGCAGCTGTCGCGCGTGTCCGAGACGATTCGCGATCGCGGCTGCTTCACAGTGCCGCAGGCCACCGAGACGATGGAACGCGAGTGGCACGTCGAGGGACTCGCCGTGCGCCCCGAACATCGCATGATCGGTCACACCGGCTTTCTCACGTCGGCTCGCAGGCTGGCCGATGGGGTCGACCTCCCCGAGATCTCTCGCCGACCGGCCAAAGACGCCTTCGACCCCGACGACCTGGCCGTCTGGACGCCAGGCTCGGTCGGTGCGCGGAACACGTCTGAGAAGAAGCTGCGCAAGTCGGTGCGCACGGCGCAGCGTCAGCGCGAGCAGCGGGCAGCCGAGTAGGCTGTCACACGGATTGGAGAACACATGCGTTCACAGAAGGCCATGAGATCGACCATCGGCGCCGGTGTGGGTGTGCTCGCACTGGTCGGTGCGCTGCTCGCGGGGTGCTCGTCGCAGCCCGATCGTGCAGTCGCATCCGGCGACGCGTCGGATGCGGTGGTCGCCTCGGACTTCGACCTCTCGCGGTCGAGCATCGACCCGAAGCCGGATCTGCAGGTCGACGGAACACAGCTGAGCATCGGCAGCGCCGGCGACGGCCGCTTCGTCGACGTCGATCAGGACGCAGTGCTGCTGGGCGTGAGCATGTTCAATCTGAAGACCGGCAAGGCGCTCGGCCAGGCCGCAGATCTCCCCGCTGTGTCGGTGTCATTTCTGCGCGGTCTGAACTCTCCTGTCTATGGAGCGATCGCAGACGCGCTCAAAGGTCAGCGCGTGGGTGACGTCTTCACCCTGGTGGTGCCCAACGTCGACGGAGCAGATCCCAGTTCGACGGACGGCAGCGGTGCCGGCGACGTCGTCGTGATCGGCACCGTGCGAGACAGCTTCCCGGCTCGGGCCCACGGCGCGGAACAGGCACCGGTCAACGGATTCCCGCAGGTGGTGCGCGACACGACAGGCCGACCTGGGCTGGTGCTGGGCGACGAATACTCATCCGCCGGAGCACCCGAGTCGGCTGTGCTGGTCAAAGGCGATTCGAAAGAGACCGCCCAGGCAGGCGACACCGTGCAGCTGCAGATGACGATGTTCGACACCTCGGCGAAGACCCGCAGCGCCAAGGTGCTGCAGTCGACGTGGGACGACGGACAGCTCACTCAGCTGAAGCTGGACGATTCGGACGACGCGTTCTTAGGGCTGATGGAGCGCACCCTCACGTCGGTGCCGATCGGTTCGCAGGTCATCGTGCACGTGCCGACCAGCTATCAGTCGCAGGTCGGCGATCTGCTGGTGATCGACGTGCTGGCACGCACTCCGGCTGCTGAGTGAGACCATGGCCGATCGGGTGACCGCGCAGGAGCGGATGCTCAATCTCGTACTGGCCCTCCAGCACACACGCTTCGGCCTCACGAAGCGACAGATCCTGAGCGAGGTGTCGGGGTACAGCGACGACTTGGCGTCCGGAGTCTCGATGTCGGCGCTCGAACGACGGTTCGAACGGGACAAAGCCGCGCTGCGTGCCCTCGGCATCGACGTCGTCGCCGCCGACGATGTCTGGACTCCCGGTGACAACCAGCTCACTCGGTATCACATCGACGAGCAGGCGTATGCGCTGCCAGAAGACCTCGAGCTCAGCGGCGCCGATCTCGGTCTGCTCACCGCCGCGGCTCTGCTGCTCTCGCGGCTTGACGCACCGGAAGGCCGAAGGGTCGCAGAACGGGCCCGAGCCCTTGGCGCGCCCCAGGACGCCGCCGCTGACCGCGATGCCGCGTCCGACGCTGCACAGGAGCGTTCGGCTGAGCTGGTGGTCGGCGGTCTGCTCGATCTCATGGTCTACGAACCGAACCTGCGGCCGCTCCAGTCTGCCGTGCTCGAAGGCCGCATCGTGCGCTTCGACTACCACACGCAGGATCATCAGCGCACCACGCGGCGCACGCTGCTGCCGCTGGCGGTCGTGCTGGTCGACGGCCGCTGGCATGTGCACGGCGTCGACCTCGACCGTCTGCCGAAGCGTGCGGAGCGACTGGACGCCCCGGAGCTGCGGCGCACTTTTCTGCTGCAGCGCATCCGCGGAGTCGTCCGGCCCCTCGAGGAGAGCGAGCTGCAGAGCGGCCGTGTGCGCGACGCGCAGACGATCGCCGCCGAACGCAGCCGCGAGGAGTGGGCTGAGTCGGTCGTCGCCGACCTCGAGCGACTGCGCCAGGAACAGAGCGCCCGGCTGCAGGTGCGACCAGGCAGCGAGGCTGCGGTGCGCCTCGGCGACCGACTGCATGCCGTCGGCGATGCGGCGACGCCCGAGACGACGTTCGACGTGCTGACGACGGACTACGACCTGCTCGCCGACGAGATCACCGGGTACGGCGACGAGGTGACCGTGATCTCGCCCGAGAGCCTGCGCACCCGTGTCGAGGCCAAGCTGCGCCGTCTGCTGGCCGACCACACCGGAGAGGGCGAGCGATGAGCGACCAGTCGAACGCAGCCATGCAGCGCCTCGGATTCGCCTTGGTGCTGGTGCCGTGGGTGGTGGCCAACCCTGGCGCGACCGTCGAATCGATCTCCGAATGGTTCGACGTGCCCGCCGAGCAGGTACGAGACACCGTGCGCATGCTGCCCCTTGTGGGTGTGCCCGGTGACTCAGCGGCCTACGATCCAGGCAACCTCTTTGACATCGACTATGACGACTTCGAGCTCAACGACCGGGTGACGATCACGAACTCCGTGGGTCTGAACCATGTGCAGCGCTTCTCGACCGCCGAGCTCGCAGGGCTCTCTGCGGCGCTGAACTATCTGGCCGCACTGCTGCCCGACGAGCGACGCGCTGCGGCCACCCGACTCGCCGCTCGACTGGGCGGCGGCACGGTCACGGCTCGCAGCGAGGGACGCTTCGCCGAGACGATCGCGCTGCTGCGGGCCTGCGGCGCCGACCGGGGCGCGGTGGAGTTCGACTACACCTCGGCCTCCGGGCACCGATCGCACCGCACGGTCACCGTCGAACGCGTGCGCATGACCCAGGGCATCTGGTACCTCTCGGGAGTCGACGGCGTCGACAGCACGGGCCTGCCGCGCCGACGCACCTTCCGGCTCGATCGCATGGCGGCGGTCGCCCGCAGCGCAAGACCGCCGATCGCAGCCGATCACGGCCAGTCGACCTCGGCATCCGTCGACACCGTGAGCAGAGACGACGAGGCCGAGCCCATCACCGTCACTCTCGAGGTGCAGGCCGAGGCCGCCGGTGTGCTCATGGCGTTCGGAGAGCGTCTGACCGACGATGTGAGCTGGCCGGTGCGCCGCCTGGTGCGAGTCGCATCGGTGCCTGCACTCGTGAGACACGTGAGTTCGCTGCCCGGGCGCGTTCGCATCCTCGCTCCGGCATCGGTGCGCGAGGCTGTGGCCGACCATGCTCGTCGCGCGCTGGCGGCCTCTGTGGATGCCGAGCTGGCCTCGTCCGACGAGTCACCTGACGAGTAGGATCGTGATCATGTTCTTCTGGATCTCTCTGGGCGTGGTCGTCCTGGCGCTGCTGGCGCTGGCTCTCGTGGCCTGCGTCCGCGTGCCGCGGTATCGTCGGTCGGCACGTCAGCTGATGGCCGCCGTCGACGAGATTCCGAAGTCGCTGGGTCCGCTGACCGCTCAGATCGGCCTCCTCCAGCAGCGGCTGCGCCCCGATACCAGGATCAGCCTCGACGACGAGGGTCTCTCTCTGACGTCGAGTGAGATCGAAGAGGCCCAGCGGCGTCGCGTCATGGCGGCGCGTGCGGCTCGGGCGAAGTACCGTCGTCTGCGACGGGCTCGATCCTGACACTCCCACAGCCAGCGGCACCGGCTCGGTGACACCGAACGCACCGCTATACTGATCACGATTCCCCACACCCTTGGAGCGACCGCAATGAAACCTTGGCAGATCATCATCATCGTCCTCGTCATCCTGCTGCTCTTCGGTGCGCCGAAGCTGCCCGGTCTGGCGAAGAGCCTGGGGCAGTCCATGCGCATCTTCCGCAAAGAGGTGAAGGGACTCGAAGCAGACAAAGCCGCCGATCAGGAATTGACTCGGTCGAACCAGCAGAGCGAGCAGTCGTCGCCAATGACGTCAGGCCAGGCACCGGTGCAGCAGCCGGCGCCCGTACAGCAGCCCGTGCAGCAGCAGCCGGTTCAGCCGGCGCCCACACAGCCTGCTGAGGGCGACGCGCCGAAGAACGCCTGACACCGGCACGGCGGTGTCTCAGACGAAGAAGAGTCGCGACGGCACGATGTCGATCGCGCAGCACTTGGTGGAGCTGCAGAAGCGCATCATCATCTGCGCGATCGCGATCGTGGCCGCCGCGATCGGTGCGTGGTTCATCGCGCCGTTCGTGCTCGACGCGCTGCGAGAGCCTCTGCTGATGGTCATGCAGAAGACCGGCAGACAGACCCAGATCAACTACTCGGACGTGTCGAGTCCGCTCAATGTGCGCATGCACATCACGATGGTGCTTGGCATCATCATCGCGGCTCCGATCTGGCTCTACGAGCTCTGGCGGTTTCTCGCTCCCGGCATGCTGCGCAAAGAGAAGCTCACCGCCGTCGGGTTCGTCGGCACGGCCATCCCGCTGTTCCTCGGCGGGTGTCTGTTCGGCTGGTGGGCGTTCCCGAACCTGGTGTCGTTCATGTCGAGCTTCGCATCGGCCGACGATGTGCAGCTGATCAGCGCAGACACCTACCTGCGATTCGTGATGAACCTGATGCTGTTCATGGGGCTCGGGTTCGTGCTGCCGCTGCTGCTCGTGCTGCTGAACTTCGTCGGCGTGATGAGCGCGAAGACCATCATCAAGGGCTGGCGCGTGGCCATCGTGGTCGCACTGATCTTCGCGGCGTTCATCACCCCGCCGACCGACATCCTCAGCATGTTCCTGCTCTCCAGCCCCATGCTCGGGCTCTACCTGATCGCCTGTCTCATCTCCTGGCTGCACGACCGACGCGCGGCGAAGCGGGCACAGACACTGCTCGAAGACGATGCACTGCCCGACCCGGACATCCCCGGCACCTCAGACCTGACCGAGACCTCCGGTGCATCCGATGCGGGCAGCACGACGAAGTGACCCAGGGCGAACGTTCTGGACGAATGACGACGATTGAGAAGCGATGACGACTGAGAAGGCGATGCCGAGCGATGACTCTGGCGAGACTGTGGAGACGGAGCAGACGGCGCACGCCCCGCTGCCCGACGAAGTGGTGGCCTTTCAGCGCACGGTCGGGTTCGCGCTCGACGACTTTCAGGTGCAGGCCGCGCGCAGCATCGTTCATGGTCGGGGAGTGCTGGTCGCCGCCCCGACCGGCGCAGGCAAGACGATCGTCGCCGACTTCGCCGTCTACCTGACGATGCAGTCGGCAGCCGATGAGAAGATCTTCTACACGACCCCGATCAAGGCGCTGAGCAATCAGAAGTTCCATGAGCTGCAGGAGCGTTACGGAGAGTCGAACGTCGGCCTGCTGACCGGTGACAACAACATCAACGCGACTGCACCGATCGTGGTGATGACCACCGAGGTGCTGCGCAACATGATCTACGAGCGCAGCGATCTGCTGGGCTCGCTCTCTTTCGTGGTGATGGACGAAGTGCACTATCTCGCCGACCGCATGCGCGGGCCGGTCTGGGAAGAGGTCATCATCCAGCTGCCCGAGCACGTTCGGCTCATCTCGCTGAGTGCGACGGTCTCGAACGCTGAAGAGTTCGGAGCGTGGCTGCAGGAGGTGCGCGGACACACCGACGTCATCGTCTCGGAGTTTCGTCCAGTGCCGCTCAACCAGCACGTGCTGGTGCGGGGTGATCTCGACGACCTCTTCGAACCCGGCCGTCCCGGCCAGCTCAACCGGCACCTGCACCGGCTCTCTGGTCTTGACGGGCCGCGATCGAACCGGGAACGACGGCGCGGAGGTCATCACCGTCAGCAGCGCGTCGACCGGGCAGCGCTGGTGAAGACGCTCGAGCGCGCCGACCTGCTGCCGATGATCGGCTTCATCTTCAGCCGCGTCGGCTGCGATGCCGCAGTGCGTCAGTGCATGCTGGCCGGCATCTCACTGACGACCAAGCAGGAGCGCGACCAGATCAAACGGATCATCGACCGCCACTGCCGTGACATCCCGTACCAGGATCGCGAAGTGCTCGGTTTCAAACACTGGAAGGGCGCCCTGCTGCGCGGTGTCGGCGCGCACCACGCCGGGCTGCTGCCCGCGTTCAAAGAGACCGTCGAAGAGCTGTATCAGCGTCGACTCGTTCGGGTGGTCTTCGCGACCGAGACGCTGGCGCTCGGCATCAACATGCCGGCGCGTACGGTGGTCATCGAGAGCCTTGAGAAGTACAACGGCGTCGCTCGTGTGCCGATCACAGCGGGGGAGTACACCCAGCTGACCGGGCGTGCGGGCCGTCGCGGCATCGACGACCAGGGGCATTCGGTCGTGGTGTGGCAGCCCGGTGTCGACCTCGAACGGGTCGCTTCTCTGGCCAGCCGTCGCACCTACCCACTGAAGTCGGCGTTCCGCCCCACCTACAACATGGCGGTGAACCTGATCGGGCAGTTCGGCCTCAGCGCGACGAGAGAGATCCTCGAATCGTCGTTCGCCCAGTTCCAGGCCGACCGGTCGGTCGTCGGCCTGGCTCGAAAGCTCAAAGAGCAGCGCACCTCGCTCGACGGCTACGCCGAGGCGGCCGGGCTGGACGATCCTCTGCTGCGCGACTTCTTCGACCTGCGTCACGAACTCTCAGAGACCGACCGCAGCATCCAGCACATCTCGAAGAAGGAGCGCCGCAGCGGCAGTCGACGTGACGACCTCATCGCTCACGCCCGCGACCTGAAGGTCCAGCTGCGGCAGCATCCGGCCGCTCGCATCGACGATGTCGAGGATCGGGCCCGGTGGGCCGAGCGCTGGTGGCGTCTGCAGCGCCAGACAGAAGACCTCCAACGCGAGATCGAGCACAGAGTGAGCAACATCGCGCTGACCTTCGAACGCGTCGTGCGCGTACTGGTACATTTCGGCTATCTCTCTGCCGATGCAGATCTGGCCGAGGTCGCGGTCACCGATCAGGCCGGGCTCCTCGACAAGATCTATGGAGAACGCGATCTGGTCGTCGCCGAGTGTCTGCGCCGAGAGGTGTGGAAGGGACTCGAACCGGATCAGCTCGCCGCGATCGTCACGGCTTTGGTCTACGAGCCACGGCGCGACCGCGGCGACGAAGAGGTGTGGCTGCCTCGAGGCGCCCTGCAGAAGGCTTACGCCGACACGGTGTCGGTCTGGCATGAGATCGACGACCAAGAGCAGCGCCGCGATCTGCCGAGGTTCCCCGAGCCGAACGCGCTGGTGTGCACGGCGGTGCTGCGATGGAGCCGGGGCGCCACGCTCGATCACGTGCTCGAAGAGGCAGAGCTGCCCGCAGGCGACTTCGTGCGACTCATGAAGATGGTCATCGACCTGCTCGACCAGATCGGCGCCGCGCAGCCAGACGGGGTCGGGGCTGTGGCTCGCAGCGCCAAGGATCTGCTGCTGCGCGGCATTGTCGAGTACTCGAGCGTCGGGTGATGCGGCACCAGCACCGCGCAGATGCGATCGTTCGGGCAGTCGTCGCCCTTGCGGCCGGTGTGCTCTACCAGTACGCGTTCGCCCCCTATCTGATCTGGCCGCTGACGCTGCCTGCGATGGCGCTGATCGCCTGGGCTGTGCTCGGTCGCGGATTCTGGTTCGGGGCGCTGTGCGGGGCGCTGTTCGGCGCAGGGTTCTGGTCGGGCCACATCATGTGGCTGACCGAATACCTAGGGGCGGTGCCCTGGATCGCTCTGAGCGGCGCCATGACGTTCTTCTGCGCATTCGGCTGTGCGCTTGGCGGATACCTGACCCGACGTCGACTGGTGCGGCAGACGCATCCGGCGCTGATCGCTCTGATCTGGGCGGTCGTCTGGACGGCGCGCGAAGCGGTGTTCTCACGGATGCCGTATGGCGGGTTCGCGTGGGGAGAGGCGGCGCACAGCCAGTCGAACGCGCCGACGATCGGGCTCTCGTCGTGGGTCGGTCTGGCAGGCCTGAGCCTCGCGCTGGTCTTCGTCTCGACGCTGCCCGTGACGTGGATGCTCTCGCGTCGGCCGGTGCGTCGGCCGCTGGTCGTCGGCATGGCTCTGCTGGTGCTGGGAATGCTGGTGCCGGCTTGGGGAGCGATCGTGCCATCGCAGGGATCAGTGCGCATAGCAGCCGTTCAGGGCAACGCGAATGCCGGTCTCTTTTCGAACGCGCAGCCTGGTGAGATACTGGCGAACCATCTCGCGGCCGCCAGAGAGATCATGCACGACGACTTCGACGTGATGGTCTGGCCTGAGAACGCGGTCGACCTCGACGTGCTGCGCAGCCGTCAGGCCCACGCCGAGATCGAGGCCTTCGTCAATGAGATGGGTCGCCCGCTCGTGTTGGGCAGCGTGACGAAGCGCGGCGACGACTTCTTCAACAGCGTCGTGCTCTGGCTGCCGAAGGGCATGTCGGCGCCGACGGGCCTGACGGATGGGGGAGTCGACACGGCTGCCGACTCGGTGGTGCTCGGTGTCGATCCGACCACGACGTCAGGCGGACCGGTGCAGATCTACGACAAGAAGCATCCGGTGCCGTTCGCAGAGTACATGCCCGATCGCTGGCTGTTCCATCCGATCGCCCCAGATCTCGTTGACCTGGTGCCACGCGGGTACACATTCGGGCAGCGCACCGGCAACTTCCAGATACCGACGGGTGACGACGCGATCAACGCCGGGGTGCTGATCTGCTTCGAGACAGGCGACACCGACCTGATTCATGCGGCAGTCGCTGGGGGAGCGCAGCTGCTTCTGGCGCCGACGAACAACGCGGATTTCGGCCGCACCCCGGAGTCGGCGCAGCAGATGGCGATCGCGAGAGCCAATGCCGTCGCATCCGCGCGTTCGCTCGTGAACATCTCGACCGTCTCGTCGAGTGCGGTGATCGCGCCGGACGGACGATTCATGGATCGGCTGCCCGACTTCGAACCGGGCGCCATGGTGCAGAACGTTCCGCTGCAGCGCTCACTGGCGCCGAGCTTCTTCGCCGGGCCGGTGATCACTTGGGGGAGCGTCGCCGCCACCGTGCTGCTGTTGGTCGGCGAGGTGGTGACGCGCCGCCGAGACCGGAGGCTACGTCAGCAGGTCACTGCTCGTTCGGGTCTGATTTGATACGAGAGAGCTCAAGCGCGCGCTTGCGGCGATCATGCAGGTAGTCGAGACGCTCGTCGAGAATCTCTTTGAGCTCCGTCTCGCTGCGGCGCTCCAGGAGCATGTCCCATGGGGTGCGCTGTGAGGCGGGCTCGCCCTTCTTCTTGCCCGTGGTCTTGGTCTTGGCCTTCGACTTGGACGCGGTCTTCGTCGTCGACTTCGAAGCGGTCTTCGCCGTGGTCTTCGAAGAAGTTGCTTTGGTTGCCATTCGATGCCTTCGTCTCGTCTGCCGGCAGAAGATACGCCGACCGTTCATTGTAGCCGCTCAGCACAACGACTGTGGGCCGAGATTTGTTCCCGCCGGCGGGGCAGCGGTCGTCGAAGCGTTCTGGACTGATACAGTTTTGCCTGCTGTGAGCACGTCGCGCGACGTGCCATTCGATCGAAAGGTGAGCACGTGAGCGATCAGACGACGGAACAGACGACGGGCGATCAGCAGAAGCCACTTGCAGGCAGAGTTGCGCTGATCACCGGTTCGTCGCGCGGCATCGGTGCGGCGACGGCCGAACTTCTCGGCGCGCTGGGTGCGACCGTAGTGATCAACTACCGATCGAAGGTTCGTCGAGCCGAGCAGGTGGCCGACAAAGTGCGTGCCGCCGGCGGAGACGCTCTGGTCGTCCAGGGCGACCTCACGGACGAGGCATCGGTGACGGCGCTGTTCGACCGCGTCGGCGAGGCCTTCGGCCGCATCGACGTGCTGATTCTCAATGCCTCGGGAGGCATGGAGAAGAACATGGCCGACGACTACGCGCTGCAGCTCAACCGTGACGCGCAGGTGCGTGCGCTGACGCTGGCCGAGCCGCTGCTGAAAGAGGGCTCGCGCGTCGTCTTCATCACCAGTCATCAGGCGCACTTCATCCGCACCACGCCGACGCTGCCGGAGTACCGCCCGGTGGCCGAGTCGAAGCGCGCCGGTGAGGATGCGCTGCGTGAGCGCATCCCGGAGCTCGCGAAACGCGGTGTCGGCTTCGTGGTGGTCTCAGGCGACATGATCGTCGGCACGATCACCGCAACGCTGTTGAACCGCATCAACCCGGGCGTGCTCGACGAGCGCACCGAGCAGGTCGGCAAGCTGTACACCGTCGAGGAGTTCGCCGAGCAGATTCGCGACGCCGTGCTCGAGCCGATCCCGGCGGACAATACGAAGTACGTCGGAGACATCTCGTTCTTCACCGGCAAGTGAGCGTGAGCCTCGACGCTCGTCTCGGGCGTCGAGAGACATGATGGTGACCCCTCTCCAGTAATCCGATAATGTATGTTATGTCATATATCGTGGATTCTCGGAGAGGGGTTCTCCTCTTCCGGGCCGGCGAATGACACTGTCGCGCTTTCTGCACAGCGCGGCCATCACATCGATGTCATGCACTGCCTTCATGTCTGCGGTGATGATTCTTCGGTCGCATGCCAGTCTGGCCAGATGAGACAGATCAGAGTGACGACTCCGAATCGCCGAGCGATTCCGCCGCCGCGCATCAAGACGAATGACGACCGGCCGCTTGAGCCAGCTCAGGTGCGCATCGCTCCTGAGCTCAGCTCAGCTGCACACCACCGGATGCGCGACGGACCGCCGCCGCGCATCCGTGTCGGGATCAGGCCGACTGCACCCGGACGGGTCGAACCGCAGCTGCCAGACGATCTGACGACGATCGGCGATCCGCCGACGGTCGACGACTACTTCGCGCCTGATCAGTTCTTCGACTGAGCTTCGTCCGCAGGCAGTGCCTCGATCCAGCGATCCAGCACGTGTGCTGCCGCACCTGATTCGATCGACTCGGTCGCGACTTCGAGCTTTGCCGAGAAGCGTTCGAGCATCGACGTCTTCGCTGTCTCTGGATGAAAGAGCAGATCTGCGGCGACCAGACCGGCTGCTGCATTGAGCAGCACGATGTCGCGCACCGAACCGGTCTCGCCGGCGAGCAGCGCCCGGCCGATCTCGGCATTCTCTTCGGCGTCTCCCCCGACCAAGTCTTCGAGAACGGCCGGCCTGATGCCGAGCTGTGCCGGGTCGAGTGCGAACTCAGTGATGCCACCTTGTTCGTCGACCTGGCAGAGGCGACTCGGGCCCGTCGTGGTCAGCTCGTCAAGGCCGTCCTCTCCGCGGAACACGAGACCGACGTCGCCACGAGAGCTCAGCAGTGCGGCGACGAGATCGACCCGACCGCGATCGGCGACACCGAGAGCATTGATGCGCGGGCGCGCCGGGTTGCACAGCGGGCCGAGGAAGTTGAACACCGTCGGTACGCCGAGGGCTTTGCGAACAGGACCGGCGTGCCGGAAGCCCTGATGGTACCGCTGCGCGAAGGCGAAGCCGATGCCCGCCTGTGCGAAGGCGGCGGCGGTCGCCTCTGGGGTCGCACTGATGTTCACGCCCAAGGCTTCGAAGAAGTCGGAGGATCCGGAGCGAGAGCTGACCGCGCGGTTGCCGTGTTTGATCACCGGAACGCCAGCTCCGGCGATCACGAGGGCGGCCATTGACGAGATGTTGACTGTTCCCGAGCGGTCTCCCCCAGTGCCGACGATGTCGAGCGCGTCCCGCGAGATGTCCAGCGGAACGGCGTGCGTCAGGATCGAGGAGACGAAGGCAGAGACCTCTTCGAGAGACTCCCCCTTCTGCTTCAGCGCGATGAGGAAGCCGCCGATCGCAGCGGGGTCTGCCGTCCCGGTCATGATCTGGTCCATGGCCCACCTGGCCTGCACCGTTTCGAGGTCGACGTCGTCGATGAGTCTGGTGAGCAGGATCGGCCATGAGATTTGGGATGACATGTCTCAAGATTGTACGCCGCAAGACCATTGGCCCGACCGACACTGTGCTGGATTCCGGTGGGAACACACCGGACGCACTCCGACTCTAGATGAGGGAATTCTCTCGAACCGCTCCGTTTGGTCAAGACATGGGTGATTCATAGGTCATAATAGAAGCGTGTCCAGTACAGCATTAACGAATAAGTCTGCGCAGGCGAGTGTCAACAGGCCGAGCGCCACAGCCGTAGGTACCATCGTCTGGCTTGCCAGCGAGGTCATGTTCTTTGCGGCCATCTTCGCCGTCTACTTCACCTTGTGGACGACCTCGACGGGCCAATGGCAAGACGGCATCGCCGTCCTGAACATTCCCTTCGCTGCGGTCAACACCGTGATCCTGGTGCTTTCGTCAGTCACGTGTCAGTTCGGCGTCTTCGCGGCAGAGCGTCTGCAGCCGCGCAAGACCGGCAAGGGCATTAAGAACTGGGGCGTCGCCGAGTGGTTCTTCCTGAGCTTCGCTCTGGGTGCCATCTTCGTGACCGGTCAGGTGTTCGAGTACGCGACGCTGTACCACGAGGGTGTGGCCATGTCGACCGACACCTTCTGGTCTGCGTTTTTCGTCGGCACCGGGTTCCACGCGCTGCACGTCATCGGTGGCCTGATCGCGTTCCTCGTGATCATCGGCCGCACGTACGCGTCGCGCAAGTTCGGCCACCGTGAGGCGCAGAGCGCCATCGTGGTGTCGTACTACTGGCACTTTGTCGATGTCGTCTGGCTGATTCTGTTCACGGCCGTCTACATCCTTCCGCTCATCGGTTGAGACTGGAGTTAGCAGGAATGAAGATTCGCAAGAACCATAAGTCCAAGGTGAGCCGCCGCTCCAAGCGTCGCGGACCGCTCGCCACCATCGGTCTGCTCGCCATCGGTCTCGCTGTGACCGGTGGAGGCTACGCTGCTGTGGCACAGGCCAGCTCGTCGTCGACCGACATCGAGAAGGTGGCCAACACCCAGGAGCAGGTCGACGAGGGCCAGAAGCTCTTCCAGGCAAACTGCGCCACGTGCCACGGACTCAATCTTCAGGGTTCGGACGCCGGCCCGTCGCTGGTCGGCGTCGGGGCCGCATCGGTCGACTTCCAGGTCGGCACCGGCCGTATGCCGATGCAGATGCAGGGCCCGCAGGCGCAGGTCAAAGCTCCGCAGTTCACCGACGAACAGATCAAGGCTCTCGCGGCCTACGTGGCATCGGTCGGCTCCGGCCCGGCCATACCGAGTGACATCGCGAAGCAGGTCGACACCACTGACTCCGAGAAGGTCGCATCGGGTGCCGAGCTCTTCCGCATCAACTGCGCGATGTGCCATAACGTCGCCGGCGCCGGCGGTGCGCTGACCGAGGGCAAGTACGCGCCCTCGCTGATGGGGGTCTCTGAGACGCACATCTACGAAGCCATGATCACCGGCCCGCAGAACATGCCGGTGTTCAACGACACCAACCTCTCGCCTGAAGAGAAGGCCGGGATCATCTCGTACCTGAAGTACGTCGAGAAGAATCAGTCTCCCGGTGGCGTCGATCTCGGATCGCTCGGTCCGGTGTCTGAGGGGCTGTTCATCTGGATCTTCGGCATCGGTGCGATTGTCGCATTCACCATCTGGCTTGGTGCACGGGCTGACTGAGCGGAGAGAACACTATGGCAAAGAACAAGGAAGAGACTCCTGTGTCAGAACACGAGCCACAGAGCACGACGGTAGTGCTCGAACATGGGTTCGAGAACCCGGGCATCGAGCCCCACTCACCCGAGCGCGTCACTGACCGCGACCCGAAGGCCGCCAAGCGCGCCGAGCGTCAGGTTACCGCTTGGTTCATCGCCTCGGCGGTGGCGAGCGTCATCGCGATCATCGTCTACATCGCCGTGCCGATTAAGGCCGACGACATGTCGACGGTCCATCCGAACAACCTGTGGCTCGGTCTGTCGATCGGCTTCGCGTTCCTGGCGATCGGCATCGGTGCCGTGCACTTCGCGAAGCAGCTCATGCCGGCGCACGAGATGGAAGAGGAACGGCACACGCTTCGCTCCTCGGACGAGACTCGTGCAGAGGCCATCGAGATTCTGCAGACGGCAGACAAAGAGAGCGGCATCAGCCGTCGTACGGTGCTGCGTCGCTCGCTGATCGGTGCGGCGGTCGTCGCTCCCCTGCCGGGCATCGTCATGCTGCGTGACCTCGCTCCGGTCAGCCAGGGGCTGGTCAATCCGGCTGAGAAACTGCGCCACACCATCTGGGGCGATCAGGACAGCCTGAAGCTCGTTCGGGATCCGAACGGTCGCCCGATCAAGGCCTCAGATGTTCAGCTCGGCTCGGCCTTCCACGTGATCCCCGAGAACCTGCTCGAAATCGAGAATCATTCGCAGCGCATCATCGAAAAGGCCAAGGCGGCCGTGCTGCTCGTCCGTCTGCCCGAGAACGAGATCAAGTCGGGCGCCGAAGACGGATATCACGGCATCCTCGCATACTCAAAGATCTGCACGCACGTGGGATGCCCTGTCGCTCTGGTCGAGCAGCACACGCATCATCTGCTCTGCCCGTGCCACCAGTCGACGTTCGACATCGCAGACGGCGCCAAGGTCGTCTTCGGCCCGGCGAACCGTCCGCTGCCCCAGCTGCCTATCACGGTTGACAGCGAAGGCTATCTGGTGTCGAAGGGTGACTTCCGCGCACCAGTCGGACCGAGCTTCTGGGAGATTGAAAAGTGACCACGACAGTGACGACAAAACCCACGACCAAGGCGGGTCGTGCCGCTGACTATCTCGACGAACGCCTCGGCGTCGCAGGGGTCGTCAAGGAGTTCGGGCGCAAGATCTTTCCCGACCACTGGTCGTTCATGCTCGGCGAGGTGGCGCTGTACAGCTTCGTTGCGCTGCTGATCTCCGGAACGTTTCTGACCCTGTTCTTCCAGGCGTCGATGGTCGAGACCACGTACGACGGCTCCTATATCCCGCTGAAGGGCATCCACATGTCCGCGGCCTATGCCTCGACGCTGGATCTCTCGTTCGACATCCGCGGCGGGCTGCTCATGCGCCAGCTGCACCACTGGTCGGCACTGATGTTCGTCGCGGCAGCGACACTGCACATGGCTCGCATCTTCTTCACAGGTGCGTTCCGCAAGCCGCGTGAACTGAACTGGATCGTCGGTGTGCTGCTCTGGGTGCTCGGCATGGGAGCCGGGTTCACCGGCTACTCACTTCCTGACGATCTGCTTTCGGGCAACGGTCTGCGCATCATCGACGGTCTGATGAAGGGGCTCCCCCTCATCGGCACCTGGCTCTCGTTCCTGTTCTTCGGCAACGAGTTCCCCGGCACCGACCTGATCAACCGTCTGTACATGCTGCACATCATGTTGATCCCTGCGCTGATCATCCTGTTGATCGCCGTGCACCTGCTGATGGTGGTTCTGCACAAGCACACGCATTACCCGAACCCCGGTGCCCGTGAGACGAACGTCGTCGGCTACCCGGTGCTCCCGGTGTACGCAGCCAAGGCCGGCGGCTTCTTCTTCATCGTCTACGGTCTGCTCACAGTGATCGCCGCTACGTTCACGATCAACCCGATCTGGAACTACGGGCCATACGATCCGTCGCCAGTCTCGGCAGGCACGCAGCCGGACTGGTACATCGGCTGGGCGGATGGCGCACTGCGACTGATCCCGCCGCACTGGGAATCGGTGATCTTCGGCTTCACGTTCTCGTGGAACATCATGGCTCCTGTGGTGCTGCTCGGTGGCTTCATCGCCGTGCTGGTGGCCTACCCCTTCGTTGAGAAGTGGATCACCGGAGACGACCGCAACCACAACGTTCTGGATCGCCCGCGCAACGCGCCGACCCGCACGGCGATCGGCGCGGCAGGCATTGCCTTCTACGCGACCATGTGGGCAGCGGCATCGTCTGACGTGATGAGCGTCTTCTTCCACTGGAATGTGTTTTTGGTCACTCACGTGCTGCAGGCATCGCTGATCCTCGGGCCGATCATCGCCTTCATCATCACTCGCCGCGTTGCCTTCGCTCTGCAGCGAAAGGATCGTGATCTGGTTCTGCACGGTGTCGAGACTGGTCATGTCATCCGGTATCCTCACGGGGAGTTCCAGGAGCTGCACCGTCCTCTCGATGAGTACGAGCGCTGGCGTCTCGTCTCGTTCGAAGAGAACGTTCCGGTGCCGGTTCGCCCGCGCTCCGACGGCAAGATCTACAACAAGGATCGTCGTCGCTCATGGTTCAGCCGCTTCTTCTTCGAGAGCCGGGTCAAGCCGGTCACTCCGGAGGAGCTTGCTGCGGCACAGCACGAGCACCACTGATGCTCTGCACCCGTGTGCGGCACGCCCTCATGGCCTGCTGAGCATTCGAAGAGGGCCTCGCCATTGTGGCGAGGCCCTCTTTGTGTCTCATGGCCTCGGGCGGTAACGGCTTGGGCGGTATCCGCCGCTCTGGGCCGTCAGCCGCGGACTTCCCTGCCGGTCGTCCGCAGACAAGCACATCGTTTCGTTCGGTACAATCGAACATACCTGTTCAGACCTGTGCAATACTGTCTTCTATGACAGACACAACCAATAATGACGTGCCGCCGTCGGCGGCCTCTGCCGGAGCTCCGACGCTCACCCAGCGCTTGGACAGACTTCCCTTCACTCGGGCTCATGCCCACTTGGTCACCTCTTCGGGGATCGGATGGGCGCTCGATGCTCTCGACGTCGCGCTCATCTCGTACGTGATCGTCGTATTGAAGAGCGAATGGGCTCTCTCTTCGACCGAGCAGAGTTGGATCGTCTCGCTCGGGTTCATCGGTATGGCCCTGGGCGCAATGCTGGGTGGCAGGCTCGCCGATCGTTTCGGCAGGCGCACGGTGTTCGCGCTGACTCTGCTGATCTTTGGCCTTGGCGCAGCGCTGAGCGCGTTCGCACCGGTGCTCGCGTTCTTCCTCGTCATGCGCTTCATAGTGGGGCTGGGGCTCGGCGCTGAGCTGCCTGTTGCCAGCACATACGTGAGCGAGTTCGCGCCCCCGAGCATCCGCGGTCGCATCATCGTCGTGCTTGAGGCCTTCTGGGCCATCGGCTGGCTGCTTGCAGCGCTGCTCGGCTACCTGTTGGTCCCACATGGAGATTGGGGCTGGCGCATCGCCATGCTGATCGGCGCGGTGCCAGCACTCTACGCGGCGTTCGTCCGGTTCGGGCTGCCGGAGTCGATCCGCTTTCTCGAGACGCGCGGCCGCCATGATGAGGCCGAGCAGATCGTGCGCCGCTTCGAGAATTCGCCAGTGATGTTCCGGGTGCAGGCCGCGGGTGAGGCTGCTACACTCCCCCCGGCCTCCGCTGAAGGCGCAGACGAAGCCGCGAGCAGAACTGCGACCAGTGGTTTCGGCGGGCTGTGGCGGCGTGGGCAGGTTCGCAACACCGTCGCGCTGAGTCTGGTCTGGTTCCTGGTGAACTTCTCGTACTACGGGGCCTTCATCTGGATCCCCTCGATTCTCGCAGCACAGGGATACGATCTGGTGAAGAGCTTCGGATACACCCTGATCATCACACTGGCGCAGCTGCCCGGCTATGCGGTTGCAGCATGGCTGATCGAGCATTGGGGGCGTCGCTGGACGCTGGCGTCGTTCCTGATCGGCTCAGCCGTCTCGGCAGTGCTCTTCGGCACAGCCGGCTCGGTGACGGCCATTCTGGTCAGCGGATGTCTGCTGAGCTTCTTCAATCTGGGCGCCTGGGGCGCGCTCTATGCCATCTCCCCAGAAGTCTTCCCGACTGCACTGCGTGGCACCGGCACCGGGTGGTCGGCGGGGTTCGGTCGTGTGGCATCCATCATCGCGCCCCTGTTGGTGCCGGTCGTGCTTGCGGCGGCCTGGGGCGGCACCGGAGTGCTCTTCAGCATTTTCGGCGTGGCATTCGTGCTGGCGGCTCTGTCAGCCCTGCTGCTCGACGAACACATGGGCCAGGCGTTGACCGACTGACTCTCCGGCCGTTGCACATGCGCCGACGGAACGTGCTGGCCCATGCTCACCGATGCTGTGGTGAGCTATCACCATTGAGGCATGTCAGTCGGGTCATCTAATCTATAGACGTGGTCGACAGCAGTGATGCAGCGCTCACAGAGGGGTTCCTGCCGTGGAGGGGGCGGCGGGAGCCCCTCATCTGCGTCTGTGGCGCCCTGTGAGCACGCACGCAGCGGGTCCCAGTTATTCGCGCGGATGACTCGAGCAGAACCAGAACTGCCTGTGACCACAGATGCGGAGTGATCGCATATTCCACGAGACGTACCCTTCAAGCGGAGGCTGAGGAAGGTGGATCTCCGTGCCGCTTGTTCAGCACCGCGATGAGCAGCCGCTGAGCGCCGGCCGTTCACCGTGCCTGGTGGGTAGGTGCCCTGTTCGTCAGCTGTTGTCGCCGCAGAGCGGACGTCGTGGGCGTGCTGCGGGACGTCGGCCCAATCGAGCAAGCACTGGCACTGAAATCTGCTCTCCGTTTGCTCTCCGACAGACGAAGCCACTCCCCTGTGCCCAGGCCTGCGGAGCGCCGCAAGCCAACATGCTCAAGAGCATGAATGACAGAGATGAGAAGCAGTCTGGACCGCAGCATGCACCGCCGTCAGCGGAAGCATGTGAGCGGTGGGTGGCATGTATGGAATGAGGGCGAAAGGGCGCAAGCTGGCTCTTCGTCCAGCACACGACCTTTTGTCAACGTGCACTGCCGATATTCCGATCCTGTTCAGCTCCCTGCACCATGAGAGTCACTTCCTCGAGTGAGAGGAACTTTCCGTCAGAGTCCAGTTGTGCGAACACGTAGACCTCTTGCTCGACGGTTGACTGGTCTCGTTTTGTCACAACGACGCGGTGTCTCTCTGCATAGTGGCTGCCATCGGTGAGCTCGTCCAGCACTTTGACCTCAGCGTTGCTGGTGATGGCGCGAAGGTGCTTGATGTGCTCAGCGAACTGCTCACGCGTGGTCCAGTCGCCATTGGTGCGCTGGCGGTAGTCGGCATTGAAGTGACGGTCCAACAGAGTCTCGAGAGGTGTTTGGTGATCGTTGAGGAGGTCGGACAGTGCGAGTGCAAGTGTGGTCACGGGATTCTCAATTCAAAGTCGATAAAGCGGGCTGCAGTCCTAGTGATAGCACAGATAGCGATCTTGCCCACCCGAAGAGGCATCTATTCGCATCAGAGATGCTTCGCCCAGTCGTCCGGCCGTACCGCCTCACCGCGCCAGACCGCCCCACCCGACATCGTCTTGCGCAGCTGAACGCGCCAGCCTTCGTCGACCATGACCCGCTGGACGTCCGAGACGCGGGCAGCGCGCACAGCCCACCGGCCGATCAGCACACCCGAGGTATGAATCTCGATCGTGACTCTGCCGGCGTCGTAGGTTGCTGTCGCTTCGCCCTTCATACGGGCCAGTGTGGCACGAGCCGCAGACACACGTATCCGCCCGCCCGGTGCAAGCCAGGTTGGGCGTTACCGCTGTCTGCATGGCTGTCTCAGCAATGATGCACACACGACCAGCCGCATCTTCTCCTCATGCGCACGTGAGGAATCCCCGAGTACAGCAGGAAACCTCCGCAGTCGCCTGCACGAGCGAAGCGTGACGCAGGCCTGCTCTCCGTCTGCTATCCGCGCGTTAACGAAAGAAGACCCGGAACCCCGCGTCTTCCGCGTGATTCCGGGCCTATCCGGTGGTGGGCGATAGCAGACTTGAACTGCTGACCTCTTCCGTGTCAGGGAAGCGCGCTACCAGACTGCGCCAATCGCCCGTACTCGAACCGTCGAGTGCGTATGCCGACTTGCGTCGACTCCGGCCGAAGCCGGTTGGAGGTGGAGACGGGAGTCGAACCCGCGTATACGGCTTTGCAGGCCGCTGCCTCGCCACTCGGCCACTCCACCATGCCAGACCACACAGGTTCTCAATGAAGCAGTACCTGTGAAGCGGCCCCTGTGAAGCGGAGCCTGTGGCAGGTCTTTCACAAGTGAAAGAACCCTCCGAGCGGATGACGAGATTCGAACTCGCGACCCCCACCATGGCAAGGTGGTGCTCTACCAACTGAGCCACATCCGCATGTCGATCAGCTTGAAGCTTCTCAACGTTGTCCCCGTGTTCCGGCGACTTGAATAATGTACCGTAACTCCGCGCGAATGCAAAATCGGGGTGAACCGATCCAGGTATCGCGGGCGTGTCGCACCGTCTGCTGCCTGACTTCAGGCCTTCGACCGGGGTGCAGCTGAGCCGAGAGCGGCGCTTGAGGCATCAGCCAGACGGCTGCGGTCCATGTGCCCTGGAATCAGATTTCGGTCGATCACCGCCGCCTGGCGCCACGTCACACATGGTTGTTCTTGGGACACACACGAAGAGGGTGCGGAGCCTGTGACGGCTGCCGCACCCTCTTCACGTGTGAAGCGCTGCTTTGTTCATTTCTGCCGCTCAGGAGCGGCTTTCAGCATGAACCCTCAGTTCTGCAGGGCGTATCCGGACTCGCCGTGCACACGCAGGTCGATGCCGGCCACTTCGTCTTCGTTCTTGACGCGGAAGCCGATGGTCTTGTCGATGACCTTGCCGATGATGAAGGCGACGATGAAGGAGTAGATCGCCACTGGTACCGAACCGACGATCTGAGCGCCGAGCTGTCCCCAGCCGTAGCCGTAGAAGAGTCCCGAGTCGTTGGCGAAGAAGCCCAGGTACACACAGCCGATGAGTCCGCCGACGAGGTGCACGCCGACCACGTCGAGCGAGTCGTCGTAGCCGAGCACCCATTTCGCGTTGACGGCGAGTGCGCAGACGCCGCCGACGATGAGGCCCAACAGGATGGCCGCACCAGGAGTGAGCTGATCGCACGCCGGGGTGATGCCGACCAGACCCGCCACAGCACCCGTTCCGGCACCGACCGCGGTCGCCTTGCCCGTCTTCAGCTTCTCGACGACGAGCCAGGCCAGAATCGCAGCTGCAGGCGTCACCATGGTGTTCAGGTAGATGAGACCGGCGGTCGCGTCATCTGTCGCTGCGCCTCCGTTGAAGCCGAACCAGCCGAACCACAGCACTGATGCACCGATCAGAACCAGCGGCACGTTGTGCGGCTTCGCGATGCCCTTGTCGAAGCCAATGCGGCGGCCGAGAACGATGGCGAGGGCCAGAGCCGCGGCACCGGAGTTGATGTGAACGACCGTGCCGCCGGCGAAGTCGAGCACGCCGTCTACGCCGAACCACTCAGGCACCACGGTGCCGATCCAGCCGCCGCCCCAGACCCAGGCCGCGACCGGAAAGTACGAGAGAGTCGCCCAGAGTGCTGCGAAGATCATCCACGAGCCGAACTTCGCGCGATCGGCGATGGCTCCCGAGATCAGTGCCACGGTGATGATGGCGAAGGTCGAACCGTAGACGGTCGAGACGAGATCCTCGCCGCTGACCCCGCTGAGCCCGAAGGCCGAGAACGGGTTGCCAGCGAACGACCACGGGCTCGCGTCTTCGGCGATGCTCGTCATGTTCGCCCCGTAGAGCACCCAGAGCAGCCCGATGAGTCCCATGGACCCGAAGCTGAGCATGAGCATGCTGACGACGGACTTTGCCCGTACAAGGCCGCCATAGAAGAAGGCGACGCCGGGCGTCATGAACAACACCAGCGCGGTCGACACCAGCAACCATATGGTGCCGGTCGTGACTGTCTCTGTCATGGTGAAACCTCTCTCGAACTGATCATGGGATCGCGACCGCGCATCATAATGCGACGACTATCACGAACTGAGTTCAGTCTCGGGTGCAGAGATTTCGCATGATATGCGCAAGGGTTACGGCGCTGTTACGCGTCGGAGGCCGCTGTTACGGTAGTGTTTCGAGAAGCGTCAGGCCTTGGCCACGTCGTAGGTCTCGTGAGCGAGTGTGGTGAGCGCGTCGAGACGCGAGACGCAGCGCAGATACTTCTTGCGGTATCCGCCGTCGATCATCTCCTGGCTGAACACCTCGGTCAGCGGCAGGCCTGCTGCCACGATCGGCTTCTGTGCGTCGTACAGACGGTCGATCAGCGCCACGAGACGCAGCGCGTCGTCCTGCCTCGTGAGGCGTCCGACTCCCGACCAGACGAACGTGTCGGCAGAGCGCGCAAGGGCGAAGTACTGCACTGGGTGCAGCGTCGAGATGTGATCGATGACGTCGGCGAAGGCGTCCTGCGACACGCGCAGGTCGTCCGACTGATGCTGTGCGACGAGCTGATCGATCTGTGCGGGCTCCCAGGGGATGGCCTCGCTGTTCACGTCGCGCCGTCGGTAGTCCTGACCGTCGATGCGCAGCGCCTGGAAGATCGAGGCGAGCGACTGTATCTCGCGCATGAAGTCGGAGGCGGCGAATCTGCCCTCGCCGAGGGCGTTCGGCGGCGTGTTCGATGTGGCCACGATCGAGGTGCCGGTCGCCGCGAGCTCCTTCAGCAGCCGGGTCATGATCATTGTGTCGCCGGGGTCGTCGAGTTCGAACTCGTCGATGCACAGCAGGGAGTAGCCGCGCAGCTTGGCGACGGCGTTCTCGAATCCGAGTGCGCCGACCAGCGATGTGTACTCCAAGAAGGTGCCATAGGCCTTGGGCTGCGGAGCGGTGTTCCACAGCGCTGCCAGCAGGTGGGACTTGCCGACGCCGAAGCCGCCGTCGAGATAGATGCCGCTGGCCTGCTTCGCCGCCTTTTTGCTTCTGCCGAAGAGGCTGCGGCGCTTCACTGCTCCCCAGCGGTCGGAGAACGTGCGCAGGGCCTCGACGGCCTCCAGCTGCGACGGGTAATCGGCACTGGGCTGGTAGCTCTCGAACGACGCGGTCTGGAAGAGCGGTGGCGGCACGAGGTTCGCGACGAGCTCGTCGGGATCGAGATTCGGGTGCACATCGACGATATGCGAGATCATGCGTTCCTCTCTGGCGGCGGCAGTGCACGCGTGTGTGGCGGTGGCCGAATCGTGGCGACCCGCGTCATATCCGAGTGAGCGTCGTGATGCGGATGCGCGTGCATGAGATCCAGCGCGGCACCCTGTTCGCGGCACCCTGTTCACTGTAGCGGGTTCGTGGGGCGGCTCGTGCAGACATGAGCGACGACGGTGCGCACTTGCCATCACATGACCTGCTGTTGCGGAACGCTGCCGCAGGCGAGTCGGGTGCAGTATCGTGATCGACATCACCGAGACTCGAACGAGTCGAGGCAACGAAGGAGAACATCATGACTGTCGCCGTCGACTCGTCAGATCCGAAGACCGCAGGCTACGCGCATCCTGAGCGCCTGGTCACCACCGAGTGGCTCGCCGAACATCTGGGCGAACCCGGACTCGTCGTCGTCGAGAGCGACGAAGACGTGCTGCTCTACGAGACCGGGCACATCCCCGGTGCGGTCAAGATCGACTGGCACACCGATCTCAACGACCCGGTCGTGCGCGACTATGTCGACGGCGCGGGCTTCTCGAAGCTGCTCAGTGAGAAGGGCATCGACCGCGATGACACGGTCGTGATCTACGGTGACAAGAACAACTGGTGGGCGGCCTACGCGCTCTGGGTGTTCACGCTCTTCGGTCACGAAGATGTGCGTCTGCTCAACGGCAGCCGATCGAAGTGGATCGCCGAGGGACGCGATCTGACTCGCGAGGTTCGCCCGCGCACCCCGACCGCCTATCCGGTGGTCCGACGGGAAGATGCGCCAATCCGTGCGTATCGTGACGACGTGCTTGCCGCGATCGGCGTCGAGCATCTGATCGACGTGCGCTCGACACCCGAATACCTCGGTGAGCGCACCACAGCTCCGGACTACCCCGAAGAAGGGGCGCTTCGGGCCGGCCATATTCCCACCGCGCAGAGTGTGCCATGGGCGAAGGCCGTCGACGATGACGGCACCTTCAAGACAGCCGACGAGCTGCGTGCAATCTACGAGACGGGTGGCGCCGGTCTGCGCGAGGGCGATGACGTGATCGTGTACTGCCGCATCGGCGAACGGTCGAGCCACACCTGGTTCGTGCTGAAGTATCTGCTCGGCTTCGAGAACGTGCGCAACTATGACGGCTCGTGGACTGAATGGGGCTCAGCGGTGCGCGTGCCGGTGGTGACCGGAGCAGAACCCGGCACCGCTCCCGTCAGCCGCTGAACCGTCTGCAGAGCAGAGAGTCGCTCATGGGCTGTGGCAGATCATCCGGCCCGGGGCACGACGCCCGCTGCAGCGTAGACTCGTCGTCCATGAGCACCTCCGACTCCCCCTCGTCACACCTGTTTGACGCACCCCATGAGCTCGATGCGCAGCACCTGCCGCCCAGGCTCATCGAGACGGCCGAGGATTTCAACGCCCTCGGTGAGCGAGACCGGCTGCAGCTGCTGCTGGAGTTCGCAGACGAGCTGCCCGAGCTGCCGGAACGCTACCGCGACGATCCCGATCTGCTTGAGCCCGTGCCCGAGTGCCAGTCTCCCGTCTTTCTGAAGGTCGACGTCGACGGCGACACGGTGCACCCACACGTCACGGCTCCGCGTGAGGCACCGACCACCCGCGGATTCGCCTCGATTCTGGTCCAGGGCCTCGACGGTGAGAGCGTGCAGCAGGTACTCGACGTACCCAGCGACTACCCGTTCGAACTCGGTCTCGCTCGAACGGTGTCACCGCTGCGTCTGCGCGGCATGACCGGAATCCTTGAGCGCATCAAGGCCCAAGTTCGGCGCCGGATCGCTGAGCGAGACGCCTGACGACGCTCAGCGGCGCCGGGCACGCGGCGTGCCAGCCGCGGTCGGGGCCAAACGCTCGGTCAGCCAGTCCGTCACGCTGCTCTCCCACAGTTCGCGATCGTGGTTCCACAGTTTGCAGTGTCGTGCCGTCTTGAACGGTACGAAGGTCACCAGATCTGGGCGTGCTGCGGCCAGCTCCCGTGACGGGCCGCTCGGCACGAACCCGTCGTCGTCGCTGTGCATGAGCAGCACCGGTTTGCGCAGCTCTCCCGCCCGTGCGACCCAGTTCAGCGCGTCGAGGTCGATGGGGCTCTGCAGCCCCGTCGCAGGCGTGGCCCAGCGTCGGCCCAAAAGGGTCAGCGCGAACTCGCGCACCGGGGCCGGCACGCTGGACGCATCCGCCTGATATGCCAGGGCGTCGCCCCAGTCGACGACCGGTGAGTCGAGGAGCACTCCCCCGATGCGTCGGGCGTGCCGCGTTCTGGCCAGAGTCTGGAGCACGATGGCTCCTCCCATCGACCAGCCGAAGAGAAAGACCTTCTTCGCACCGTGCGAGAGCGCGTAGTCGATCGCCGCCTCGACGTCCTCCCATTCAGTCTCGCCGAGGGCATAGCGGTTGTCTGCGCTGGGCGTCGCCTCGCCGTCGTTGCGATAGCTCACGATCAGCGACGTCAGGCCGAGCTGCTGCACCGCGCCGAGACCGCGGACGACCTCTGGTCGAGCCGAGGCACGCCCGTGCACATGGATGACCCATGTCTGTGATCGGTCGGCACCGGATTCGGCGGTCTCCGTCGGCGGCTCGCTCGCTTCGGCCGGATGTGCCGATGCAGCCTCGTCGACGTCGTCTGGCCGGTCGACGGCGTAGACCGGGCGGCCGCTGGGCTCATGCGAGACCAGCCAGGCGGGGTTCGGGCCGAGCGGGCCGTCGATGAGCACGTTCTGGGCGTCGAAACCCGCCGACTCCGGCGTCAGCCAGACCCATCCGTTGACACGTCCGCGACGCACGCGACCGTCGAGCACGCCGAAGTCGACGCGCAGCACGCGCCGCGTGATGCTGTCCCACGTCTGATCGACGATCTCGCCGATGACGGCATGCCCGCGACCTTCGTCGAACCAGAAGCTGTACTCGCCCGGCACGCCGGCCAGCCTGGAGTCCCGAGTCGACTTGAGGGTGATCAAGAGACCGTCCGCATCCGACCAGACCGCCTGGACGCTGACGTCTTCGGTGCGGCGCCTCGGCGGCATCACGACTTCGCGAGCGACATGGGCGCTCGCGGCGGCTCCGGCGGCCATCACGGCAGCTGCCGCACCGGTCACACCGGCCACCACACCCAGCAGCGAGAGTCCTCTGCCGGAGCGCTGCGGGGCCTCTGAACGGTTGTCTCTGTGCTCGGGCATGTGATCCTCTCCAGCGCGGCGAGTCTGACGCCAGTCTGCCTTCGGTCATTTTAGTCTGCTTGCGTGACCGAAGTTCGCAGAGACGATGAGATGAGCCCGGAGTTCGCAAACCTCCTGCGCGAGCTCTCGGCTGTGCGTCACCGCTCTGACATCGTGCTCGAACGCATCGACGCTCCGTCGCACATCGCACCCGAGGCCGTCGCCTTCGCCGTCGAGGTCGACGCCAAATCGACTTTCGTGCATTCGCGCGCCAGCGCACGCTTCGTACTGCTGCACAACCCAGAGCCGCCAGAGGGCTGGGGGTCGACACTGCGCGTGATCTCCTATCTCAAGGCGCCGCTCGAGGCCGATCTCGGTCTTGATCCGTTCGTTGCGGGCGTGGTCTGGTCCTGGCTCGAAGACGGACTCCATCAGCAGCATGCGCGCTATCACAGCATCTCGGGCACGGTCACCAAGACGATCAACTCCGGTTTCGGGGCACTGAGCACCGAGACCGACGGCACAGAGATCGAACTGCGAGCCTCATGGTCGGCTGAGGTCGGTCAGCCGGTGACTCCCCACCTGCTCGCCTGGATCGATCTGATCAGCGAAGCGGCGAGCCTGCCCCCGGTGCCGGGCGAGATCTCGGTGCTTCTGCCCACTCTCACTGACACGCACTCGTAGGCGAAAGGCTCATCCACACTGTGAACGTCGAAGACCAACCCTCACATCTCGTCGTGCAGCCGGCAGACGGCATTCCACCGGTTGTGGCGACGCCCAGAGGGCTTGAGGAGGCGATGCGCCGACTCGAAGGAGCTGACGGCCCGCTTGCTCTCGACACCGAACGCGCGAGCGGTTTCCGCTATCACGACAACGCCTATCTGGTGCAGATGCGTCGCGGCGACGAGCCAGCGGTGCTGCTCGACCCGGTCGCCTTCGACGGCGAGGCCATGGCCGAGCTGCAGAGCGTCATCGGGCGACAAGAGTGGGTGCTGCACGCGGCGACCCAAGACCTGCCCTCGCTGCATGCGCTCGGGCTCTCTCCCGCCGCGCTCTTCGACACCGAGCTGGGTGCGAGACTGCTGAATCTGCCGCATGTCGGACTCGGCGGTCTGCTTGACGATCTCTTCGGCATCCATCTGAAGAAGGAGCACTCGGCAGCCGACTGGTCACGACGCCCACTGCCTGAGGAATGGCTCGCCTACGCGGCTCTCGACGTCGAGTATCTCGTCGAGCTGCGAGACGAGGTCGAACGTCTTCTGACCGATCAGGGAAAGCTCGAGATCGCTCGGCAGGAATTCGCCGCCGAGATGGACTTCGAACCGCGGCAGAAGCCGGGCGAGCCTTGGCGTCGCACCAGCGGGATCACAGCTGCGCGCACGCCGCGGCAGCTGCGCATCGTGCGCGAGCTCTGGAACGAACGCGATGCGCTGGCTCGGCAGCGCGATCTCTCGCCGCACCGGCTCATCCCCGATCGCGCCATCATGGCCGCGGCGACCAACGCAGTGCGCAACGAGCACGAGCTGCTGGCTCTGCGCGAGTTCAACGGGCGCGGCGCCCATTCCGAGCTGAGACACTGGTGGGCGGCCGTGCAGCGCGCGCGAGCCAGCCAAGAGCCCATCAGCGTGCGCGTGCCGCACGAGGGCGTGCCACATCATCGCTCCTGGGGTCGGCAGCACCCGGAGGCCGATCAGCGTCTGCGCACAGCCAGGTCGGCGCTGATCGAGATCGCCGAGGCTCACGATCTGCCGGTCGAGAACCTGCTGCAGCCCCGAGTGCTTCGTGAACTCGCTTGGGAGACCTCGGAGCCGATCGACGCGGCCGAAGTCGCCACACGTCTTGCAGAGCTCGGTGCCCGGCCCTGGCAGACCGAGCTCACCGCGGCACCGATCGCAGAGGCTTTCCGCGAGGCCGCCTCAGCGTAGCCGCGACGTCGCCTCAGTCGGGCTCAGTGCCCGTCGGAGGCCGCACGGTGATCGGTGACGTCGAAGTCGGTGGCATCTGGAAAGCCGTCATGGCGGGCTCCGCGAGCGTTGGGCACACGCGTGCCGAGCACCATCTGGATGACCTGCTCGGTGATAGCCGCCGCGTCGAGCCCCGAGTCGTGCAGCAGCTGGTCGCGGGTCGCGTGCGGGAAGAATTCATCAGGCAGGCCGAACTCAGTGAGTCCCGTGTCGATGCCGGCATCACGCATGTCCTGACGGATGCGGGTGCCGATGCCTCCGGTGCGCAGGCCGTCTTCGATGGTGACGACCAGTCGGTGTCTGGCCGCCCGCGTGAGCACCGTGTGCGGCACCGGCACGACCCACCGAGGATCGATCACGGTCGTGCCGATGCCCTGTTCGTGCAGCCGACGCGCGACGTCGAGGGCGACGGGAGCCATCGCGCCGATCGAGACGATGAGCACATCGCGGCTCGTCGATCGAAAGAGCACGTCGACGCCGTCTGTCGAGCGGCTGAGAGCGGGCAGTGGTTCGTTCACAGTGCCCTTCGGATATCGCAGCACAGTCGGAGCGTCTGAGACGTCGAGGGCCTCTCCGAGCTCTTCGCGCAGCGTCGCGGCGTCGCGAGGCGCGGCGATGCGGATGCCGGGCACCAGCTGCAGCGTCGAGAGATCCCACTGCCCGTTGTGGCTGGCGCCGTCGGGGCCGGTCACGCCTGCCCGGTCGAGGACGAAGGTGACGCCGGCGCGGTGCAGAGCGACGTCCATGAGCACCTGATCGAAGGCGCGATTGAGGAAGGTCGCGTAGAGCGCGACGACCGGGTGCGCGCCGCCGAACGCCAGGCCGGCGGCTGAGGCCACCGCGTGCTCTTCGGCGATGCCCACGTCGATGACCCGATCGGGGAAGGCCTGCGACATCGCGTCGAGACCGACCGGCAGCCGCATCGCTGCGGTGATGCCCACGACCTCGGGACGTCGGCGTGCCTGCTCGAGCATCTCGTCCGAGAAGACGGCCGTCCAGGTGATCGACTTCACCGTCGAGATCGGCTGACCGGTGTCGGGATCGATGCGACCGACCGCATGGAACTGGTCGGCCTTGTCAGCGCGCGCAGGCTCGTAGCCGTGCCCCTTCTGTGTGACCGCATGCACGATCACCGGGTGGCCGAAGCGCTTCGCCTGACGCAGGGCGACCTCCATCGCCTCGATGTCGTGGCCGTCGACCGGGCCGATGTACTTGATGTCCAGGTTCGAGAAGAGGGCGTAGTCCTCGCCGCTCTGCGCCCGCAACAGGCCGTATAGACCGCCGCGCACGCTGTTGAAGAGAAAACGGCCGGGGCGTCCGAGGCGATAGAAGAACCGACGGCTGGCCTTGTAGGCGCGGTCGTAGCCGCCATGTGTGCGGAGCTCGTTCATGTAGCGAGCCATGCCGCCGATCGTCGGAGCATACGAACGTCCGTTGTCGTTGACCACGATCACCAGATGGCGGTCGTTCTGATCTGAGATGTTGTTGATGGCCTCCCAGACCATGCCGCCGGTCAGAGCGCCGTCGCCGATCACTGCCACAACGGTGCGATCCGTCTCGCCGCGCAGCGTGAGCGCGCGTGAGATGCCGTCAGCCCAAGACAGAGAAGACGAAGCGTGCGAACTCTCCACGATGTCGTGCGGGCTCTCGGAGCGCTGCGGGTAGCCTGCGAGACCGCCCCGCTGGCGAAGATGCGCGAAGTCGTGGCGACCGGTGAGGAGTTTGTGCACATACGACTGGTGCCCGGTGTCGAAGACGATGGGATCATGCGGCGAATCGAAGACCCGGTGGAGCGCGATGGTGATCTCGACGACGCCGAGGTTCGGCCCGAGATGGCCTCCGGTGCGTGCGACGGAAGTGATCAGAAACGCACGGATCTCGTCGGCGAGATCGCGCAGCTGTGCGGCCGACAGCCGGTCGAGGTCGCTTGGTCCGTGGATGCCCGAGAGCAGACCGGCGGAGGCGTCCGGCCCCGCCTCGTGAGCCGGGGTCGAGGATGATCGTCCGATGTCGCTGTGCTCTGCCATGCCGATGGTGACCTCTCAGTGCTTTGACTCATGCTACGTGCTGCGACTGTGCGAAAGGGCTCGCGCCACTCGGTTGGAGTGGCGCGAGCCCTTTCGTCGGAATCTCCGCAGACCTCTGTGTCACCTCGACGGTGACGTTCAGGGCTTCGGTGGCAGTTCAGGCTACGCAGCGAGCTGACGCAGCACGTACTGCAGGATGCCTCCGTTGCGGTAGTAGTTCGCCTCTCCAGGGGTGTCGATGCGAACGACTGCTTCGAATGTCACAGGTTCTTTGCCCGCAGCAGAGAACTCGCTGGGAGCCGCTGTCACCGTGACCGTCGCCGGCGTCTCACCGTCGTTGAGGCGTTCGATGCCCGAGAAAGAGAAGATCTCAGTGCCGTCGATGCCGAGTGACTCGTACGACTCCCCTGCCGGGAACTGCAGCGGGATGACGCCCATGCCGATCAGGTTCGAACGGTGGATGCGTTCGAAGCTCTCGGCGATGACCGCCTTGACGCCCAGCAGGCGCGTGCCCTTCGCAGCCCAGTCTCGGCTGGAGCCCGTGCCGTACTCCTTGCCTGCGAGCACGACCAGCGGGGTCTGGGCCTTCTGATAGTTCTCTGCGGCATCGTAGATGAACGACTGCGGGCCGCCCTCCTGCGTGAAGTCGCGCGTGTACCCACCCTCGACTCCGTCGAGCAGCAGGTTCTTGAGACGGATGTTCGCGAACGTGCCGCGGATCATCACCTCGTGGTTGCCTCGACGCGAGCCCAGCGAGTTGAAGCTGCGGCGGTCGACGCCCTTGCTCAGCAGGTACTTGCCGGCCGGGGTGTCTGCCTTGATCGAACCTGCGGGCGAGATGTGGTCGGTGGTGACCGAGTCACCGAGCTTCGCCAGCACACGAGCACCCGTGATGTCCGCGACCGGCTCCGGGTCTTTCGACATGCCGTCGAAGTACGGGGGGTTGCGCACATAGGTCGAGTCGTCGTCCCACTCGAAGAGCTTTCCTTCGGGAGTGGGCAGACCGCGCCACTTCTCGTCGCCCTCGAAGACCGAAGCGTACTTCGATGTGAACATGTCGCGGTCGATCGACGAATCGATCGTCTGCTGCACCTCTTCGGCCGTCGGCCAGATGTCTTTGAGGTACACATCGTTGCCGTCGGTGTCCTGGCCGAGCGGCTGTGTCTCGAAGTCGAAGTCCATCGTACCGGCCAGTGCGTAGGCGATCACCAGCGGCGGGCTGGCGAGGTAGTTCATCTTGACGTCGGGGCTGATGCGGCCCTCGAAGTTGCGGTTGCCTGAGAGCACGGCGGTCACAGCCAGATCGTTCTCGTTGATCGCCTCGCTGATCGGTTCGGGCAGCGGGCCGGTGTTGCCGATGCAGACCGTGCAGCCATAGCCGGTGGTGTAGAAGCCGACGCCCTCGAGGTACGGGGTGAGACCCGACTTGTCGTAGTAGTCGGTGACGACCTTCGAGCCGGGGGCCAGAGAGGTCTTGACCCAGGGCTTCTGCTTGAGGCCCTTCTCCACCGCCTTCTTGGCAACCAGGCCTGCGGCGATCATGACCGAGGGGTTCGACGTGTTCGTGCACGAAGTGATGGCGGCGACCGCGACGGCGCCGTTCTTCAGATCGAAGTTCTGACCTGCGTACTCGACCGGAGCCTCGCTCGTCTCACCGGCGTAGGTCGGCAGCGTCTTCTCGAACGACTGCTTCGACTCGCTCAGCTTGATACGGTCCTGAGGGCGCTTCGGGCCGGCGATCGAGGGCACGACGGTCGACAGGTCGAGCTCCATGTACTCCGAGAAGTGCGGCTCGTGCTTCGGATCATGCCAGAGGCCCTGCTCTTTGGCGTAGGCCTCGACGAGGGCGACGCGCTCATCGCTGCGACCGGTCAGGCGCAGATAGTCGAGCGTCACGTCGTCGATCGGGAAGATCGCCGCAGTCGAGCCGAACTCGGGGCTCATGTTGCCGATGGTAGCGCGGTTCGCGAGCGGCACACTGGCCACTCCCTCGCCGTAGAACTCGACGAACTTGCCGACCACACCGTGTTCGCGGAGCATCTCGGTGATGGTGAGAACGACGTCGGTTGCCGTCACTCCGGCGGGGATCTCGCCGCTCAGCTTGAAGCCCACCACGCGCGGAATGAGCATGGAGACCGGCTGCCCCAGCATGGCCGCCTCGGCTTCGATGCCGCCGACGCCCCAGCCCAGCACGCCGATGCCGTTCACCATGGTGGTGTGCGAGTCGGTGCCGACGCAGGTGTCAGGGTAGGCCTGAACAGTGCCGTCTTCGAGATGCTTGTCGAACACCACGCGGGCGAGGTACTCGATGTTCACCTGGTGGATGATGCCGGTGCCCGGGGGAACCACCTTGAAGTTGTCGAATGCCTGCTGCCCCCAACGCAGGAACTGATAGCGTTCGCCGTTGCGCTCGTACTCGATCTCGACGTTGCGCTGCACGGCGTCTGACTGACCGAAGACGTCGACGATGACGGAGTGGTCGATCACGAGCTCGGCGGGAGCAAGCGGGTTGATTTTGGTGGGGTCGCCGCCCAGGTTCTTCATGGCCTCACGCATCGTCGTCAGATCGACGATGCAGGGAACGCCGGTGAAGTCTTGCATGACCACGCGAGCCGGGGTGAACTGGATCTCGGTGTCAGGCTGAGCATTGGGATCCCAGCTGCCGAGCGCCTTGATGTGTTCGGCAGTGATGTTGGCACCGTCTTCGGTGCGCAGCAGGTTTTCGAGCAACACCTTCAGGCTGTACGGCAGCACCTCATGGCCGGGGACTTTGTCCAACCGGTAAATCTCGTAGTCCTGGCCGCCGACGGTCAGTGTGTCGCGAGCACCGAAACTGTTTACGGACATGCTGCCCCTCTCATCATTGAAATTCTTCTTTAGAATGATCCGATTCACAGTGCGAATTCCAGTAAGGATGCCCTCACTTATTGTCGATGATCACTGTTGTGCGTCGGAATCCGTGTTGACAGGCGAGCCATCACGGCGCGCGATCTCGTCGAGGGCGACGATGACCGGCCGCAGCAGCAGCCAGGTCAGCAGTGCTCCGACCGCGAGCAGAGGCAGCCCCATCGCGAGCTTCACGACGCCCAGCGCGACGATGTCGTCGTCGGCGCGCGACTGCAGATAGAGCGGCAGCTGAACGGCAAGACGCAGCACGGCGATGGCGGCCCAGACTCCGGTCGCCAGCGCGCCCGCCCGAAGCAGCAGCCGATTCTCGTGCGCCAGCGAGGCATCCCCGCGCAGCGCACCGACGGCGAGACCGACCAGCGGCCGGCGCACCAACAGCGAGACGAGCAGAGCCAACGCGCTGACCGCATTGATGATCAGCCCGGGAAGATAGTTCTCTGAGGCGCGGCCGGTGACCAGAGCGAACACCGCCCCCAGCGCCACGCCGAAGAGACCGGAGAGCGCCGACTGCAGCGACTCGTGGCGGGCCAGGCGCCAGATCACGAAGACCGCCACCAGCACGAGGCTGGCGCCGACCGCCCACGCCAGCTGTCGGGTGATCGTCTGAATCAGGATGAAGACGACGCCGGGCAGCACCGACTCGGCCAGGCCTCGCACGCCGCCGAGCGACGCCCAAACGGTCTTCGCGTCGAGTGTGTCCTGGTCGAGCAGCTCACGCATTCGCAGGCACGGAGTCTGCGGCGTTCTGCTGCGGCAGGCTCAGCGGCAGCAGCTCGCGCGGCGCACGAGGTTCGGAGCCGCGGCGCACCACGATGGAGCGGAAGAGCGCGTTCACGCGTTCGGCGGTCTCTTCGTTGTCGAGACCTGCGCCGGAGACGACGCCGCGCAGGAACCAGCGCGGACCGTCGACGCCGAGAAAACGCACGACCTGAGTGCCCTCCGGCGTCTGCACCGCGGCGTGCACCTCGAGGCCGAGCTCTCCCTGGAACTCACGGTGCGCGGCCTTCTGCGCACCGAGCTGCTGGGTGATCTGCTCGCGCACTTCGTGCCACAGGCCTTCGCTGCGCGGCGCGGCGAACGCCTGCACCTGCAGCTGGGTGCCCTCGTCTTCGAATGTGACGGCCACCGGTCGCTTGGAGGGCTCTTCCACCTCGACGCGGATGGTGAGTCCTGGCCTAGGCGGCAGCAGGATCGAACCGAAGTCGATCAGCGGCTGAGACGCGGTGAACTCACCGAAGTCGAACGGACCCTGTGCGTCACGGCCTTCGAGCAGCTCTTTCGGCTCGACGAGCTCGTCAGCGTCTGACACGTCGGACGACTCGTCTGTCGCATCCGCGCTCTGCTTCTCGGCAGACTCACGCACGGCATCTTCTGTGTCGACTGCGTCTGCGGTCTGCTGGTCGTCGTGCCGATCGGCACGTGACTTTCTTCCGAACACGTTCGGATCCTTTCAGTTCAAATGGCCTAAGAGGTGCAACGGGGCGCTCAGACGCCGGTCGAGCCGAAACCCTGTGAGGCTCTTGCGCTGCCGGGCAGACGCTCGACCTCGACGAACTCCACATGCTCGAAACGCTGCACGACGAGCTGAGCGATGCGGTCACCCGGTCTGACGGTGAAATCCTGGTCTGACGTGTTGAGCAGAATGACCTTGATCTCGCCACGATAGCCCGCATCGATGGTGCCTGGTGCGTTGAGCACTGTGATTCCGCTGTGCAGAGCGAGGCCGCTGCGGGGATGCACCAGCCCGACGCAGCCCTCGGGCAGAGCGATCGAAAGGCCGGTGCCGATGACTGCCCTCTGTTTGGCGGGCACGGTCGCCGATTCGTTGGAGCAGAGGTCGGCTCCTGCGTCTCCGGGACGTGCGTAAACGGGCGCGGCTGCTCCGGCGAAGAGCACCTGGACGTTAGAATTCACGGTGTCCAGCCTACATGCCCGTGTGCGTGTGGGTCAGCGTATGAAGAACCGGTGACTGATGATTTATCGAGAACGTCTGCGACCTCATGGCGGGGCCTATATCGCGCTGCTGCTGATAATCCCCGCCTTCGCGACGGTCTTCTACAAGGTGAGTCCGGTGACCGGGTTCATCGTCGGCCCGGTGCTCTTCGTGCTCTTCGCCGCCATGAGCTGGCTGGCCTCTCCCCTGATCACGCTGGCCTCCGACCGCCTGACGGTCGGTCGCGCGAGCATTCCGGTCGCGGCTCTGGGCGACCCCGTTGTCTACCGCAGAGGCGATGAAGCCCTCGAACAGATTCGCGGGCAGCTCGACATGCGCGCGTTCGTAGCCTTCAGAGGCGGGGTGGACCTCATCCGGATTCCAGTGATCGACCCAGAGGATCCGACGCCGTACTGGCTGATCGGATCACGGCATGCAGACGAGCTGGCCGCCGAGATCCGGCTGGCTCAGGCGGCGCAGTCTTTGCAGACCGGCCCGAGTGAGCTCTCGTGATCGAACTGCGTGCGGTGCTTCACCAGAAAGCACTCCACGCAGGTGAACTCGTTCTCCTGCGGAGGCAGGACGACGACGTCGAGCTCGGCGTCTGACAGATCGGGTCCGTCGGCCAGCGCGTACTCGCTGGTGTCGTTCTCGTCATCGGCGGTCGTCTTCGGCTTCGACGGGATGCTCTGCTTCAGCGCGTCGAGTGAGTCGGATTCGTCCTCTTGGCGCCGAGGCGCGTCGTAGTCTGTGGCCATGTCTGTGTCCGTTCTGCTTGCTGTGGCGCAGATAGCATGCATCATTGTCTGACGTTTCGCAAACCGTGCGATTCGATTTGGCTCCGGCACGACGCCGCAGAAAACACGGCAAGCCTGCAGACCTCCGGCCTGCGCAGGTGGCAAGATGTCAGGGACAGTGATGAGAGACCGCGAGGAGGCCATGGTGCGCGAGCTGAAATTCGTCGGAACCGAGGACGATCGGCTGCTGCTGGTCGATCCCCAGGGCGAGCAGTTCGCCGTACCGGTGACGCCCGAGCTGAGGCAGGCGATTCGGGTGCGACGCGCCCTTCCCTCCGCAGCACCGCGCAGTGCGCTGCCGGCGCCGCGTGACGTGCAGCAGCTGCTGCGCTCCGGGCTCACCAGCGAACAGGTCGCCGATCACTTCGGCGTCGAGGCGGAGTACATCGCCAAGTTCGAGGCTCCTGTGATCGCCGAGCTGGAGCACATGGTCGACATGGCTCAAGAGGTTCCGCTGCACTTCAACGAAGAGGGCGCAGAGACGTCGACCTTCGGCCACATCATCGCTCACCGACTGGTCAACCGCGGCGCCGAGCACACGATGTGGTCGAGCTGGCGCGAAGACGACGGCCGATGGACCGTTCAGGTCGCGTACACCGCTGATGACGCCGATCGAGCCGCGCGCTGGTTCTTCGATCCTCGCCGTCGCCAGCTGACCCCTGCGAACGAAGAGGCCGATCAGCTCTCAAGCGCACAGGATCTCGAGCCGGTGAAACCGGTGCGGCTGCGCCTGGTCGATGCGGCGACGACTGTCGACACCTTTCCGCTCGAGAGCAGCGAGGAGGACGACGCTGCCGCTGCGGCATCGTCATCGACTCAGATCCCTGATCCGACCACTGCACGCGCCGATGGCGCCCGGCTGTGGGAGAACGCCATACGCACCCGGCATGGTCAGCATGAAGATCGCTCCGAGGCAGACGATTCGGCGGCCGCGCATGACTCCACGAGCGACGTCCAGGCTCGACTCGGCCGCGAGGGACGCAGCGATCGACTTGGTCGGTCGGAGCGTGTGGCGCCGACGGACCACGTCGGGCGCACTGCTGCTGACGGACTTCGCGGCGAACGCCCGAAAGTGCACAGTGAGACCGAAGACCTGCTGCAGGCGCTGCGGCGTCGCCACGACGCCGACAAGAAGCCCGAGGTCGAAGAGACGGCCGGGCTGCGTCCGGCACCGCAGACGCGGCTGCACGTCGTTCCAGAGCAGTTGCCCGACGCCTCCGCGCCGTCCGACGATCAGGCCGATCACACCGCTGCCGCTCCCGACGCAGGCGCCCCGCGCAAGGGTCGGCCGAGTCTGCCGAGCTGGGACGAGATCGTGTTCGGCACCAAGCCGCACGACGAGAAGTAGTCTTGGCGGCGCAGGCGCGTCGCCTCGCTCACCAGCGGATCAGAGGCACCTCGCGCTCCCACCTGCTGAAGCCGCCGTGCTGGCCGACCATGCGCCGTGACGCCTCATCGGCCGGCAGCCCACGATAGATCGCCGCGTGGTCTCCCAGCGCGATCGCTGCGACGTCTCCGAGCCGGTGCCGAGCCATCGCATCCATCGACGGGCCGAGCAGCCCGCTGTCACACAGCTCGGCACGCGTGCACGTGACGAACTCTCCGGTGCCGGCCACGTCGTCCAGATGGCGCTGCAGGTCGAGCGCTGCGGCGGGATGGTCCGTTTCGTCCTTCAGCACCAGCTGCACGCAGCGCGGCTCTCCTGCCGTCGCCAGAATGGATTCGGCTCCCGACCATTCGGCGAGCAGCACGTGGTCGGCCTCGTCGATGTCGAGCATTCCGTGGTCGCCGGTGAGCACGGTGCTCCAGCCGCGGCGCTCGAGACGGGCGTCTGCCGTCACCGCGTCGATCTGCTCGAGCATCTCTGACCAACGAGGTGACTCCCAGCCCCTGCGGTGGCCGATCTTGTCGAGCTCTGGCACGTAGACCTGGACGAGCGACCGCTTCGCATGTCGTCGGATGTCGGCGAGGGCGGCGAACCGGTCTTCGAGATCGTCGGCCGCGACGTAACGCGCGCCACGCAGGGTCGCTGCGCTGAAGCCGCTGTGCTCGTACTCGGCTGGGCCGATGGCGAAGGCCTCGACGTCGACGCCGCTTGCCCGCTCGAACAGGGTCGAGTGCGGCTGCCAGGCCTCTGGAGACATCTCAGGGCCCCAGCCGCTCAGCTGATTGCGCACGATCCCGGCGTCGCGATCGTAGACGCTGTAGCCGACGATGCCGTGCTGCGCCGGGGCGAGGCCGGTCGCCAACGAGGTGAGCGACGCAGCTGTCGTGGTGGGCAGCCGCGCGCTGAGCGGGCGATGCGGATGCTGACGGTCGGCCTGCAACAGGTGGCGCGCGTACCCGGATCGGGCCTGAAGGTTGTGGCTGCCCAACCCGTCGACGAGCACGACGGCGAAGTGATCGCATGCGGGCAGGTCGAGCGTCGAGCGGGTGCGCCGACCCGAGACGGCCTCGAGGCCTTCTCGCGCCACGTCTTCGATGAACGCGGTGTTGTCGGTGGGTGCGGGTAGAATCCGATTCACCGGTACAGTCTCGCACAGCAGGCGCACGACCCCAGGCCGGTGCAGACCGAGCAGGCAGACTGGAGACCATGAGCAGCACCGCGACCGATCAGCCGAAGCAGCGCATCGAAGACATCGACGTCACGACAGAGATGCAGCGCAGCTACGTCGAGTACGCGATGTCGGTGATTCACTCGCGCGCACTGCCGGATGCTCGCGACGGGTTGAAGCCCGTGCAACGGCGCATCCTCTACATGATGCGCGAGATGGGTCTCTCCCCCGACAAGGGTCATGTGAAGTCGGCTCGTGTGGTCGGCGAGGTGATGGGAAAGCTGCATCCTCACGGCGACTCCGCGATCTACGACGCGCTCGTGCGACTCTCGCGTGACTTCGCGATGGAGGTGCCGCTGGTCGACGGTCACGGCAACTTCGGCTCGTTGGACGACGGCCCCGCGGCGTCACGCTACACCGAGGCGCGCCTGACGGCCGCCGCGATGCTGATGACTGACAGTCTCGACGAGAACGTCGTTGACTTCGTACCCAACTACGACAACCAGCTGCAGCAGCCGAGTGTGCTTCCGGCGCCCTTCCCGAACCTGCTGATCAACGGCACGAGCGGCATCGCAGTCGGTATGGCGACGAATATGGCACCGCACAACCCTCGCGAGGCGATCGCGGCGGCTGTGCATCTGCTTCGGCATCCGCATGCCACCGTCGACGACCTCATGCGTCTGCTGCCCGGCCCCGATCTGCCGAGCGGCGGCAGCATCGTCGGCCTGGACGGCGTGCACGACGCATACGAACGCGGCCGCGGCATCTTCACCATGCGTGCCAAGGCGTCAATCGAGCGGGTGAGTGCGCGTCGGCAGGGCATCGTCATCACCGAGCTGCCGTACATGGTCGGCCCCGAGTCGGTCATTCAGAAGATCAAAGACGGTGTGACGGCGAAGAAGCTGCAGGGCATCTCGAACGTGCACGACCTCACCGATCGCAACAACGGCCTGCGCCTGATCATCGACGTCAAGACCGGTTTCTCCCCCGAGGCCGTGCTCTCGTCGCTCTACCGGCACACGCCGCTTGAGACGAACTTCGGCATCAACAACGTCGTGCTGATCGACGGTCGACCACGCACCGTCGGGCTCGTCGAGCTGCTCGGCGTCTACAACGCGCACCGCATCGAGGTCGTGCGACGGCGCAGCCAGCATCGTCTCGACCGGGCGCAGGAACGTCTGCATCTCGTCGAAGGCCTGCTGATCGCGATCGTCGACATCGACGAGGTCATCGCGCTGATCCGCTCCAGCGACGACACCGAGACGGCCCGCGCCCGACTGATGAGCGTCTTCGACCTCAGCCAGCCTCAGGCCGATTACATCCTCGAACTGCGGCTGCGCCGCCTGACGAAGTTCAGCCAGATCGAGCTCGAGGCCGAGCGAGACGACCTGCTGCGACGCATCGAGAAACTCAGCGAGCTGCTGGGCAGCGAACGTCGACTGCGCGACCAAGTGGCTCGCGAACTCGACGAGGTCGCCAAGGTGCTCACCCAGCCGCGCCGCACCGTGCTGCTGACCGAAGACGCCCGCACAGTGGCTGCCGACGTGCCTCTTGAGATTCCTGACGAGCCATGTGCAGTGCTGCTGGGCGCGAATGGCAAGCTGGTGCGCCAAGCGCTCGCAGACGAGCAAGGCGACGACGCTGCTGCCGAGGCTCAGCCGACGGCTGAGCCTGAGATCGTGGCCGAGCCCGCACTCCAGGTCGGAGACCAGCTCGACGGCGGCAGCCGGCGCAGATCAGACGGCCTGGCGGCACGACTTGAGACCACCACACGCTCCGAGCTCGGCGTCGTCACCGACCGAGGCCGCATGCTTCGAGCGTCGGTGCTGGGCATCCCCGCCGGTGCTCCTGGCCTCGTGCAGTTCTCCGGCGGTGTGCGCCCAGAGACGCTCGTGACCCTCGAGAAGGGCGAACGCGTCGTGACGGTGGTGTCTCTCGACGATTCGCGTCCGCTGGCCGTCGGCACCGCCTCCGGTGTGGTCAAGCGTGTGCAGCGAGACGTGCCTGACAAACCCGACTGGGAGATCATCGCACTCAAGAAGGGCGACCGCATCGTCGGTGCGGCACCGGCTGCTGACGATGACGAACTCGTCTTCGTCTCGCGTCAGGCTCAGCTGCTGCACTTCGTCGCGAGCAGCGTGCGCCCTCAAGGGCGCAGTGCACAGGGAATGGCCGGCATGCGACTGGGCGCCGACGATGAGATTCTGTGGTTCGGCGTCATTCCGAAGGCGGTGATCACTGCCGGGCAGGCCACTGTGCTGACCATCGCCAACGATTCGACCGCATTCGCCGACATCGTGCCCGGGTCGGCCAAGATCTCGCCGTTCAGCGAGTTTCCGGCCAAAGGGCGTGGCACCGGCGGGGTGCGGGCACAGAGGATGCTCAAAGGCGAAGACCAGCTCGCACGTGCCTGGGTGGGCGCCGGCGTTCCTCTGGCCTCAGGTGCGAAAGGTGCCGCCGTCGAGCTGCCCCTCACTCTCGTTCGCAGAGACGCGTCCGGCGAAGTGCTGACCTCCCCGGTGCTCACCGTCGGCGGGCACTGCTGACAGGTGCCGACTCAGGCGTCGATGTTCGCGCGATCGATCTCGCCGCTGGCATCCATGATGAATTCGCGGCGAGGATTCACCTCTGAGCCCATCAGCACGTTGAAGACGCCCTCGGCGGCATGCAGGTCGCTCAGCTTGACGCGCCGCAGCAGGCGATGCTGTGGGTCCATCGTCGTCTCGGCGAGCTGATCGGCGTCCATCTCGCCCAGGCCTTTGTACCGCTGAATGGGCTCTTTGTAGGTGCGACCCTGCTTGCGCAGCATCGCGATCTTCTCGTGCAGCTCGTCTTCGGAATATGTGTAGATCGTCTCAGCCGGACGCTTACCCCTGCGCGGCACCACGAGGCGATGCAGGGGCGGCACCGCGGCGAAGACGCGTCCCGCCTCGACCATCGGGCGCATGTAGCGGAAGAAGAGCGTGAGCAGCAGGGTGCGGATGTGTGCGCCGTCGACGTCGGCGTCGCTCATCATGATGATGCGTTCGTAGCGAGCCTGCTCCGGGTCGAAGGTTCGTCCGGAACCTGCGCCGACCACCTGGATGATATTGGCGCACTCGGCGTTGTTCAGCATCTCGGCGACGCTGGCCTTCTGCACGTTCAGTATCTTGCCTCTGATCGGCAGCAGCGCCTGGAACTCGCTGTTGCGTGCCATCTTCGCAGTGCCCAGCGCCGAGTCGCCCTCGACGATGAAGAGCTCGGTCTGATTCGACTCGTTCGATCGGCAGTCAACCAGCTTGGCAGGCAGGCTCGACGACTCCAACGCGTTCTTGCGGCGCAGCGTCTCTTTGTGGGTGCGCGCCGAGACGCGCGACTTCATCTCTGCGACGACCTTCTCGAGCAGCAGGTAGGACTGCGCCTTGTCGTCGCGCTTCTTCGAGGTGAACCGCTCGGTCAGCCCCTTCGAGACGATGCGGCTGACGATCTGGCGTACGGCAGGAGTTCCCAGCACCTCTTTGGTCTGACCCTCGAACTGAGGCTCCGGAACCCGCACGGTCACCACTGCGGTCAGCCCCGCGAGCACGTCGTCTTTCTCGACCTTGTCAGTGCCCGCTTTGAGACGGCGCGAGTTCGTGGCAACCTGTGCGCGCAGCGTCTTCAGCAGCGCCTGCTCGAAGCCGGTCTGGTGGGTGCCCCCCTTGGGCGTCGCGATGATGTTCACGAACGACTTGACCGTCGTGTCGTAGCCGGTTCCCCACCGCAGAGCCACATCGACGTGACAGGTGCGCTCGACCTCGGTGTCGATCATCTCTCCGCCGTCGCCGAGCACAGGAACGGTCTCGGTGAAGTCGCCGTCGCCCTCGATGCGCCAGGTGTCGGTCACCGCCGTGTCGGCACCGAGGTAGTCGACGAACTCGCTGATGCCGCCGTCGAAGCGGAAGCGCTCCTCGGCGACCTCCTCGCTGCGTTCGTCGTTCAGCGCCAGCTCGAGTCCGGGCACCAGAAACGCCGTCTGCCGGGCCCGATCCTCGAGGTCTGCGAGGCTGAATCGCGACCCCTTCGTGAAGATCTGCGGGTCTGCCCAATACCGAATTCGCGTGCCGGTGACGCCCTTGCACACTTTGCCGACGACACGCAGCCGATCAGCCGAGGCGGCATCCGCCAGCGGCGTGAACGGCGATTTCGGGCCGATGCCCTGAGCATCGTCGAAGAAGCCGGGCGTGCCCCGATGAAACGAGAGCTGCCAGGTCTTGCCGTCGCGATCGACCTGCACATCGAGACGTTCGCTCAGTGCGTTGACCACCGAGGCGCCCACGCCATGCAGACCCCCGGAGCTGGCGTATGACCCACCCCCGAACTTGCCGCCGGCATGCAGCTTCGTGAGCACGACCTCGACGCCGCTGAGCCCGGTCTTGGGCTCGATGTCGACCGGGATGCCGCGACCGTGGTCGCGAACCTCGATGCTCTCGTCGTCGTGGACGACGATCTCGATCGACTCGCCGAACCCGCCGAGCGCCTCGTCGACCGAATTGTCGATGATCTCCCAGAGGCAGTGCATGAGCCCGCGTGAATCGGTCGAGCCGATGTACATGCCGGGCCGCTTGCGCACAGCCTCGAGACCTTCGAGAACTGAGAGCTGACTGGCCGAATAGTCTGCCGCCGCCACCGCTTTACTCCAAGTAGTCGCGCAGGGCCTGCGAACGCGACGGGTGGCGCAGCTTGGCCATGGTCTTCGACTCGATCTGGCGAATGCGCTCGCGGGTGACGCCGAAGGTGTCGCCGATCTGGTCGAGAGTCTTGGGCATCCCGTCGCCCAGGCCGAAGCGCATGCGGATGACGCCCGCCTCGCGCTCGCTCAGTGAGTCGAGCAGGCTCTCGAGCTGCTGCTGCAGCATTGTGAAGCCCACGGCGTCAGCCGGCACGACGGCGTCGGTGTCTTCGATCAGGTCACCGAACTCGGAGTCGCCGTCTTCGCCCAGAGGGGTGTGCAGCGAGATGGGCTCGCGGCCGTACTTCTGTACCTCGACCACTTTCTCAGGCGTCATGTCGAGCTCTTCGGCGAGCTCCTCGGGCGTGGGCTCGCGGCCGAGATCCTGCAGCATCTGGCGCTGCACGCGGGCCAGCTTGTTGATGACCTCGACCATGTGCACGGGAATGCGGATGGTGCGCGCCTGGTCGGCCATGGCGCGAGTGATGGCCTGACGAATCCACCAAGTGGCGTAGGTCGAGAACTTGAAACCCTTGGTGAAGTCGAACTTCTCGACGGCGCGGATCAGGCCGAGGTTGCCCTCTTGGATGAGGTCGAGGAACTGCATGCCACGACCGGTGTAGCGTTTGGCGAGGCTGACGACCAGGCGCAGGTTGGCGCCCAACAGGTGGTTCTTCGCCTTGGTGCCATCGCGTGACACCCATTTGAGCTCGCGGCGTTCAGCCGGGCTGTAGTGCTTCTTGAGCTCGCCGGCCTCGTCGCGGCGCAGAAGCTCCTGTGCGTAGAGGCCAGCCTCAATGCGCTTGGCCAGCTGAACCTCTTGCACGGCGTTGAGCAGCGCGACCTTGCCGATCTGCTTGAGGTAGTCCTTGACCGGGTCGACGGTCGCGCCGGTGATCGCGGTCGAGATCGACGGGACTTCTTCCTCCTCCTTCATCGAGAGCACGTAGCCCCCGCTCGGCAGATTCGAGGGCTTCGACTTGGCTGGGGCGGCCTCGTGATCGGCTGTGGCGCTGCCGGCTGCAGGCTTCGTGTCGACGCTTGACTCTCCGCTCGTCGTCACAGCGTCAGCGGATGCTGCGGTCGCCTTGGCCGAATCGGCCTTGGCTCTGCTTGGGGCCTTCTTCTTGGCCGCCGTCTGTCGTGCGGAGGTCTTTGCGGCGGGCTCTGACGCGGCAGCCTTTGCGGTGGTCTTCTTCGCCGTCGTCTTGGCGGTGCCGGACTTGGCGGCCGTGGCCCGGCTGGGCTCGGTCTTCGTGCTGCCGGACTTGCTGCTGTCGGTCTTGGCTGTCGCAGCCTTCGTCGTGGAGGCCTTCGCCCGTGTCGTCTTCTTCGCTGTGGAGCGTTTCGCTCCGGTGGTCGCAGACGCTGAAGCAGTGCTCGTCTTTCTGGCAGCGGCCTTCTTGGCCGTCGTCTGTTTCTCGTCGGCCGCTGGGGCCGTGGACGCACTCTTCTTCTCAGCCACTGGCTTCGAACCTTCCTGATCAACGCGCACTCGAACAACCCATTATCGCACGGGTTGGCCAGCAGGCATGTATCCCCGCCGATTGTGTACAACATTGCGCCGAGTGCCGCTATTCCCGACTTATTGCCGGGCCGCTCGAAGAGAATCGTGATGCTTTCGTGATTCGAAACCGGGGTACGATCGGGGCGGCGCGTCGCAGGTCGTGGGTACAATCGACGACGTGACCTCGAAGACTGCCCAGCCTGCCACAGCACTCATCACCGGTGCTGACGCCGGTGTGGGGCGCAGCGCCGCAGCGGCACTCGCCGAAGCAGGCCTCGCGGTGACCCTCGCGGGCCGCTCGAAGACACGACTAGACCGCGTCGCCGACGAGATCCGCGAACAGAAGCCCAACGCCCAGGTCGATGTGCTTGAGTTCGATCTGGCTTCGATCAGCGAGATCAAAGAGGCGGCCGCAGAGTATCTGGTCAGCCACGACCCCTGGAGCGCACTGCTGAATCTCGCCGAGGTCTCCGGAATCGGCCGGCGCGTGCTGACCGAAGACGGCTTCGAGTGGAACTTCGGCGTGAACTTCCTCGGCCATTTCGCTCTGACCGGTCTACTGCTGCCCGGAGCGGCTCAGCAGGCCAAGGTCGTCTCACTCACGTCGGCACGCTACCGTTCGACCAGCATCCGCTTCCATGATCTGCGCTTCGACAACGGCTACAAGGGTTCGCGAGCCTTCGCGCAGAGCAAGCGAGCACAACTGCTCTTCGCCCGTGAGCTCGATCGGCGATGCCGCAGCACTCGCGCGCGCCAGTACCCGCATGGGGTTCGGTCGGTCGCGCTGCAGCGTGAGCCGTTGCTCGCGAACCGACTGACGCATCCGCTGCGCCGCTTCGGCCCATCGCTCGACCAGATCGCCGGCGAGGCGGCTGCCCAGTTGGTCATCGACGATCATGGCAATGGCGGCGAGCTGTTCGCACCTGCAGTCGCTGCCGATCACTCGGGCTATCCAGTCCGGGTGACGGGGCTGCAGCTGCCCGAAGAGCAGACCGAGGCCAAGCGTCTGTGGCGAATCTCCGACCAGCTCACCCGCGTGACGTGGTAGTCGTGAGTCGCTCTGCGACTTGATGACCGTTGATATGCGTGACCGGTGATATCAGACGATCGGCGGCAGGCCGTTGTCAGAGCCGTCGCCGTCGTTCGAGCGCTTGCCGCTGTCCTGGTGCTTGGCGAGGAAGCTCTCGAACTCGGCGCCGATCTCGTCGGCGCTGGGCACATCGGTCTGGTCGAGGGTCGGCGCGCGTGAGGCGAGATACTCGTCGTGACGTTCTTCGAGGTTCTGCACCATGGTCTGCAATTCGTCGCTCTCACTCACCTGCTCGTCGAGCTTCGTGAGAAACTCCTTCGCCTGGTCGCGCAGCTCGTCCGTGGGCAGTGCGAGCCCTGTGGCCACGGCGACGCGCTCTGTCGCGGCCACCGCTGCTGGCGGGCACTCGGTCTCGGCGAGGTAGTGCGGTGTCAGCATGACGAAGCCGGTCACCTCGTAGCCGGCTTCGCTCAGACGGTTCTCGAGCATGTGCAGTACGCTGGCGGGCATCGTCGTGGTGGGCTGCCAGACGCCGAACTGATCGATCATGTCGCGCCGAGTGCCCGAAACAGCGGTGCCGATCGGCCTCGTGTGCGGAACCGGCATGGGAATCGAATGCACCCAGGTGACCTCTGAGACCTCGAGGTCGTCGAGCAGCGCCACCAAGTCGTCGAGGAAGGCCAGCCAGCGGAAGTCGGGCTCGAAGCCTCGCAGCAGATAGAAAGGCGCGCCCGTCTGGTCGTGCACGAGCTCCAGCGTGAGCGACGGCACAGTGATCTCGGTGATGTGGTCGACCACCAGCTGGGCGACCGGTCGCCGCGACCGGTAGTCGAGCAGATCGTCGGGATCGAATTCCACGATCGTCTCAGGCTGCAGGCGAGACATCAGGTTCTCGGTGAACACTTCGACGACCGAGCCGGCATCGGCATACCCCTTCAACGCGGCGACGAGCGGGATGCCGCGGGGCAGATCCTGCAACTGAGCGCGCAGCGTATAGAGGGGATGACGGAAAGACATGTGGCGATTCTACCGGTTGACGGGCGCCGATCGGCCGGTTGGGTGTTCGCCCGCAGCGCACGAAATCATACGGCCGGATGCGGTGGGAGTCAGCTCTCGACTCGGTATCGAATACGACCGGCCGTGCGGCTGCGTCATGTCCTGACAGTCATGGCGCTCGTAGTAGGCTCGATGCAGGAAGCGGAGTGCCTCCCCCTCAACACTGCGGAACGCAAGGAGCGAAACTTGTCTGAGCATGAATTTGACCTCGTGGTTCTCGGCGGCGGCAGTGGCGGTTACGCCGCTGCGCTGCGGGCACGCGAACTGGGCAGCACCGTTGCTCTCATCGAGAAAGACAAGCTCGGCGGCACCTGTCTGCACCGTGGCTGCGTGCCGACGAAGGCACTGCTGCACACGGCTGAGATCGCCGACGAGGTGCGCACCGCTGGGAAGTACGGCATCGAGGCCGCACTGCAGGGCGTCGACATCCAAGGCGTCAACTCGTTTCGTGCGGGCATCATCTCGTCCAAGTTCAAGGGCCTGCAGGGGCTGGTCAAGGCTCGAGGCGTCGAAGTCGTCGCCGGCGAGGGGCGCCTGACCGATGCGCACACGGTCACGGTCGGCTCTGAGACCTATCGGGGCAAGAACGTCGTCCTGGCCACGGGGTCGTACTCGAAGTCGCTTCCCGGTCTCGAGATCGGCGGGCGCATCATCACATCAGAACAGGCGCTGGAGCTCACCGAGATTCCCAAGCGCGTGATCGTGCTCGGCGGCGGCGTGATCGGCGTCGAGTTCGCAAGCGTGTGGAACTCTTGGGGCGCCGACGTCACGATCGTCGAAGGCTTCGACCATCTGGTGCCCAACGAAGAGCTGTCGATCAGCAAGTACCTGGAGCGCGTCTACAAGCAGCGTGGCATCAAGCAGCACCTCGGCGTGCGCTTCAAACAGGCCGCTCAGACGACCACTGGCGTCACAGTCACCCTCGAAGACGGCACCTCACTCGAGGCTGACTATCTGCTCGTCGCCGTCGGACGCGGCCCCGTCACGCAGAACATGGGCTTCGAAGAGGTCGGGGTCACCCTCGATCGTGGCTTCGTGCCCGTCGACGAGACGCTGCAGACGAGCGTTCCCGGCGTCTACGCCGTCGGTGATATCGTTCCGGGCCTGCAGCTCGCCCATCGTGCGTACCAGCAGGGCATCTTCGTCGCCGAGCAGATCGCGGGTCTCCACCCAGTTCCGGTCGCAGACGTCAACGTGCCGAAGGTCACCTACTGCGAGCCTCAGGTCTTCTCTGTCGGTCTGACCGAGGCGAAGGCCAAGGCGGAGTTCGGCGACGACCAGGTCAGCGCCTACGAATACAACCTCGCAGGCAATGCGAAGAGCTCGATTCTCGGCACAGGCGGCTTCGTGAAGCTCGTGCGCCGCGTCGACGGGCCGATCGTAGGCGTTCACGGCATCGGCGGCCGGCTCGGCGAACTGGTCGGCGAGGCGCAGCTCATCGTCAACTGGGAGGCCTACCCTGAAGACGTCGCCCAGCTCATCCATGCGCACCCCACGCAGACTGAGACCATCGGCGAGGCCGCCCTGTACCTGGCCGGCAAACCACTCCACGCCATCTAGACTGATCGACCAGAACCAACAAGGAGACACCACATATGAGTGAGCAGATCGTACTTCCGGCTCTGGGCGAGTCGGTCACCGAGGGCACCGTCACCCGCTGGCTGAAGCAGGTCGGCGACCACGTCGAGGTGGACGAGCCGCTGCTGGAGGTGTCGACGGACAAGGTCGACACCGAGGTACCCTCCCCCATCTCAGGCACACTGCAGCAGATTCTCGTACAGGAAGACGAGACCGTCGAGGTCGGCGCCGTACTTGCAGTCGTCGGTGACGGGCCAGCGGCTGAGGCTCCTGCACAGACAGAAGCCGCACCCGCCAAGTCGCAGCCCGAGCCCGCTCCCGAAGCGCCCGCCGCCGCACCCGCACCCGCACAAGCGGAAGCCTCCGCCGCTGCGCCTGCTGCAGGTGCGTCTGCCACAGGCGAGCAGATCGTGCTTCCGGCTCTGGGCGAGTCGGTCACCGAGGGCACCGTCACCCGCTGGCTGAAGCAGGTCGGCGACCACGTAGACGAAGACGAGCCGCTGCTGGAGGTCTCGACGGACAAGGTCGACACCGAGGTGCCCTCCCCCATCTCAGGCACACTGCAGCAGATTCTCGTGCAGGAGGACGAGACCGTCGAGGTCGGCGCCGTGCTTGCCGTCGTCGGTGACGGTGCCGCTCCGGCCGCTGAGCCTGCTGCGGCCGAAGCCGCACCGGCTCCGGAAGCGGCACCGGCTCCGGAAGCGGCACCTGCACCGGAGGCGGCACCTGCTCCGCAGCCCGAGCCAGCCACCTCGTCCGCCGCGCCGCAGCCGGAGTCGGCGCCTGCAGCCGCGACTGAGACCGAGCCTGCTTCGCCGGCTCCGGCCGCAGAGCAGAGCTCGGCAGAGCGTCGCAGCGGTCAGGTCGCCGCGCTCAGCGGACACGCCTATGTGACCCCTATCGTGCGCAAGCTCGCATCGCGTCTCGGCATCGATCTCGACCAGGTCACCGGAACCGGCGTCGGCGGACGCATCCGCAAGGAGGACGTGCTCAACGCGCAGGCGGCCCAGGCCACTCAGCCCTCACCCGCCTCGACGGCTGCGGCCTCGTCTGCTCCTGAGCCGAAGCGCGGCTATGAGCTGCCGAAGCCTTCAGACCTTCGCGGTCAGCGCGTCCCGCTGTCACGTCTGCGCCAGGTGCTCGCCCGCAACCTGGTGCATTCGATGCAGACCGCGGCACAGCTCACCTCGGTGGTCGAGGTCGACCTGACTGCTGTCGCCTCGTTCCGGCAGCAGCACAAGGCTGAGTTCCAGCAGAAGACCGGACAGAAGCTGTCGTACCTCCCGTTCTTCGCATATGCCGTGGCTCAGGCGCTGCCGGCTCACCCCGCTGTCAACGCGTCGATCGACGGTGACGAAGTGGTGTACCACGATCGCGAGAACATCGCGTTCGCCGTCGACACCGAGAAAGGTCTCTACGCGCCAGTCGTGCACGACGCAGGCAAGCAGAGCCTCGCTGACTTGGCGAAGAGCATCGCAGAGGTCGCCGAGCGCTCACGCGTCGGCTCACTGAAGCCTGATGACGTCGTCGGCGGAACGTTCACCATTACGAACACCGGCTCACGCGGTTCGCTGCTCGACACCCCGATCTTCTCGCTGCCGCAGTCGGCGATCCTCGGGACCGGTGCCGTCACCAAGCAGCCGCGCGTGCTGACCGTCGACGGTCAAGACGTCATCGCGATTCGTTCGGTGGCGTACCTGAGCCTCTCGTACGATCACCGCATCATCGACGGAGCAGACGCCGCTCGGTTCCTCGGTGAGGTCAAGGCAATCGTCGAACAGGCTGACTTCTCGTCAGCACTCGGCATCTGACCCTGACCGGGAACCAGACCCCGACTGAAGCTCCCTGACTGTCAGGGGGCGAAGAGCGCGAAGAGCATGGCCACGGCTACCACAGCCGTGGCCATTGCTTTTGGCGTCAGGAGTCGCAGAAGGAGCGGCTGGGTGGAGAGATCCTCGCTGACCGCCCGCGCACGACGTTCGCACCAGTCCACGCCGAGCTGCAGCTGTGCGTCACAACGACCGAGCAGCGTTTGGAGCCGGCCCAGCAGCGTGGCGAGACCGACCAGCCGACCAGCCGTCCCGCGACGGCGTGCACGGTCTTTCTGCGCCTGCTTCGCCGACCTCGGCGCCGACCCGCCCGCCTGCTTCGCGACCCGCTCCGTCTTCGGACGGCGGAGCCTGCGCCTTCTTCCGGGCTTCGAGCGATGAGACTGTCGAACGCGAAGCTCGGCAGCCTCGACGGTGCGACCGACCGGCAGCAGTCGAGCCTGAGAGAGGCATCGGCTGCGCAGAAAGGCCTCACGCAGCGGGACGCCGAGTTCGATCATGTCGAAGAGCTGCTGCAACTCGCCATCCGCCTCGTGAGCGTCGGGCCGCTCGGAACAGCTCGCGGCAAGATGCGTCAGGAGCGCTCTGACCAGGGCGAGATCAGACGAATCGAACTGCCGGAAGCCTGCAGGTCTCAGCGCGTCGCGAGCGTCCAGCCGAATGCGCCCGACCGAGTCGATTGCGAGATCGTCGGCGTCGAGTGATGCACACCTCCAGCCGTTCTGAGCCAGATAGTGCAGGGCGCTGAGCACTGCGAGAGCGATGTGGAACAGATGTGCGGACTGCAGCGGCCGTCTCGTCAGGACTTCGTTCAGCGTCCCAACGGTCGACGAGAGCAGAAGCAGGACTCCTTCGGCGCGATCGGGCTTCATGACTGCGTGCCGGTCTCTCGCCGCAGGCGTGCCGTGCGTGCTCACCGCCTCAGCGCTGCGCAGATGAGGATGACGCAGAAACCCATAGACCTGATGCTGCGCTGAACCGGGGGCGACCATGATCTCCGGGGCGTGCGCCACGTTCATCGTGACCTGCCCAAGGCAGACTCGGAACGCCACCAGGCAGAGGACGAGCGGTGCGCAGGAACTGTGACGAATGGCATGCCCCCACTTCACACCGATCGCAGTTCCCGCGGCACCTTCCGCGTGGGCATGTGCATCCCGATGACGACGTTGTCGGGCTGTGCAGAGACCGGATTCGCGGTATTGCGTGATGGCAATCTGCGGAGTGCCCACGGCATCCCCCGATTCTCGGTATTCTAGAAAGCATGTCCAAGACCAAGTCCTCCACGAAATCACCAGGGCGCCTGAAGCAGCTCTGGCAGGTGCTCACCATGACGGTGAAAGCCGACAAAAGCACGATCGGCTGGCTGCTGCTGGCGTTCCTCGGCCCACTGTTCGTGGGCATCGTCATCGCCGTGCTGATCAGCCGGGACAACGTCTTCGGACTGATCGCCTGGATTCTGCTGGGCCTGCTCACCGGCATCCTGGTCGCGCTGATCGTGCTCGGGCGTCGGGCTGAAGCAGTCGCCTACACTCAGATCGAGGGCAAGCCCGGTGCGGTCGGCGCCGTGCTGCGCTCCACTCTGAAGCGCTCCTGGCAGGGCTCCGAGCTGCCTGTCGCGGTGAACCCGCGCACGCAGGACGCCGTCTACCGTGCGATCGGTCGCCCGGGCATCGTGCTCATCGGCGAGGGAGACGCCACTCGCGTGCAGCGTCTGCTGAACGACGAGCAGGTTAAGATTCGTCGAGTCGTTCCGAACATCGACGTCAACCGCATCGTCGTCGGAGACGGCTCGGACGGCACTGTTCGACTGCGCCAGATCAATCGTCGACTCGCGAAGTTCAAGCCCCGGCTCACCCGTGCCGAGGTGGCAGCCGTCGCGAATCGACTCACCTCGCTCGAACACGGATACGGTGTGCCGAAGGGCATGGATCCGAACAAGGTGCGCCCGAGCCACAAAGGTCAGCGCTGAGCCGTTCTGCCAGCTAAGACGACGGCCGTTCCGGCTGCACGATCGTGCGCCGGGCGGCCGTCTTTGCCCCATACCAGCCCCGGCACGAAGAGGGCGAGCAACACGGTGCGAATGAGCACCTGGAGGACTCCAGGGCGACCGGCGTTGGCGACGTTGACCACGCGCATGCCGAAGACGAGATGCCCGAACCCCATGCCCAAGGTCGACACGAGGGTCAGCTGCATGACGACCCAGACTGCCATTGTGACCATTCCGTTGCCATGAGCGAAGGCCCAAGAGATCAGGGTGGCGATCCCCCAGTCGAGCCCGAGGCCGAGCAGTCGTCTTGGCAGACCGGCCAACGCGTCGCTGGGCACCGCCGATGAGGGATCGATCGATTCTGACGACGAATTCGGGGAGTTGTTCTGCATCCCACGATTCTAGTCAACCGAGCGCGCCTCGTAACATGCGCGAAATATTCGGGATACCGTTGAGTAATCAGCGTTTCATACGCTGAAACTCATCACTCCGGAGAACACCCGGGGTTTCCTTAAAGCACATGGAGTCGCAGGTATGTTCAAAGATTCTTCAGAAGCTCTCAAGTACATCAGAGACGAAGGCGTCAAGTTCATCGACGTTCGTTTCACTGATCTGCCCGGAGTGCAGCAGCATTTCAATCTGCCTGCCGAGTTCGTCGACGAAGACTACTTCGTCGACGGTCAGCTCTTCGACGGCAGCTCGATCCGTGGCTTCGCGAGCATCGACGAATCCGACATGCAGCTGATCCCCGATGTCACCACGGCATACCTGGATCCCTTCCGCAAAGAGAAGACGCTGATCTTCAACCATGACATCTTCAACCCGCGCAACGGCGAGATCTATTCGAAGGATCCCCGCCAGACGGCGAAGAAGGCCGAGGAATACCTCGCTTCGACCGGCATCGCCGACACTGCGATCTTCGCCAGCGAGGCCGAGTTCTTCATCTTCGACTCGGTGCGCTACGAGATCTCGTCAGGGCGCAGCTTCTACGAAGTCGACTCCAACGAGGCTGCGTGGAACAGCGGCCGCGAAGAAGAGGGCGGCAACCTCGGCAACAAGACCCCGTACAAGGGCGGCTACTTCCCCGTCACTCCCGTCGACAAACTGGTCGATGTTCGCGACGAGATCGTGACCGAACTGATCGCCGCCGGCCTGCAGGTCGAGCGCAGCCATCACGAGGTGGGCACCGCCGGCCAGTGTGAGATCAACTACCGCTTCAGCACGCTCACCAACGCAGCCGACGACCTGCTCAAGTTCAAGTACATCGTCAAGAACGTGGCCCACCGCAACGGCAAGACGGCGACCTTCATGCCGAAGCCGCTCTTCAACGACAACGGCTCGGGCATGCACACCCACCAGTCGCTGTGGAACGCCGGCAAACCGCTGTTCTACGACGAGACCGGGTACGCCGGACTCTCCGATGTCGCACGCTGGTACATCGGCGGCATCCTGAAGCACGCTCCGGCGCTGCTGGCATTCACGAACCCCACGGTGAACTCGTACCACCGCCTCGTTCCGGGCTTCGAGGCTCCGGTCAACCTGGTGTACAGTGCCGGCAACCGTTCGGCGGCCGTGCGAATCCCGATCACCGGCACCAACCCGAAGGCGAAGCGCCTCGAGTTCCGTGCGCCCGATGCCTCGGGCAACCCGTACTTCGCCTTCGCCGCTCAGCTCATGGCCGGCCTCGACGGCATCAAGAACAAGATCGAGCCGCACGAGCCGGTCGACAAGGATCTCTACGAGCTGCCTCCCGAGGAGGCCAAGGGCATCCCGCAGGTGCCCGGATCGCTCGACCGTGTGCTCGACGCACTCGAAGCCGACAGCGACTTCCTGCGTGCTGGCGACGTGTTCACCGACGAGGTGTTGAGCTCCTGGATCGAGATGAAGCGCGAGACCGAGCTCAAGCCGCTCGCTCAGCGCCCGCACCCCTACGAGTTCGAGCTGTACTACGGCTGCTGATCGCTGAACTCGCAGACGGCAACGCCGCTGCCTGACCGTGTCGCCCGACCGGGCGCCGATCAGGCAGCGGCGTTCCGCATTTCTCGGCGGCATCTTCGTGCCTCGCGGCCTGCAGTGGTCACTCGCCGTAGAACAGCCGTTCGAACACACGTCGGGAGCGCCGGGTCGCACGCAGATAGTCGTTGTCGAGGCGTGCGCTCTGCCCACTCGCGTAGCCGAGCACGCGTGCGGTGGGCTCCAGGGCGCTGCCCGGTTCGGCGAGCACATCGCTGGCCGTGCCCGTCGCGAGGATGTTGGCGTCGCGTACCCGCGAGGCGAGCAGCCACGCGTGGCGCAGGGTCTCGGCATCGCTTTGAGAGATCGCCTCGGCGGTCTCGAGCGCCGAGAGCGCAGCGAGGGTGTGCGTCGTGCGCACGGTCGTGTCGTGTGCGGCAAGGCGCAGCTGATACAGCTGCACGATCCACTCCACATCGGTGAGAGAACCTCGGCCCAGTTTCACATGGCGTGACGAGTCGACGCCTCGCGGCAGCCGTTCGGATTCCATGCGCGCTTTGAGCCGTTTGATCTGGCGCTCGTCATCGCGAGTGAGCGGTCTCTCCCACCGTACGGCGTTGATCGAGGCGAAGCTTCGGTCGAGCAGCTCGGGGTCGCCGGCGACCGGGGCCGCCCGCAGCAGTGCGTGACGCTCCCACGGCTCTGCCCAGCGCTCATAGTAGGCTGCGAGCCCTTCTGGCGTGCGGGCGATGGCGCCTTTGCGCCCCTCCGGCCGAAGATCCAGGTCGAGTTCGACCGGCATGCGAAAATCCTGCACGGCCTTGCCGAGCGCCTGCGCCGCAGCACGGATGTTGGGGCGCTCGTGCACGGCCTCATACACATACATGACGTCGAGATCGGACGAGAACCCGATCTCGGCCCCGCCGAAGCGCCCGAGCCCGATGACCGCCAGGCGCACGCCGAACCGCTCTTCGGCATCGAGCCACTCAAGCAGTGCCGTCAGCAGCGCCCGGTAGATGTCGGAGAGCGCCGGTGAGATGGTCTCGGCCGGCACCTCGTGAACGACGCTCCAGATGGCCAGCCGCAGCACTTCGCGGCGACGCACCTGCTGCAGCAGCGCGACCACTCGGTCGTCGGCCTTCGGGTGCCGAGCGACGATCGCGAGCATCTCGTGTCGCATCACTTCGAAGGTGCGCGGCTGCACTCCGTCGTCGTCGTCGAACCACTTGGCAGCCTCGGGCTGACTGGCGAGCGCGTCGCCGATGAAGCGCGAACGAGACAGGGCTACAGCGAACCGGCGGGCGGCCACCGGAGAGTCCCGCAGCATCCGCAGATACCAATAGGCCTCTCCGATCGACTCGCTGACCCGGGTGAAGGCCAACAGCCCGAAATCCGGATCAGTGCCCTCGGCGAACAGCTCGAGCATGAGCGGCAGCAGATGGCGCTGGATCTCGGCGCGCCGACTCACTCCTGTCGTCAGCGCGGTGATGCGATCGAGCGCGCCTGCGGGATCGCGATAGCCGATCGCGCTGAGACGCTCGCGAGCATGCTGCTCAGTGAGCTGGAAATCGGCACCGGGGATGCGGGCGACCGCCGCGAGCAGCGGGCTGTAGAAGATGCGGGTGTGCAGATCGCGCACCGAGCGCTTCACCTCGGTCCAAACGGTCAGCAGTTCGTCGGCATCTGCGGCGAGCCTGCTGGAGCGGGCCAGAATGCGGAGCTCTTCGGGATCGGTCGGCATGAGATGGGTACGCCGCATGCGTCGCACCTGCAGGCGATGCTCGAACACCCGAAGGGTGCGGTAGTCCTGGGCGAAGTCCTCGGCCTCGCGTCGTCCGATGTAGCCGTTGTCGGCGAGCTGGCGCAGCGCCTCCAGCGTGCCGCGAGCCCGTACTCGTTCGTCGTGCTGTCCGTGCACCAGCTGCAGCAGCTGTACGGTGAACTCGACGTCGCGCAGCCCGCCTGGGCCGAGCTTGATCTGTCTGGCCACCTGCTCGGGCGGGATGTGGTCGCTCACCCGTTCGCGCATCGCCTGCACCGACTCGACGAAGTTCTCCTGCCGAGCCGATCGCCACACCATCGGGCGAATCGAGTCGATGTACTCGCGACCGAGCTCGACGTCGCCCGCCATGGCGCGTGCCTTGAGCAACGCCTGGAACTCCCAGCCCTTCGCCCACCGTTCGTAGTAAGCCAGATGCGACGCCACGGTGCGCACGAGCGCACCGTCCTTGCCCTCGGGACGAAGATTCGCATCGACCTCCCACAGGCCGGGTTCGACACCGCCCGCCGAGATGATTCGCATCATCGACTGCACGATGCGCGTGGCGGTCACCAGGGCTCGGGTCGGGTCGGCGTCGTCGACCGGCTCGGCGACGTAGATGACATCGACGTCGCTGAGATAGTTCAGCTCGCGTGCGCCGGTCTTGCCCATCGCGATCACCGCGATGCGCACGTGGTCGACGCGGTCTCCCAGCTGCGAACGGCACTCCTCACGGGCGAGCTGCAGGGCGGCATCCATCGCAGCATCGGCGAGATCGGCCAGGGCGACGCTCACTCGTGCGACGACGTCGCGGGGGTCGGGTGTGGCGAAATCCCAGTGCGCCAGCTGCGCGATGTGTCGTCGGTACCGGGTGCGCAGGGCGAGTGCGGCAGCCGAGACGCTGTGTGCAGCGGATGCCGGGGTCGCACATGCTCCGGTCGCCGTCTCGTATCGAGCGGCAGCGACGGCTTCGGCAAGGCTCTCACGGTACTCGTCACGGGTCAGCGGCGACTCGTCATGGGTCAGGAACCAGTGCAGCTCGGCAGGGTCACGCAGCAGAAACTCGCTGAGCCCGAGAGATCCGCCGATCAGACGCAGCAGTCGGGTGAACGCCGCTTCGTCGACGTCGAGCACCGCCGGGTGACGCTCGGCGATGCCGATGAACTCGGTGAGGGCCGTATCTGGGTCTGCGGCCGTCGAGAACGCTGTCAGACGTCGGCAGACGACGTCTGACAGCGCCGTCTGCTGCTCATGCAGCAGATCGAACGCCCTGCTCGGCTCGGCGAACCCGACGCGGGCGAGTTCGAGACGTGTCAGCGTCGGGGCGTGACTCATCAGCGGCCGTTCGAGATCAGAGTCTGTTCAGATTGTGCGACAGCTCGTAGTCGGTGACCTGCGCACGGTAGTCGCGCCACTCCTTGCGCTTGTTGAGCAGCACGTAGTTGAACACCTGCTCCCCCAGCGTCTCAGCGACGAGCTCGCTCTCTTCCATGAGCTGCAGCGCCTGCTCGAGGCTGCCGGGCAGATCCTTGATGCCCAGGGCACGACGTTCGGTGCGGGTGAGCTCCCACACGTTGTCTTCGGCCTCGGCGGGCAGCTCATAGTCTTCTTCGATGCCTTTGAGGCCGGCGGCGAGCAGCAGCGAGTAGGCCAGGTATGGGTTCGCCGCCGAATCGATCGCACGGTACTCGATGCGGGTGCTCTGACCTTTGCCGGGCTTGTAGAGCGGAACGCGCAGCAGCGCCGACCGGTTGTTGTGGCCCCAGGCGATGGAGCTCGGCGCCTCATCTTCGCCCCAGAGTCGCTTGTACGAGTTGACGAACTGGTTCGTGACCGCGGTGATCTCGGCCGCGTGCCGCAGAATGCCGGCCATGAACTGGTGGGCGGTGTGCGAGAGCTCGTACTGCCCGCTGGGGTCGTAGAAGGCGTTGTTGTCGCTCTCGAAGAGCGAGAAGTGCGTGTGCATGCCAGATCCGGGCTGATTCGGGAAGGGCTTGGGCATGAACGTGGCATGCACACCCTGCTCGATGCCGACCTCTTTGACCACTGTGCGGAAGGTCTGGATGTTGTCGGCCATGGTGAGCGCATCAGCGTAGCGCAGGTCGATCTCGTTCTGGCCCGGACCGACCTCGTGGTGCGAGTACTCGACCGAGATGCCGAGTTCTTCCAGCACGCTGACTGCCTGGCGTCGGAAGTCGTTCGCGGTGCCGCCCGGCTCGTTGTCGAAGTACCCGGCGTGGTCGGCGGGACGCAGCGGCCAGTTGTCGACCGAATCGCGTTCGAGCAGGTAGAACTCGATCTCAGGGTGCACGTAGAACGAGAACCCCTTCTCTGCCGCGTGTGCGAGGGTGCGACGCAGCACATTGCGAGAGTCGGAGGCGGCGGGCTGCCCGTCTGGCGTCGTGATGTCGCAGAACATACGCGCCGTGGGATCGATCTGACCGCGCCATGGCAGCAGCTGGAACGTGGTCGGATCTGGGAACGCCAGCATGTCGGACTCTGAGACACGCGAGAAGCCCTGAATGGCCGACCCGTCGAATCCGATGCCCTCTTCGAAAGCTCCCTCGATCTCGGCCGGCGAGACCGCGACCGATTTGAGCGAGCCCACGACATCGGTGAACCAGAGCCGGACGAAACGGACTCCGCGATCTTCGATGGTGCGGAGCACGAAGTCGATCTGCTTGTTCATGGGGACCCTTTCACACGATGACACCGGGTGCGCGCAGCGGCGGCAGTGACACGACAACTCTAGGCCATCGAGCCGCATGAGATCGGCCGCGACGCGACAAGCGAACAGGGCGACGGCATCCGCCGACGGATGCCGGGTCAGTCTTGGGCGTCGGCTGCGTCCTCGTCGTTCCACTGCTTGGCGCGTGCCGCCACGATCTCGAGCGCGCGGGCGGCTTCGTCCCGCGTGGCGAACGGCCCGATGCGGTCGGTGCCCAGCGACTGCGGGCCCTCTTCGACCTCGCCGGTGCGCGTGTTGTACCAGAAGTTCTTCTGTTCGCTCATGGGTTCCTCCGTGATTTCTGCGGTGCTGTCACTGCTCAGCGTACAATCGCCTCATGCCTAAAGATGCACAAGGCCATATGATCCCTGGTCTCCATACTCCTCGTCTCACCGTTCCGGCCGACATCGAACGCCCGTTCTACGTCGACGTCAAAGACTTCGATGAGACTGGCTTCGGCGACACCTACAACGACGAAGAGATCGAGCGCATCCGCGAGTCGAGCCGAATCGCCGCTGGCGCCCTCGACGCGATCGCCGCCGAGATCCGTCCGGGAATCACCACCGATCACATCGACCGGGTCGGGCATGAGTACATGGTGTCGCACGGGGCCTACCCCTCGACGCTCGGGTACAGCGGGTTTCAGAAGAGCCTGTGCACCTCGGTCAACGAGGTGATCTGCCATGGCATCCCCGACGACACCGTGCTCGAAGAGGGCGACATCGTGAACGTCGACGTGACCGCTTTCAAGAACGGCATGCACGGCGACACGAACCGCACTTTCTTCGTCGGTGAGGTGAGCCAGGAGGCCCGTGACCTGGTCGACCGCACGCTTGAGGCCACGCTTCGCGGCATTCGGGCGGCGAAGCCCGGCCGGCAGGTCTCCGTGATCGGCCGCACCATTGAGAAGTACGCCAAGCGCTTCGGCTACAGCAGTGTCCGCGAGTACACCGGCCATGGGGTGGGGCGGCAGTTTCATTCGGGACTGATCATCCCCCACTACGACGATCCAGAGCGTTTCACCGACGTCATAGAAGAGAACATGGTCTTCACCGTCGAGCCCATGCTCACCATCGGCAGCCCGCGCTGGACGACGTGGAAAGACGGCTGGACGGTCGTCACCGCCGACAAGTCGCTCACCGCGCAGTTCGAGCACACCATCGTCATCCACGCCGACGGCGCCGAGATCCTGACCGGCTCGCTGGTCGAGAACAGCTGATCGTGGCGCAGGCGATCGGAATCGACGTCGGCGGCACCGGAATCAAGGCTGCCATCGTCGACACGACCACAGGAGAACTGCTCAGCGACCGGCTGACCGTCGAGACGCCGGAGCAGGCCACGCCGGAACAGGTGGTGAGCGCTGCCCAGCAGTTGGTCGCCGCTCTGCTGGAGCAGCCGGCGGTGCTCGGCACCTTCGGCCTCGAGGGAATCGCCGCTCGTGATGCGGCGGCTGGCGGATGGAACATCGAGATGCCCATCGGCGTCGCGCTGCCCTCTGTCGTCGTCGACGGCATCACGCTGTCGGCGGCCAACGTCTCGACGCAGTGGATCGGTCACGACGCAGCGGCCCACTTCAGCCGCGCGTTCGGCGTGCCGGTCGCGATCGTCAACGACGCTGACGCCGCCGGATGGGCTGAGGCCCACAGCGGCGCCGCCCGCGGCCAACGCGGTCTCACGATCGTGACCACGCTCGGCACAGGCATCGGGTCGGCACTGATCCAAGACGGTCTGCTGATTCCGAACACCGAGCTGGGGCATCTCGAGATCGACGGAGAACCCGACTATGAACGGGTGGCCTCGCCGGTGGCCCGCGAGCGTGACGGAATCAGCTTCGCCGAATGGGGCGCGCGACTGAGCCGGTACTACCAGGCGTTGGAACGGCTGTTCTCCCCGAGGCTGTTCGTCATCGGCGGCGGCATCTCGAGTGCGCCGGAGCTCTTTCTGCCGCATCTCGACGTCCAGACGCCGGTGCACATCGCCCGGTACAACCAGAACGCAGGCATCATCGGGGCTGCGGAGTTCGCCGTGGTCGCCACCGGCTGACGGCAGGGCTGCCGGCGATGCGGCGGCCTCATGCTGTGCCGGTGCATTCGAGGTGTGGACGGGATGCTCGATACGCCGGGTTCTGTCGCCGGCCGCAACACACGAGGTGCCGTGACCGGGTGCGATCATCTCTCTCGGCGTGCCATTGCTGACACGCTCCAGCAACCTACCCGGAGGTACAGGCGGGCCGCCCACCTCCATGCTTGGTCTTGCTCCCGATGAGGTTTACCCAGCTGGGCATGTCACCATGCCCACTGGTGGTCTCTTACACCACCGTTTCACCCTTACCAGCTGCGACCGGGGTCGCCGCTGGCGGTCTGCTCTCTGCTGCACTTGCTCTCGGGTTGCCCCGGGTGGGCGTTACCCACCATCGTGCCCTGTGGAGCCCGGACGTTCCTCGGACCAGATCTCTCTGGCACGCGATCGCATGAGCATCCCGTCCAGCGAGAGAGTCTACTCCCCTGACGCCCCGAACTCTGCATCCGCATCGAAACGGGTCACTGGGCGATCGTGAAGTCCCAGGGATCGGTGCGCAGGTCGCTGACGGTGAAACGCACCTGCGGCAGGCGCTCCGCAAGCTGTCTGGCTGCGACCGGCAGCCACACCCATTCGCTGGCCCAGTGTGAGAGATTCACGACAGCGGGCAGGCCTGCGGCACGCGCGTCGAGGGTCACGTGGTGACGCAGATCGGCAGTCACATAGACATCGGTGGCCTGCACCTGCGGCAGCAGCAGCAGCGAGTCGCCTGCCCCGCTGCACAGCGACACGGTGCTGACCTCACGTTCGAAGTCACCCGAGACTCGCACCTGCGAGGCCGTCGACGGCAGCACGCGAGCGATGTCAGAGGCGAATTCTCCCAAAGTCGTACCCGCCGGCAGCCGCCCCAAGCGCCCTAGCCCAGCATCCCCATTCGCGTCGTCGGCTGGCACGAGCGGGCGTTGCTCTCGCAGACCGATGAGATCGGCGAGCACTGCGTTCACACCGCCAGGCGCGCTGTCGGCGTTCGTGTGCGCGCTGAAGAGGGCGATGCCGTCGCGAGCGGCTGCGAAGAGCAGACCGCCGGCGGCGGATGCGGCATCGAGCGTGCGCACCGGGCGAAAGAGCGAGGGGTGATGTGTGAAGAGCATCTGCGCGCCAGACCGTCGGGCCTCGGCGAGCGTCTCAGCTGTGACGTCGAGCGCGAGGTGCACGTGTGTGACCGTCGCCGTGCGATCGCCCACAGCGAGTCCGGGGTTGTCCCACGCCTCGGCCAACGAGGGCGGCCAGAGCCTCTCGGCGACATCGACGATCTGCTGCAACGATGTGGTCATGGGCGTCTCCTGACGGCGCGAGATGGGTGTTTCAGGGCTGGACAGGCTAACTGGTGGCGAGGGAGGTGCCGTCGATCGTGACGACGAAGACCAGCGTCTCATGCCTGAGCGCCTCGGGCAGCTGATCAGGGATGCCCTCAGTGGGAGGCACGACCGCCATCAGGGTCGTGCCGACCGGCTGGTCTGTCAGCGCCTCATGGAGCCCCTTCGGCAGAGCCGAGACCGCACGTGAGGAGGCACCGGAGGCGAAGTCGTCACCGACGACGTCTCCGAGGCCCCAAGTGGTGGTGTACGCGCGAAAGACCAGCTGGTCGTTGTCGGCGACCGGTGCCCCGGTGCCGGGCGTGAGCACCTTGACCTGCGTCGTCTGGGGCGGACGGCCGCTGCCTGGGGACACCTCCACGGGGCGGCCGGACTGAAACGTCGCCTGAGGAAAGTCGTCGTCGGCGAGACTCTGCTGCGTCGGGCGATCTTCGGTCGGCGGAGCGTCGACATCGAGCACGGCGACAAGCCCGCGGTCGGCATCGAGGCCTGTGGCGGCGAGACGCTCGTCGCCATAGAAGCTGCGGGCCTTTCCCGTCACCACGATGCGACTGCCGCTGTGCAGCCCGACGACTGACTCCGCCACCCCGGGCTCGGCATCTCTGACGGTCGTCGTGAACGCACGGGGCCAGGAGCCGGCGGCGCTGATCGCTGTGCCGTCACCGGCGTCGGTGATCTTCGCCTTCACCGAGATGGTGGTGTCATCAGTGATCTTGGGCCCGTCACCGGCGCTGACCACGGAGCGCTGCAGGCCGTCGACGGTCAGCGGAGCGTCGAAGTGCACCTCGGGCTCCGAGCCGAAGTCTGCGGCGACCTGCACCGACTGGGACGCCGAGCCTTCGGAGACGGCGCTCGAGCAGCCTGAGACGATCAGCGTCGTGCAGAGCATGACGCACAGAGCCGCGATGAGACGGACGTCGATGCCGCGACGCGAGGGGTTCGTCGTCATTGGCAGCGCCGCTGCTCCCGCGGCGATCGGCTGGGAGGACCTCTGTGTGCGAGTCACTGTGCGGTGGCGGGAGCCGTCGACTCGATCTTGACGACGAAGATCAGCGTCTCATGCTGCAGAGCGTTGCCTGCGGCATTTCCGTATGCCTCCGCAGGAGGCACAACGGCCAGAACGGTTGATCCGACCTGCTGCCCGACGAGTGCCTTCTGAAAGCCTTTGACCACACCGCTCACGTTGAACTGCGCCGGGTCTGAGCCGAAGTTGCCGTCGAAGTGCTGGCCGTCGCGCCACTTCACGCCTTCGTAATGCACCGTCACCGCATCATTCGCTGAGACCGTTGCGCCTGACCCCTGCGTCAGCACCTTGATCTTCGTCTCTGACGGCGGGTCGCCCTGTGCGGCGGCAACGGTGGGAACGCCCTTGTCGTCGAAGGTCACCGCGGGGAAGTCGGCGTCACCGAAGTCGTCACGAGTCGGCTGGTCATCGGTGACGGTCTTCTCGACCAGATCGAACACGGCGACCAGCGGCTGAGCCGGATCCATGCTGCTGCCGTTGAGCGCATCGCTGCCGAAGAGCTTCGCCGCATTCGCCGTGATCACAACGCGCGATTTCAGCGGCACGCCATCGAGCGCAGCACCGAGTGCGGGATCATACTGTGAGAAGTCGAGCGACATGGTCTGCTGCCAGCTGGAATCGTTCGTGTACTGCTTGCCGTCAGAGCCGTTGTAGAGCGCAAAGCGCACAGACACGAAGTCGTCTTTGGAGATCTTGTCTCCGTCACCGGTGATCACGACGTTCTTCTGCACGTCGTCGGCCTTCAGCGGAGTGTCGAACGTGACCTCAGGCACTGAGCCGAAGTCGCCGCTGACCGTGACGGCATGTGCCACGCTGTCGTTCTGGACGGAGCAGCCCGCGAGCCCGATCATGAGAGCGACCGCAGCGGCGGTGGCGAACAGCTTCTTCACAGAGTGATCCTTTCCCGCAGCCGGATTCGGCCGCACCCCAACAGTATGACAGGGCTCTGGTGCGCAGAGTCGGGTGTGGCGTCGAAGACTCGCGAGACGGCACACGCCTGTACTCCGCCGGTCTCAGGCCCGACCGACGCCGGCGCGGTGCAGCGCCTTCGCGATCACCCATCCCAACAGGGTGAACAGCAGCACCGAGACGACTGTCAGGGAAGCCTGGGCGACATCGAGCCAGACTGACCCGGTCTTGCCCTGGAACACCAGTGCGAAGAGCAGTCCCAGCAGAGCTCCGGAGACAAGCGAGCCGATGACGGCTCCGGTGCGGGTGCGTCGTCTGTACCCGGTCACCGCCCAGGGCAGCTCCTGCAGCACGCCGATCATGACGAGGTAGGCAAAGACCGCCCATCCCAGAGACTGAATGGGCGAGATCGCGGTGAGGAGGCCGGCCAGCACGATCGTGATGAGCCCGACCAGCGGTAGCCGGTATGTGCCCTGCGCGATCGCCCCGGGCAGAAAGTACATCCCGATGAGAGCGCCGTATGCCCAAGGGGCAATCGTGATGACGATGATGTGGAGCCCCCCTGTCACCATGAAGAGCAGCCCGGTGACGACGCCGATGGCCGCGCAGCTGAGCAGGATTCTGGTGTTGAGGCGTGGCATAGGGGTGATTCTAGTCTCTGCAGCGCCGATTTGACCGGGGAATCCTGCCTGTCGTTCGGAGCCGCTGACGTGCAGTTCGACAACGCGGTCAGAGCCGCGGACACGATCGATGCGGTTTCGTTACCAAACCACGTTGAGCGGCGTCAAGAGTCACACCAGTATGGTTAGTGCCTCATTTCAGAGGCGCGTCGAGAGGATGACACGTCATGGACAACGAGCTTCCAGCCGGAGAGCGGACCCGCGGGTACCGCTTTCTCGAGATGCTTCCTGCACTGTTGAGCTATGGCACCCTGCTCGGTTTGGTGGTCATCTCGTTCTTCAGCCCCGTCGTCGCAGCGTGCGGTCTGCTCGTCATCGTGCTCATGATGCTGTTCAAAGCCGTGCGTTCGGGTACCGAGATGATGATCGGCAACGCCCGCATGGAATCGGCCGAAGACGTGGACTGGGCGCAGCGCCTCGCACTGCTCGAGCGGCCCGAGGCTGCAGTCATCGACGAGCCGCGCGGTGCCTTCCAGCTGCGTCGTCACCAGCGCAACCTCGCTGCGGCGGCTGCCAATCCCGGGCTCTTCCCCAAGCCCTCGCAGCTGCGCAACGCCGTCATCGTGGCGGCCTACAACGAGCCTTATGAGGTCATCGCACCCACGTTCCAGGCGCTGGCAGACACCACGTATGACAACGACCGTCTCATCGTGCTCTTCGCGTACGAAGAGCGAGGCGGCCAAGGCATGGAGCTCACCGCGAAGCGCGTGCAGCGCGAATTCGGCGATCGATTCGGTCACTTCGAACTGGTGCGCCACCCCGCCGAGCTGCTGCCTGGTGAAATGGCGGGCAAAGGCGCGAACATCACGTTCGCGGGTCGCCGCCTGCAGCAGATCGTCGATGAGAGCGGGCTCGAGTACTCCGACGTCGTCGTGACCACTCTGGACTGCGACAACGTGCCGTTCCCCTCGTACTTCGACTACGTAAGCTACGAGTACATCGTGCATCCCGAGCGCAAACGGATGTCGTTCCAGCCGATCTCGCTGTTCTTGGGCAACATCTGGGATGCTCCTGCGCCGAGTCGCGTCATCGCCAACGGCAACACGTTCTGGAACCTGATCAGCTCGATGCGTCCGCTCTCTCTGCGCAACTTCGCCTCGCACTCACAGCCCCTCGACGCTCTCGTCGAGATGGACTTTTGGAGTACGCGCACGATCGTCGAGGACGGCCACCAGTACTGGCGCAGCTACTTCCACTTCAACGGCGACTACAAGGTCATCAGCATTCACGTGCCGATCTATCAGGACGCCGTGCTGACCGAGACGTATGGCCGCACCATCAAGGCGCAGTTCAAGCAGCTGAAGCGCTGGTCGTACGGTGCCTCTGACGTTCCCTATGTTGGCGTGCGCGTCTTCGGGCGCACCGCCGGCACTCCGCTGCTCAAAGACATGGTTCGGTTCGTTCAGCTGCTCGACAGTCATGTCAGCCTCGCCTGCATCGCTCCCCTGATCGCGTTCGGCGCGTGGATTCCCTTCGTCATGAGCATGCGTGCCGAATTCATGGACACCTTGGTGCTCAAGCTCCCGTTCATCGTCGGAACCGTGCAGCAGGTCGCCCTGCTGGGCATTCTGCTGATGATGTGGCTGGGCTTCAATATGCTGCCGAAGCGGCCTGCTCGGTACGGCCGCATGCGTTCGTTCGGGATGATTCTGCAGTGGGTGCTGATGCCGGTGACCGGCATCGTCTTCAACTCGCTGTCGGCGCTCACTTCGCAGACACAGCTGCTGTTGGGGCATTACCGCGAATCGTTCGATGTGACCGAGAAGGCGACCCACGCATCCATGGCGACGCATGCCGCGCCGCAGACGCAGTCGATTGACATCTCGAAGATCACCGCGCGCGCCGCCTGACAGAGGTTCTCGTTCACTTCACGACACTAAGATGTGCCGCATGAAGACGATTGCGGTGTACAGCACCAAAGGCGGCGTGGGCAAGACGACCACTGCGGTCAACCTCGCATGGCTCGCCAGCCAGCAGGGACGCGTGCTGCTCTGGGATCTCGACCCCCAGGGCGCCACGACGTATCTGCTCTCGGTCAAACCGAAGGTCAAAGGCGGCGTCGACCGGCTCATCCGCGGAGACGGAGACGTCGCCAAGAGCATCCGGCAGACCGACTATCCACAGTTGGACGTGCTGCCCGCAGACGAATCGTATCGCGACCTCGACCTGCATCTGGAAGACGCGAAGAAGTCGACCAGCAGGGTGCATCGAGTGCTCAAACGCCTGAGCGAGAGCTACGACACCGTCATTCTCGACTCTCCGCCAGGGGCCTCGCTGGTCGCCCGTAACGTGATCGATGCGGCGGATGCGATCGTTGTTCCCCTGGTTCCCGCGGCGCTGTCGTTGCGTGCGTTCGATCAGGTCGCCGACTTGGTGCAGACGCAGGATGCACGGACTCCGGTCATCGGATTCTTCTCGATGGCCGATCGTCGGCGCAAGGCACAGGCCACCGCCGTCGAAGAGCTCCCCGGTCTCGACCCGCGCATCGTGCCGGTGGTGGTGCCATCGACGTCGGTGGTGGAACAGATGGGACTGCGCCGTGCACCTGTCGCGACGTTCGCGCCGCACTCCCCCGCTGCAAAGGCCTACAGCGACCTCTGGGCGGCGGTCGAAGGCATCGTTTCTCAGCACTGAACCCGTGGCACTCCGCGGATGATACGTGATCGAAACATCCTGTTGGTTACGATAAGGAGTCAGTTTTGCGGAGTCTGCGCATACTCGTGCACGACTCTGCCCGTCACTCTGCGCGCACGAAGGTGTGCGCAGCCGAAGAGATGAGGCACAAGCCCATGAGAACACGTTCGAAGTTCGTCGCCGCAGTCGCACTGGCCGCAGTCGGCGGTCTCGCCCTGAGCGGATGCACCAGCACCGCAGGCGACTCCAAACTCATCGACAGCGCGTCGCTCACTGCCTGCTCCGAGGCGCAGTACCCGCCTTTCGAGCGCCCGGAGGGCGACAAGATCGTCGGCATCGACGCCGACATCTCGTCGGAGATCGCGAAAGACCTCGGCGTCGACCTCAAACAGGTGAACACCGCCTTCGAAGGTCTGCAGTCCGGGCAGGATCTCGACAACAAGAAGTGCGACATCGCGATCAGCGCCATCACGATCAACGACGAGCGCAAGACCAAGATGGACTTCTCTGAGCCCTACTTCCACGACGACCTTGCCGTCGTCGTGCCGAAGGGAAGCTCGGTGACCTCGGCAGATCAGGCGCTCGACGGCACGCACACCATTGCCGTGCAGGATGCCACAACGGGTCAGGAGTATGTGACCGGCAAGGGTCTGCAGCCGCAGGGGTTCGAAGACGCCACGCTGGCGGCGACACAGGTCAGCAACGGGTCGCTCGACGTGCTCATCGATCAGGTGGCGCCGGCCAGCGAGCACTTGAAGAACTTCGACAACCTGCAGATGGTCGCCACCATTCCGACCGGTGAGTCGTATGGCATCGCCGTGCGCAAGGGCAACAGCGAGCTGCTCGACTCGGTGAACAAGACGCTCAAGCGCATTCAGGGCGACGGAACGCTGCAGTCGATCTTCGACAAGTACGGTGTGAAGGCGACTGCCTGATCTGTGCCCGATGGGTGTGCGACACGATGATGTGTCGCACACCCATCTCGGCCACGTAACGATATCAGCGTGATCAGACGCTGAAAGAGAGCGACAGGCAAGGTATGTCTCCCGCAAAACGAGCGCGGATCTCGCGCGGCATTCAGTACGCTGTGCTGGTGGTGGTCGTCGTCGTGCTGGCGGTCGTCACTGACTGGCCGAAGTTCCTCAGCACGTTCTTCAACCCCGCGGTGGCTGCGGCGCAGTTTCCCCAAGTCATCAGCGTCGCGCTGCTGAACACGCTGATCTATACGCTCATCTCGTTCTGGTTCGGCGTGCTGGGTGGTGCGGTGCTCGCCCTCATGAGGATGTCATCGGTCGCGCCGTATCGCTGGTTCGCGTCGGTCTACATCGAGCTGTTCCGCGGTCTGCCGGCCCTGCTGGTCTTCATCGCCTTCGGCTACGGCATTCCGAGTGCATTCTCGATCAATCTGAACATCTATGTGACCGTCATGCTCTCGCTGGGCATGGTCTCGGCGGCGTACATCGCCGAGACGTTCCGCGCCGGCCTGCAGGCCGTTCCTCCGGGCCAGCTCGAGGCCGCCAGGTCGCTGGGCATGTCACAGTCGCGTGCGATGATCTCGATCGTGTTTCCGCAGGCGTTCCGCATGGTGCTGCCCCCGCTGACCAATGAGCTGATCCTGCTCACGAAAGACACCTCGCTCGTCTACCTGCTTGGCCTCTCTCTGGGACAGTACGAACTCAGCAAGTTCGGCCGACAAGCGCTGACGGCCCCGGACGCTGGCCTGACTCCGCTGGTCATCGCCGGCGCCTGCTATCTCATCATCACGCTGCCGCTCAGCTGGCTGGCCCGCCGATTCGAGCTGCAGACGACGAGAAAGAGCTTCAAGACGAAGGCGGCGAAATGAGCGCGATCAGCATTCACGGCATCACGAAGTCGTTCGGTGACAACCAGGTGCTCAAAGGCATCGATCTGACGGTCGAGCCGGGTCAGGTCGTCTGCCTGATCGGCCCCTCGGGCTCGGGCAAGTCGACCGTGCTGCGCTGCGTCAACATGCTCGAGACACCCGACGAGGGTGTGATCGAGGTGGACGGAGACACGATCACCGATCCTGACGTCGACATCGATCGGGTGCGCCAGGGAATCGGTCTGGTGTTTCAGCAGTTCAATCTGTTTCCTCACCTCACGGTGCTGAGGAACTGCATGATCTCTCAGGTGAAGGTACTCGGGCGGTCGAAGGCCGAGGCGGAGCGTATCGCTCTCGAGAACCTCGCGAAGGTCGGCCTGGCCGATCGAGGCGACGCTCTGCCCGCTCAGCTCTCCGGAGGGCAGCAGCAGCGCGTGGCAATCGCCCGCGCACTGAGCATGAACCCGAAGCTGATGCTCTTCGACGAGCCGACCAGTGCACTCGACCCCGAGCTTGTCGGCGACGTGCTCGCCGTCATGCGGGAGCTCGCAGGTGCCGGCATGACCATGCTCGTCGTAACCCACGAGATGGCCTTCGCGCGTGACGTCGCCGACGTCGTCGCGTTCATGGACGACGGCGTGATCGTCGAGCACGGACCTGCCGAGCAGGTCATCACCGCGCCACAGCACCCCCGCACACGCCAGTTCCTTGAACGAGTGCTGCACCCGACCGAGGTGAGTCTCGATCAGTCATGAGTCGTCGCCTGCACCTGAGTGTGCCGCTGCGCTGGAGCGATGCCGATGCCTATGGGCACATCAACAACGTCGCCGTGCTCGCTCTGGTCGAGCAGGCGCGTGTGCTGTTCTTCGCCCAGGCGGAGTGCGACGACGAGACGCTGCCTCGTCTCGACGGCGAGAATCTCGGCCGCAGCCCCATCTTTCTGACCGGTCAGCGCATCGAGTATCGGCTGCCGCTGCGCCTTGAGCTCGAACCGGTGCGCATCGATATGTGGGTAAGCCACATCGGCGCAGCCGACTGCGAGCTGAGCTATCAGATCAGGCAGCAGGCAGAATCCCCCATCGCAGCCGTCGGGCTGAACGGGCTGGTGTTCATGAACCCAGAGACGGGTCACCCTCGTCGTCTCACCGGAGGCGAGCGACAGGTGCTCACGAGCCTGCTCGGAGAGCAGGTTCGGCTGCGCCGCTGACGTGCCTCGCCGACGGTGTCTGTGCGCACCGGAGCCCGCACGAGCAACGGCGAGCTCACCTGTCGCACACGTGACGTGGTGCCACCGTCGGATGCGCGAATGGACATACCTGCGGTCATCGCGCAAGATAGTCATCAAGGGGCTGTATCCAGACGTACCGCAATACCTGCAGAGCCGCAGGCTCGCGCTGTACGTCCTGACAGCGACTGGGGGCTGCGTGAGAACGCCGAACACACTCTTCACACCATGCGACGTCGATTCCGTGCTGGCATCACTGCAGGCGACGTCGATTCCGCGGTCTGCATCGGGGACGAACGCCGTCGGCGCGCATGGTGTGGTGCTCGACGCAGACGGAGACACTGCACGAGGGCAGCTGATTCTCTCGCTGGTACTCGATGCTCTGCCCGACGATCAGCGTCTCGTGCACGTTCGTTCGATCGGTGCTGCGGAGTCTGCGGCAAGCGTCGCTGCTCGAATCGCGGCCGATACGCCTGTGAGCGGCCTGACCGCTGCCGAGCTCGGCCGGAGCATGGCCGATGCGCTGCGGCGGGCGGCCGACGGGCGTACCACCATTCTGGCCGTCGACGATCTCAGATCGCTGAATGCCGATGTGCTCGATCTGATGGCCGAGGCGGCTCGCGCCTGCGACGGCTCGGTTCGTCTGCTGGCAGTCTCGACGAATGGGGATGTTCCGCCTGCGTTGGCAGGAGTGCATCGGCTGCGACTGGAACCGCTGACATCGCGGGAGCAGCTGCTCCTGGCGCGCAGACACGGGGTTCGAGCGGATCCGGCCGTCGTGCAGATCGTCGGGCATCTCAGCGACGGCGATGCCGACTCCATGCTTCGACTCTTCGAACAGGTCGACAGTGCACAGCTGCAGGGCACCAGGTCGCTGGCGAGGATCGAGCGCTTCTTCGCTGAGAGCCCCGAACGGCAGCCGCCCTGTGATGTTTCCTCAGACAGCGCGCTTTCCTCCCCTGTCTCCGAGACCGGCATTGCGCCTTGCGACGTCGTTCGCCTGCTGAGCTGCTCGCGCTATCTGCCGGTCGCACTGATCAGCGCTCTGCAGCCAGGAGGATGGCCTGCGGTTCAGGAGCTCATCTCGAAGCGGGTGGTCTCGATCGCCGGCGACGTCGTGTCGCTCGTGAGTCAGCGGCTGCGCGCCGAGACGTACTGGGGTCTGACCGCGGATGAGCGTCAGGAAATGCTGCAGCATCTGGCAGCGGCGACGGCTGACGGTCCGGAGTTGCTGCATCTCTGGTTCCTGCTGCGCAGCTCGGAAGAGGCCGCTGACTCCATTTCTGTGTCACATCGCCTGATCGCCAGCCTTCCCGGAGCTCTGGCAGCGGTGGTCGACGGGCCTGCAGCCGAGGTGCAGGTCGTCCAAGTGCTCGAGGTCATGGAGCATGTGGCCGATCTCGTGCACACTGACGATTCGCTCGTGGACGACTGGCTGAAGGCACTGCGGCTCTTGGGCGCACGAGGCTTCGCCGCGCTCGCGCGCCGATATCTGCGCATGGTCCCGACGACGCTGGCCGATCCGCAGACTTCGGTCACGAGAGCCCATCTCGATCTCAAGCTCGAACTGTTGGAAGACGGACGCATCGATCTCTCGAACGTCTATGCGACTGTGCATCTCTACGGCGAACTCGCGCCAGCTGCGACACTGAACATGCTCGCCGAGCTCACTGCACGGTCACTTCTGCTCTGTCACGTACGCGACGCGCGGCAGCTGGTGCAGCTTGCCGATCAGCTCCCCCAGACCGACACCGTCGCAGCACGTATTCTGCAGCGCGCTCGGTCGCTCATTGCGCAGCTGACGCTGCAAGACGCTGCGGCAGCGGGCGAGCCGGCAACGACGTCAGGAGTGCCCGCAGCATCCCCCGAAGCACCGGCGTCGTTGCGCCAGACGACTGGGAGGACTTTGTCTGCCGCATCCGTCTCTTCGACGACGTCTGCACGCCAGACGAACCAGGTCGGGAAGCAGACGACCACACAGACTGCTGCCGACCGTGCGCGGCCACGCCTCAGCCGACGACGTACGCTCAGCGTCCTGGAGCTGCTGCTGCAGGCTCAGGGGCATCGCCTGGCGGAACGCTGGCAGCAGGCGCGGGAGACCTGCGCTCTGGCTCTCGAGACCGCAGACGGCCTGCGTCTGCACGTCGAATCGACGCTCTACCTGCTGGTCGAGATCGAAGTCGCGGCAGGCTGCCTCTCGGCCATGCGATCGACGTTCCAACGGCTCGAGAGACATGCGACCTCTCGACTGCGCAGCCTGCAGCACACATGGGCCGCAGCGTGGGTGGCATTGTCGCTGGGAGACTCGGCTCATGCCAGACGTCTGCTCAACGAGACGATCGACCCGGCCCCAGCGCCCGGCAGCTCGGTGCAGCTCGCGCGGATTCAGGCGCTGTTGGGCAAGCTGCTGCTCGCTCACGATCCTCGCAAGGCCCTGCGGCTGCTGCAGAGCGCACGCGCATCGACGGTTGAGATCGCGCTGCCGAGCGTGATGCGCCTGCACGGCGACGTGATCGAAGCGGCTCTTCAATGTGGCAGAACCGCGGCCGCGCAGGATGCCCTGTCGGAGCTCGTCATCGCAGAAGCGCGCTCACCGCAGCGATGGACGTCGCTGACGATTGACCATGCCGCCGCAGATCTCGAAGCGCTCGGCGTCGACGTCAGCGGCATCTGCCCGGTCGCCCCCACTGCGGGAGAGCAGTGGCAGATCGCCTTGGCCCCACGGCACAAGGCCGCCGGGCAGCTGGAGTGTGCGACGACAGCTGTGGGCTACGCGCGCTGGCTCTTCATGATCGGCGACGCGAACGCCGGACATCAGGCGATCGAATACGCGGTCACCGCGTTCGAACAGGCAGGGGTCGTCACCGACGAGAAAACGGTGGCACGGGACGTGCTCGCCAGCGCTCGGCTGATCCGTGAGGCAGAGCCCGAGACCGAGGGGTTCCTGATCAGACAGCGCGAGACGTCCTCTGTCGGGCTCTCGAGGCTGGATGACGAACAACGCCGGATCGTGGAGTACGTGCGAGCCGGGCTGCGCACGAAGGACATCGCTCAACGCCTCTTTCTGTCGGTGCGCAGCGTCGAGCTTCGACTCACGGCGATCTACCGCACGCTGGGCGTGCGTTCGCGCCGCGAGCTGCTCACACTTCTGAGCGAACAGCCGTCGGGTCACGACGGCTCCTCGGTGTGACTGAAGGGCCGGCGACCTCGGGCCGACGATCCGGGCTGATCCAGCTGCCGCTGGACCGCCTGCGACTGAGCGCGCGAAGCAGCGATCGCAGACAGCGGCTCGCGTCGTAGATGCGCATGAACGGATAGAACGGAGCGAACAGCAGCATGCCCCAGCGGCGGCCGAGCACACTGCTCACCAGCGTGACCAGCAGGTCGGGAAGCCAGAGCCCGGCAAGCAGCAGCAGCGGCGGAAACTGGTCGACGACCGAGGCACCCCAGCCGTTTCCGTCGAGACCGAGCCAGACCGCTGCGGCGCACGTGACCGAGACGACGAACATGGGCAGCCAGAGCAGCATGATCAGCGAACTGAGCACCAGCTCGAGTGCGTGCACCAGCACAGTCGCCCAGAACAGACTGGGCCGCGGCCGATGCCGCAGCAGCGTCTGCCAAAATCCGAGAGTCCACCGACTGAGCTGTCTCGTGTAGTCGACCAGCGTGTCAGGATCCTGTGTGTAGGCGATTGCGGCATGCGGGTGGAAGGCCACGCGGCCGAGACTGCGAGCGTGCACCTCGAAGGTCATGTTGTAGTCCTCGATCACCAGCCCGGGCGCATCGATGTCGATCTGACGAAGAGCCCGTGAGCGATAGAGACTGGCGAATCCCGGCACGATGTAGACCGCGTTGATCCACGGAGCAGCCTGGCCGTACTTATGCAGATACTGCACGACGGTGTAAACCCGTTCGCGGTACCAGACCAGCAGACGTCCCAACAGCGATCCGGCGGCTTCTGGATGCAGGGTGCGCGCTCGTCCGGCTACTGCGGCCACGTCGTTGTCCTCGGCGAGGCGAAGGGCAGTGATCGCGTAGTCGTCGGCCAAATGCGTGTCGGCGTCGAGCAGCAGGACGAACTCATACCGGTCGGTGAGGTGAAAGTGCGCGATGCCTGCGCTCAGAGCACCGGCTTTGCCACGATTCGGGTTCAGCTCGAGCACCTGCACACCGAGTCGACGCGCGATGTCTGCAGTTCGGTCGGTCGATCCGTCTGAGACCACATGGATCTGTTCGGGTGAGAACTGGGTCAGAGCGCGTCGCAGTGACGCCTCGAGCACCGACTCCTCGTTATGTGCGGCCATCAGAACGGCGATGTCGCTGTTCGACCACCGAAGAAGGGTCGACCCCAGACGCTGTCGTCGTCGTTCGCCGTGCTCCGTCAGCCAGCGAATGACACCGATGACTCCCCAAATCATCGTGGTGACTCCCACGATCGCCAGCATGAACACGATCAGACCCCAAGCCATGATCGACTCCCCTCCTGCGCACTGTGCCCTCGGCACAGACTCCGTCGTCTTCGGCGCGATGCCTCTCACGCTACGGACATCGGCTCGCCGATGGGTCCTTCGTCTCCGCACTGTCGCCGCAGCGGTCATGCGGTCCCGCATCCGGCAGAGGCGCATGCGCGCACTGCATCCGCAGATCCCGCGGCCCGATCCGCAGGCACGGTACAGGCCTTCCGCAGGCGCCGGCAGACGTCTCCGCACAGCGACCGAAGAAGGCTGCCGCATCGGTTGTCCGGCTGCAACGCCGAAAGGCACGCTCAGAGAGCAACAGTGACGCAATGGTGCGTGAAGGGCGGGGATCATATCTCCGGCGGAGCGCCCCCAACCGGAGAGTGGACCACCGTGGAACTCACATCGACCAGACAACAGCTCAGCGAACAGCGTGCGCGGCTGGCACTCAGCACGCTCGGAACCGTCACCGAAGACCGCTCAGGCGCGACCACAGCAACGACCTTCACCGATTTCGACTACGACGTCGCGATTCTGGGTCTCGGCTACGTCGGTCTGCCGACGGCTCTCGCCTACCGCGCGGCCGGTCATCGCATCGCAGGCATCGATGTATCGGAGCAGCGCGTTGCGGCGATTCGACGTGGCGACGTCGATCTGATTCCGAGCGATCGAGTGCTGCTGGAATCACACCGCGACAGCGACGGGCTGCTGCTGACCACCGACCTGTCGGCGCTGCGGCGTGCGGCTGCGGTGATCATCTGCGTGCCGACCCCGGTCAGCGATGATCTGAGCCCCCAGCTCGGCATTCTGCACAGCGCGTGCATGACAGCCGTGACCAATGCGGTCACGGGGCAGCTCATCGTGCTGACCTCGACGACCTATGTCGGGTGCACCGAGGAACTGGTCGTCCAGCCGCTGCGAGACCGAGGCATGAATCCGGGCGAAGACGTCCACGTGGTGTTCAGCCCGGAGCGCATCGACCCAGGCAACGTGCAGTTCGGCCACGAGGCCGTTCCTCGCGTCATCGGCGGCGTCAGCCCCGCCTGCGCAGCACGCGCGGTCGACCTGCTCGGCTCGGCGGTCGAGCAGACGCACGTCGTGTCGTCGCCAGGCCATGCCGAGATGACGAAGCTGCTCGAGAACACCTTTCGCGCGGTGAACATCGCGCTGGCCAACGAGTTCGCCGACATCTGCCGCGAGCTCGACCTCGACGTCAGCGCGGTGATCGATGCGGCGGCCACCAAGCCCTACGGCTTCATGAAGTTCACGCCCGGCCCCGGGGTCGGTGGGCACTGCATCCCCTGCGACCCGCACTACCTGCTCTGGCAGCTGCGGCGTCAGCGCGTCGCCGCTCCGATGATCACCCAGGCGATGCACGAGATCAGCCACCGCCCGGGTCGCGTCGTCGATCGGGCGAAAGACCTGCTCGCCGAGAACGGCATTCCGCTGAGCGGAGCGCGTGTGTTGGTCGTCGGAGTCGCCTACAAGCCGAATGTCGCGGATGCTCGGGAATCGCCCGCCATCGAGATTCTGCAGCGGTTCTGGAGTGCGGGCGCGCTCTCGCGCTACTACGATCCGCTCTTCCCATCAGTGACGCTACCCGATGGCCACACCCTCACCTCTGTGCCGAACCCCGGTGCCAACGAGCCAGACATCGTCGTGCTGCACACGCTGCATCGCGACATCGACCTCTCGTGGATCACGCCGAAGACCCTGGTGCTCGATACGACCTACGGTGCGACCGACATCGCGCACCGCAGCGTGCTCTGAACGCGGGCCGCCCTCACGCAGCCTGACCCGGCATCCCCCGATGGCCACGATTCACCATCAGCGGCACCGACGCCGCCGCACGAAGACGAAGGAACACACATGCACACTCTCATCACCGGCGGCGCCGGCTTCATCGGCAGTCACTTGGCCGAGTACCTGATCAGTCAGGGAGACGACGTCACCGTGCTGGACAACCTCAGTACGGGACGACTCGCCAACCTCCGTCAGCTCAGCCGCGACCCCAGGCTCGGCTTCGTCGAAGGCGACGTACGCGACACCGAGCTCGTGGAGAGTCTCGTCGCACAGGCCGACCGTGTCTTTCATCTGGCGGCCGCCGTCGGCGTGCACGTAATTCTGGACGACCCCCTGGGCAGCCTGCGCACCAACCTGCACGGCACAGAGAACGTGCTCGCGTCGGCAAACCGGCACGAGACCCGTGTGCTGCTGGCCTCGACCAGCGAGATCTACGGCAAGAACACCGCAGACAGGCTGCATGAGAACTCGGATCGCATTCTGGGGTCTCCTCTGTTGAGCCGCTGGACGTATGCCGCAGCGAAGGGCATCGACGAGGCCTTCGCACACGCGTACTGGCGCAAGCACGACCTGCAGGTGTCGATTGTGCGGCTGTTCAACACAGTTGGGCCGCGACAGACCGGCCGCTATGGAATGGTCGTGCCCAGACTTGTTCGTCAGGCTCTCAACGACGAGCCGCTCACCGTCTACGGCGACGGCGAGCAGACACGGTGCTTCTCATACGTCGGCGACGTGGTGCCTGCGCTCGTGGCGGTCGAGGAGCATCCTGACTCAGCAGGCAGAGCCTTCAATCTCGGCGGTGCGCAGGAGATCTCGATCAAGGCGCTCGCCGAACAGATCATCGACGTGACCGGCAGCCGCAGCATCATCGAGCACATCCCCTACGATCAGGCCTACGGCGAGGGCTATGAAGACATGCGGCGCCGGGTGCCCGACAACACAGCTGCCAACGAACTGGTCGGCTTCGTTCCGAAGACTTCGGTGCGTCGCATCATCGAGCTGGTCGCGCAGGCGATGCTGCGTGATCAGACCGACCGGGCCGGCGGTCTGGGCAGCACGCCCGAAGGGGCCGGGGCGACCGCCGAAGTGACGCACCGCACGCTGGCCGCCGAGGGCTCGGCGTCGTGAACCGCGCAGGGGTGCGAGCCGGGCCGCGCCGTCGATTGGCGGTGACGGCAGCCGCCACGCTCTTCGGCAGCGTGGCTTTGGGGGTGGGCGTCGTGGCGATGCCTCCCACCGACGGCGTCAGCGCATCGAGCGATGCGGTCGCGGCGATCGCCGAAGACGGTCTGAGCCCGCACGCGACCGACGTCCCTCTGCTCACACCTCAGGAGGCAGGAGTGCAGCGGCTGACGAACGCTGCTCCTGCGATCGTGAGCCTGACCTTCGACGATGGCACACAGGATCAGGTGCTGGCTGCGAACATCCTGGCCAAGCGCGGTCTGGTCGCGACGTACTACGTCACGACCGGGCAGACCGGTGCCCCCGGCTTTCTCACCCGCGACCAGCTGCACGGTCTCGCCGATCTCGGCAACGAGATCGGCGGGCACACCGTGCACCACCTCAATCTGCCGACAGTGACGCAGAACGAGGCACGCCGTCAGATCTGCCAGGATCGCGAGAATCTGCGTCAGTGGGGGCTGCCCGCGCAGAGCTTCGCCTACCCGTATGCGGCGCACAACGATGAGGTTCAGCGCGCAGTGCGCGACTGCGGCTATGCCTCGGGGCGAGGCCTCGGCGGTGCGGTCGGTTCGGGCGAGTCGATGCGCCTGGCCGGAGAGACGATTTCGCCGGAGGCCAAGATCGTCGAGTCACTGCGGCCTGAGAACCCGATGGTGACGCTCGCACCCAACATGTTCGATAGACGATCAGGCATCGAGGCCTATCAGAAGGATGTCGAAACCGCTGCCGGCGTGGGGGCCGGTTGGACACAGCTCACGTTTCACGGCATCTGCGAGCGAGAGGCGACCACCTGCCCGGAGATCATGGTCACTGAGCAGGAGCTGGAACGGCTGGCCGACTGGCTCGTCGAACAGGTCGTCGCAGGGCGCGTCGCAATCAGGACGGTTGGCGAAGTGATCAACGGCGACCCAACGGCTCCGGTGCCGAGCGCCTACCTCTCAACCGGCTCGGCAGGCGATCCGAACGCGGAACATGCGGCGTTCACTCCGAGACGGAGCTCCGACCCCGGGCACAGAGTCAGTGATTTCACACATCAGAATGCCCAGGGATCGCCCATCTGCTGGAACGGTTTCGCCTACGGCGACAACACCGCGAACTTCACCATCACCTCGAAGACAGGCCACGAAGGACAGGAGGCGCTGCGCCTCGAGCTGACGGCGAACGGGCCCGGCGAGGCGAAGTGGCTGCCCATCATGGACCTCGGCGAATGCTCGCTCGCAGCCGAAGGCGGGCAGAGCAGAGAGATCACCTACACTGCGCGAGGTGGTGGGGCGCAGAGTCAGCCGGTGGCATTCGTCCGGGACGAGACCGGCAGATGGACGTACTTCAGCGCTGGCCGCTTCACCCCGCTGGGCGAGGAATGGTCCGAACACACCTGGAAGACCCCCGACCTGCCCGCAGGCACGACAGCGCTCGCGGTGGGCATCGCCCTGCAGCAGACCGGCTGGAACGAGGTGCGTCAGATCACCGTGCAATGAGGGTGATTTGCCAGAAGGCCGGCTCAGCTGAGACTGTTGTCGCATGACCTCCCCCGAAGCGCCCCGGTCCGATCCCCCGTCAGACGGAGGCGACCGGCGCTCTTCGGGGCCTGGCGACGCAGCTGCCCGGTTGATCGTCTCTGACTCGGCGTCGCCGGTGCTCGGGCTGCACCCTCGCGCGCTGAGTCATCCGGTGTGCCCGCGAGCCAAGTCCATGTGGCGGCTCAACGCACTCATCACGAACATCGTCATCCTCGCTGTGCTCGTCGTGGCGGCGCTGCTCTGGGAGCCCGTGCGCATCTGGTCGCTGATCCTGGCCGCCGTCACGATCGTCTCAGCCCTCGTCGAGATCTTTCTCGCACCGAGCATCCGCTATCGGGTGCACCGCTGGGATCTGACCGACCAAGCGGTCTATGCCCGATCCGGCTGGGTCACACAGCACTGGCAGGTCGCTCCGTTCTCCCGGATTCAGACGGTCGAGGCCAAACGCGGACCGGTGCAGCGCATGTTCCGTCTGGCATCGGTCAAAGTGACGACGGCCAGTGCGAGTGCCGACGTGACCATCGTCGGGCTCGATGAGCAGGATGCCGACAGCCTGGTGCAGTCGCTGACTGAAGCGACCCAGTCGACGCTCGGCGACGCGACATGAGCGGCGAGAGCGAGCATCCGACGACAGGACGCGCCGAACCGGAGTGGCATCGGCTGAACCCCCGCACGGCTCTGGTCGGGGTCGTCAATCTGGTGCTGCGCGGCGTACCGGTCGCGATCGCGGCGATCGTACTGAAGAACGCAGGTGATGGCTTTCCCTTCGCATTCGTGGCGCTGATGGTCGGCCTGCTGCTGCAGCCGGTGAGCTATCTCGTTCGGTATGCGACGTTCCGGTATCGCTTCACCGAGCGTGAATTCGAGGTCACGTCGGGGCTGCTCTCGCGAACGCGACATCGGGTGCCGCTCGAGCGCATCCGCACGGTCGAGATCGAGTCGCGGCTGCTGCACCGGCTGCTGCGGGTCTCGGTGGTGAACATCGCGACGGGTGAGGCCAAGGCCGATCAGCGGATCAAACTCGACGCCGTCGACCAGCATCATGCTGAGAGGCTCCGAGGCCTGCTGCTGCGCCAGCGTGCTCCGCAGGATGCGCAGATCGTGCCCGCCGGCGGGTGGCCGGATGCCACCGGCAGGCCGGAGACGTCTCTCTCAGAGCCGGGGCATCCTTCGACACTGCAGCGGAGCGTCGACGAGCGCGGTGACTCGAACACGGCGCGCGACGACATCGAGACCCCGATCGTCGCGCTGCGCGGGCGCTGGGCGTTCTACGAGATCTTCACGGTGCGCACGCTGACGATCCCGCTGATTCTGTTCGGTGCCTTCTGGCAGCTCGTCGAGAACTTCAACCTGCTGAGCGGTGAGCAGATCGAGGGCCTGTACACGTCTGCGCAACGTGCGTTCGTCGGGCTCGCGCTCGCGGCGCCGCTCGTGGTCGCCGTGCTCGTGCTGATGAGTCTTGGCGCGATCACACTCTTCTTCGTGAACTGGTGGGGCTTCACCCTGGTGCGCAGCGGTCACCGGTTCGTCTCGCGTCGCGGTCTGCTGACGACGAAGACCTCGGCCGTCGACGCGCGACGTATCCGCGGCATCACAATGAGCGATTCGATCGTGATGCGGCTGGTGCGGGGCGTACAGCTTGTGCCCATCACGACCGGTCTCGGCGGGCTCGGCACGTCGAGCGGCACAGGCGGCGGGCCAGCCTCGAACGACGCGCGGCTGCTGCCGACGGTCGGTCGTACCGAGGCGCACACCCTCGCCGAGATTCTGCTGGGTGACTGCGACGGCGGATGCGACGGCGACCTCGTCGCGGAGCTGCCGGGTGGCAGCATGCCGACCGATGCCCAGCTGTTTCGCAGAGGATGGCTGAATCAGCACCCCCTCGTTGCGCTGCGGCGGCGGCTGATCCGGCTCTGGCTCTGGGACCTCGTTCTCGCGGCGGTCTGTGCAGCGTTCGTCTTCGGTCTGGGGTGGTCGGCAAGTCTGCTCTGGGCGCCTGCTACTCTCGCGGTGCTGCACGTCGGCGTTGCGTTCGGAGACTACCGCCAGCTCGGACACCGGCTGATCGGCGTTGACGATCGCGGAGCATCTGTGGGAACCGTCGTGAGACCGACGATCTGTGTGCGCCAGGGGTTCGTGCTGCGCAAGGTGCACCTGCTGCAGCTGCGAGGTGTCTGCGGCGTCGCCGTCGATCAGTCCTGGCTGCAGCGACGTGCCGGAGTTGCGACGGTGATTCTGAGCACCGCGGCTGGAGAGCACGCGTACCGTGTACGTGACTGCAGCGAACGTCAGGCTGCCGAGATCCTGCGTGCAGCAGCCGGCGACGAAGCGCTGAGCCGCTGACAGTCGCGCTTCCTGCGCCTCTTCGCAGGGAGCCGTGACCGCACAGGAGATCTACCGACAGGGCGACTTCCCCACTGTGCGGACACCGCAGCCGCCACGGCGGCTACTTGGCAGCCACCTGCAACGAGGTGATCCTGCCGTTCGCGTCGACGGTCGCGGTATCCGTGCCGGTGATGGCGAACACTTGGCCGTCGGCGTGACGTCCAGCGACAGCCCACTCGACGACCACTCTCGTCGCATCCGTCGACCGCGAGTTCCAGACGTGGTGAAGCTCGGTGTTGCGAGCGAAGAACGTGTGAAAGAAACTGCGGATCGCCTCGGCCCCGGTTGCCGACTCCCCGCGCCCTGAGACGAGGGTCGCATCGGGTGCGAAAAGGCCGACGAGCTCCTCGAAGTCCTGCGGGTGCTGGCCAGCGGTGTTCGACAAAGAGAAGTACCGATCCAAGACGTCCGTCGGCGAGTTGCCGCTCATAATAGGCCTCTTTCTGGCGTATGCGGGCACCCTGCAATTCCGGGCACCGCAACTACCGGCGCTCATCGTAGTTTCGTGCTCAGACGCGGTCAAGGGTCTGTTCGTGGCTGCCTTTTGGTGCCTCGGGACGCAGCGAGATCTGAATTCTGCTCATCTCCGCCGACAAGGCTGGCCGGACGAAAGGGCTGCGACGAGCCCGGCGACGACCGGGCCGATCAGGCGTTGCCCTCGACCCAGTCGCGCAGGTGTCTCAACGGCGCCGACGCGCTCTGCCCGAGCTCGGTCAGCGCATACTCGACGCGCGCGGGAACCTCGGCATAGACCGTGCGCGTGACGAGGCCGTGCGCTTCGAGCCGCTTGAGCGTCTGCGAGAGCACCTTCGGGCTGATGCCCTCGAGACGACGTCTGAGCTCGCCGTTGCGCAGCGCGCCGTCTTCGAGTGCGCCGATCGCCAACGCGCTCCACTTGTTCGCGAGCAGATCGAACATGTCTCGGCAGGGGCACATCGCCGCATAGACGTCGTTGCGTTCGCACTGGGGTTCGAGGGTGGTCATGAGTCTATGGTATCCAAAAGGTACCGGCTGCCCTTGACGGTAACCAGTATGTCCTCGGCACAATGGGTTCATGACCACGACAACAGCCATCGGCTACGAAACGAACCTGCCCGCCACCGCTCCGGAGTCGCTGATCGAACGTGAGGTCGGCGTGCCCGAGCCTGGCCCGCATGACCTGCTGGTCGCGGTGGATGCCGTGTCGGTGAACCCGGTCGATGTGAAGCTGCGTGCGGGCGCACCTGCCGAGGGCTTCAGAGTGCTCGGATTCGACGCCGTCGGCACGGTTCGTGCGGTGGGACCGGAGGTGACACTCTTCACTCCGGGAGACCACGTCTTCTACGCCGGAAGCATCGATCGACCCGGCAGCAATCAGCGTCTGCAGCTGGTCGACGAGCGCATCGTCGGGCACGCACCGAAGAGCATCACCGCCGAAGACGCCGCAGCCCTCCCGCTCACTGCCCTCACCGCATGGGAGACGCTCTTCGACCACTTCGGACTGACCGCGGATTCACAGGGGTCGCTGCTGATCGTGGGTGCGACAGGCGGTGTCGGCTCGATCATGGTGCAGCTGGCCGAGGCGCTGCTGCCCCATGTCGAAGTGATCGCGACGGCTTCAGACGCCGAGCGTGCGAAGTGGGTGCGCGAACTCGGTGCCGAGCATGTCGTGAACCATCATCAGAACCTGATCGAGCAGGTCACCGAAATTGTGCCCGAGGGCGCCGACTGGCTGTTCACTGCGCATTCACACGGCCAGATCGATACCTATGCGCAGATCGTGCGACCCTTCGGCCACGTTGTGGCAGTCGACGATGGCCCTCGTGACGTTTCCCCGCTCAAGAGCAGGAGCATCGCCTGGCATTGGGAGTTCATATTCACCCGTGCCATGCACTGCACGCCAGACATGATTCAGCAGCATCGCATCCTCGAGCAGGTCGCCGATCTGGTCGATCGCGGCCTGATCACGACGACAGCAGCGGTCAGGCTCTCTCCGATTTCAGCATCCACGCTGCGCCAGGCGCACGAGATCGTCGAGACCGGCCATGTGATGGGCAAGGTGGTCGTCAGCGGGTGGGGCGACGAGGCCAATGGCTGAGGGGCCAGATCGTGCGCGCCGATGGCCGGAAAGCTCAGAGCGTGCGGAGCCAGCCTCGGATGCGGCCGCGCGCGTTGGCATACGGTGATGACGTGTTGAATGAGATCATTCGCCCCATGGTCCACTTGCCATACCATGGTCGACCGTAGAGATCAGCGTCAGAGTAGCCGTCGATCAGCTCGATAATGGCACTTTTCGCGTCGCGCAGTTGCGTGCGCAGCTGTTCCCATGAGTCATCTGCGTGAGCTGCGTAGTAGCGCTGCGCCAGCGGTCCCAGCTCGTTCCACTTGATGCCAGGCGCTGGGAATTCGTCGGGAAGACCCGCGGCTCTGCGCCGGTGCCATGTGAGCACCTGCTGATTCCACCCAATGAGATAGGCGACCAGATCGGCCGGGCTCATGCGCGTGTTCTTGACGTGTCCGTCGAGTACTGGTTCTCGCACTGAGGCGAGCGGAACCCGATCGAGATCTCGCTCAAGCTGAGCGAACGTCTTGTCGATCGCGGCAAGGAGCTCGGCTTTGTTCGCGGGAACAGGCATTCCAGTCCTATCGTTTCGACGCTGGATCTCAGGCTGACTCTGGTGCTGTTTGCGCCGCTGAAGGTGTGGGCCCAGAGGGACTCGAACCCCCGACCCCCTCGGTGTAAACGAGGTGCTCTAACCAACTGAGCTATAGGCCCGCGACACCCAACTGTAGCCGAAGTCGAAGTGCATCAGGTTCGGACTCGCTCAAGACACCGTCGCCGATCGCTCCATGAGGTCGCGGATCGCTCCAAATCGGCGAATCTCGAGCGATCTGCGCAGGTGCCGAGCGATCCGCGCAGGTGGCAGCGGATGGCGCGGAGGCGCGTGGTCTGCCTCACACCAGCCGCGCCCACTCCTCATACCAGCCGAGCGGCCGCGCCTGCCCCGAGGCGGTCTTGATGCGCGCACGAACAGCGCCTGTAGCATCCACCGCCAGTGACACACGCCGAGCCGCGCCCGTCACGTCGTCGAAGGCATCGCACGCCTGCGCGAAGCCCCCATGCGGCCAGTAGTCGGCCACGAGATCGAACGGCCGCGGCTGCTGCACATGCCACGCCGCGAGGGTCGGCTGCGGGTCGGTGCTGACGGCCAGAATGCGGATGCCCAAGGCCGGCGCCGCATCGGCGAGCTGATCGAGCTCTCCCGCACACACCGGCGTGAACGCATGCGGATAGAACACCACGAACGCAGGCGCACCGAGCAGATCAGACCGCCGCACCGACTCCCCGTGCTGATTCAGCAGGTCGAAATCCGGCAGCGACGCGAGGTGCGGGGCTTCGGGTGTCTCAGGGGCGCAGTCGTCAGTCACGCGCCCAAGCCTAGCGCCGCACCGCTCGTGCGACACCGGCTCGGGCCAGCCGGTCCGCGACGCTGATGCCGAGCCAGGTGCCGGCCACGCAGCTCGCCAGACAGAGCGCGAAGAACGCGATCTGCAGACTCAGCGGCAGGGCCCACAGCTGATAGACCTCGGCCGCGAGTACCGGATACAGCACGCCGACGAGAGCCGTGCCGAGATAGTGCTGCCAGGTGTGCCAACGTCGGTAGGCCAAGATGAGAAAGCCGATCTCGGCGAAGAAGGCCCACCAGACGTTGGTCGCGACACTGGCGAACCCGTAGCCAGAGGCGGGGATGAGCGCGATGCCCGAGACAAGTCCCGTGAGCACTCCGGCACCGGGCCGTCGCACCAGGCGCAGCGCGATGACCGCAGGCAGCAGCCAGATGCCGGCCAGCGCCATACCGGCTACCGGGGCTGCGGCGAACAGCACTGTCGAGACCCAGTTGGCCGGAAGCAGGATCAACGCCCCTGCCACGCCGATCGCCGCACAGATGAGCAGGTATGTCGTCGAGACGCGTTTCATCACTTCTGCTTCGCAGGCATGCGCCAGTAACCGACGAAGCTGATGTGCTCTTTGGGAACTCCCGCTTCGACGAGGTGGCGGCGTGCCGAGGTGGGCAGCGCCTGCTCCCCCACGATGAACGTGTGCACGGGCGGCGCTGGCACCTCGATCTCGCGCAGAGCGGCGAGTGCCAGCGTGCCCGGTTTGACGTGTGGGTCGTCGGATGTCTCACGCACGACCCAGCGCACGTCGACGCCGGCCGGGTGCGCGAAGTCGAGAGCATCACCTGCTGCGGGAACTTCGGCGATGACGGTGCCGACTGCATCGGCCGGCAGCGACTCGCAGATGCTTGAGACCGCTGGCAGCCCGGTCTCGTCACTGACGAGCAGCACACGGTCGGTGCCCTGCTCGGGGTTGAAGACGATGCCCTCGTCGATCAGTGCGACGGGGTCGCCGGGCTGGCAGTTCTGCGCCCACGTGCTGGCGGGGCCTGCGGTGCCGTCTTCGGCTGAGCCGTGCAGAACGAAGTCGACGTCGATCTCGGCGGTGCGGCCGGCCGTCGAATCGGCGGGGCGAAACGCCCGCACCGAGTAATTGCGCATGATGGGGCGAACACTCTGCGGAATCGTCGCGAGGAACTTGAAGTACCCCATGGTCTTGTTGGCGTTGGCCGGCACTCGGTCGAGCGCCTCACGCGCATCGTCGGTCGCAGCGGCCGGTATGAACAGACGGAACCATTGGTCGAATCCCATCGGCTCGAAGAGCGCGCTCTGCCCGCCGCCGAGCGTCACACGCATCCAGTGTGACGAGATCTGCTCGGTGCGAACGACTTCGAGACGCAGCAGCTGCTGCCGAGTGGGTTTTCTCATCGTGCTGTATCTGGCCATGGCAGCAATCATCTGACATTGCTGAGCAAAGCGGAACCCCGGAGGTCGTCCGCGCCCGGCGATACAATGTAGCGGCTCGGCGTCGTCGCAGGGCAATCCCCACTCTCCTGTCGAAAGGCCCTGCGTGACTTCGTCGCCTCAACTCGATACCGACCGGCGCACGACTGTCGATTCGAAGCTCGGTACCGGCCCGTCACACGGGCTGCGTCGTCACCTGGGGCGCCTCGACATGGTGCTGCTCACGATCGCCGCAACCCTCGGCATCGACACCATTGCCGAGATCGCCACAGGTGGTGGGCTTGAATCACTCACATGGGTGGTCATTCTCGCGGTCACATTCCTGTTTCCCTATGGCCTCCTCATCAGCGAGGCTGGCAGCACATTCCGTCAGGAGGGCGGCCCCTATGTCTGGGTGCGCCTGGCCTTCGGGCGCTATGCCGGCGGGCTCGCCTCGCTGCTCTACTGGGTCACCAACCCGATCTGGCTCGGCGGCTCGCTCGCATTCATCGCGGCTGCCACGTGGAACGCACACATCGCGCCGCTGCCCGCCGGCAGCCTCTCCGACATCCTGTTCAAACTCTCGTTCGTCTGGCTGGCGATCGGCATCGCGATCATCAGCATTCGATTCGGCAAGATCCTGATCAACATCGGGGCCATCGTGAAGGTCGGTCTGCTGGCTGTGCTGGTTCTCACTGCTGCGCTCTATGCGCTGCAGCGCGGTGTGCAGCCGATGGATGCGTCACTTCTGCGACCGACAGCCGGCGGTTTCTTGACCATCGCCCCGGTGCTGTTGTTCGCTCTGCTGGGTTTCGAGGCCGCCAACGGCGCGGCCGAAGAGATGCGCAACCCGAAACGCGATGTGCCGAGGGCCATCGGTGCGGCTGGGCTGACCTCGGCCGTGTGCCATCTGCTGCCGATTCTGGCCCTTCTGGCTGTGCTGCCGGCTGATACGCTCAGCGGCGATTCGGGCATTCTCGACGCACTGGGCGAGGCATTCACCGTGTACGGCCCAGCTCAGCCGGTGCTGCTCTGGCTCTCGGCTGTCGCACTGCTGTACATCGTGCTCACGCAGGGCAGCGCGTGGATGATCGCCTCAGACCGTGTGCAGGCCGTCTCTGGTGCAGATGGTGCCTTTCCGCAGTATTTCGGGCGTTTCAACACGGCGCTGGGCACACCGTTGAGGGTCAACATACTCTCAGGCGTCATCTCGACGGCTTTCACCCTGGTGGCGACGTGGGTGGCGACCAGCTCGTCGAGCTCTGCGTTCTCCGTCGTGCTCTCAGTCGCGACCACCACACTGCTGCTGAGCTACCTGCTCATCCTGCCATCGGTGTTGAGGCTGCGTCGTCGTTTCCCAGACGTCGAACGCCCCTACGTCGTACCCGGCGGACGCTGGGGTGCTGTGGTGGCAACCGTCATCACGCTCTTCTGGATCATCATCGGCTCGTTCGTGGCGTTGGCTCCCGGGGTGCTCGAACAAATGTTGGGGCTGCCGTACGACTTCGGCGAGCAGTGGGGCGTCTCACGTCTCGCTGTGGAAGCACTCACGCTCGGAACTCTGGGCGTCCTGCTGGCTGCCCACACCATTGGGTACCTCTTCGCACGACACCACCGGCGTGTGAACCATGACGGTCTCACTGCAGAGCAGCTGTTGGAGAACGGATTCTCTGAGGTCACACGAACGGTGCGCCTTGCCAGAGCGTCTGCTCCGGAAGGCGCACCGCGTCGCTGAACTGATTGGGTCAGCGTTGGTGTCCGCTGACGCGACGACGCAGTACCAGGGTGGTGGCTCCCAAAGCGAGCAGAGCGGCGCCGATCCAGAGCGGAGCGAACTCCTCGCCGGTGCGAGCGAGCTTGCCTGACTCACCTGCGGCCTGGTTCGTCGCGGTGTTCTGCTCCTGCTCGGCAGGCTGCTGATCCTTCGAGTCGTTGGCAGGAGCGGTGTTCTCGTCGCCGGTGTCGCCGGTGTTCCCGTTGTCATCGGGAGGTGTCACGACCGGTGCCTCTTTGACGACCTCAGCCGTGGTGCCCGTGCTCAGCACACTGACGGTCTGGTCGAGATTCACCTGCACCTTGGCTGACATGGCCGCCGCGAGGTTCAGACGCTGCCATGATGCGTCGGCGTCGCCGTCTTTCGTGGTCGCGGTCGTGTCAAGCGGATAGCCTGATTCGATCTCGGTCTGAGCCAGCACGGCACGACGCTGGTCGTCGGTGAGGTCGGGAAAAGTCGTGCGCAGCAGCGACTCGGCCTTCGCCGGCACCGATGCGGCCTGGCCGCTCTTGCCGACCTTGGCAAAGCCATAGGTCATGCGCTCTTTGTAGACGGCCACGGCCGAGGTGCGATCGGTGACCTGCTGAGCGGTGCCGCCGGGAATCTGCTTTCCTGCATACGGCGTGTTGCTGTATGCGGTGTCGTTCTTGATACAGGTGTCGAGCGCGGCGCCGCAGCCTTTCTCGAGGTAGGCGACGAGTTCGGCACGAGCGGGCTCGAGCACCTTGGTGCGAAAGTCGTCGTCGGCCCAGCGCGAGGCCAGCGCGGCCTCGCCGTTCATGCGGCCGCCCATGATGTCGAGCGGGTAGTGCACGCCGAGCACGATGCGGTTGTTGCCGGCTTCAGAGGTGCGAGCGAGCATCTCGGGTGCGAGCTCCGGCAGCAGGGTCGCCAGCGTGAGCCCGGCCTGGTATGCGGTGGTGGTGTGACCGCTGGGGAACGCCCCGCCGGTGCAGATGCCCTTCTGGCCGTACCCGGGGTTCAGCACCACATCGTTGTCTGAGAACTGATGCGTCGTGTCAGTGGTGACCGGCACGCGCGTGATCTTGAGGTTGCCGTTCTCGTCGATTGGGCCGATGCCTTTGGTGCGGATGCCGGTGAGCGACGACCCGTTGACCAGCGCCGGGCTGCACTCAGCGTCGTCTCCGGCCACGGATTGAGCTGCGGGGTCGACGGACAGGAACGGGCGCGGGTAGCTGAAGTGCGTCTTCGCGGCTCCGGTTCCGACGTACGCACCGGTCGTGCCGTTCTCGCTGTTGATCAGCGCGCTTGTCAGCGGCAGCTCGCCGTGCTGCCGGCCCTGCACATAGATGGCGCCGAGCCTCTTGCCCAGGCCGTCGGCGATTGACACCGACTGGTCGTAGCTCTTGCCGTCGTTGTCGTATTGGGCGTTCTGCAGGGCGCGGAACTGCTGATCGGCAGAAGCATTCTGGTTGATCCAGCTGGTCATCTCGTCGTTGTGCTTGAGCGCATCGGCGTTGAGCACCTCGCCGTGCAGATCGTTGACGCCGGATGACTTCCAGAGTTCGCTGAACCCGGCCAGGTTCTCGACGAGGTCGGGCTTCGTGTCATCGCTCGGGTGTGCAGCGGCGGCCGAGGCGATCAGCGGCAGGCCGCCGACCACGAGAGCGCTGGCTGCGCCGAAGGTGAGCAGTGCACGGGTGACGCCGCCTGCGGCGGTCTTCGGATGTTGGCGTCGAGTTGAGGAACGCATGCTCAGATTGGACCTTTCATAGGGAGTGTGTCTGAGCGCGGGTCCAGGTGAGATTCAGGTGGGCTCGCGACACGAAGCAAGTTACGTCGCGTGGGTGCTGCTTCGGCAACCGGGAGGTAGCGAGCAGGTGAATTCATACGGCGTCGGGCACCGTGTCAGGGAGGCCACGTTCACCCCGTACACTGAGAGGGTCTTTCCACAGTGGAGTGGTGACGCGCTGTTCGACGCGTTCCGGCACCTGCTGTGGCGTTCCCGCCGGCGCGAGCCGTGCATCCTCGAAGCGATCAGATCGTATTCGGTTGCTCGGCGAAGCCACTGGGATGCTTGTCGCTTCCCTTACACTGATCTGTGGTCAACAACCAAACGAAGGTGAGGAACTGATGGCGGTAAACAGCCAGGATCCGTACGAGCCCGACTACGTCGACAGTGATGTGGACGAGACACGCGAATGGCAGCAGTCGCTCGACGAGCTCGTATCGGCCCACGGTCGCGGTCGCGCGCGTGAGATCATGATGAGTCTCATCAAGCGGTCCAAAGATCTGCAGCTGAACGTGCCGATGATCCCCACGACCGACTACATCAATACGATCGCGACCGAGAACGAGCCGGCCTTCCCCGGTGATGAAGAGCTCGAACGCAAGTACCGTCGCTGGATCCGCTGGAACGCCGCCGTGCTGGTGCATCGCGCACAGCGCCCGGGCATCGAAGTCGGTGGGCACATCTCGACGTATGCGTCGTCGGCAGCGCTCTACGAGGTCGGTTTCAACCACTTCTTCCGCGGGCCGAATCATCCAGGCGGTGGTGACCAGATCTTCATGCAGGGTCACGCCTCTCCTGGCATCTACGCTCGTTCGTTCCTCGAGGGGCGTCTCAGCAGCGAAGAGCTCGATGGCTTCCGTCAGGAGCATTCAGTGCCGGGCGGACTTCCCTCGTATCCGCACCCGCGGCACATGGACAACTACTGGCAGTTCCCGACCGTCTCAATGGGCATCGGCCCGATGAACGCGATTTACCAGGCGCAGGCCAATCGATACCTGCACAACCACGGCATCAAAGACACCTCGCAGCAGCACGTCTGGGCGTTCCTGGGCGATGGTGAGATGGACGAGCCCCAGTCACGCGGTCTGCTGCAGGTCGCAGCGAACGACCAGCTCGACAACCTGACCTTCGTGATCAACTGCAACCTGCAGCGACTCGACGGGCCGGTGCGCGGCAACACGAAGATCATCCAGGAGCTCGAGTCGTTCTTCCGCGGTGCGGGCTGGAACGTCATCAAGGTCGTCTGGAGCCGTGAGTGGGACGAACTGCTTGCGCGTGACACCGATGGCGCACTCGTCAAGCTCATGAACGACACCCCAGACGGCGACTTCCAGACGTACAAGACCGAAGACGGCGCATATGTGCGCGAGAACTTCTTCGGGCGCGACCCGCGCACCCTCGAACTCGTCAAGGACTACTCCGACGATCAGGTCTGGGCGCTGCAGCGCGGCGGTCACGACTACCGCAAGGTGTATGCGGCCTACAAGTCAGCCATGGAGCACACCGGGTCGCCCACAGTGATCCTTGCTCACACCATCAAGGGCTACGGCCTCGGCCCCTCGTTCGAAGGCCGCAACGCCACGCACCAGATGAAGAAGCTGACGGTCGACGACCTGAAGACCTTCCGCGATCACATGCGCATTCCGATCAGCGATGCACAGATCGAGGCCGAAGATCACTGGGCGCCCCCGTACTACCACCCCGGCAACGACGCTCCCGAGATTCGGTACATGCGCGAGCGTCGTGCAGAGCTCGGCGGCTACATCCCCGATCGCCAGAACCACCCGACCCACATCGACCTGCCGCCCAAGAAGGCCTACGGCTCGGTCAAGAAGGGCTCGGGCAAGCAGAAGGTCGCCACCACAATGGCCTTCGTGCGTCTGCTCAAAGATCTGCTGGCACAGAAGGGCTGGGAGAAGCGATTCGTGCCGATCGTGCCCGACGAGGCACGCACCTTCGGCCTCGACTCGTTCTTCCCCTCGAAGAAGATCTACAACCCGCACGGCCAGCACTACACCTCGGTCGACCGCGAGCTGCTGCTGGCGTACAAAGAGAGCCCGCAGGGTCTGATCTACCACGTCGGGATCAACGAGGACGGCGCGGCCTCTGCGTTCACGGCGCTCGGCACGTCGTACTCGACGCAGGGCGAGATCATGGTGCCGGTCTACCTCTTCTACTCGATGTTCGGCTTCCAGCGCACCGGCGACGTGCTCTGGGCGGCGACCGACGCACGAGCCCGCGGATTCCTGCTGGGGGCGACAGCTGGTCGTACGACTCTGACCGGCGAGGGCCTGCAGCATGCTGACGGTCACTCCCCGATTCTGGCGTCGACCAACCCCGCAGTCATCACGTACGATCCCGCATACTCATACGAGATCGCGCACATCGTCGAGAGCGGCCTCGACCGCATGTACGGCGGCACACATCCGAACCCCGACGTGATCTACTACCTGACCGTCTACAACGAGCCGATTCAGCAGCCTGCCGAACCGGAAGACGTCGACGTCGAGGGCATCGTCAAAGGCATCCACCGTGTGGCGCTTGCTCCTCGCGGCGAGGCGCAGGGGCAGATTCTCGCCTCGGGCGTCGCCGTGCCGTGGGCGCTGCAGGCGCAGCAGATCCTGGCCGATGACTGGAACGTGAACGTCGACGTCTGGTCGGTGACCAGCTGGAACGAGCTGCGTCGCGACGGCGTCGCCGCCGAGGAGCATAACTTCCTGCACCCCGAAGAGACGCCGAAGACCGCCTTCGTCAGCGAGAGGCTGCGTGGAGCGAAGGGCCCGATCGTCGCGGTCACCGACTTCACGAAGGCCGTGCCCGATCAGATCCGCCAGTTCGTCGACCAGCCCTTCGCCACGCTGGGCGCCGACGACTTCGGCTTCAGCGACACCCGCGCCGCAGCCCGCCGCTACTTCAAGATCGACGCTGAGTCGATCGTGGTGCGCATGCTGCAGCAGCTCGCCGAACAGGGCGTCGTCAGCCGACAGGCCGCGACCGAGGCCATCACTCGCTACGACCTGCTGAACATCCCGTCACCCGAGATCGAGGCTGAATCAGCGCATGAGTGATCACACCGCCGCGGGCGGTGGCAGTCGGGCCAGCGATCGTTCACAGACGCTGACCCGACTGCGCTCAGTGAGCGGCGAGATGGCGACGGCCACGCTGCAGCGTCTCGACGAAACCCTGCCCTGGTACGCTGCGCTGCCGCCCGCCCGGCGCTCGGCGATCGGTCTGGTCGCCCAGTCTGGCATCCAGTCGTTCATTAACTGGTTCGCCAGTCGCGGCCTCCCGAGCGACTCCGGCACCGCCGAGAGCGAGCCGACGTCGGCCGCCGAGGCATCGCATCCTCATACGGATGCGTGGGTCGCGGCCGACATCTTCGGCAACGCCCCGAGAGAGCTGATTCGGTCGGTCTCGCTGCAGCAGACGCTGCAACTGGTGCAGGTCGTGATCTCGGTCGTGCAGGAGCAGTTCACCTCGGACGACCCCGAGCTGCGACTCGCCTTTCTCACTTACTCGCGCGATGTGGCCTTCGCCGCCGCAGATGTGTATGCGAAGGCGGCCGAGGCGCGTGGGCAGTGGGACGACCGCCTGGAGGCACTGGTGGTCGACTCGGTGCTGAACGGTGAGTCGGCCGATGAGCTGCCCAGTCGCGTGGCCGCACTCGGCTGGCAGGCCGTCGGAGAGGTCAACGCCGTGATCGCCTCGGTGCATGGCGTTCCCGATCTCGACCAGCTGCGCCGTCAGGCCCGTCAGCTCGGCGCAGAGCTGCTTGTGGGCGTGCAGGCAGATCGGCTCGTTCTGGTGCTCGCTGAATCAGAGCACGAAGAGGGTGTGGAACGTTCGGCGGCCTTCTCAGTGCAGCGGGTCGTCAGCGGTCTGATGTCGCACTTCAGCGACGGCCCGATCGTCATCGGCCCGCCTGTTCCCACGGTGCTCGAGGCGAGCACCTCGGCCCAGGCAGCCCAGGCCGGCTTCACTGCGGTCGCCGGCTGGCAGTCGGCACCGCGGCCCACGCTCGCCGACGACGTGCTGCCCGAGCGTGCGCTTGCCGGCGACCCCTTGGCACGCGTCACGCTGATTCAGCGCGCATATCTGCCTCTGGTGCAGCAGACCACCGACCTGCTCGGCACGCTGCGCGCCTATCTCGAGAGCGGTCGTTCGCTCGAGGGCACGGCTCGGGCTCTCTATGTGCACCCCAACACGGTGCGCTATCGGCTGCGTCGCATCGCAGAGGTGGTCGGTTGGGATCCGACCGAGCCACGCGACGCGCTCATTCTGCAGACGGCGCTGATTCTCGGTGCCATCAACGACACGCATGAGTGATTGCGGCCGTTTATCGGTTCCTGCTAAAGGGATCCAAGTGATTTCGTGCGGATTCTCCACACAATACTGGGGCCTGTGTCGACAAGGATGGAGACGATGATTCTTCTCGCCTGCCCTGGACAGGGCTCACAGAAGCCCGGCTTTCTGACGCCGTGGCTTGAACGTCCCGAACTCCGCGAACTGGCCGAGCAGCTCTCGACGGCCACCGGCATCGATCTGGTCGAGGCCGGCACCGTCTCTGACGCCGACACGATTCGTGACACCGCGATCGCACAGCCGCTCATCGTGGCAGCCGGTCTGATCAGTGCTCAGGCACTCACAGCCGAGCTTTCCGCTCGCGGTGTCGACTCGGCACCGTTCGGCTACGCGGGGCACTCCGTCGGCGAGATCACCGCCGCAGCTCTGGCTGGTGTGTTCACGGCTGAGACCGCCGCTCGCTTCGTGCGCGAACGCAGCCAGGCGATGGCACAGGCCGCGGCGGCGACGCCGACCACCATGGCAGCCGTGATCGGCGGCGACCGCACCGAGGTGCTCGCCCGTCTCGACGCGCTCGGCCTGACCGCCGCGAACTTCAACAGCGCAGCCCAGCTGGTCGCCGCCGGTGCGGTGGACGCTGTGGCCAAGCTGGTCGAGGAGCCCCCGGCTCGTGCCCGAGTGATTCCGCTCTCGGTGGCGGGCGCCTTCCACACCACCTACATGCAGCCGGCCCGCGAGCACCTGCTCGGCCTGCGCGACACCTTCGGCACCAGCGACCCCACCGGGCCACTGTGGACCAACGCCGATGGCACGGTCGTGCCTGACGGTCAGCGCTACCTCGATCTGCTCATCAGTCAGGTCGCCTCGCCCGTGCACTGGGACGCCGACCAGGCCTCGTTCGTCGAGCACGGCGTCACCGCCATGGTCGAGCTGCTCCCCGGCGGCACCCTCGTCGGACTGGCCAAACGCGAACTGCGTGGGCTGCCGAGCAAGGCGATCGTGACCCCCGACGATCTGGCACCAGCAGCCGACCTGATCGCCGACCACCTCGACGACTGATCATCGCAACCGCAGAACACGAAGTGAGGAACACGGCATTGAGCACAGTCATGCGCACCGCTGAAGGAGCCAAGTACGCTCGCATCCGCGGCATCGGAGCAGCTCGAGGCGACCAGGTCGTCACGAACGACGATCTCGTCGAGGCCATCGAGTCGTCGGACGAGTGGATCCGCCAGCGCACCGGCATCATCGACCGTCGCCGCGCCTCGGCCCAGGTCACCCTGAGCGATCTCACGCTTGCTGCTTCGAAGCAGGCCATCGAGCACGCAGGCATCGACCCGACCGAGATTGACGCCGTCATCGTCGCCACGGTGACACACCCGTATCAGACCCCGTCGCTGGCAGCCTGGCTCGCCGATCAGATCGGCTCGACGCCGGCCGCCGCCTACGACATCTCGGCCGCGTGCGCCGGCTACTGCTACGGCATCGGCCAGGCTGACGCGCTGGTGCGCAGCGGCCTCGCGCACAACGTGCTCGTCGTCGGCGCAGAGAAGCTCAGCGACGTCATCGATCCGACCGACCGTTCCATCTCGTTCCTGCTCGGCGACGGCGCAGGCGCTGCAGTGGTCGGCCCCAGCGAGACTCCAGGCATCTCGCCGACGGTCTGGGGCTCGGACGGTTCGCATTGGAAGACCATCCACATGACGAACTCGCTGCTCGAGTACCGCGACGGCGTCGCGTACGGCGAGGCCACCGGCTTCGGCGAGCATGACGGCGAACAGATCAACCGCTGGCCGACGCTGCGCCAAGAGGGGCGAACGGTGTTCCGCTGGGCGGTCTGGGACATGGCGAAGATCGCCCGGCAGGCCATTGAGGCGGCAGGTCTCACCCCTGATGACATCGACGTCTTCATTCCCCACCAGGCGAACATGCGTATCATCGATGAGTTCGCCAAACAGCTGAAGCTGCCCGAGAACGTGGTGATCGCGCGCGACATCGCACACAGCGGCAACACCTCCGCGGCCTCGATTCCGATCGCGACTCGTGCGCTGATCGATGCCGGCGAGGTCAAGACCGGCGACCTTGCGCTCGAGATCGGCTTCGGCGCTGGGCTCGTCTACGGCGCACAGGTCGTGGCGCTCCCCTAGTCTCAAACGGCGACATTCGCATCGCGGCAGCCCGACCGGGCTTTCGTCACACACAGAAGGAGAAGAAAATGGCACACACTCAGGATGAGGTTCTCAAGGGCCTGGCCGAGCTGATCAACGAGGAGACCGGTGTTCCCGCCGAGAACGTCGAGATGGGCAAGTCGTTCACCGACGACCTCGACATCGACTCGATCTCGCTGACCACCATCGTCGTGAACGCCGAGGACAAGTTCGGCGTGAAGATTCCCGACGAAGAGATCGAGAACCTGAAGACCGTCGGCGACGCCGTCACCTTCATCGTCAACGCCAGCAAGTAGGCTCGGCTGACGCCGGCCGTCACCAAAGGTGCACGGCCCCCCACTCGCGGCGCCGGCGACGCGCATCCACATCTGGACGCGTCGCCGCGCCCGCCGCCCGACGGCAGCGTCACAAACGCCCGTCAGAGATATTGGCGCCGACACGATCGGCGCCGTTCCCCCAAGAGACATCTGAGACACGGAGAGACCATGAAGAAGAAGATCGTCGTCACAGGCATGGGCACGACCAATCCGCTCGGCGGAGACGTCGCCTCGACCTGGCAGGCGCTGCTCAACGGTGAATCCGGAGTCTCGACGATCGACCAGCCCTGGGTCGAGAAGTATGATCTGCCGGTGCGCTTCGCCGGTCAGGCCAAAGTGCGCCCCGCAGAGGTGCTCACCCCTGTCGAGGTCAAACGCAACGACCCGTCGACGCAGCTTGCGATCGTCGCGGCGCGCGAGGCCTGGCAGGATGCCGGCGCGCCCGAGGTCGATCCGACCCGTTTGGGCGTCGACTTCGCCACCGGCATCGGCGGCGTGTGGACGCTCTTCGACTCCTATGACGCGCTGCGGGAGCGCGGCCCTCGCCGCGTCATGCCGCTGACCGTGCCGATGCTGATGGCGAACGCCTCAGCCGCGGCCATCTCACTGGAGTTCCAGGCGCAGGCCTTCGCTCGCACCGTGCTCTCCGCATGCGCATCGTCGGTCGAGTCGATCGTCAACGCCTACGACCATCTTCAGCAGGGCTACGCCGATGTGGTCATCGCCGGCGGCACCGAGTCGACCATCCACCCGCTGCCGCTCGCCGCGTTCGCGTCGATGCGCGCGCTGAGCAAGAGCAATGACGACCCGCAGCACGCGTCACGCCCGCTCGACGTGAACCGCAACGGCTTCGTCATGGGCGAGGGCGCCGCGGTGCTCGTGCTCGAGAGCGAAGAGCACGCCCTGGCTCGCGGCGCGCACATCTATGCCGAGATCACCGGCGGCGCAGTCACAGCTGACTCGTACCACATCACTTCACCCGACCCCGAGGGCCTCGGCGCCGCTCGTGCCGTGCGGGCGACTCTGGAGAACTCGGGCGAGACTCCTGAGAGCGTCAGCCACATCAACCTGCACGCGACCTCGACGCCGGTCGGCGACCCCGCCGAGTACAAAGCGCTGCACGCTGTGCTGGGCGATGCGCTCGACAGCATCCCGGTCGCCGCGACCAAGGGCAACACAGGGCACCTGCTCGGCGGCACCGGTGCGCTCGAGACGGTCTTCACCGTCAAGGCGGTGCAGGATCGGGTTACTCCCCCGCTGATCAACCTCGACCAGCAGGATCCCGAGACGCCGTTCTTCGCACCGACCGGAGCACCCCATCAGCTGCCTGACGAGGGCCAGCTCTTCGCGATCTCGAACTCATTCGGGTTCGGCGGGCACAACGCCGTCGTCGGTGTGCGCAGCGTCTGATCGCGCGTGCGAGAAGCACCGGGCGGCCCTGCGCCGTCACCGGTCTGTGTACTGACACCCTGCGCCTGAGCAGGAACGCCGCACTCACCCGGTATCATTGACTGCTGGATGAGGAGGAGACATGGTCGTACGCTTCGGCATCCTCGGCATCCTTGCTGAGTCGCCCTGCTATGGCACGCAGCTGCGCAGCGAACTGCTGCGCCGCACGGCAGGTCTCATGGACGTCAATGCCGGCCAGATCTACTCGACTCTGGAACGGCTCGGCCGCGACAAACTCGTGCAGCAGTTCGGCGCACCCCAGAACGGCCGGGTGCTTTACGAACCCACCGACGCCGGGCGTGAGGTCTTCGATCGATGGCTTGAGTCGGTGGACGACGGGGCGTCGGCGCTCGACACCATTCGGAAAGTGTCACTTGCGCTCTCTCTGCCCTCGGTCGACGGCAAAGCCGTCGCCGAACGGCATCTCGAGGCCTGTCTGCAGCGCTCGACCGCCCCGCTTGAAGGTCTGCCAGAACCGATCACCAGCATGGTCTGGCTTGGGTATCACAGCATGCTCAACGCCGAGACGAACTGGCTGCGCCAGGTCATTCAGCAGGCGGCACGCACGCCGACGGCGTTCCCGATCGACCAGGAGCGCCCGCGGCGGGGTCGTCCGCCCAAACGCGCCTGAACCCGGGCAGTCGTTGCGTCATCAGTCATCAGTGCGATAGTTCGCGAACTCTGTGAGATCTGACCAGTTCGGCCAGGTCGTCTCCCAGAGCCGGGTGATGAGCCCCGCCCGCATCGCTGCGATGAACACCACCTCGATACGAGTGGCAGGCTCATCAGGACGGGACGTAGTGATCCAGAGGCGCCCGGCGACACGGTCTGCCGCGTCACACCATGCCGACTCGTCGTATTCGATCTGATACTGCACGTCGGTCGCGTACACCTTGCGGTGCTCTGTGACGAATGACTCATAGCTCTGCACCATGCCGTTGGAGAAGAGCTCGAAATCGGCGGCGTAGTAGTGCCCGATGAGTTCGGCGTTCTTCGCGACTACGACTTCGGCGAACATGTCTCGAATGCGCTGTACCGACGTGAGTGAACCATCTGCTGTCATCGGTTGCCTCTCTGACATGGGATGCCCGTATGCTAACAGCAGATCAGCTTTGGGGTACCGAGCCGTGCACATCGACGTGCACGCCTGACGCGTTGGGACGGCGACCATGCACACGACATCGATGAAATCCCCTGCCTTCAGCAGAGCCTCCGACCGCGACTACGAGATTCGCTGTGTGATCGGCGCAAGCGTCGAACGCGCGGCAGACGTGGGCGAGGTACTGGCGGCTGTGACCGGAGTCAAGGCCTCCGACCATGAGGCATGGTTCCTCGCCTGGCATGGTTTGGGCGACCGCGCCTCGCAGATCGCACGGCACGCTGATCAGAACGGGCACTCTGTGAGCGCGGCCGAGGCGTGGCTGCGTGCTTCAACCTATTTCGGCGTTTCCGTGAACGCGATCAGCGCACTGGCCGACACCTCGCAGCTGGCCCCGACCTTCGCGAAGCAGCTGCAGGCGTGGGAGTCGTTCATTGCGCGCTGTGGGCATCAGGTCGCGCACCTGCAGATTCCCTACGAGAGCACCACGCTGCCCGGCTGGCTCTTCGAGCCGGACCCGAGCATCTCGAACGGCGCCACGCTGGTCGCCGTGAACGGCAGCGACGGTTCGCATGCATCCGTCTGGGCGTCATGCACCGCAGCAGCTCTCAGACGCGGCTATCGCGTGCTCATGTTCGACGGGCCCGGGCAGCAGTCGATGCTGTTCGACGCCGCAACCACGTTTCGACCTGACTGGGAGCATGTGCTCACACCCGTCTACGAGATGCTCGCGGCGCGTCAGGGCGTGCAACCAGAGCGCATCGGTGTGTACGGCATCAGCCAGGCGGGCTATTGGGTGCCTCGCGCGTTGGCCTTCGAGCATCGGTTCGCCGCGGCGATCGTCGATCCCGGGGTGGTCTCTGTGGCCGCATCATGGCTCAAACACCTGCCGGCCCATATGGTGAGGCTGCTCGAAGCCGGTCGCGACGAGAAGTTTGACCAGGAGATGACGATCGGCATGAGGTTCTCGGCTGATACCGCGCGCACCTGGCGTTTTCGGGCCAGGCCCTACGGCACCTCTGGCTATGCCGAGACAATCCGGGCCGTTCAGACGTACGATCTCACCGAGGTCGCCGGGCAGATTCGCACTCCCCTGCTCATCACGAGCCCGGAGGGCGAGCAGTTCTGGCCGGGGCAGTCGGCACGGCTCGCAGAGCTCGCGCCTGCCGTCTCGACGCTGATCGACTTCACCGCCGACGAGGGCGCCGATCAGCACTGTCAGCCTCTTGCCCGCACTCTGACCGCGCAGCGCATGTTCGACTGGCTTGACGAGCAGATGCCGGCCAGGGATTCGCGATCGTAATCTGACCGTTCTATGCTCGCAGGCATGATGCGACGTGCGGTGGCCATTCGACATGTGGCCTTTGAGAACCTGGGAGTCATCGAGCCGGTTCTCCGTGAACGTGGTTGGAACGTCGAATACGTTGATGCGGGCATCGACGAGATCACGTCTCACGACCTGCTGGCACCGGATTTGGTCGTCGTGCTGGGCGGGCCGATAGGAGTCGCCGACACCGATGCCTACCCGTTTCTCGGTGATGAGCAGGCTGCGATATCTGCCCGGCTGCGTGCGGGAAAGCCCCTGATCGGCATCTGTCTCGGGGCTCAGCTGATCGCTCACGCTCTTGGTGCGTCGGTGACGCCAATGCCGCGCAAAGAGATCGGATACGCGCCGATCGAACTCACGGCGCTGGGTCGCGACTCTGCGCTGCGGCCGCTGGACGGCATCCCCGTGCTGCACTGGCACGGCGACGAGTTCGCCATTCCGGCAGGGGCCGAGCATCTGGCTGTCTCGCATGCGTGCTCGAATCAGGCTTTCAGCGTGGGCCGAAACGTGCTCGCTCTGCAGTTTCATCTCGAAGCCGATGCCGCGCAGATAGAGCGCTGGCTGATCGGGCACGCACATGAGCTCGCTGCCGAGGGGCTCGATCCGCGGTCGATTCGAGCGGATGCCGTGGCAGTCGGGCCTGCATTGGCTGCGGCCGCGAGGGCGGTCGTGGAGACGTGGCTCGACGGGGCGGCCCGATGAACGGCTCGCCGATCGCTACAAGTCGGACTCTCGCGTTTGTGTGCTTGGCTGGCGGGCTGCTCATCGGAACGGGAATTCTGCTGATCGTATTGGGCGCTCCAGCATCGGGCTGGGTCACAGGCGTCGTCGGTATCGTGGCAATCCCTGCGGTCGGTCTGGTGGCCCGAGGGCGAAGATCCCGATCAGACCCCTCAGCTGCCGGCAATGAAGATATGGAAGAAGACCGACGAACCTCACCGAGGTCGATCTCATGGTATTTGCTGTATCCACTCGTCTGGGCGATACTTCTGACGCTCTTTGTCGTCTCGAGAGACGGCTACTGGGCAACTACTCTGATGCTCTACGTCGTGGTTTTCGTGGTTGCCGTTCTGATCGCAGTCAGACGAGGAAAGTCACTGTCGCCCAAGGCGCTGTTTGAGAAAATGGTGCAGTTCTGAGCCGACGGTCTGCGTCAGATTCGATGATTGTCAGCCGACTTTTGCAAGGATGTTCTTCCGCTTGCGGTGAAGTCTCCACCAGCTGAGGGTGCCTCTTACTTGGATCCGTCCGAAATCTGCAATTGACGGCAGACCTTGGGCTTCGAGTTCTTGGCTGATTGCCTCAACACCGTCGCCGGCGTGTGAAGGCGATGATTTGACCAGCGGCTCTCGCTTTCTCTGCGGCAAATGGGTGGGACAATCGCCGCGCGAGCCTCCTCGACCCGCTCGTACGCCGTCTGAGCAGGTGGTCGAACATATTCATGAACACTGATGTGGCTGTGATCTGGCGCACGTTCCTGTCCGCGGAATGATCGCCTCACTCGGCCTGATAGAGAGGCTCCAGAACTGAGGCTGTACACGAACATACACATCTCATATTGTTCACGAGCGTGTACAATGGGTATTGTTTACGAACGTGTACACAGGAGAGTGTGATGGGACGGCCATTGAAGACAATGGGCATGCTGGGTGGCAGAGTTGCGACACTTCGCGAGCAACGCGGCCTCACTCAACATCAGCTCGCCGCTAAGGCTCACGTGTCGCGCAGCTGGCTTGCCCAGCTCGAGCTGGGCAAACCGGCGGCCAACGTACGGCTGGTCATGGCCGTGCTCGACGCACTTGATGCCCACCTAGAGGTGAACGATGACTGACCGCCGACTCGACGTGCACATGGACGGCGTGAAGATCGGGAACCTACACATGTCCGGGGCTGGCAACCTGACATTCGAGTACGACGCCGAATACACACAGCGGGAGAATGCAACACCATTGTCGCTGTCTATGCCTGTGTCGAAGACACGCCATAAGAACAAGGTCGTGCGATCATTCCTCCAGGGGCTGCTGCCGGACAACGCGCAGGCGCTGTCAGCCATGGCGACACGCTACCGGGTGTCAGCCAACTCACCGTTTGCACTGTTGGAGCATGTCGGACACGATGTCGCCGGGGCGCTCCAGATCGTGCAACCCGGTGAGACCGTCGAGGACAGCCTCAGTACCAGCACACCACCGAGCCCGATCAGCGACAGCGAACTCGCCCAGGCGCTCCACGAAGTGATCGACACCTACCGCAGCGGCACCCCTGCACCCGAAACACAGCGAATGAGCATCGCAGGTGCCCAGCCCAAACTCGCCCTCGTCAAGACAGAGTCCAGCGACTGGGCTGTACCCGATCGCACCCAGCCCACAACCTACATCCTCAAACCACTGCCACGCGATGGTGCTGCATTCCCGAAATCCGACCTAGTCGAACTGCTATGTCTGAGAGCACTCGCCCGAGCCGGCATACCCGCCGCCGACACCGACATCTGGGAGGCACCCGACCAGTCGGTGCGTGCGATCGTGTCTCGACGCTACGACAGATACCAGGGCAGTGACGGAACTGTCCACCGCCGGCACCAGGAGGACCTTTGCCAGGCGATCGGCATCGACCCAGTCCACAAATACCAGAGCGACGGAGGTCCCGGGCTCGGGGACATCGCCCAGCTGTTCAGAGCCCAGCTGACAGCTGACGACTCCTTACAGGCGTCGCGTGACTTTCTGCGCGGAGTCGTCGCTAATACATTCCTGTTCAACACCGACGCACACGCCAAGAACTACTCCCTAATGCTCGACGGAGACACGGTGAGGCTGGCACCGATGTACGACGTGGTTTCGTATGCGCCGTACATCCACGCAGACGACGACAGGAAGATTCTGTCAAGCCTGAGACTCGGCGGCACTTATGATCTTCGTCAGATCTTTCCGGAGGCGCTGGTCGAAGCCGGACGGACGCTCGGTGTGCCACGTGACGAATCCGAGCGCATCGTGGAGGACACGGTCACGAACCTCGCCGCAGCACTCGAGACCGAGGTCGGAGAGCTCCAAACCCTCGACGACACCGGCATTCTGGGCCGCACCGTCGAGGCAGTACAGGGGAACTCGCCCCTGTACGCAAGCGTGCGCGAGACGTTCCGACTGCGACCACAAGCGCGCAGCTGAGCCACAGTGCGCGGATAGTCGACCCGCGAACACGAGGTGGGCTGCTACACCTTCTGGCCGCCATCTCAGCAATCCGCCTCTCCACCGCTTGGGAGTCAGCCCCACGTGTGTGCAGATGCCTGATGATCTTTACTGAGATGTTGAGGAGTTCTGCGAGTTCGTTGATGGCCAGGAGTCGCTGGATGTCGGTGCCGTTCTGTCTCATGCCCCTATGCGGACCGCAGAAGACGCCGGAATCCAACGGGGCAAATCGGGATACTTCGGCGGGCAAGGCACGTTGAGGGCAGATTTTTGTTGCCTGAGCGCATCTGCGCTCCTCTGTGACGAGGAAAGATCCGCATGATACCGGGCAAGAAGTGGGGCGTGTGGGACTTGAACCCACGACCAAGGGATTATGAGTCCCGTGCTCTAACCAGCTGAGCTAACGCCCCCGACCGCGATTGCGCGCTGATGCGCCGCAGCCAGCAGTCAATGTTACCGGGTGCGGTGCTCTGGGCTGCAGTCCGATGGCCAGCGTTTCGCAGAATGCGCCTTCGAGATCACTTTGCGACGACGGTCGCGAGCTCGTCCCATCTGGTCGTCGCTCGCTGCGAGAGCATTTCACGCTTCATCTGCCACGCCGGCCCGGCCTTCAGCCCTGCTGCGCCGAGCCCGACGGCGTGGCCGCCCAGTCGGTCGTTCACCTGATCGAGCATCGATCCCAGATGGTGCATCGTCTCAGGCTGCTCGTCGAAGAGGTCGAACTCCTGCTGCTCCCCCGGCTGTCGCAGATCGCTCAGCGTGATGCCGGCGCGCACATAGCGGCGGTCTTCGAGCATGCGCGGCAGGATCAGCGCGCACGCTCGCTTTGCGACGGTGACTGGGTCGTCCGTTCGAGGCATCACCTCGATCGCGCCGCTCGCCGTGTGCATTGGAGGGCTCGCCCACGCCGTCGAAGCGAACGCGTGCACCGCCCCGGCGACAGAGTTCTGTGCGCGCAGCCGCCGGGTCACATACTGCGCATAGACCGTCAGCACTTCGTGCATGTCGTCGACGGTCGTGACCGGTGTCGAGAACGACCTCGAGTACATCACCTGCTGCCGCACGCCGGGCTGCACGTCGTAGTCGATGCACGGCTGACCGCGCAGCTCGAGCATGGTGTGGGCCATGCGCACGCTGAACCGACGGCGCATCTGCTCGACGTCGGCATCGCGCAGCGCAGCTGCGGTCTCGATTCCCAAGACGGCGAGTCGTTTGCTCGTGCGCCGGCCTACGCCCCAAATGTCGCTGGCCGGCGTCGCCCGAAGAATGCGATCGAGCTGATCAGCCGAATACCAGTCGATGCTGGTGACTCCGTTCAGCGCCGCGTTCTGCTTGGCGCCGTGACTCGCCAGCTTTGCGAGGGTACGGGTGGGCGCGATGCCGACCGACACCGGCACCCCGATGTCATGGCGGATGCGATGGCGCATCTCGCGAGCGGTGGCCGTCATCTGCTCTGTGGTGCCGCGCAGGCGCACGAACGCCTCATCGATGGAATAGACCTCGACACAGTCACTGAACCGCCTGAGCATCGACATGATGCGCCCGGATATCTCGCCATAGAGCTCATAGTTCGACGAACGTGCCACCACGCCGTTCTTGTCTGCCCAGACTTGCATGCGGAACCAGGGCTCGCCCATCGGAATGCCCATCGCCTTCGCCTCTGCGCTGCGCGCGACCACGCAGCCGTCGTTGTTCGAAAGCACGACAACGGGTCTTCCTTCGAGCTCGGGGTGAAAGATGCGCTCACATGCCGCGAAGCACGAATTCACGTCGACGAGGGCGAAACGTTCGCCGCCTGTCGTCGATCGGCTGCCCGCCAGCCCGTTCACAGTCGATGCAGGCATCGTGTTGCGACTCCCCAGACGGAGAGCTCCTGGCCTTCGCGCATGCGGATCACTGAATGCCCGGGATGCTCTGCATGCAGCTCGGCACCGGAAGGCGTCAGCCGAAACCGTCTGATCGTGAGCTCCCCGTCGACCACGGCGATGACGACGCTGCCGTCTGACGGGGTGCGCGAACGATCGACGATGACCTCGTCGCCGTCGAAGATACCTGCTCTGACCATCGAGTCACCGACGACTTTGACGACGAACGTCGTCAGCGGATCGTCGATCAGATGCTCGTTCAGATCGAGCGTGCCGTCGCAATAGTCTTGCGCGGGAGAGGGAAAACCTGCCATCACCACACCTCCGATCGTTCGAATGTATGTTCGATTGTATCCGGTGCCTCCGACATGAGCAGGCTGGGCACGCCTACCATGTGGTTGATGAGCACTGCAGAGACTCCCCTGACCGCACCCCGGTGTGCATGCGCACCGACCGCGCCCGCATCGAACACTGCGACCACGTCGCACGTACCGGGCCTGCCGCATCCCCATGACGAGGTCGACCCGCTCGCGCTCGTCATCGTCGTCAATGGCGCGAAGACGCCCGAGGGCCGCCTGCAGGCCGGTGCCGAAGATCTCTATGACGCGGTCGCTCGCGCGATCACCGCGATGCTGCACGATGCCCGCCCTGAGTGCATCGCACGCGTACGTGCCTGGACCGACGATCGCATCCGCAAAATCGTCAAACGCGCCCGCAACCGGGCCTGGCGGCAGATCGACGCCCTCGCTCTGCCGCACGTCACCGTGACCGTGGGCAGTGCAACGGTCGCGGTGTTCGCTCCCCTGCGTCCGTCCGAGTACCCGCCGGTGCTGCGCAGTGCGCAGGTCGCCGGCCTGCAGGCGGATGCCACGGGCCGCCCGCCTCACCCCGACGCGATCACGGTGCACGTCAACGACGCGCTGCACATGTCGACCGGTAAGACCATCGCCCAGCTCGGGCACGCGGTGCAGATATTCGGCGACGAGTGCCCGGTCGAGGCGGCGGCCTGGATCGCTGCCGGCTGCGCGGTGAACGTGGTGCCCGGCATTCCGACCGGTCCGCTGGCGGTGCGCATCGAAGATGCCGGCTTCACCGAGGTGCCGCCCGGCTCGCTCACCGCAGCGATCAGTCTCTGAGCGCCTGAGACGTCGAATCGCCGGCGTCGTGACGGCCGACTCTCGCAGCGTCGATCAGCTCGATCAGGCGGTCGGCGATCACCTCGTTGCCGATCTCGTTCGGGTGGTCGCCGTCGGCGAGAATCCACTCCGGATGCCCCTGCATGATCTGCCCGACATCGAGATAGGTCGCGTGGATCTCACCGGAGGCCCGTCGCACGTCGTCACGAATCTGCGGCAGCGAGTCCGGCTCGTCGGCTGCGTTCCAGAACGGCGAGACCACATAGATCGTGGCCTGCGGGTAACGGTCGCGCAGATCGGTGAAGAAGCTGAGCACGGCGTCGTACTGGTCACCGAAGTCATCCCACGCCCCGATGTCGTTGCCGCCACCGGTGACCATGACCACATCGGCAGCGGGGTCGGGCAGGCTGTCGAGCACGTCTTGATAGTCCGGTCGCGGGTCGTCGGGAGTTCCCCAGGCGGTCACGTATCCGGTGCCGCCCAAGGCCACGTTGTTCTCTGTCCAGCCCATGCGCTCGGCGACGAGAGAGGTGAATCGCTCGGTCGGGTCGTCGAGCATCTCGCCAGAGGTGTACGAGTCACCGATCACCAGCATGTCGGCGCCAGCACGCTGAGTCGGGTCGTCATGGTCGCCGACGGCGCCGAGCCGGGGTGGCGCAGACTGCGCCCCTGATGTGGATGCCGTTGTGCCGTTCGAGGCGTCACTGCGGCTCGCTGCGTGGTCACCATTTGCGCCATCGGTCGACACCGCACCCGGTGCGAGCCGGGCGGCTGCGTCAGGCGAGGTCGACAGGAAGAGAGCACCGGCGACGGTCGCCGCGATGGCGGCGGCCCCGATCGTTCTGCGAACCCATTTGCCTTGCACAGCGACGATGATACTCCCGTCTCAGGAGTGCGGCGGAGGACTGATCTTGAGGCGATCCTCAGCTCGTTTGAGGCCGCGCACCTGGGGATGATGGCGCGCGATGACGAACACGCCGCCGACCCCGATCGCACCGGTGATCACGAAAGCGGCCAGCATCCACAAGGGAGCCTTCGTCGCCTCTTCGAGCACGATCATGCCGATCAGCACGGCCACCAACGGGTCGATCACGGTGAGCCCGGCCATGACCAGATCAGGCGGCCCCGAGGCATGGGCGTTCTGCACGAACCACGACCCGAGTGCCGCGGTGACGGCCAGGGCGAGGGCCGTGACGAGCGTGAGCCATTCGAAGTTGCCGTCTCGCACGCGCGCGACCAGCAGCTTGGCCAGCGTCGAGACGAAGGCGAAGAGCACGCCCGCGCCGATGATGTAGACGACGGCACGCATTCTGCGACCGAACAGCGCGAAGCCGATGGCGAAGACGACCAGTACGCAGGCGAGCAGCAGGAGCACCTCGATGAGCCGACGATCGGTGACGGGGTGATCGACCGCGATGGTCGCGGCCATGATCACGAAGAGACCGATGCCGACCATGCACATGGCGACGCCGGTCAGCACGGAGCGACCGATGTGCAGATTGGCCAGATGCGCGTTGAGATACGTGGTCAGCACGAGCGCGATGATGCCGATCGGCTGAACGACCATGATCGGCGCCATGCTCAGCGCCGTGACCTGGACGACCACAGAGAGCCCGAGCAGCAGTGTGCCGATCACCCAGCGCTTCGAACGAAAGAGATTCAGCAGCTCGCGGAGACTGAAGCCGCCCGTGCCCGCCTGCTCGTCAATGCTTTTGTCGGTCTTGGCGACGCCGGAGCTCTGCATTTGGGTGCCGATGGACATGATCACGGCGCCGAGCGCTGCGATCAGGATGGCGATGGCGTTGCCCACGGATTCACGTCCTGTTCGATCGGTGTCTCTATCGTATCGGTCGATGCCGAGGCGACAGCTCTGAGGCACGGTGCGTCGGCCGATCCTGCAACGGCGACGGATAATGGAGGCATGACCATTCTTCCCATCGTGGTGACGGGCGAACCCGTGCTGCACCACGTCGCCCAGCCCGTGACCGCCTTCGACGCCCACCTGCACACGTTGGTCGACGACATGTTCGAGACCATGTACGAAGCACCGGGCGTGGGGCTCGCTGCACCGCAGATCGGCCTGGACGCGCGCCTCTTCGTCTACGGGTGGACCGATGACGAGGGCATCGAGCACAAAGGCGTCGCGGTCAACCCGGAGCTCTGGATCACTCCGCTCCCCCTTGACGAGCTGGATGACGACGATGACGCAGAGGGGTGCCTCTCGGTGCCTGGGCTGAGATTTCCGACGCGACGCGCGACTCGGGCGATTCTGAAGGCCCAAGATGAGAACGGAGAGCCCTACGAGGTACACGCTGAAGGGTGGCTGGCTCGCATCTTTCAGCATGAGTACGACCATCTCGACGGCATTCTCTACGTCGACCGTTTAGAGGATCCTCACGCATATGCCGCGCGCAAGATCATTCGCAAACAGAAGTGGGGCCGACCGGGGCTGTCGTGGACGCCGGGCGTCGACGACGTCGAGGCATAAAAAAGTCTGCTGACCTCACAGGGGGGAAGGCGAGATCAGCAGACACGAAATAGTACGTAGATCATCGGCTCAGATGCAAACCGTTGGTAAGATATCTCCTCAAATCGCGACCCAGTCGCATAGAGCACGACACTCGGTAGAGACGCGATGGCAGGATTCGAACCTGCGACGGCTGGCGTGCGGCGGGCTATGAGACCGCCTCCTTCGTCCACTTGGATACACCGCGTTGACTTGCCCATGCTACGGCGGATCAATTTCACGGTGGCCAAGATGACAGAGTGTGAATGGGCGCTGCGCGTATTGCGTGAGATGATGGTTGCTGACGACGACGTGTCGCACTCCGCGCCACGCGCCGACCACGCAACGCATCGAGGAGCAAGACTATGAACGCGCCAAGCGCCAAGAACGAACAGGGCCGCAAGGTTCAGGCCGCGAGCCACGGCCTGACATTCACTTCGCTGATTCTCGTCATCGTATCGCTGGGCCTGTTCATCGGCGGAGGCTTCGTTCTCGGCAACGCACCGATGAAGGGCGACGCCGGGCTCTGGGAGCACCTGCTGGGTCTGCTCATGATGACCGCCGGGTTCTTCACCGCCCTGCAGGTGTCGACCTGGTTCTCGAACGACTGATTCTCTCGGCAGCCAGACCGAGAACGCCCCTGCCCTGATCGGTGGGGGCGTTCTGCGTCTGACGACACGCCCGAGCTTGCGCGCAGGGGCGGGCAGAACCGCCTTGGTTTTGCGCCACGTCGGCCAGTTGCTATTATGGAGAAGTTGCAACGCGGTATTCCCCTGTAGCTCAATTGGCAGAGCATTCGGCTGTTAACCGAAGGGTTGTTGGTTCGAGTCCAACCGGGGGAGCTAAAGCCCCAGCCGGTCGAATCATCCTGGCGGGGGCTTTTTTCATTCCATTCCGATTCAGGTTTCCTGCCGGTTCAGGCTCACACCAGTCGATGTCTCTCATCCAGCCTCTCGTCCAGCTCGGCGAGAATCTCCCGGCACCGTGCCACGTCTTCCTGTGTGCCCGAGAGTTCGAACTCGAAGAGCATCGGCCGGCCCGAGCGCTGTGCGATCTGTCGTGCGGCTGCCTGGTAGTGTTCGCCGAAGTTACGGTTTCCCGATCCGATGACACCCACCATGTGTCGTCGGTTCTGCGGCGAGGCCAGAAACCTCAGCACAGCCTTCGGCAGGGTGTCATTGGCCCCGTTGCCAGCTTTGTACGAGGGCGTCAGCAGCACCCAGGGGCCGTCGGTGACGCTGTTGCGCACGTCGTGATCTGAGAGGTCGCGCACGTCTCTGTTCAGATGCCCGGCGAAGCGTCGCACCAGGCCACTGGCTGACGAGTAATAGTAGATCGGCGTCTCTCTCATGCTCTCCATCATGCCTCTTGCCTCAGCGCCGATCGGTTCCCTGCCGGCGAGCTGCCGAATCGCTCAGTAGACTGCTGGTCATGTCCTTCTCGGTGAAACGCGCACGCAGCGCTGACGATCGTGCCGCCTGCCGCGCTCTGCTCCAGGCAGAGCTCCAGACGACGATGCCGCTGTTTCCTGACGAACCCGATGCGCAGACGGCCGCACTGGTTCGATCCCTCGGAGGAGTCGATGAGACGGTGCTCGCCGCACGCGACGATGACGGAACCCTCTTGGGCGCCTGTGTGCTCCGGGCAGACACCGAGGTCTACATGATCATCGCAAATGGGCTGGACCCACGTATCGCGCGTTCGTTCGTCTCGCAGTGGGCGCTGCTCCCCCAGCTCGCCGTCATTCCCGAGCAGCGTGGAACCGGCGTCGGCCGGGCTCTGATCGAGGCTGCCCTGGCGATTTCGTCTCTGCATCCCAGCATCGCGGGGGTCTACGCATTCGCCGAAGAGGTCTGTCAAGAGGCATCCGAGGGGTTCTTCGCCGCGCTCGGGTTCACCGGGCACGACACTCAGAACGTGACTCTGCCCATCCTGGCGCCCGGCACTGATCAGCTGCTGCCGGTTCCGATCTCGCACGACGGCACTCGCACCGGTCGTTATATGACGAAGAGCATCCGCCGAGACCATCGCTGAGCGACCGTCTCAGGCCCAGGCTGGCACTCAGCCGTCTGACGGCCCGAGCCTCGCAGCCAACGCGGCGACCTGTGCCGAACGGCGGGCGTCTCGCTCTGTGAGGTCTCGTGAGCCTTCCGAGCAGAGTGCGTCGGGCACGAGCATTCCAGAGAGCACATTGCAGACCTCGCTCAGATCCGGCATCTGGCTGATCTCTCCACGATCGACTGCACGTTCGAGCGCAGACCTGACCGCGCCACGAAAGGGACCGATGAAATCCCTGTTCAACAGGCGCAAAGAAGAACCGTCTGACATGCCGCGATACGCCAGATACGGCAGCACCGCACGAAGAAATCGGTCGTTCAGCCGTTCCACGGAGACGAGCTGGACGGCGTACAGATCTTCTTCGAGACTTCCGCGGTCTGATGCGTCGAACGAAGTGGTGCGTGAGTTGACGACGAACAGCAGCATCTCGTCGAGGCTCTTGAAGCGACGGTAGAACGCAGGTCTCGTGGTCTTCGCCGCGGTCACGACCGATGAGATCGTCACCTCACGCAGCCCGTGGGCGAGCGTGAGGTCGACGACGGAATCGATGATCGCCTGAGAAACGCCTTCGTCAAGAGGCCGACGGGAACCCTCGCGTGCTGACGTGAGACGGGGATCAGTCAAGGGGCTCCTAGATGAGACGTCCGATACGGTTCGTCTCGGGCCCGAAGACCCGAGACGAACGGTCCCCCCATTGGTTCCCCCGTTGCACAGTGTATCGCATAATCATCGTCTGACGTGGCACCCGCATGCGATTGTTCAGACTGAGCAGGGTGTCACAGTGACATGCGCCCCACGGACTCGCCATAGGGGGTCTCGCCGATGGTCATGAAGCCGACGTGCTCGAAGAACGGTCCGGGGCCGTCTTCCCCGGGTTCGTAGATCACATAGAGCGCCCCAAAGCCGCGTGTCCGAGCCTCGTCGGCCAAGGCCTCGACGGCGAACCGCCCGATGCCCCTGCCCTGCCCCCGGGCGTCTACGTGGATGCGCCAGAGAGCCGCGCTGAACTCGTCGCGATCAGCGTGCGGGTCGAAGCTGCCGTGGATGAAGCCGACGACCTCGTCGGTCTCGTCATCGACCACAACGCGCTGCCACGCGGTGTCGGGGTTCACCACCGAGACCGCAGCTGAGTACGAGACGGGAGCGATGTACTGCGCCTGGCCTGGCTTCAGCGAGAGCGCGTTGGCAGCGATGATGTATTTCGCGTTCAGTTCTTCAAGTCTCAGTGTGCTCATGGCAGCATCATATGGCACCCTGCCCGAGAAGACCTCAGCATATACGTCTGCATGACGGCTGCTGCCTCAGCTGTGTCGTGTCTTCCGGCCTGAGCGGGCGGTCGACAGCTGCCCTGCTGCGGCATGAGGCCGTGCCAACGGGGTCAGCCGCTGCAGCAGCTCGACATGATCCGGGGTCAGATCAGCCGTGCTGTTGACGCCGAGCAGCTGCAGGGTGCGCGTGTACTCGCCTCGCAGCAGTTCAAGCACCTTGGCGACGCCTTCTTTGCCCGCAGCCATCAGCCCATAGAGGTAGGCGCGCCCAATCATCGCCATGTCGGCACCATTGGCCACGGCGGCGACGATGTCGGCACCGTTCATGATGCCGGTGTCGATGAGAATGGTGTAGTCGTCGCCCAGCTGCGCACGCACCTCTGGCAGCAGGTGCAGCGGCACCGGCGCTCGGTCGAGCTGTCGCCCGCCGTGGTTCGACAGCCAGACGCCGTCGGCGCCGTGGTCGCGCACCCGCTTGGCGTCATCCACATTCTGAATGCCTTTGACGATCAGGTTGCCCTTCCACTGCTCGCGAAGCCAGTCGACGTCGTCGAACGAGACGGTCGGGTCGAACATCTGGTTGGCCAGCTCGCCGACCGTGCCCTGCCACGAATCCAGCGCCGCGAATCTGAGCGGCTCGGTCGTCAAGAAATTGAACCACCACCATGGGCGAACGGCACCGTTCATGAACGTCTTGCCAGTGAGCCTCGGCGGAATGGTCATGCCATTGCGCACATCGCGAAGGCGGGCGCCGGCCACAGCGGTGTCGACCGTCACGATCAGCGTATCGACGCCTGCCTGCTGCGCCTGCTCGATCAGCTTCAGCGACCGGTCGCGCTCTTTCCAGAGGTAGAGCTGGAACCAGTTGCGACCGCCTGGCGTGCTCTGGGCGAGTGTGTCGATCGAGGTGGTGCCCATGCACGAGAGGCTGAACGGAATGCCTGCGTCGCGTGCCGCCTGCCCAGCAGCGACTTCGCCCTCATGATTCATCATGCGCACGAAGCCGGTCGGGCAGATGCCGAGCGGCATGGCGGCACTGGCGCCGAGCACCTCGGTGCTGGTGTCGATCTCTGCGATGTCACGCAGCACCGAGGGGTGAAAGACGATGTCGCGGTAGGCCTGTCGTGCCCGCCGCAGGCTGATCTCGCTCTCGGCCGCACCGTCGGTGTAGTCGAAGGCCACCTTGGGAGTGCGACGTTTCGCGATGAGCCGGATGTCCCAGAGGTCGGCAGCCTTGTCGAGTCGGCGCTTCTTGCCGTTGGGCTCGAACGGCTTCAGCCGCAGAAACTGGCTGAACTCTTTGGGGTCTGGGAATCGACGCTTCGTCATTGTCTTGCTGATCTCTTCTCGTCGTGGTTCAGTAGCCGGCCTGTTTGTCGACCACACCGGCGAACTCGACGGCGCTGCCGCCGTCGCTCTCACCGAGGAATGCGCGCACGTTGTGGCTGATTCGAGCTGACAGCGGCTTCTGCGCCATCGCCCAGGTGTTCGCCGTGTGCGGTGTGATGATCACGTTGCCCGCCGTCCACAGCGGATGACCGTCGGGCAGAGGCTCGGGGTCGGTCACGTCGACGCCTGCGCCCGCGATCTCGCCCCGGGCGATGGCCTCGGCCAGCGCATCGGTGTCGATCTGCGGGCCGCGTGCGATGTTCACGACGACCGCGTCGTTCGGCAGCGCCTTGAACTCTTCGGCACCGAGCAGGTGCTTGGTCCCGGCCGTCAGTGCCGCAGCGAGGATGATCACATCGAACTCTGCCACCAGACTGCGGAACGTCTGGTCGTCGACGACGCGCTCAGCTCCTTCGACAGGCTGCTGACGACGTCGCACGACCGTGATCTTCGCGCGGAACGGCTGCAGCAGACGCACAATCTCACGACCGATGCCGCCGGCACCGACGACCGCCACCCGCAGGTCGTAGAGAGAGCGGCCGGCCTGATCGCTCCAGCTGGTGCGCCGTGAGTAGGGGCCGAAGTCACGCAGCGCAGCGAGAGTGAGAGCCAGAGCGTGCTCGGCGACCGGCTCGTCGTAGGCTCCCTTGGCAGAGGTGAACGTGATCGAGCTGTGTCTCGTGAAGACGTCGGTGAACGCGTCGACGCCGGCGAAGGGCAGCTGCACCCAGCGTACCTGCGGGTTGGCGTCGAGCACCTCAGCGAGCTGCGAGGCGCCCTTCGGATCGAGCCAGACCACACCCTCGGTCTCGGCGCTGAGCGGCTGCGCCTCGACGCCGCCTGCGGCGACGGCCTTGACGAACGGGGCCTGAGCCTCGGGAAGAACGGTGATCGTCATGGGAACTCCTTTGTGTGATGACTGAATCGCATGGGTCGCAGAGTCAGGCGATCGACTCCTGCAGGTCTCTGCGCTCCTGCTCGAGGTCGACGAGCATGCGCTGCACGTTGCGCACCTGGTCTGGCGGAGCGACGGCCGCTCCTCGCGAGAGTCTACCGAGCATCTCGCGGATGCGCTGGTCGAGTCGGTCAAGCAGGTACCGGGTCAGCACCTCGCGTGCATAGGCGGCCGCCTCGGCACCGGTGCTCACCGGCAGCTGGATCATCGCCAGTTCGCCGACCAACGACTGCAGCTCGGGCGCGACGCGCTCGCCGACCGTCTCGACGCGGTTCTTCTGCTCGGCGTAGTTCGGCACCGAGAACAGCACTTCGAGCAGCTGACGCAGGCGGGGTTCGTTGACCGGCAGCTGTTCGACTCGGCTGCGCAGATCGGGCGGGCACAGCTCGGGCACCTGCAGAAGAGCCTCGGCGAGCTGCACCTCGCGTCTGGCATGCTGCGAGCCCATCGGCAGATCGGCTCGGTGCACCGGCACAGCGGGGGCGGGCGCGACCACGGCATCCGACCGCTGCTCGGCATCACCGGCTCTGACGAAGCCCGACCCCACCTGCTGCGCGCTCACCGCAGGCGCCTCAGGCACGTCAGGCGAAGCCGTCGAACGCCGCGACCGATCGCGTTCGGCTGCTCGCACCGCGCGCAGGGCCTCGTCGGGGTCTGCCCCGACCAATCCGGCGAGCACGCGGGCATAGCCGGGCTGCAGCGCCCGGTTGCGCAGACTGGCGACGATCGGAGCGGCCTGCTGCAGCGCCTGCACCTGCCCTTCGACAGTGTTCAGATCGAAGCGCTTGATCACCTGGCGCATGGCGAACTCGAAAAGCGGGGTCTTCGCCGTGATCATGCTTCGCACAGCCTGATCGCCCCGGCTCATGCGCAGATCTGAGGGGTCAAGGCCGTCGGGTGCGATGGCCACGTAGGTCTGCGCGACGAAGCGCTGCTCTTCGGCGAACGCGCGCAGAGCGGCCTTCTGCCCCGCCTCATCGGGGTCGAAGGTGAAGATCACCTCGGCCGGCTTGGAGGCATCGTCGGCGAGCACCCGTCGGATGACCTCGATGTGCCCGGGGCCGAAGGCGGTTCCGCAGGTGGCGACGGCGGTGTCGACGCCGGCCAGATGGCAGGCCATCACGTCGGTGTATCCCTCGACCACGACCACCTGACGCTTCTTCGCGATGGCGCGTTTGGCGAGGTCGAGACCGTAGAGCACCTTTGCCTTGTGATAGACGTCGGTCTCGGGCGTGTTGAGGTATTTCGGTCCTTGGTCGTCGTCATAGAGTCTGCGGGCACCGAACCCGATCGTGCGGCCGGTGAGGTCGATGATCGGCCACATCAGTCGACCGCGAAACCGATCGTAGATGCCGCGCTGGCCCTGTGAGACGAGCCCGGCGGCGATCAGCTCGTCATTGGTGAATCCGCGCTGCTGCAGGTGGTCGCGCAGGCCGTTCCAACCTTTGGGCGCATAGCCCATGTGAAACTCGTGGGCTGCGTGGGAGTCGAAGTCACGGCGCAGCAGCTCGGCGCGGGCGACCTTCGCCTCGGGGCTGTTCAGCTGTTGGGCGAACCAGCTGCGCGCAGCCTCGTTGGCCTCGAGAATGCGGGCACGACGGCCGCGAGCCTGCAGATCGGGGCCGCCGTCTTCGTAGTGCAGCTCGTAGGCCAGCCGATCGGCGAGCTGCTCGACCGCCTCAGTGAAGGTGACGTGATCCATCTTCTGCAGAAACGTGAAGACGTCGCCGCCTTCGCCGCATCCGAAGCAGTGATAGTAGCCGAGCTGGGGGCGCACGTGGAATGAGGGCGAACGCTCGTCGTGAAACGGGCAGAGACCTTTCAGAGAGCCGATGCCGGCCGACTTCAGCGTCACATACTGGCCGATGACCTCAGAGATGTCGATGCGCGAGCGAATCTCGTCGATGTCGCGTCGTGCAATCCGTCCGGCCATGCCCACCAGTCTAGATCCTCGGCGCTGGTCCGCTCCCGTGTGGCTCGACGCGACCTTTCTCGCTGGTGCGTCGACGAGGCGCGGCTATCCCTCGACGAAACGTGCGTACCAGTGCTCGGCCGAAAGATCGGTCAGCATCGCCACCTGATCGACGACGACACGCCGACGCCCGTCGTCATCTGGTGCCGCTCGCCACAGCTCGCGGAAGGCGGGCTCGAGATGTGCGTCCCCGGTCGACCACAGCGCGTCGAGCAGCGCCGCCAGCATCGAGCGCTGCCGCTCGTAATACGGCTGCAGGCTGTCAGAGGCCATGATGAACATGCCCACGATGCCTTTCAGCAGTGTGATCTCGGCTGAGGTCGCGGCCGGCAGCTCGACGTCGGCGCGGTACCGGATCAGGCTGCCGACTGGATGTGCGTCACGGGTGGCCTCAGTGACTGATCGGCAGAATCGGCCGATCAGCTCGCTGGTGAGATCTTTGAGCTGGGCGAGATGCTCGCGGCTCTCACTCCAGTTCCAGAGCCAAAGCGGCAGCCGCTGCAGACGATGCAGCGCAGCGGCCAGCTCGTCTGGCGAGTGCCGTGTGCCCGTCCAGATCATCGCGCCGCGCAGCACTTCGTCGAGATGCTGCGGGTCGTTGATGATCTCGGGGTCGACATACCGCTCGACGATGCCGTCTTCGAAGTCATGCACCGAGTAGGCGATGTCGTCGCTGAGATCCATGACCTGCGCCTCGATGCACCGCCGCCCTGCGGGCGCCCCGGCTCGCAGCCATTCGAAGACCGGCAGATCGTCGGCGTAGACGCCGTACTTCAGCGGGCCCCCGGTCTCGTCGGCGCGGCGCACACCCTCTTCGACGCCCCAGGGATACTTCGCGGTGGCGTCAAGCGTGGCACGCGTCAGGTTGAGCCCGTAGCTGACTCCGTCGACCATGCGCTTGGTCTCAAGGCGGGTGAGCAGCCGCAGCGTCTGCGCGTTGCCCTCGAAGCCGCCGAAGCGCACTGACCACTCGGCCAGGGCCATCTCACCGTTGTGTCCGAACGGCGGATGGCCGAAGTCGTGGGCGAGGCAGGCGCTGTCGACCAGATTGGGGTTCAGCCCGAGCGACTTGCCGAGTTCGCGACCCACCTGGGCGACCTCGAGCGAGTGCGTCAGTCGGTTGCGCACGAAGTCGAGGCCCGCGGTCGGTGAGAACACACCGGTTTTGGCCGACAGCCGGCGCAGAGCCGAGGAATGGATCATTCGACCGCGGTCGCGTTCGAAGTCGCCGCGGCGGTTCGTGTGCGTCTCTGGGTACCAGCGCTCCCGGTCGGCCCTGGAGTACTTTGCCCGCTTCAAGCGCCCCGAAGATGTGACCGCCACCGTGGCAGCCGCACGACTGTCGCGCGCCCCGCTCTCACATTCGCTCATGCGATCAGCCGCCGCTCACGTCGAGTTCGGCCTCGAGCAGGCAGGACGACTGCTCGGCGTCGAGCAGGTTCGACTCAAGCCAGTGCTCGGGCAGGTGCGGACGCTTCGGGCGACCGGCGCGACCACGCGGCCCCTCGGCGTCTTTGCCCGGATAGCGCACGCTTGCGTCGAGCTGCCCCACCAGGTCTTCGAGCTCGCCGAACGTCTCGACCAGCGCCATGCGCTGGCGCAGCTCGCCGCCGACCGGATACCCCTTGAAGTACCAGGCGACGTGCTTGCGGATGTCGCGGCAGGCGTGCATCTCGTCGTCGAAGAAATCGCCCAGTAGACGCGCATGCCGCAGCAGGGCCTGCCCGACCTCTCGCAGATTCGGCTGCGCAGGCTGATACTCGTAGCTCGGCCTCGTCGGGTCGGCCGCATACGCGGCGAACGCCCGCTCCAGGTCTTGGAACAGCCAAGGTCGTCCCAGGCAGCCGCGACCGACGACCACGCCGTCGACGCCGGTCTCACGCACCATGCGGATCGCATCCTCGGCCGACCAAATATCGCCGTTGCCCAGAACCGTCACGTCGGGAAGCATCTCGCGCAGCCGGGCGATCGCCGACCAGTCGGCATGCCCAGAGTAGTGCTCGGCCGCCGTGCGCCCGTGCAGCGCCACCGCTGCGACACCGGCGTCACGGGCTGCCTTCGCGGCCCACTCGAAAGTCATGTGATCGTTGTCGATGCCTTTGCGCATCTTGACCGTCACCGGCAGATCGCCCGCACTGCGCACCGCGGTCTGCACGATCGAGGCGAAAAGGTCGTGCTTCCAGGGCAGAGCCGCTCCCCCGCCTTTGCGGGTCACCTTTGGCACTGGGCAGCCGAAGTTGAGATCGATGTGATCGGCGAGGTCTTCGGCCACGATCATGCGCACCGCCTCGCCCACGGTCTTCGGATCGACGCCGTAGAGCTGCACCGATCGCGGCGACTCATCGTCGTCGAACGTGATCAGGCGCATCGTCTCGGCGTTGCGCTCGACGAGGGCACGCGTCGTGATCATTTCGCAGACGTAGATGCCGCCGCCATAGTCGCGGGCAAGATGCCGAAACGCTCGGTTCGTGATGCCGGCCATCGGTGCGAGCTCGACCGGGGTGTCGACGTGCAGGCGGCCGATCTGCAGGCCCCGAGTGGCCGAAGGCACGTCTGCTGGTGAGGATGCGGCGTCGTTCCGCCGTTCTGCGCGCGTCTGCGTCGCAGGTCGGGCATCGGCCGAAGCGGTGAGATGTTCTGTCATGCGCTATTTCTGTGTTCTCTGCATCGGGGGATGCTGTTCGTCATCGCCGTCGGTCGACGGCTGAAGGGTTCGGATAGAGACGGTGTCATCGGTCGGCTGCGCTGCGAATCCCGGCTGTACTGCGAACATCGGCTGCACTCCGTGCCACACGGGCACCGGGTGCGGCGCAGGATGGAACGTGTTGTCAATGCGACGACGCCGTGCCGCGATAAGCACCCAGCAGAGAAACGAGCCGCAGAGAATCACTTCTTGGAACAGCACGATCGGCGTGTCAGCAGAGCCCTCAAGCGTGTCGTCACCTGTGATGCCGGTGGCCTGCACCACGAACAGCAGCACGTTGTTGACCACGTGCAGCGCGATCGAGGCCTCGAGCCCGCCAGTGCGAATCGTGAGCCAGACCGTGGTGACGGCGAACACGACGATGCTCAGCTGCCCCCAGAAACCATAGCCGTGGCCTGCCGTGAACAGCAGCACACTGGGAATGGCCGCCAGCCACGGCCGACGCACCCAGCCGCCGACGGTCTGCAGAATAAGCCCTCGGAAGACGATCTCCTCGGTGGCCGCCTGCAGCGGCACGAGCACGATGATCATGCCGAGCAGCACGACGTAGGTCGGCCACCCGACCCATCCTTGGGTGCTCGACAGCTCGCTCGCCTCATGGTCTGAGATGCCGCCCGTCGTGAGCGACGCGATGATCGTGAGCACAGAGACCAGCAGCTGCGTGCCCACGAACGTGACGACGGCAGGCATGACGCACCAGAGCATCCACCGCCAGCGGATGCGCGAGGTGACCGAGAGCATATGCCGCCACGGTCGCAGACCGGTCGACAGGCACGCCAGCAGCACGGCCGGCGCCATCAGAATCACCGAGACGAGCAGCAGCGACAGCGTCATCGGATCGGTGACGCGAGAGGTGTCGAGCCCCTCGAGACCGGCGAGGCCGCTGCGGCTGTTCGCGAACATCGCGATGCCGTAGACGACGAACAGCAGCACCGAGAGCACGAGGTAGTACACCACCGCGAGCAGCAGCGTCAGCAGAGGCCGCCACCAGCGGTAGTTGGGCAGACTCAGCTGCAGACGGTGAAACTGCAGAGGCTCGGGCCGCACCCACTCCCAGTGCCAGCCCAATGGCTGGTGCTGCCAGCCGAGTGGCTGCGGCTGCTCGCGCTGAGAGCGGGGCACGGTCACGCGCCGATCAGCCGCTGCGCCAGGTACCCTTCGATCTGGTCGAGCGACACTCGCTCCTGCGTCATCGAGTCGCGTTCGCGCACGGTCACGGCATGGTCGTCGAGGGTATCGAAGTCGACGGTCACGGCGAAGGGCGTGCCGATCTCGTCTTGACGACGGTAGCGACGGCCGATCGCGCCGGAGTCGTCGAACTGCACGTTCCAGTGCTTGCGCAGGCGCTCGGCCAGCCCCCGTGCCTCGGGCGAGAGCTTCTCGTTGCGCGAGAGCGGCAGCACGGCCACCTTGACGGGCGCGAGACGCGGGTCGAGATGCAGCACGGTGCGCTTGTCGGTGCCGCCTTTGGCGTTCGGCACCTCTTCTTCGTCGTAGCTGTCGACCAGGAACGCCATGAGCGAGCGGGTCAGTCCGAACGACGGTTCGATGACGTACGGGATGTAGCGTTCGCCGGTGGCCTGGTCGAAGTAGCTGAGGTCGTTGCCCGAAGCCTCGGTGTGGTTCTTCAGATCGAAGTCTGTGCGGTTCGCGATGCCCATGAGCTCGCCCCATTCGCCGCCCTCGAAGCCGAACTTGTACTCGACGTCGATCGTCCCGGTCGAGTAGTGTGCGCGGTCGTCTTCTGGCACGTCGAACCGGCGCAGGTTGGCCGGGTCGATGCCGAGGTCGACGAACCAGTTCCAGGCGTCTTCGACCCACGCTTTGAACGCCTCGTCGGCGTCTTCCGGCTTGACGAAGTACTCGATCTCCATCTGTTCGAACTCGCGAGTGCGGAAGATGAAGTTGCCGGGCGTGATCTCGTTTCGGAACGCCTTGCCGATCTGGCCGATGCCGAACGGCGGCTTCTTGCGCGCGGCGGTGACGACGTGGGCGAAGTTCACGAAGATGCCCTGAGCCGTCTCGGGACGCAGATAGTGCAGACCCTGCTCGTTGTCGACGGCGCCGAGGTATGTCTTCATCAGCCCGGAGAACTGCTGCGGCTCGGTCCATGCGCCTGGCTGACCCGTCTCAGGATCGTTCACGTCGGCGAGGCCGTTGACAGGAGGGTGACCGTGCTTCGCGGTGTACGCCTCGATCAAATGGTCGGCACGATAGCGCTTGTGCGTGTGCAGCGACTCGACCAGAGGGTCGGTGAAGGTCTCGACGTGCCCTGACGCCTGCCACACCTTGGTCGGCAGAATGATCGACGAGTCGAGACCGACCATGTCGGAGCGGCCGCGCACGAAGTCGTCCCACCAGTGACGCTTGATGTTCTCTTTGAGCTCGACGCCGAGAGGGCCGTAGTCCCATGCGGAACGCGTGCCTCCGTAGATGTCTCCGGAGGGAAAGACGAACCCGCGACGCTTCGCGAGTGAGATGACCGCATCGAGACGGGATGACTTGGACACACGCACTCCTGATTCATTGGCTGTCGCCGAGATCGAGACATGGCTGGCACGTCACACGACCGCGGTCGAAAGGGCTTGGGCGCACGCAGGCACCCGTTCTCCAGTCTAGACGCCCGGCGCAGAATCCGGGCGAGCCTCGACCGTTCGCTCCCCCGCCGCCTCGGCGGGATGATCGACCGCGCCCCCGAACCGACGATCGCGATGCGCGTACTCGACCACGGCATCCCACAGATTCGCCCGCCGAAAGTCGGGCCAGAGTACGTCCTGAAAGACGAACTCGGCATAGGCCGACTGCCAGAGCAGAAAGTTCGAGGTGCGCTGCTCGCCCGAGGGTCGCAGAAAGAGATCGACGTCGGGCACCGGCCAGGTCGACAGGTGATGCTCGATGGTGCGTTCGGTGATGCCGCGCGGACGCAGCCGACCGGCGGCCACCTCTTCGGCCATCGCGCGCATGGCATCCACCAATTCGGCCCGCCCGCCGTAGTTCACACACATCGTGAGATCCATCACGGTGTTGTCTCGGGTCAGCTCTTCGGCGATCTCGAGGTCTTTGATGACCGAGCGCCAGAGCTTCGGGCGCCGGCCAGCCCAGCGCACGCGCACACCCCAGGCGTGCAGCTGATCGCGCCGCCGGTGCAGCACCTCGCGGTTGAAGCCCATCAGAAAGCGCACCTCGTCGGGCGAGCGCTTCCAGTTCTCGGTCGAGAAGGCATACACAGTGAGATGTCTCACCCCCATCTGGATCGCCCCGGCGACGACGTCGAGCAGCGCCTCTTCGCCGGCCCGGTGCCCCTCGGTGCGGGTGAGACCACGCTGGTTCGCCCACCGCCCGTTGCCGTCCATGACGATCGCGACATGCGCCGGCAGAAACTTCGCGGGAATCTTCGGCGGCTGCCCGCCGGCGTAGTCCAGCGGCAGCATGGCGGGCTTCGAATCAGCTGAGGATGTCATAGCGCTCTGATTCTACGTGCCCTGACCGTCGAGGTGACGCAGGGAACGCACACGACGCTCCAGGTGGTACTGGGTGTACTTCGAGGTGACCTCGTGTGCCCGTGATCGCGCGAGTGCGTCGTCGTCGCTGTCGCCGTCGACCAGTTCCCAAACGCCCGAGAGCAGCCCCGCGAGCACCTCCAGGGTGCGCGGTTCGACGGCGAGTGAGCCGCTCGGAGCGCAGGTGTCGCAGACCATGCCGCCGGCGACGGCCGAGAAGAGTCGGTGGGGCCCCCGTGCGCCGCAGCGTGCGCAGTCGGCGAACGACGGCGCCCACCCAGAGAGCGACAGCGCACGCAGCAGAAAGGCGTCTGCGGTCGAGACGGGATCGTGTTCGCCGCGGGCCAGTGACCGCAGTGCCGAGACGGTCAGTCGGTAGAGCGCCGGATTCGCCGTCTCGGCGCTGAGCCGTTCGGCGGCTTCGAGCATCACGGTGCCTGCAGTGTACTTCGTGTAGTCGCCGGCGACGGCCGCACCGAAGTTCGCCAAGGTCACGGCCTGGGTGACGGTGTCGAGAGTGCGCCCCTCGAAGCACTGCAGGTCGACGACGCTGAAAGGCTCGAGGCGTGCGCCGAACTTCGACGAGGTGCGGCGCACGCCTTTGGCGACCGCTCGCAGCCGCCCGTGGTGGCGTGCCAGCATCGTGATGATGCGGTCGGCCTCGCCCAAGTCATGGGTGTGCAGCACGACCGCCTCATCACGATACAGGGGCACGCGGGGTCAGGCTCCTGCGGATGCGGTGGCCGGCTCGCGCTCGGCGTCTGCCGTCTCAGCTCGGATCGCGCGGTTCACCGCCGAGACCACGGCCTTGAGAGCCGCCGTCGAGCTGTCTGCGTCGATGCCGACGCCCCACAGACGCACCCCGTTGACGCTGGCGTCGACGTAGGCGGCTGCCACGGCGTCACGGCCCGAGCTCAGCGCGTGTTCGACGTAGTCTTCGACCTGTACGTCGACTCCCGCGTCGCGCAGGCTGTTGACGAACGCGTCGATCGGGCCGTTGCCGGTAGAGCCCACCTGCCTGCGCTCGTCGCCGCGGCGGATGTTCGCCTCGATGTGCACCTGACCGGTCATCTCAGAGGTGGTGCTCAGACCGAGCAGCTCGTAGTGGCCCCACTTGTTGCCCTGATCGTCGGCCGGCAGGTACTCGTCCGAGAAGATCGACCAGATCTGCGGGCTGCTCACCTCGCCGCCCTCGGAGTCGGTCTTGTGCTGGATGACCGACGAGAACTCCATCTGCAGGCGCTTCGGCAGATCGAGGTTGTGATCGGCCTTCAGCAGATAGGCGACGCCGCCCTTGCCCGACTGCGAGTTGACGCGGATGATCGCCTCGTAGTCTCGGCCGATGTCTTTCGGATCGATCGGCAGATAGGGCACCGCCCACGGAATCTCGTTGAAGTCTTTGCCGACGTGATCGGCGTCGGCCTGCATGCGTTCCATGCCCTTCTTGATCGCATCCTGATGCGAGCCGCTGAACGCCGTGAACACGAGATCGCCGCCATAGGGCGTGCGCTCGTGCACATCGAGCTGGTTGCAGAACTCGACGATGCGTCGAACGCGCGGGATGTCACTGAAGTCGAGCTCGGGATCGACCCCCTGCGTGAACAGGTTCAGCGCCAGGGTGACCAGGTCGACGTTGCCGGTGCGCTCGCCGTTGCCGAACAGGCAGCCTTCGATGCGATCGGCGCCGGCGAGAAAGCCCAGCTCGGCTGCAGCGACACCGGTGCCGCGGTCGTTGTGCGGGTGCAGCGAGATGAGCACCGAGTCACGGCGGTCGATATGGCGTCCCATCCACTCGATCGAGTCGGCGTAGACGTTCGGCGAGGTCATCTCGACGGTTGAGGGCAGGTTCAGGATCATCGGGTGCTCAGGAGTGGGGTCGATGATCTCGATGACGCGGTTGCTGATCTCGGCGGCGAAGTCGAGCTCGGTGCCGGTGTACGACTCTGGCGAGTACTCGTACGTGATCTCGGTGTCGGGGATGTCCCCTTCGAGTCGCTTGCACAGCTGCGCTGCTGAGACGGCGATGTCGATGATTCCGGCGCGGTCTTTGTGAAAGACGACATCGCGCTGCAGCACGGAGGTCGAATTGTAGAAGTGGACGACGGCGCGCTTGGCGCCCTGCAGCGCCTCGTAGGTGCGGTGCACCAAGTGCTCACGTGCCTGCGTCAGCACCTGGATGGTCACATCGTCGGGAATCGCTCCGTCTTCGATCAGAGACCGCACGAAGTCGAAGTCGGTCTGGCTGGCGGAGGGGAAGCCGACCTCGATCTCTTTGAACCCGAGCTCGACCAGCAGATCGAAGAGCACGCGCTTGCGGTGGGGATCCATAGGATCGATCAGAGCCTGGTTGCCGTCGCGCAGGTCGACTGCGCACCAGCGCGGGGCCTTCGTGAAGTGATGATCGGGCCAAGTGCGATCAGGCAGTTCGACGGAGAACTGCTGGTGATAGGGAACGTACTTGTCGGTGTGCATGCCGCTGGGCTGCTGGCGGTTTTCCATTGTGCTTCTCTTCCTCGAGACTTGCGTGTCAAGACCACGACGAAACTCCGCGGCGAGGAAGGTCTTAGAATCTAAGACTCGCCGCGGCGGCTAAGAAGAAGCTGCACCGAACGCATGCGCAACAGCATAGCAGAACCCCTAAGGGCTCAGAATCCGAGACGATCGAGGAGCTTCGGCGAGGTCTGCCACTCTTTGGCGACCTTCACCCGCAGATCGAGATGCACCCGGCCGCCGATCAGCTGCTCGATCTGCTTGCGCGCCGCGGTGCCGAACGCTTTCAGCCGCTGCCCGCCTCTGCCGATGATGATGCCCTTCTGCGAGTCACGTTCGACGAAGACGCTGGCGTAGATCTTGGTGACTCCGCCCTCGGCCTCTGGCGCCTCGACGTCATCGATGACCACCGCCAGCGAATGCGGCAGCTCGTCGCGCACGTCTTCGAGCATCGCCTCGCGAATGAGCTCTGCGGCGCGCACCTCGATTGAGTCCTCGGTGTGGGTTTCGGCGTCATAGAGCTGCTGCGAGGCGGGCAGCAGACGGATCAGCTCGTCACGCACGACATCCACTTGGTCGTCGGTCACTGCCGAGACCGGAATCAGCGTCGCCCACTCGGCCAGCGCATCGATCTCGACCAGCCGGGCGGCCACGTCATCGGGCCGCACCCGGTCGGTCTTGGTCAGCAGCGCGACTCGTTTGGCACGAGGATGTCGCCCGACCTGCTCGATGATCCGCCGGTCGCCCGGGCCGATCGCCTCGTCGGCCGGCAGACACACGCACACCACGTCGACGCCGTCGAGCTCGGCCTCGACGATGTCGTTCAGCCGCTGCCCCAGCAGCGTGCGCGGGCGGTGCAGACCAGGTGTGTCGACGACGACGATCTGTCCGGCATCGGCAGTGAGGATGCCGCGGATCGCCCGTCGTGTCGTCTGCGGCTTGGCGCTGGTGATGGCGACCTTCTCGCCGACGAGCGCGTTCATCAGGGTGCTCTTGCCCGCGTTGGGGCGGCCGACGAAGGCCACGAAGCCGGCATGGAAGTCAGGATGACGGTCTGCTGCTGATGCGGTCGGCGCACTGACCTCGGAGTCAGGCTGAGCGGGTGATTCGGCGGAATCGGTCATGATCGGTCTCTCTCGGTGTCGGAGGCGCCGCGCTGACTCTGGGCGCGCTCGAGTGTGGTCTCGGTCGTCTGCGGACGATTCGTGCTGGCCGTGGCGCCTGCTGCGGGCTCGGCGATGACGGTGAGCAGGCGGTGGCTTCGCGGGTCGATTCTGGCGGCTGTCAGCGACAGGTCACCCACCACGACGCGCTCGTTGAGGGCTGGAAGGTGCCCCAGCGCCTTGATGAGCAGACCGCCGACCGTATCGACCTCGTCGTCTTCAAGCTCTTCGTCGAAGAGGTCGCCGAGCTCGTCCAAGGCCAGTCGCGCGCTGAGACGGTAGCGGTGCGGCGCCAGACGGATGACTTCGGAGGCGTTGCGGTCGTGCTCGTCGCTGATCTCGCCGACCAGCTCTTCGATGACGTCTTCCAGCGTGACCAGCCCCGCCACCGAGCCGTACTCGTCGATGACGATCCACATGTGCCGACGTGTGCGCTGCATCAGAGCCAGCAGATCGTCGATCGGCTTCGACTCGGGCACGAGGTTCGGCCGACGTGCCAGGAACTCGACGGTGCGCTGACCCTCGCGTGCGGCATCCTGCTCGAAGAGCGCGCGCGCAACGTCGCGCAGGTAGACGACCCCGACGACGTCTTCGGTCTCTTCGTCCTGCAGAGGAAGCCTCGAATAGCCGCTCTCGAGAAAGACGTCCATCGCGTCGTCGAGCGTGGTCGTCGTATCCAGCGTGCGCATGTCGATGCGTGGAATCATGATCGACCGGGTGAGCGTGTCTCCGAACTCCACCACTTGATGGATCAGCTCGCGCTCCCCCTGTTCGAGCACGTCGCGCTCGACGGCCTTGTCGACCAGATGCATGAGCTGCGTGTCGTCGTCCTGATCGGCCTCGGCGACGCGATTCGTTCGGCGGCCGTATGACGAGAGCGACACCGCGATCGGCCCGATGACGATACGCGAGATCGAGATCAGACGAGCCGTGCGAACCAGCACCTTCTCTGGCCGGTTGATGCCGAAGGTGCGCGGCGACGCGCCCACCAGCACGAACGACGCCAGCGTCATGGCGACGATCGCGACAATGAGCGCCAGCACCATGTTCGGCAGGGCGTTGACCAGGGCGATCGTCACGACCACCGCAGCGCCCATCTCGCTGAGCACACGCTCGAAGGCCGCCGTGTTGGCATGTTCGCGCGGCTGGGCGGCGATGGCCAGCAGACGATTGCGCTGCTTCGGGTGGTCTTCGGCGATCTCGCGGATCTCAGCGACCGGCAGTGTCACGATCGCGGCCTCGACGGCGGCGAACACTCCCCCGGCGCCGATCAGCACCACGGCGATCAGGATCAGCGACAGAGTCATCGTCCCGCGATGCGCTCGTTGTGCAGAAAGGTGATCAGAATCTCGTTCTGCAGAGCGAACATCTCTTTCTCTTCGTCGGGCTCGGCGTGGTCGAAGCCGAGCAGATGCAGCAGGCCGTGCGTGACCAGCAGCAGCATCTCCTGCTCAGCGGGATGTCCGGCGCGCACCGCCTGCTCGGCCGCGACGTCGGGGCACACCACGATGTCGCCGAGCACCCCGGGGTCTGTGGGGCGATCGGAGGTTCCCGGCCGCAGCTCGTCCATCGGAAAGCTCAGCACGTCGGTCGGTCCGGGCTCGTGCATCCAGCGGATGTGCAGCTGTTCCATCGCCGGCACCTCGACGAAGATCAGCGAGAGCTCCGCATCACGGTGCACGTGCAGCTCGTCGAGCGCATAGGTGATGAGTCGCTGAAAGCGGCCCTCGTCGATCGTGACGCCCGATTCGTTGAGAATCTCGACGCTCATTGCTGTGCTCCTTCTGACGCTCGCGGCGTGGTTCGTCGCCCGTCGTTCTCGCCGGGCGCGGTTGGCTGTGTGGTGTGGCGATGCGGATGCTCCCTCGCATCGGCTGGCTCGCCCGCGCTGGGTGCCCCGCGGCTTTCGGCGGCCGCCGCACGATCGTCATAGGCCTCGATGATCGCGCTGACCAGGCCGTGACGCACGACGTCGTCGCTGCTCAGATGCACCATCTCGATGTCGGCGACGTCGCCGAGCACACGCTCTGCGTCGATCAGACCGCTGCGTCGCACCGGAAGGTCGACCTGGCTGGAGTCACCGGTCACCACCATTCGCGAGCCGAAGCCGAGCCGTGTGAGGAACATCTTCATCTGCTCGGGCGTGGTGTTCTGGGCCTCGTCGAGAATGATGAACGAACTGTTGAGTGTGCGGCCGCGCATGTAGGCCAGCGGTGCGACCTCGATGACGCCGAGCTCGAGCAGCTTCTGCACCGACTCGGGGCTCATCATCTCGCCCAGAGCGTCGTAGAGCGGGCGCAGATATGGGTCGATCTTCTCTTGCAGCCCGCCGGGCAGAAACCCCAGTCGCTCGCCGGCTTCGACCGCCGGCCGGGTCAGCACGATCCGGCTCACCTCATTGCGCTGCAGTGCCTGCACGGCCTTGGCCATCGCCAAGTAGGTCTTGCCTGTGCCGGCGGGGCCCAGGCCGAAGACGATGACGTTCTCATCGATCGCCTCGACGTAGCGCTGCTGGCCGGCTGTCTTGGGGCGAACGCTTCGCGTGCCTTCGCCGACGATGACAGAGCCCAGCGCAGTCGACGCCTGCTGTCTCAGCACGGCGTCGACGACGGCTCCGGTGATCTGCCGATGATGCGCCTCGGCGTCCAGACCTTCGATGAGTCGTGCGGCGGCATCGCGCTGTTCGCCCGATCCGCTGATCTCGATGCCGTCGCGGTCGACCTGAAACCGCAGGCCGGGCCACTGCTCTTCCATGCGACGCAGGTGCAGGTCGCCGGCGCCGAGTACGCGCACCGCCGAGGTGCTCAGCGGCACTCGTACGGTGCCGCGGGTGGATTCTGATGCAGCGTCAGGCAAGTTTTCCCTCGTCGAGTGTCGGGCCGGCGAGCACGTGGGCGTGCACATGGAACACCGACTGCCCTGCGGCAGCGCCGGTGTTGAACACGAGTCGGAACTCGCCGTCGGCGTACTGGCGGGCGAGATCGCCGGCCATCTTCACCACTTTGGCGAGCAGCTCGGGTTCTTCGGCAAGCTCGACGACATCGCGGAAGTCGGCGCTCTTGGGAATCACCAACAGGTGCAGCTCGGCCTGTGGGTTGATGTCGCGGATCGCGATCAGGTCGTCCGTCTCGGCGACGATGTCGGCGGGAATCTCTCGATCGATGATCTTGCTGAAGATGCTGGGTGTCTCGGCGCTCATGCTGCTCATCTTAGTCGCCCGCCGGTCACCACCGGCCGAGCCGGGCGCTCAGCACCGAGATCGCCGCAAGACCGGCGCTCGACGTGCGCAGCACGCTCTCGCCCAGACGCACTGGGATCACCCCGGCATTCATCAGCCGGTCGCGTTCGGCGGGGTCCGTTCCGCCTTCGGGGCCGATGATCACCATGACCTCGCCGTGCGCTGCTTCGACGGCCCGATCCAGCGACACCGCGGTCAGTCGTTCCTTCGCCTCTGGGTCGAGCAGCAGGGCAAGCCGACCTCCTGCGACATCAGCTTGTGCACCGTCCAACGCCGCCGCAAGCTGCGGCGTCGTCACCGGTTCGCCGACCTCTGGCACGCGCGCACGCAGCGACTGCTTCGCTGCCTCTCGCACAACTGACGCCCAACGCTCCTGCCCCGTCGTCAGTTTGCGCCCCTGCCACACCGACACACTGCGCTTCGCCTGCCATGGCACCACCGCATCCACACCGGCCTCGGTCGCACTCTGAATCGCGAGCTCGTCACGACCGCCCTTCGCGAGAGCCTGAACCAGGGTCAGCGAGGGCGTCGGCAGCTCATGGGCGATTCGCTGTTCGACGCGCAGTGCGAGCATTGACTTGGTGGTGGCGGCGACGGCTCCGACGAGTTCGAGCCCGGTGCCGTCGGCGACGCTCAGGGTCTCATCTCGCTTCAGCCGACGCACTGAGGTCGCGTGGTGCGCCTCGGCTCCGGCGAAGGCTACGAGGTCACCGGGCTGCGCCTGCCATGCGGATGCGGTGGCCGCATCGTGAAACGCCTGACCGGGCAGCTGGGCGAGTGTGCGGCTGACGGTCTGCTCGTCACTGTCGGAGGCGAGCTCCAGACGCAGCAGCTGCTCGGGCAGGAACAGCGGCATCAGCCGCGACCCATGAACCGCTTGCGGAAGCGCTGGAAGCCCGACTTCGCTGCGCTGGTCAGGTGCGGTGCCTCGTCGTTGCGCAGCTTCGCCAGCTGTTCGACCAGACGCCGCTGATCGCCGCTCAGTTTGGTGGGAGTCGACACCCGCAGCGAGATTCGCAGCGCGCCACGCGAGTTGCGGTGCAGGTGCGTGACGCCGTGGTCGGCGATCGTGATCACGTCGGCGCTCTGTGCGCCGGGCTTGACCTCGATGTCGAGAGGGCCGTCGAAGCTCTCGATCTTCGCGCTGGCGCCGAGAATCGCATCCGTCATCGAGACCTCGAGTGAGGCCAGCAGGTCGTCGCCGTCGCGGGTGAAGGTCTCGTCGTTCTCGACGTGCACCTCGAAGTAGAGGTCGCCGCGGGGTCCGCCGCCGGGGCCGACCTCACCGCGACCGGCGAGGTGCAGACGTACGCCGTTGTCGATGCCTGCCGGAATCGGCACCGTGATGGTCTCTCGTGAGCGCAGGCGGCCCTGGCCGGCGCAGTCGGGGCACGGCTGCGGAATGATCGTTCCGTAGCCCTTGCACATCGGGCAGACGGCCTCTGTGAGCACGTTGCCGAGCAGAGACCGCACCTGCTGCTGAACGTAGCCCTCGCCGTGGCAGTAGTCGCAGGTCACCGGCGACGAGCCGGGCGCTGCGCCCGAGCCGGTGCAGGTCTCACAGACCTTCGCCGAGTCGACCTCGACGTCTTCTGAGGCGCCGAACACGACGTCACGAAGCGAGACGTTGATGCGCACCAAGGCGTCATCCCCGCGCTGCTGGCGTGGCTTGGGGCCGCGGTGTCCGCGACCGCCTCCCCCGCCGCCGAAGAACGCGTCGAAGATGTCGCCGAAGCCGAACTGCCCGTCACCCGTGTCGCCGCGGTCGTACTGCGCGCGCTTGGTCTCGTCCGAGAGAATCTCATAGGCCAGCGTCACCTGTTTGAACTGTTCTGCAGCCTGCGGGTCGGGATTCACATCGGGGTGCAGCTTGCGTGCCAGGCGGCGGTAGGCCTTCTTGATCTCATCCTGGTTCGCCTCACGAGACACGCCCAGTGTTTCGTAGTGATCGGTCATTCTGTTCGTCTCCAATTGTGATGGTCGTCGTTCGCCTCAGGGGCGGGATTCGTGCGGTTCGCGGTCATCGCAGCATCTTCGACAGATAGCTGGCGACAGCCTGGACGGCCGCCATGTTCGCGCGGTAGTCCATGCGCGTCGGGCCCAGCACAGCCAGCCTGCCGTACTCGCCGCGCTGTTCGGAGCCATACCCGCTCGAGATCACGGCAGCCTCTTCGAGCCCTTCGTGCTCGTTCTCGCGACCGATGCGCACGGCGATGTCACGCCCCTCGGCGCCCATCTCTCCGAGCAGCCGCAGCAGAGCCACCTGTTCTTCGATGGCCTCGAGCACCGGCACCAGGGTGTGATCGAAGTCGGCCTCAGTGCGCATCAGGTTGCCGGTGCCGGCAACCACCAGACGCTCTGACCGAGAGCCCTCGACCCCCAGTTCGAGCGCGCCCAACAGCAGTTCGGCGAGCGGACGATCATCGGGTGCCGCATACTCGCGCACCTGCTCGGCGCGGTCGCCGAACTGCTCGAGGTCGACGCCGCGCATCTGGTCGTTGATCAGCGCGCGCAGGCGCACGACCGATGGCCGCACCGACTGCGCCGACGCACCGGCCGGCAGCGTCACGTGATGCTGTGCGACCGTGCCACGACTGGTGATCAGCACCACGAGCAGACGGCCGCCCTCGACGTCGACGATGTCGACTTTGCGCACACGCGTGCTCGAGAACGTCGGGTATCGCACGACGGCCAGCTGGTTGGTGAGCTGAGCGAGCAGACGCACCGTCTTCTCGATCATCACATCGAGATCGGCTTCGCCGGGAGTCAGAAACCGCTCGATCGCTCTGCGTTGTGGCGCTGTGATGCCGCGCAGCCGTGTCAGGTTGTCGACGAAGACCCGATAGCCTTTCTCAGTCGGCACGCGGCCGGCCGAGGTATGAGGCGCTGAGATGAGCTCCTCGTCTTCCAGAGCCGACATGTCATTGCGAATGGTGGCCGCAGACACGTGAAACTGGTGTCGAGAGACCAGACCCGCCGAGCCGACCGGCTCTCGGGTGGCCACATAGTCGTTCACGATCGCCTGAAGCACCGCGAGACCTCGTTCGGTCGCCATGGCAATCACCTCCGGGTTGACTCCGCTGCTGGCACTCTCATGTCTCGAGTGCTAATCATAGCGCGCCTGTCGCTTCACGGCGCGAGCCAGACCTATGCGATCAGATCTGCCACCACGCGGTCGGCGAGCAGGCGACCACGCAGCGTGAGCGCTGCTCGCCCACCTGCCAGCGCATCCGCATCGAGCAGGCCGTCGCCGGCCAGCAGGGGCAGCTCGTCGCGACGCTCAGCGGCGATCTCGGCCACGCCGATGCCCTCGCGCAGCCGACTGCCCAGCATGATGCGCTCTTCGTAGCGAGCGGTGGCGTCCAGAGTCTCGCGGCCCGCCTCCGGGCTCTCGCCGGCGCGCACTCGGGCGGCATAGGGCGCGGGATGCTTCACGTTCCACCAGCGTTGGTCGCCGACGTGGCTGTGCGCACCGGGGCCGATGCCCCACCAGTCGTCATTGTGCCAGTAGCGCAGGTTGTGTCGACAGCGTCGGTCGACGTCGTCATCGACGACGCGCGCCCAGTTGCTGAGCTCGTACCACTCGAACCCCTCGCGACGCATGCGGGCATCGAGCCACTCGTACTTGTCTGCGGTGAGGTCGTCGTCGGGTTCGGCTACCTCGCCGTGCCTGATCTGGCGGGCGAGCTTCGTGCCCGGCTCGACGATCAGCGCGTAGGCCGAGAGATGATCGGGATGCTGGGCCAGAGCCTCGTCGACGCTGGTCTGCCAGTCGGCCATCGACTCCCCCGGGGTGCCGTAGATCAGGTCGAGCGACACCTGCAGCCCTGCTGCTCGCGCCCACTGCACCACCAGTGGAATGCGTTCGGGGCGATGCACCCGGTCGAGAGTGCGCAGCACGTGCGGCACGGCTGACTGCATGCCGAACGACACGCGGGTGAACCCGGCCGCGGCGAGTTCTTGCAGGGCGGCGGCGTCGACCGTCTCGGGGTTCGCCTCGGTGGTGATCTCGCAGTGGGGCGCCAGGCCCCACTCATCGCGGATGCGGTGCAGGATCATGGTGAGATCGGAGACCGGCAGCATGGTCGGGGTGCCGCCGCCGAAGAAGACCGTGTCGACCTGGTCGGGAGCATGATCGCCGTCGCGCAGCACACCGGCGGCGTAGCCGACCTCGTCGGCCGCCACCTGCGCATACTCGCTCTGGCCGAAGCCGCGCAGCTGGGTGCCGGTGTAGGTGTTGAAGTCGCAGTATCCGCAGCGCACCCGGCAGAACGGAATGTGCACGTAGACGCTGAACGTCACTTGCGCTTCTCGCCCTTTTGGCCGCCGCCGTCGCTCGAGATCGCGGCGATGAAGGCCTCTTGCGGAACCTCGACGCGACCGATCGACTTCATGCGCTTCTTGCCCTCTTTCTGCTTCTCGAGCAGTTTGCGCTTGCGCGAGATGTCACCGCCGTAGCACTTGGCCAGCACGTCTTTGCGCAGGGCACGAATGTTCTCACGAGCGATGATGCGGGCGCCGATGGCCGCCTGGATCGGCACCTCGAACTGCTGGCGAGGAATCAGCTCGCGCAGCCGCTGTGTCATCTTCACACCATAGGCGTAGGCCGCATCGCGATGTACGATCGCGCTGAACGCATCGACTTTCTCTCCCTGCAGCAGGATGTCGACCTTCACCAGGTCGGCGCTCTGGGTGCCGGTCTGCTCATAGTCAAGCGAGGCGTAGCCCTGTGTGCGGCTCTTCAGCTGGTCGAAGAAGTCGAAGACGATCTCGCCGAGCGGCAGCGTGTAGTGCAGTTCGACGCGCTGCTCGCTGAGATAGTCCATGCCCTGCATGGTGCCGCGACGGGACTGACAGAGCTCCATGATTGCGCCGACATAGTCTTTCGGCGCCAGGATCGTGGCGCGCACGATCGGTTCCTGCACATCGACGATTTTGCCGTCTGGAAACTCGGAGGGATTGGTGACGTGCACCTGGGTGCCGTCTTCGGCGGTGACGTCGTAGATCACGCTGGGTGCGGTGGCGATCAGATCGAGGTTGAACTCGCGGCGCAGACGCTCCGAGATGATCTCGAGATGAAGCAGGCCCAGAAACCCGCAGCGGAAGCCGAAGCCGAGTGCCACCGAGGTCTCTGGCTCGTAGATCAGCGCGGCGTCTTCGAGTTTGAGCTTGTCAAGCGCCTCGCGCAGATCTGGGTAGTCGCTGCCGTCAAGCGGATAGAGCCCCGAGAACACCATCGGCTTGGCTTCGTCATAGCCGGGCAGCGCTTCGGTCGCGGGCCGGGCATGTGTGGTGATCGTGTCGCCGACCTTCGACTGTCGAACGTCTTTCACCCCGGTGATCAGATAGCCGACCTCGCCCGCGGCCAAACCGTCGCTCGGTCTCGGCTCTGGCGAGCTGACGCCGATCTCGAGAATCTCATGCGTCGCCTTGGTGCTGAGCATCTGCACGCGTTCACGAGGCTTCAGCCGGCCGTCGACGACCCTGACATAGGTGACCACGCCACGATATGCGTCGTACACAGAGTCGAAGATCATCGCACGAGCGGGCGCGTCGGGGTCGCCTTGCGGTGCTGGAATGCGGCGCACGACTTCGTCGAGCAGCGCTTCGACTCCTTCGCCGGTCTTGCCCGAGACCCGCAGCACGTCGGCGGGGTCGCCGCCGATCAGCCCGGCGAGTTCGGCGGCGAAGCGCTCCGGGTCGGCGCTGGGCAGGTCGATCTTGTTCAGCACCGGGATGATCGTCAGATCGTTCTCAAGAGCCAGATAGAGATTGGCCAGAGTCTGGGCCTCGATGCCCTGCGCCGCGTCGACCAGCAGAATCGCGCCTTCGCAGGCCGCCAGAGAACGCGACACCTCGTAGGTGAAGTCGACGTGACCGGGCGTGTCAATCATGTTCAGGGCGTACCCCTGATCGCCGACACCCCACGGCATGCGCACGGCCTGGCTCTTGATCGTGATGCCGCGCTCGCGCTCGATGTCCATGCGATCGAGATACTGCGCCCGCATGTCACGGTCAGAGACGATGCCGGTGATCTGTAGCATTCGATCGGCCAGGGTCGACTTGCCGTGGTCGATGTGCGCGATGATGCAGAAGTTGCGGATGCGCTTCGAGTCGGTGGCTGCGGGCACGATCTGACGTGCCTGCTGGTCGGTGACTCTGGGCATGCGCTCCTCTTTCTCTGCGGCCTGCTATGCAGAAGGCCCGCTCAGGGGCGGGCCTTCACGAACTCCTGGGTCTCAGACTCAGAGAGAGTTGACCTGCTTGGTCAGCTTCGACTTGCGGTTCGCAGCGGTGTTCTTGTGCAGAACGCCCTTCGTGACCGCCTTGTCGAGCTTCTTCGAGACGATGAGCAGTTCGGCCTGAGCCTTCTCTTTGTCGCCTGCTGCGACGGCCTCACGGGTCTTACGCGAGAGGGTGCGCAGTTCGCTCTTCAGCGCGCGATTGCGCTCAGTGCGCTTGGCGTTGGTGAGGATGCGCTTCTTCTGGGACTTAATGTTCGCCACTGTCGTCTTTCTGTCAGTCTTCTGGTAAGCCCGGTCGGGTTCGACACGGACACATCACACCGAGGGTGTGCAGGCCAAGCATCTACACTACCAAACGCCGGGGCAGGCGCTCAACTGCCGATGCGTCGTGTCGCAAGTCTGCGCACGAGCCGCTCCAGAGCATAGCCGCCGTCGACGGACTGCCCCTTGATCTGGGCGTCTGTGTCGGCCACCGCTCGCACGGCACGACCCAGCTCCACGGGATTCCACCGTGCCGCATCCTGCTGAGCACGCCGAATCTGCCAGGGTGCGCCCCCGACCCTCGAGGCCAGCTGCTGCGGAGAGGCGTGCACCTCGCAGACGGCGGCCATCAGGCGCACCTTCGTCGCGATCGCCGCGACGATCGGCACCGCGTTCATGCCCTGCTGCCCGGCGTGTCGAACCAAGACCAGGGCCTTCGCGGTCTGCCCCGCCAGTGCGGCGTCTGCGATGGCGAACCCCGTCGTCTCGACCCGCCCGCCGAAGTAGCGGTCGATGTCAGCCCGAGTGATGTTCTCGGTCACGTCTGCGACGAGCTGTCTGCAGGCGGCCGCCAGCTCTGTGGTGTCTGCGCTGAACGCGTCGACGAGCGCCCGAGCCGCATCGGGGTCGATGCGCCGACCCGCCAACTGCAGCTCTTCTCGCACGAAGGTCTGCTTGTCATCGTCGCGTTTGAGCTCTGCGCACTCCACCTCGAGCGCAGAGGCCACATCGCGGATCGCCGTCAGCAGCTTCTTGCCGCGGACCCCTTTGCGATGTCTCAGCACCACGGTCACATCGGGATCGGCCTGACCGATGTAGTCGATCGCATCGCTCAGAAAGGCATCGGTCATCTGCTCAAGGTGATCGACCCAGATGAAACGCGGCTGAGCGAACAGCGAAGGCGACGCGACGCTCAGCAGTGAGCCGGAGGCGTACTCTCGTGCGTCAAGATCAGAGAACTCGACCTCCTGCTGCTGATCGCTCGCCTGCTGCTGCGCTGCGGCACGCAGCAGCTGTCGGGCGCGATCGGCCAAGAGGTCTTCTGGGCCGCTCAGCAGAACGATCGGTGCGAGACGCACCTGGCTCCATCGTGCACGCTGGATCTTGCCCTTCGCCGCCACGCGACTCCTCGTCTTCCCTCTGATTCTGTCTGTGTGCCGGGTCGACGTCGTGTCGGCTCAGCAGCCGTGCTCACACCATACCGCGAGCCGCTGACCTCCTCTGGCCGATTCGTGCGCACGGGGTGCCTCACGCGTGCCTTCCGAGACCTCGGGAGGCTCGGCGCTCACTGCCACGCGGCCGTGCTGATCGGTGCGGCGAACAGCAGTGCCGCTGCGCTGCAGCGTGGCCAGGAGCTTGGGCGTCGGATGCCCATAGGAGTTGCCCCGACCGCAGGAGATCAGGCCAAGGGTGGGCCGCAGCTCGAGGTAGAGGCCCGGCCAGTGATCGGCGGAACCGTGATGGGCGACTTTCACCACGTCGATTCTTCGCACACCGAGCGCAGACAGCTCGCGAGCGACTGATCGCTGCCCGTCTGCGTCGAGGTCGGCGAGCGTCAGCAGGCGCAGATCTGGCAGATCGATCAGCATCGCGAGACTGCTGGCGTTCGGGTCATGCACGGGTCGGCCCCCTGCCGCACCTGGCGCCGCCTTCTTGGGGTGCAGGGCACGCCACGCGATGCCGGCCCCAGCCGGTGTCTGCTGTGTCGAGCTGCGTGCATCGTCGAGACCGGAGACCGCCTGTATGCTCCCGGCGTCGCCGAGGCCGGCACGCACGACCCGACGAGCCTGCAGCCGCCCGGCCGCACGATCCAGCTTCGCGTCGACGACGTCGGGGATCAGAACAGTGTCGACCTGAGCCACTTTCGCGACCGCTTCGGTGGCTCCGGCATGGTCGACGTCCGAGTGTGTCAGCACGACGACGTCGGTTGCGGTGACCTGCGCCCCGCGCAGGCAGTCGGTGATCCTCTGCGCAGACTCGCCTGTGTCGATCAGCACGGTTGCGCCGGAGCCCTGCACGAGCAGGCCGTCGCCCTGCCCCACATCGCACTGCAGTATCGGCGTGCCCACCGGCAGCCGACTGGCCGACAGCACGTGGCCGATGCCGGTGACCGCCACAGCCGCAGTCGCCACCAACAGCGCGCCGCCAAAGCTGACCAGCCGCACGCGCCGCCGCCAGTTCAGGCGCGGCCGATGCCGTCGCGATCGGCGCCGTCGTGGTCGGTGCGCTTCGTCGTCTCGTCGTTCTACTGAGGAGCGAATGCTCAATCGGCGTGAGCCGGTCGATGAAGACGCAGTTGACGTCGGCCCATGCCCGGATCCGATCAGGGTGCCGACGGTCAAGAGCGCGAGCAGCAGCCCGCTCGCCATTCCGCCTGCTGGCCAGGACGGCCATGGAATCGCGCCGAACGGGTGCGAGCTGAAGTGCGCCGCGACCTGACCGATCCACCACCCGCCGGGAGCCGCAAGCATCGCGAAGACGACGGCGAGCCACGGTGCCCACGCTGCTGTGAGGCAGCTGAGCACGCCGAGCACCGTCACCGCAGGCACTGCGGGCAGAGCCAGCAGATTCGCAGCCAGCTGGTGACCGGACGCGGGCTGCCCGTCGATCAGCAGGAGCAGCGGCTGACACGCCATCAGTGCGGCCGTACTGGGCGCCAGCAGATTCGCGATCGCCTCGGGCATCCATCGACACAGCCAGCGGGCGACCGGTCCGCTGAACAGCATCAGGCCAGCTGTCGCCGTCACCGACAGCCCGAACGCGACGCTGCCGGCAAGCTGCGGCTCCCAGAGCAGCAGGATCACAACGGCGACGCAGATGCCGACCACGCCGCGGCCGCCGCTCCACGGGCGCAGCAGCGTGACCAGTGTGAGCATGGCCGCCGCTCGCAGCACGGTGACCTCCCCGCCCACCAGCAGCACGAACCCCCAGATGCCGGCCAGCTCGCCCACGCCGCGCCAGAGTCTCGGTGTGTGCATGAGCCCGAGCAGCCCCTGCACCATGCCGACGAGCACCGCCACATTCGACCCGCTGACCGCAGTGATGTGGGCGAGGCCGGTGGCGAGCATGTTCGCGTCCGTCGTGTCGGGCAGCCCGTCGACCACGCCGACTGAGACGCCTCCGATCAGGCCGGTGACCTCGGGGCTCAGCGGCAGCAGCCCGCCAAGGTCTGCGAGAATGCGGCCGAACGCAGCCCGCATCTGCTCTGCCCAGTCTGGATCGAAGAGTTCGAGACTGCGCCGCAGCTCGCTGCGCGCGGCTGGCTCCCCGGCTCCCTGGCTCAACGCGAGCATCCACCCGCCGAGCACTGCCAGCAGCGCCGTCCCAGCGCGCCATCTGGGGCGTTCACCCCGCACCTCGCTCAGCTGCCGCCATTCGATCAGCTGCGGTGAGGCCAGCAGCGAACGCCTCCTGCCCCTCATACGGTCACCCGTGAGCGCAGCTTCTCCAGCGTCTTCTCACCGATGCCCGACACTCGGGTCAGGTCGTCAACCGACCTGAACGGGCCTTCGGCTGCCCGCGAGTCGATGATCTTCTGCGCGGTGCTGGGCCCAACGCCAGGCAGCGTCTGCAGCTGATCGGCCGTCGCGGAGTTCAGATTGATCTGGCTGCCAGCACCGCCGGCGGTCGCACCGGATGCTGCGCCGGCCGATCCGGATGCGGACCCGCTCGGTGCCGATGCGGCAGGAGCCTCTTCGCCGCGACGCGGGATGACGAGCTGCTCGCCGTCGACCAGCACACGGGCGAGATTCAGCGTCTCGACGTCGGCATCGTCGGCGAACCCGCCGGCCTTCTCGATGGCATCGGCGATGCGCAGCCCTGGATCGAGCCGATGCAGACCCGGGGCACGCACTGCGCCGGTGACATGCACGTGCACGCCGTCGTCACCGCCCGGCGTGCGATTCGCTTCGCCTGGCGCACCCGAGGCAGCGTTGAGGTCTCCCCCGTCAGACGCTGTGTCCTGACCGGCTTCGACGACCGAATGCCTCGAGCCCTGACAGGCCGAGAGCAGCACGCAGACGACCAAGGCGAGCACGGCGAGCAGAATCAGGGCTCGAGCGTGCAGAAAACGGGTCGACGTCGTGGGATGCTCTGGAGCTGGCATGCCTCGACTGTGGTCGATCGCCCATCTGCCCGCACCGCCTTGGGCACCGCTGTGCACAGGTTGGACGACCGACACCGCCTGTGCACACAGGCGTGCCCCGGTGGGCAGCGGGTGAGATCACTCCGCCGCCCGACCGGGGCACGTCGCCGTCAGACGGCGGGGACTCAGCCGACCACGATGTTGACCAGCTTCGGCGCGCGCACGATCACACGGCGGATGCTGCGGTCGCCCACCAGCTCCTGCACGTGCTCGTTCGCCAGCGCGAGCTCCTGCAGCTCGCTCTCAGCGATCTCGGGCGAGACCTGAAGACGGGCGCGCACCTTGCCGTTGACCTGCACGACCGCCGTGACCTCCTGGCGAACCAGCAGAGACGGATCGGCCACAGGCCAGACCGACAAAGCCACGGCATCCTCATGCCCGAGCATCTGCCACATCTCGGCGGCCAGATAGGGCGCGAACAGGTCGAGCACACGTGCGAGCACCTCAGCGGCCTCGCGCACAGCGGGATCGGCGGCTCCACGCCCCTGCGGTCGATCGATCGTCTTGCGGGCGAGGTTCACCAGCTCCATCAGACGCGCCACGACCACGTTGTACTTCGTCGCCTCGATCAGGTCGGGCGCATCTGCCAGCAGATGGTGCGTGGCCTGCCGCAGAGTCAGGTCGCCGTCGCTGAGAGCCGCGGCGTCTGCGGCGGATGCGCTGCTCACGTCACGAGCGACGCGCCAGGCACGAGCGAGGAACTTCGCCGAGCCCTGCACTGAGACGTCTGCCCAGTCGATGTCGTCTTCGACCGGCCCGGCGAAGGCGAGCGTCACACGGAGCGCGTCGGCGCCGTGGTCACGCAGCTCGGAGGCGAACTCGACGAGGTTGCCCTTCGACTTCGACATCTTCGAGCCGTCGAGCAGCACCATGCCCTGGTTGATCAGCGAGGTGAAGGGCTCGTCGAAGTCGACCCAGCCCATGTCGTGCAGCACCTTGGTGATGAACCGTGAGTAGAGCAGATGCAGGATCGCATGCTCGACGCCGCCCACATAGATGTCGATCGGCGCCCACTGGCGGGCCTGTTCGGGGTCGAAAGGCTGCGTCGCATCGTTCGCGCTGAGAAAGCGCAGGTAGTACCACGAGCTGTCGACGAAGGTGTCCATCGTGTCCGGGTCGCGCAGCGCAGGCTCGTCGGTGCCGGGCAGCGTCGTGTGCACCCAGTCGGTGGCGGCGCCCAGTGGCGACGTGCCCTTGGGCTTGAGGTCGAGACCCTCGGTGTCGGGCAGCTCGATGGGCAGCTGAGACTCGGGCACGGGCACCAGCGAACCGTCTTCGGCGTGCAGCACGGGAATCGGCGTGCCCCAGTAGCGCTGGCGAGAGATCAGCCAGTCGCGCAGCCGGTAGGTCTTCGTGCCGTGACCGGTGCCGTCGGCTTCGAGCTTCTCGATGACCTGTGCGATCGCCTCGTCCTTGTGCAGGCCGTCGAGCGGGCCCGAGTTGGTCAGCACTCCGTCGCCGGTGACGGCCACACCGCTCTCGGCGGGGTCATCATCGTCGCTGCTCACCACCACCCGCACCGGCAGATCGTACGCGCGAGCGAAGTCGAGGTCACGCTGATCATGCGCGGGCACGGCCATCACGGCGCCATGACCGTAGTCGGCCAACACGTAGTCGGCAGCCCAGACGGGCAGACGTTCGCCGTTGACCGGGTTCACCGCATAGCGTTCCAGGAACACGCCGGTCTTCGGCCTGTCAGATGCCTGCCGTTCGATCTCCGTGGCGTGCTGGGTGCGCTCGAGGTAGTCCTGAAAACGCATTCGTGCTTCGGGGCTGGCGGCCGAGACGAGCTCCGCTGCGAGATCGCTCTCCGGCGCGACCACCATGAAGGTGGCCCCATAGAGCGTGTCTGGCCGTGTGCTGAACACGGTGACCGGCTGTTCGCGGCCCTCGATGCGGAAGTCGATGTCTGCACCGTACGAGCGTCCGATCCAGTTGCGCTGCATCTGCAGCACCTTGGCCGGCCAGTGACCCTCGAGTCGATCAAGGTCGTCGAGAAGCCGATCGGCGTAGTCAGTGATCTTCAGATACCACTGCGTGAGCTTCTTCTTCTCGACCATGGTGCCGCTGCGTTCGCTGGTGCCGTCGGCGAGCACCTGCTCGTTGGCCAGCACGGTCTGGTCGACCGGGTCCCAGTTGACCCAGGAGTCTTTGCGATACGCCAGCCCGCGCTCGTACATCTGCAGAAAGAGCCACTGGTTCCAGCGGTAGTACTCCGGGTCGGAGGTGTGCAGCTCACGCGACCAGTCGAAGCTCGGCGCGTAGGTCTCGAAGCTGCGCTTCTGCTGCGCAATGTTGTCGTAGGTCCAGGTGCGCGGATTGATGCCGCGTTTGATCGCAGCGTCTTCGGCGGGCAGGCCGAACGAGTCCCAGCCGATCGGATGCAGCACGCTGTAGCCGCGGTGACGCCAGTAGCGCGCCGCGATGTCGCCGTAGCAGAACGCCTCGGCATGGCCCATGTGCAGATCGCCCGACGGGTAGGGGAACATGTCGAGCACGTACTTGCGCGGTCGATCGGGGTGCTCGGTCACCGCCCGTTCGGCGTCGAACAGCCGCTGCTCGGCCCAGATGGGCTGCCACTTCTGCTGCAGTCTGCGAAAGTCGTACTCTGGCTGTTCTGCCGTCTCGTCGCTCAACTCTTCTTCACCTGTTCTCATGGATCGCGCTGGTCTGTCGGAAACGAGGCAGACCGCCTCAAGGTTACTCGATCACGCCTGTTCGACCGCGTCGACCCGCGTGAGCCGCCCGTCGGCCAGATGCAGATGTTCGTCGACCAGCGCCGAGGGAACCCGATCGTGACTCATCAGCACGACCGCGGGAGCCTGACCGTCTCTCGTGCTGCCGTGCGTTCCAGCGATGGCGAGCAGATCGACGAGCAGCTCGTCTGCGAGCTCCGGGTCGACGTTGGCCGTGGGCTCGTCGAAGACGATCACCGGGAACTCTGCGAGCAGAGCCCGTGCCAATGCGAGGCGCTGCACCTGCCCGCCCGACAGCAGCTGTCCGTTCTCTCCGACCACCGTGTCGAGACCCTCGCGTGACTCGATCAGATCATTGAGTCCCACACGGCGCAGAACCGCGAGCAACAGGTCGTCTTCGGCTTCGGGCTGCGCCAGCAGCAGGTTGGCGCGCACCGTCGACGCGAACAGGTGCGGTCGCTGCTCGCAGAGACCGACGACGCGACGGACGCGGTCGCCGCCGAGGTCGCGCACGTCTTGCGCATCGATCGCATACCCTCCGGAGCGATGGTCGAGAAAGCGCACCAGTGTGGCAGCGAGCGTGCTCTTGCCTGCACCGCTCGCACCGGTGATGAGCACACGGCGGCCAGGCCTCAGGTCGAGGTCGATGCCCTGGGCGATGATCGGGGCTCCCGGCCAGCCGATGCTGACGTCTCGCAGCTGCAGTGACGCGAATGCGGATGCTCGCTCGTCTGCCTGCGGTGCGGGCTCGGCTCCGGCATCCCCGTCTGCACCCGCGCCGGAACCGGCATCGTCGGCCCCGCCGTTGAGCCGTCTGCCGTCGTCGATGACCGCACCGATGCGGTGCGAGGCGACACGCACCTTCTCGATCGCCGTCATGGCGGTCGGAACCTGGGAGAAGACGTCGAAGATCGTCATCGGCACCAGCACCAGCACCGCCAGCCAGCTGCCGGGAAAGGCTCCGGCCTGCAGATCGGTGCCGCCTGCCCAGATCGCGCCGATCACAGCGATGCCGGTGAATCCGGTCAGGCACAGATCGACGAGCCCCTGTGTGGCGGCACGCGAGCGGTCGATCACCGACTGCCGCCGCGCCAGACTCTGAGCCTCGCGTTGAGCCTGCGGGAGCGCGTCGTAGGCCGTCAGCACGTCCATCGACTCGAGCATGCGCAGCATGTGCTCGTTCTGCGCGGCACGCACCGGCGCCGCGTCTCGGGTGCGAGCCGAGGTCGCCCGCTCAGGCAGCACGCCGCCCAACACCGCGGCGCCGATCAGGCTCAGCGCGAGCACGAGACCCGCCATCGGAGAGATCAGTGCGAGCAGCGCGGTCGTGACGGCACTCACCAGCAGCGAAGTGAGCAGCGGCTGCCAGACGCGCAGGGGAAGATCCTGCAGATCGTCGATGTCCGACACGAAGCGGCTCATCAGATCGCCCCGGCCTAGATGCGAGAGGTTCGCAGGCGCACCCGGTATGAGTCGCTCGAACACACCGACACGCAGTCGCCCGAGCATGCGGAACGCGGCGTCGTGGCTGAGCAGACGTTCGATGTAACGGAACGATGCGCGTCCCAGCGCGAAGACCCGAACACTCACGATGATCGCCATCAGCGTGAGGATGGGCGGGCGCAGCGCACTCGCCGAGATGAGGTAGGCGCTGGCCCAGGTCAGCCCGATGGCGGCCGCGGCGCTCAGCACGCCGAACAGTACACCTGCCCAGAAACGCTTCGGGTCTGGGGTGGCGAGTCTGGCAAGCCGCTCGTCGACGCCGGGTGCCGGCAGCAGAGTCCTGCCACGATTCATGCGACCACTCCGTCTCTTTCGTCACGCGACGCCGAGGATGCGCTCGCCACCGCACCGCCTGCGCGGCCCGTCGGCTGCGCGGCGATCGACACCCGAGCATCCGCCGCAGCGATGACACGCGGACGATGACTGATGACGACGACCACGCGCCCGTCTTGCGCCATGGTGCGCATACCGGCGATCATCTCGCGTTCGGTCTGCTCGTCGACGGCGCTCGTGGGCTCGTCGAGCAGGACGATGCGGCAGTCGTGCGAGAAGGCGCGGTAGTAGGCGCGCGCGATGCAGACGCGTTGGGCCTGCCCGCCCGAGATGCCTCCGCCGACAGGGTCGATCACCTGGTCGAGATCGAGCCGACCCGCGCCGGCCAGCCTCAGGCAGCGCCGCAGCAGATCGGCATCGACGTGGTCGCCCGAGTTGAGCCCGAGGGCGATGTTGCTCGCGATCGTTCCCGGAAAGAGATCAGTGCGCTGTCCGCTCCAGGCGATGAAGGGCCGCAGCGGCGCGTCTCGTTCGAGGTCGATGCGTTCGCCCTGCCAGATCACCTGACCCGTCGCCGGCGCGAAGCCGAGCAGCGCCGCGAAGATGCTGCTCTTACCGGCTCCCGACGGACCGCTGACCACGGTGAGCCGGCCTGCCTCGGCGCGCAGCGTGACCGGCTGCAGCTCGACGTCGCCTCGCGAGACGCAGATGTCTTCGAGTCGCAGGTCTGCGGGTCTGCGGCTCGACGGTGACTCTGCGGATGCCGTGGTCGCGTCGCGCCTGGCGCTGCGGATCGGGGTGGCCGGGTGCGCCCCAGGCCGAGAATCTGGCTCGTCGAGCACGCTCAGCGCGTCGTCGGCGGCCGAGATGCCCTCGGTGGCCGCGTGGTAATGCGAGCCCACGAGGCGAAGCGGAGAAAAGGCCTCTGGTGCGATCAGCAGGACGAAGAGACCGGTGTAGAGATCGATCTCGCCGCCGATGAGACGTGTGCCGATCGACACGGCGACGAGTGCGACCGCCAGGGTCGACGCGAGCTCCAGCACGAAGCCCGACATGAACGAGATGCCCAGCACGCGCATGGTGCGCTGGCGGTAGTGGTCGGTCACGGTCGAGATCACGTCACGCTGGTGCCACTGCCGCCCGAAGACTTTGAGCGTGGAGAGACCGGTGACGACGTCGACGAAGTGACCGGAGAGTGTTCGTGAGGCCTCCCATTCGGAGTTCTGCACCCGCTGGGTGTACCAGCCGATCAGGATCATGAAGATCGGGATCAGCGGGAGGGTGACGCCCACTGTGATCGCAGACGGCAGGTCTTCACGCCAGAGCACGAACAGGAAGACCGGCACGGAGATGACCGTGAGCACCAGCTGCGGAAGGAACTTCGAGAAGTAGCCGTCGAGCGCATCCAGACCACGCCCATAGACGGTCGTGAGCTGCGGAGCGGAGCGGCTGGCGAGCCAGGCGGGGCCCAGTGCCGCGAACCGTTCAGCCATCTGCTCACGCAGCTGGGCTTTGACCTTTGCCGCGGCGAACTCTGAGGAGACGTTCCACGCGTATGCCAGCAGGGCACGAATCGCCTGGGCGGCCGCGGCGAGTGCGACCAGGTGCAGACTCTCGTTCCAGGTCAGATGCTGCATGAGCGCACCGGCCACGCATTGTGCCACCGCCCATGAGAAGACCAGAATGCAGGCGATCTGCAGCAGACCGATGAGCCCGCTGACGAGCAGGTAGCCTCGGGCGGCCGTTGCCCGGCGCAGCAGCCGGGGGTCGATGGGTTTGATGGTTCACCTCGTGTTCGAAGATCTCTGCGCAGCCCCACGCCCCAGGTGGCTGCGTCCTGCAGACGGAAGAACCGCTCCCCTCGCCTGCCACAACAGTGTAGTCGTGCAGACGATTGGAGCGGTTCGTTCCGGCAGCTGGGGTGTCAGTGCGCCACGGCCGCCTGCTCGATGTCGACGCGGCGAACGCGCTTGCGGAACACCCAGTAGGTCCAGCCCTGGTAAAGCAGCACGACCGGCAGAGCGAATGCCGCCACCCAGGTCATGAACGACAGTGTGTTCGTCGAGCTCGAGGCGTTCGTGAGCGTCAGGCTGTTCTCGAGACCGTAGGTGCTCGGCATCACCATGTGCTCGGGGTAGCTCGTGAACAGCACCATCCACAGCGCCAGCACCGCGAAGACGACGGTCAGAGCGGTGAAGGTGAAGCCGAGGCCGTCACGCTCGATCCAGTTGCACCAGTAGCTGATGATCAGCGTCACAGCGGCGAGCAGCGAGAGCACGAGCACCAGCGGCGAGAAGTGCGCGATGTTGGTCCACAGCAGGAAGAGCGCCGCGATGACGATGGTGATCAGGCCGAGTGAGCGGCCCAGCCGATGGGCGCGTGCCTTGACCTTGCCGTCGGTCTTCAGGCCGACGAACTGCACTCCGTGCGTGAAGAACAGCAGCAGCGTGGTCAGACCGCCCAGCAGTGCGTACGGGTTGAGCAGCGTCAGCAGTGTGCCCTGATAGACGAACGAGTGCTCGACCTTCAGAATCGGCAGACCGTTGACGATGTTGGCCACCGCCACACCCCACAGCAGGGCGGGAACGGCAGAGCCGATCACGATGAACCAGTCGAACCACTTGCTCCAGTTCTCGTGGTGGCCCTGGTGGCGGTACTCGAACGAGACGCCTCGGAAGATCAACGCGATCAGAATCAGCACCAGTGCCAGGTAGGCACCGCTGAAGAGAGTGGAGTACCACTCGGGGAAGGCGGCGAACAGGCAGGCGCCAGCCACGATCACCCAGGTCTCGTTGAGATCCCAGACCGGGCCGATCGTGTTGATGATCTGCCGGCGCTCGGTGTCGTTCTTGCCGAGGAAGGGCAGCGACATGCCCACGCCGAAGTCGAAGCCGTCGAGCACGAAGTAGCCGACGAACAGCACCCCGACGATGAAGAACCAGAGAATTTCGAGAGTCATTTGATCAAATCTCCATTACTAGTACGTGATCGCCAGTTTGTGGGGATCGACCTCTGCGGTCTCATCTCCGCTGTGGTCTGCGTCGAACTCTGGCGGACCGGCCTGAGCCGCCTTCTTGATGAGTTTGAACTCAACGACTGCCAGTGCCCCGTAGACCAAGGTGAACAAGGCCAGCGACAGGCCGACCGACCACGCCGGCACGTTCGGCGAGACCGCACGTTCGGTGGTCATCAGGCCGAACACGATCCAGGGCTGTCGACCCATCTCGGTGAAGACCCAGCCGACGAGGTTGGCGAGCAGAGGCACCGGAGCGGCCCAGATGGCGACACGCCAGAACCAGTCGGGCACCGTGATGCGGCTCTTCTTGCGGGTGATCCACAGCGCGACCAGAGCGATCAGCGCGCTGAACGCTCCCAGACCGATCATCCAGCGGAAGCTCCAGTAGGTGATCCAGAGCACCGGCATGAACGACCCATCAGTCGGGCACGTCAGTGCAGGGTTCAGCGCATCCGTGCAGAACTGCTGGGTGTACTTCGCCTGCAGATCGGTCAGCCCCTCGACAGTGCCGTTGAACGTGTGCGTCGAGAGGAACGACAGCAGATAGGGAATGCGCAGAGAGAAGAGCTCGCTGTGGCCGTCGGGCGTGCCGAGGGTGAAGACGGAGAATGAGGCGTCTGCGCCAGTGCTCGTCTCGAACATCGCTTCGGCAGCCGCCATCTTCATGGGCTGGGTGTGCACCATGGCCAGGCCGAGCTGGTCGCCGCTCAGGAAGACGCCCGCGAAGCCCGCGAGCACCGACCAGGCACCGATCTTGAGGCCGGTGCGCATCGTCTCGACATGCTGATTGCGCCGCAGGTGATAGGCGCTCACGGCTACGATCACTGCGCCGGCGAACACGACTGCGCCCGTGATCGCGTGCGGAAACGCCGAAACCGCAACCGGGTTCGTGAGCACCTGGCCGATGTCGGTCAGCTCTGCGCGCCCTCGGTTCGGATTCAGTTCGTAGCCGACCGGGTTCTGCATGAACGAGTTGGCGGCGATGATGAAGTAGGCCGAGAGGATGGTCGCGATCGACGTCAGCCACGCCGAAGCGAGGTGCACGCCCTTCGACACCTTGTTCCAGCCGAAGATCCAGACGCCGATGAACGTGGCCTCCAAGAAGAAGGCGAAGAGCCCCTCCATGGCCAGCGGGGCGCCGAAGATGTCTCCGACGAAGCGCGAGTACTCCGACCAGTTCAGCCCGAACTGGAACTCCTGGACGATGCCCGTCACCACGCCCATGGCGAAGTTGATCAGGAAGATCTTGCCGAAGAGCTTCGTCAGCTGCAGGTACTTCACCTTGCCGGTGCGCACCCAAGCGGTCTGAATAATCGCGACGATGAGCATCAGCCCGATCGTCAGCGGCACGAACAGGTAGTGGTACAGAGTCGTCAGCCCGAACTGCCAGCGCGCCAGCGCCAGTGCCGTGGGGTCGCTCTGCAGCACGGCCAATGTATCGGTCATGTGCGTTCCTCTTCACTCCAGTGAAATTTCGGTCTCCGACACCTGTCGGCGACACCTGTTGGAGACGTTACTCCGGCTTGTATACAAGTGCAAAGTAGACGACCCTAACCTGTGTCGAATCGAGACGAATCGACGTTGTCACAGCTCGAATCGAGTGCTTCTGCGCCGTGCTGACACGACGTTCGGCGCCAGGATGGCGAAGAGCGGCGCTGCGCGTCAGCGACGTCCGCGGTGCATCCAGCCGCGAACGGTCTGCAGCCTCTTCTGCAGCTGCCCGAGATCTGCCTGCGGCACCGCAGGGCCACCGCTGATGCGCCGCAGCCTGGAGTGAATGCTGCTGTGCGACTCGCCGCTGATCTGCGCCCAGACCGAGACCGCCTGGTGCAGTTCGGCTCGCTTGGCCTTCAGCTGTTTGAAGAGCGGCTCGTTCGACGCGGCCTCGGTCTCGGGCGTCGCCGCCGCCCTGCGCTGTTTGCGTTTCGTGATCTCGTCTTGGTGAGACCGCAGCAGCGAGCGCACCTGGTCGGGTTCGAGCAGGCCGGGGAAACCGAGGAAGTCCTGTTCCTCCAAGCTGTCGGCTTCGGCGCCCGACCCGAACTCGTCACCTTCGAAGAGCACTCGGTCGAAGGCGGCCTGGGCCTCGAGCGGCTCGAAGTCGACGCCGTCGAGCAGATCGTCGGATGCGGCCTCGCGTTGGTTCGCCTGTTCGAGCAGCGAGTCTTCGAGACCGTCGTCGTCCCGGTCTTTCGGACCCCCCAAAACATGGTCGCGCTCGACCTCGAGCTCGTGTGCCAGCCCCACCAGACCGGGCACGCTGGGCAGAAAGATGGTGGCCGTCTCGCCTCGTTTGCGAGCTCGCACGAATCGCCCGACGACCTGGGCGAAGAAGAGCGGCGTACTCGCACTCGTCGCGTAGACGCCGACCGCCAGCCGAGGCACGTCCACGCCTTCCGACACCATGCGCACGGCGACCATCCAGCGCTGCTGTCCTGCCGAGAACTCTTCGATGCGATCGCTGGCGCCGTCTTCGTCGCTCAGCACGATGGTCGCCGACTCCCCCGTGATCTGTTTGAGGATGCCGGCGTAGGCCCGAGCCTGCGTCTGGTCGGTCGCGATCACGAGCCCGCCGGCGTCGGGCACTCCCCGACGCACCTGCGTGAGCCGAGCATCCGCCGCACGCAGCACCGAGCCGATCCAGTCGCTGCGCGGGTCGAGCGCCGTGCGCCAGGCCTGGGCGATGATGTCTTTGGTCGCCGGTGCGCCCAGATCGGCGCTCATCTCGTCACCGCTGCGGGAGCGCCAGCGCATGTTGCCGGCGTAGGTCAGGAAGATCACCGGGCGCACCACGCCGTCGTGCAGGGCACGGCCGTAGCCGTAGGTGTAGTCGGCGCGTGAGATCTTCGAGCCGTCGGGCTGCGGCTCGTAGGTGACGAAGGGTATCTGCGCTTCGTCAGAGCGGAACGGCGTACCAGTCAGACAGACACGCCGTGTGGCGTGCGCGTAGGCCTCGCGAATGGCGTCGCCCCAGCTCAGTGCGTCACCGCCGTGATGAACCTCGTCGAGAATCACCAGGGTGCGCTTCGCCTCGGCGAGCGCCTTGTGCACCTCGACGTTGGCGGCGACCTGTGCATAGGTTGCCGTCACGCCCACGTAGTGCGAGCCGAAGACGCGATCGGCGTTGCGGAAGTTCGGGTCGAGGCGAATGAGCGCTCGCTCTGCGGCCTCGGCCCATTGTCGCTTCAGATGCTCGGTGGGCGCGACGACCAGCACACGATCGACGGTCCCCTGATCGAGCAGTCCTGCAGCCAGCTGCAGTGCGAAAGTGGTCTTGCCCGCTCCAGGGGTCGCTGCGGCGAGAAAGTCTCTGGGCTGTTCGGCGAAGTACCGCTCAAGAGCCTCAGCCTGCCAGGCGCGCAGCCGACTCGCGGTGCCTCGTGCCGCACGGCGCGGGTAGGCCGGGGGCAGATCGCGGGCAGACGCGTTGCCGAAGTCGATTGGGGGGTGCACGGCAGAGATTGTACCCGCAGCCGACGACGTGCGCCTGTCAGGCCGACGTGGGCCGCTCTGGTCGGGGCCGGTGATTCCGTGGGTCTGCGGCCTGCCGACGGGCATTTCCTCGGGACTGTCCTATTATGATCACGGCAGTCATCGAGGACTGCGACTGACGCGGGATCCTGAGGGAGAACACGATGACCGAGCAGCAGACGAACAGCAAGGCGTTGCAGGCGCGCGACGCCATCAAGCGATCGATCGCCGCAGGCAGACTGCAGTCAGGCCAGCGTCTCGTCATCTCACAGCTGGCTCGTGAGCTCAAGATGTCTCCGGTTCCGGTTCGCGAGGCGATCCGGCTGCTCGAGTCAGAGGGCCTGGTCACATTCGCTCACAACGTCGGTGCGCAGGTGACCGACTTCCGGCCGCAGGAATACCGGCACATGATGTCGACGCTCTCGGTGCTCGAAGGCGCTGCCGTCGCACAGACCGTTCCGCACATCCGGCAGCAGACCATCGACGAGGCCCGCTTCTACAACCGCCATCTGATCGAGGCGCTCAAGGCGTCACGCTTCGCCGAGGCCAACCGGTTCAGCACGCTCTTTCACCGCGTGCTCTACCGCGACTGCCCCAACCGATACCTCATGCAGACGCTCAACGAGGGCTGGGCGAAGGCCGCCGCCGTCAAAGGCGCCGTCTTCGGCCTGCTGCCCGGGCGTGTCGACGGGTTGGTCGAAGAGCACGAACACCTGCTGCAGATGCTCGAGAAGAAGACCTCTCCCGACGAGGTCGAGGCCTTCATCCGAGCTCATCGCGAGCGAAACACCGAGGCCTATCTGCGCTACGCGCAGCAGGCGATCAGTGATCGCGCTGCCACAGGAGGGCCTCGGCCTGCCGGATCATCGTCACGTCCTCGCGAGTCTTGACCAGGATGATCGCGGCCGACGAGCCTTCGGTCTGAATCTGGCTGTTCATCTCGTTGCGGCGGTTGAGCCGCTCGTCGAAGCGAACGCCGAGCGGGCGCAGACGTTCGAGCACGAGTGCGCGTGCAGCCGGCGAGTTCTCGCCGATGCCGCCGCTGAACACGAGCGCGTCGAGCCCACCAGCAGCGATCGTCATCTGCCCGATCATGCCTGCCGCACGATGCGCCCAGACGGCCAGCGCGAGCTGTGCCGAAGGCTCGGCGGCATGCGCACGGTTCACGATGTTGCCCATGTGCGTGTCACCGGCGAGGCCGAGCAGACCAGACTGGCGTTCAAGCCGCGAGATGACCTCGCGAACGCTCAGGCCGGTGTTCGCCACGAGCCATGCCGACACCGCTGGGTCGATCGTGCCGGAACGGGTCGACATGACCAGACCCTCCAGCGGAGTGAAGCCCATGGTGGTGTCGACGCTGTGCCCGTCGCGCACCGCCGTCAGGGAGGCACCCGAGCCCAAGTGCGCGCTGACGATGTGCAGCTCGGAGAGATCCTGATCGAGAATGCGTGCAGCTTCGCGCACGTTGTACTCGTGTGCAAGACCGTGGAAGCCGAACCGGCGCACGCCGAGACCCTCGCGCCACTCACGAGGAATCGCGTAGGTATAGGCCTCGGCGGGCATTCTGGCGTGGAACGCAGTGTCGAAACAGGCGATCTGCGTCGCCTCCGGCAGCAGCGCACGCAGCCGTTCAAGAGTCGCCACCGACGGCGGCTGGTGCAGCGGCGCCAGATCGGTGAGCTCTTCGATGCCGGCCATCACCTTGTCGTCGACGATCGCGGCCTCACCGAAGAGACGACCTCCGTGCACCACGCGATGCACGACAACCTCGATATCGCCGCTCACCGAAGAGAAGTCGGCGATCAGCTCGGCCCACGCTTCGTCGGTGATCTCGGCCGGCGGCGTCGCAACCGTGCGGTTGTAGACGACTTCGTCCTGATCGGCGACGCTCAGCTTCAGGCTCGACGAACCCGCGTTCACCAGCAGCATGCTCATGCGTTGTCCTCTTTCTGCGTCTCGGCGGCTTTCGTGGCCCCCGCCTGTACGGCCGTCACCAGAATGGTGTTGACCACGTCATCGACGGTGCAGCCGCGGGACAGATCGTTGACGGGCCTGCGCAGCCCCTGCAGCACCGGCCCGATGGCGATCGCGCCGCTCGACTGCTGCACCGCTTTGTACGTGTTGTTGCCCGTGTTCAGATCGGGGAACACGTAGACCGTCGCGCGCCCGGCGACCGGCGAGTCGGGCAGTTTGCCAGCCGCGATCTTCAGGTTGCTGGCGGCGTCGTACTGGATCGGCCCTTCAATCGGCAGTTCGGGTGCGGCCGCGCGAGCCAGCTCGGTGGCCTCGCGCACAGCGTCGACCGATGAGCCGTGTCCTGAGGTTCCGGTCGAGTACGACAGCATCGCCACCCGAGGTTCGATGCCGAAGGCGGCCGCCGTCTGGGCGCTGGCCACGGCGATGCCGGCGAGCTCTTGGGGCGTCGGGTTCGGAATCACGGCGCAGTCGCCATAGACTAGCACCCGATCGGGCAGGCACATGAGGAACACTGACGAGACCTCGCGGACGCCGGGCCGGGTCTTGATGATCTGGAAGGCGGGACGGATCGTGTCGGCGGTCGTGTGCATCGCGCCCGAGACCATTCCGTCGGCCCGCCCCGAGTGCACCAGCAGAGTGCCGAAGAAGCTGGGGTCGCGGACTTGCTGTGCCGCCTGTTCGAGCGTCACGCCTTTGTGGGCGCGCAGCTGCTGGTAGGTCTGTGCGAATTCGTCGAGCAGCGGAGACTGATCGATGTCGATGATCTCGATGCCATCGAGACTCACCCCGTGCAGACGCGCCAGCTTCGCCACCTCGTCGGGGTCGCCCAAGAGCACGAGATCGACGAGACCCTGCTTCGCGATCTCTGCAGCTGCCGTGAGGATGCGAGGGTCGCCTCCCTCGGGAAGCACGATTCGAGCGTGAGCCGCACGGGCTCGACGGGCGAGCTCGTAGGCGAAGCGCTCGGGGGTGGTCACGTCGCGCAGTGACAACTCGAAACGCGAGAGGATCTCGGCGCCGTCGGCGTGCTCGTCCCAAGTCTTCAGCGCCTGCCGAGTGCGGGTCGGGTTGCCTGCACCGATCTCGCCGCGAACCCGGCTGGCGGCCTGTGCGACGGCGAAGGTGTCGGCGCGTTTGCAGTAGACGGGGATGCTGCCCGCGGCGACGACGCGCTGCAGGCGCTCTGAGATGTCGAAGTCGCCGCTGATGATCACGGCCTCTGGGGCGAGGGCGGCCTGGAGCACCGCTTCGATGAGCTCGACGCGGTCACCGGGCACGACAACGAGCGCTCCCGAACCGATGACGGAGAGCGCGTGCTCGGCCTCCATAGCCGCCACGGTGATGCGACGCACCAGATGATCGGCGTCGCCATTGGTGCCGATGCGCAGCGCCTCGATGGCTTCTGCCGTCTCTTCGACGCTCGGCCACGAGAGGCTCTCGACATAGGGCAGCAGGTAGACGGGACGCCCGAGCGACCCCGAGGGAATCAGCGTGCGGGCCTCGTCGATGACCTCAGGTGAGACGCGGTTGACCACGATGCACATCAGGGTGGAACGCGCCTGGCGAAGTCGCTGCCGTGTGAGCGAGACCGCGGCGGCGACACGAGCGGCGCTGCGGCCGAAGCCGTCGACGACCGCAAGCAGCGGCACGTCGAGGTGCCGCGCGAGAGCGACGTTCACGTCTGGCTCACCGTGCACGGGCACGGTGATGGCGTTGGTGCCCTCGATGATGACGAAGTCGACTTCGGCGGCGAGCCTCTCGAAGGCACCGAGGCATTCGGCGATGAGCTCGTCTGTGCGATCGTCGGCCACCAGCTCTTCGGCATGCGCCGCGGTCATGACCGAGACAGCGGTCAGAGCGCCTTCGGGAAGCAGCTGTTCGGCCAGCTGGACGATGCGCGACTCGGTCGGTTTGTCAGCAGACGTGATCGGCCGCAGAAAGCCGATACGAGCGTACCGAGCAGCAGCCTGGCGCAGCAGCCCGATGGTGACCAGCGACTTTCCAGAGGTCTCCCCCACACCAGTGATGAGCAGTCCGTCGGGCATGAGATCTCCATCTGTTCGTTGTGCGTCGGTGCCCCTCCAGACTATCGCACCCACAGAACGTGCCCCACAGCTCGCCCGGGGTTCGAACGGCCATTCCGTGAACTCTTCGTGAAGCCGCGCACCACGCTGCCGCGTCAGCCTCAGACTGCAGACACGGCGACGGCCACGGGGATCGATCTCAGGATCTCCCGTGGCCGTCGTGGTCTGTCACCGGCTCAGCGCGGCCGGCGGCAGACGATCACTGCTGGTCGAGCACGAACTCGGCCTCGATGTGAATCTTCACATCGCTGCCCAGCAGCACGCCGCCGGTCTCAAGGGCGCTGTTCCACTCCAGTCCGAACTCCTCGCGCTTGATCGTCGTGTCGGCTTCGATGCCCAGAACGGTCTGGCCGTACGGGCTCGTCGTGATGCCCCCGACCTCGACCTGGAAGTCGACGCTCTTCGTGACTCCGCGCAGCGTGAGGTCTCCGGTGACCACCAGGTCATCGCCGTCGTACCGCACCGCAGTCGAACGGAACGTGAGCTCGGGGTGGTTCTCGACGTCGAAGAAGTCAGGCGCGTGCATGTGCACGTCGCGGTCGGGGTTGCCGGTCGAAATGCTCGCGGCCTTGATATCGGCGCTCACGGTCGAATCGAGCACGTCGTCGCCCGTGGTGAGAGTTGCGGAGAAGTCGGTGAAGCTGCCGCGGAACTTCGTGACGAGATGACGCACGCTGAAGCCGATGCTGCTGTGTGTGGGGTCGATCTGCCACGTGCCCGAGGTGAAGCCTGCGATTGCGGATTGGGTCATGATGTCTGCTCCTTCATTGAGATGTCGGGCGTTCGTCCGCACATCAGTGGTTGTATCTACAACAGTATCCACATGAATGCACCAGCGCAAGCGGAATCTGCAACTCTCAGCGGCGTGTCGGCAGCATCCGCTGCATGCCCCAAGCGGTCACCCGCAGCACAGCTTCGACGATGATCGAGAGATCCATCTTCGAGCGGCCGTTCTCACGTTCGACGAAGGTGATCGGCACCTCGGTCACATCGAGCCCCGCTGCCACGGCGCGCCGCAGCACGTCGATCTGAAAGCAGTACCCATGACTGGCCGCTTCGTCGAGCCGAAGCGCTCGCAGCGCAGTGACGGGAATGACCCGATATCCTGAGGTCACGTCACGCTGGCCGAGGCCGAGCATCAGTCGGGAGTAGATGCTGGCCGCATGCGACAGCGAGCTGCGGTACCACGGCCAGTTCACGATCGTGCCGCCGCGCACCCATCGAGATCCGAGCACAAGCCGATTCTCACCCGCTGCTGCGAGCAGATGCGGCAGCTGCTCAGGCAGGTGCGATCCGTCGGCGTCCATCTCGACCAGATAGCGAAACCCGTGGGCCTCGCCCCACTCGAAGCCCGCGATATAGGCAGGTCCGAGGCCGTGCTTCTGGTCACGGTGCAGCACTGACAGCGACGGATGCCGCTCCCGCAGCCGGTCGGCGAGCAGGCCCGTGCCGTCTGGGGATCCGTCGTCGACCACGAGGACTGAAACCTCGGGGAGCGTCTTGAACAGCCGCTCCAGCACTCCAGGCAGCGACTCTCGTTCGTTGTATGTGGGAATGACGACCAGCGTCTCCCCCGTTGGCGCGCTCAATCGCGCAGCTCGCGGCGAATGACCTTGCCGACGTTGGACAGCGGAAGCTCGTCGCGGAATTCGATGTAGCGCGGGCGCTTGTATCCGGTGAGATAGCGGCGGGCGTACTGCCGCACCTCCTGTTCGGTCAGTTCTGGGTCAGCCGGCACGACGAAAGCTTTGACCACCTCTCCGGAGTGTTCGTCAGGCACGCCGATCACTCCGGCGGTCTTGATGCGTGGGTGATCGCTCAGCACCGCCTCGACTTCGTTCGGGTAGACGTTGAACCCGGACACCGAGATCATGTCCTTCCGACGATCGACGATCGAGAAGTAGCCGTTGTCGTGCAGCACGGCCACGTCGCCCGTGGCCAGCCATCCGTCGGCGTCGAGCACCTCGGCTGTCTCGTCCTCGCGCTCCCAATACCCCTTCATCACCTGGGGGCCGCGCACATAGAGGTCTCCGGGCTCTTCGAACGACGCGACACGACCGTGGTCGTCGAGCACTTTGATCTCGGTCGACGGCAGCGGAATGCCCACGGTGCCGATGATCGGCGGCAGCCACGTCGGGTTCACGCTCACCACGGGTGAGGCCTCGGTGAGCCCATACCCCTCGAGCATGGGTCGTTGGGTGACGTTCTGCCACTCGTTCGCCGTCGACTCGCGCAGCGCCATGCCGCCGGCCACCGTCAGTTTGAGAAAGTCGAAGTCGGCTTTCAGGAACCGCGGGTTCTCGAGGAGCGCCTGAGCGAGCGTCGAGACCAGGATGATCACCGAGGTTCGCTCTCTCACGATCGTCTTGGCGAGCGGAGAGATCTCGCGAGGATTGGTCACGAGCACGTTGTGCAGACCATAGGCGAAGAAGCACAGGCAGTTCACCGTCATGCAGAACACGTGGTAGAGCGGCAGCGCTGCGAGAACGTTCTCGGCGCCCTCGTCCAGGATCACGCGCATCCAGTGCCGCATGGCCTGGGAGTCGGCCAGCAGGTTGCGGTGCGTGAGCATGGCGCCCTTCGGCGTGCCCGTCGTTCCGCCGGTGAACTGCAGCAGTGCTACGTCGTCGAGTCCGACCGAGACGGGCTGCAGACGCAGGTCTGCCCCATGCGCGATGGCGTCACGAAAGTCGACGGCTCCGGGCAGGCGATACTTCGGCACCATGCCCTTGAGCCTCATGCCGACGTTCGTCAGCACACGTCTGGCCGGACTGCGCCAGAGGTCTGCCGGCCGGGTGATGATCACGTTCTGCAGGGTGGTGTCGGGCAGAATCTCGGCGATCTTGTCTGCGAACATCTCGAGCACGACGATGGCACGCGCTCGCGACTGCAGAATGACCGCCTTGGTCTCGGGAGCGGTATAGAGGGGGTTCGCGTTGACCACGACGAGGCCCGCTTTTATGGCGCCGAAGAGTGCGACCGGGTACTGCAGCAGGTTCGGCATCTGCAGCACGATGTGGTCACCGGGCTGCAGCCCCAGAGAGACCTGAAGATAGGCGGCGAAGTCGTCTGAGAGCTGTTTGACCTCACGGAACGTGAGCGTCTGCCCCATGTTGGTGAACGCCTTGCGATCACCGAAACGGGCACATGTCTGATCGACCAGATCGACGATCGACCGGTGTTCGAGGGTGCCGACTTCGCTCGGCACGTCATCGGGATACAGGTCGAGCCACGGTCTCGGAATGTCGTCTTGCCTCTGCTGCTCAGTCACGGGTCAATTATGCCCCACCAGGTGAACCACCTGAGGGATCACCCATGAACCGAGATGAACGGCACGTACAATCGAAACCATGTCAGACCCGCGCACAGCCCTCTCGCAGACGAACCAGGACTATCTGAAAGAGATCTGGCAGTTCGCCGAGTGGTCGGGCGATCCCATCACCACCGGCCAGCTGGCAGAGCGCATGGGCCTCACACGTTCGACCGTCTCAGAGGGAGTGCGTCGGCTGACCGATCAGGGCTATGTCGTGCACGAACGCTACGGCAACATCACGCTCACCCCGGCCGGAGAATCGGCGGCGGTGAACCTCGTGCGCAGCCATCGCATCCTCGAGACCTTCTTGGTGTCGTATCTCGGCTATGACTGGGACGAAGTGCACGAAGAGGCCGAGGTTCTGGAGCACGCGGTGAGCCCGCGCATGATCGAGCGGCTCGACTCCCGTCTGAACTTTCCCACCCGCGACCCGCACGGCGATCCGATACCGCGAGCCGACGGCAGCATTCCGACTCTCGACGCCCACCCGCTCAGCGAGGTGCCGGAAGGGCACACCGTGCACGTACGCCGTGTCTCGGACGAGAACCCAGAGCTGCTGCGCTATCTCACCGACATCGGTCTGACCCTCGACAGCACCATCACTGTTCGAGAGCGCATCCCCGCTGCCGGCACGATTCGTCTGGTGATGAACGGCCAGCCGCTCGATCTCGGTCTGCCTGCCGCCGGCAACATCCTCGTCACCGAGTAGGGGCAGCCGCTCCGGTCGTCAGCGATCATCGGCTGCGACCAGCCGCACGACACCGGTCTCACCGACCGCGACGACCGGTCCGTTCCACGCATCGTCACGGTGCGAGACCCAGAGCACGGTGCGTCCCGAAGCAGGATCGAGCACCACGCGGCGAATGTCATCGGCCGTGCGCGCATCGAGCTGAGAGGTGACCTCGTCGGCGAGCAGCATCGGCGTCTCAGCCAGCAGGGCGCGTGCCAGACCCAGCCGCTGCGCCTGACCTCCCGAGAGCCCGACGCACCCGCGACCGCGACCGAGCCGCGTGCGGATGCCCTGGCGCTGACTGTCGACGAACGCCCCGAGGCCGACGGTCGCGCACACCTCACGCAGGTCGTCGTCGCTGGCGTCAGGCCGTGCGATGCGCAGATTCTCGGCGATGCTCGCGTCGAAGAGAAACGTCGACTGATCGACCACAGCCACGGTGCGCACGAGTTCGGCACGGCTCAGCTCCCGAAGATCGCGACCGGCGATCTGCACCGAGCCGGAATCCGGATCGTGCACACGTGCGAGCAGATCCACCAGCGTCGACTTGCCGCTGCCGCTCGAGCCCTCGACGAGCACGTGCGAGCCCGCCTCGACGCTGATCGGCTCCGGCACGCGCAGCTGCGGCCCGTGAGCGCCGCCGACAGCGTCGTGACGGTAGACCAGCGGGCCGATCACCGCTGCCGCTCCCCGATCGCCCGAGTCGTCGGCTGCAGCCGATGACTCGGGAGTCTCCTCAGCGGCAAACGTCACCTCGGGTTCGCGCGTGATCGTCGCCTGCACACGAAGCGCTGCCGCCTGCACAGCACGCCACTCATTGACGAATCCGACCACTGACTCCGGCGCGGCGAACGCGGAGAACGCGAGTGCGGCCCCCGCAAGCGCCGCGCCCAGCGGCTCCTGCAGCAGCCCTCCGCCATGCGAGTCGGCAGTGGAGACGAGCACCGAGGCCAGCACTGTGAGCAGCCAGACCAGAGTGACCAGCGCTCGTCTGGTGCGACCGAGCCGCTGCTCCGCACGCATGATGTCAGCGTGCCTGCGGTTCAGCTGGTGCCAGCGGCCGAGCCGACGATCGATCGCGTGCAGGCCGCGCAGATCGGGCAGCGCATGCATCGTCTCGGCGGCGAACTGTGCACTCTGGCCGTCGAGTCGGGCACCCTCTGACGCGGTCTGCGCCTCGCCGCGCAGTCCCAGCCCGGCGCAGCCGAAGGCGAGCAGCAGACCGACCGCAACGACGACCGCCGTCGGCCACCCGGTCAGAAGCCACTGCGCGAACACCACACCGACGCTGACGATCACCGCGCTCACCGCCGGCACGATGGTGTGCGCGAAGAACACCTCGAGCCGATCGATATCACGGCCTGCGCGCGAGAGCAGGTCGCCGCTGCCGCTGCGCGACGTGACTGCCGGAGCCTGCGGCAGCAGGCTGGCGAAGAAGCGCACGCGCAGGCGCGCCAGCAGAATGAACGCGACGCGATGCCCGAGATACTGCTCGCCATATCGAGTCAGGCCCTTCACCAGAGCGAGGCCGATCAGCACCAGCCCCACGGTCCAGACCGAGACCTGGCCGCGGGCACTCGCCGCCACCAGCAGCACCCCGGCGACGACCGCTGCGATTCCCGTGGCCTGCGAGACCAGACGCAATGCGAACGAACCGGCCAGACTGCCCCGAAACCCCTTCGTCATCGGCAGCAGCTGTCGCAGCGTGTCTGCCGTGCTCGCCTGCGTCGTGCTCGTCATCGTGACCTCTCATCGTGCAGACCGTCCGTCGTGAGGCGAGACGTGGTCATACGGCGGGCGAACGCCGCAGGATCATGTGTGACGCAGACGACGGCCATGTGTTCGGGCAGGTCGGCGAGCGTGTCGACCAGACGCTCGCCGGTCTGGCGGTCGAGGCCGCTGGTCGGCTCGTCGAGCAGCAGCACGTCCACGGGCTGCATCAGAGCGCGCGCAACCGCGAGCCGCTGGCGCTGGCCACCGGAGAGCCCCGTTCCGCGCTCCCCAAGGGCCGCATCCAGACCTCCGAGTCGTTCGCCGATCGTCGTGCTCAGCCCGGCCAGCTCAAGCGCGCGCCAGCAGGCGGCATCGTCCACGGCATCCGACGAATCGTCGCCCGTCGCACTCTGGTTGGCCTCTGCCCCCACACCGAGCGCGAGGTTCTCACGCACTGTGCCAGAGAGAATCACCGGGTTCTGCACGACCTCGACGGTGCGCAGCCCGGGAAGTCGTTCCAGTGTGCCGCCTCCGAGCTCGCGACGACCAGCGATCACGCCGAGCAGTGTCGACTTGCCGACGCCGCTGGGGCCCATGATCGCCCGTCGGTCGCCGCGACGGATGTCGACCTGCAGACCCTGCGCAAGCTCGCGCCCGTCTGGCGTCACGAGTGTGCCCTGCTCGATGCGCAGCAGGCTGCCGTCTGACGGAGCCGTGGGTGCGCGTCGTGCCGTCTCGTGTCGTGAGTCACCGCCGCCCACGCCGATCACGCGCGCCAGCCGGCCTTCGGCGCCCTGACCCTGCGCACGCAGATAGAAGAACTTGCCGACCACGTCGAGAGGCGCACTCATCACGACCGCCAGCAGCACGACGACCGCGGCCTCTGTCACGTCGATGGCACCACTGCGCAGCCGCCACACGGCCAGCAGAGCCGAACCGGCGAGCACGCCCGCATAGAACAGCCCGTCGAGCACGAGAATCAGCAGCTGGTTGACCGCCAGCAGCCGCATGACCTCGGTGCGCTGCTGCTCCGCGCTGCGAGCCAGACGCTGCAGATACCGGTCGCCGGCGCCGAACAGCGCCAGCGTGCGCAGCCCCTGGAGCCCCTGCAGAAACGTCACGGCCAGCGAGGCCTCGCGCCGCCGCCAACCGCCCATCGACTTTCGGGTGACACGCTGAAAGGCGCCCACCGCTGCAGTGACGAGCACGACCAGAGCCGCGAGGCATCCGGCCAGCACCGGGTCGACGGCCAGTGCGATGACCACGAGCACGATCACGGGCGAGAGCAGCGCGGCGAGAATGCTGCCGTGGAACTCGGCCCGGTAGGTCGCGTACTTCGCGGCGTCAGCGGTGGCGAGATCGGCGAAGTCTCCCTCGGCGGGCAGCCGATCGTCGGCGTCGGCCGGGCCGCCCAGCCGTCTGAGAAGGCTCTCGCGCACTTGGGTCTGCAGCTGCCGCTCGGCTGCGTCCTGAGCGGCCTCGCCGAGAAACTGCACGATCACGACGCCGGCGAACGCGACGGCCGTCACCAGGAACAGGTGTGCCGCGGCCGCCGTGCCGTCAGGTCCGAAGGCCGTCGCAAGCGTTCTGCCCAAGGCGACCACGCCGACGGCCAGCAGCACGGTGCGCGCCACCGAGAGAGCCAGCCCTGCGCGCGACAGCCGGCTGGGGCCGGCAGCGACGGGCAGAGCCTCGCGCACTGCTCCGGGGTGCCGTCGCTCGTCAGCCGCTGACCGACTTTCGTGCATCAGTGGTCACGCGGCTTGCCGGTGTGCGTCGCTGCCGGCTCTGACGGCGCGGCCGAGGCCACCTGCTCAACCGGGTGCACGGCATCGGGTGCAGACGGATGCCCCGGCAGCGCGAGTGCGCCGGATGCGGTCTCGCCGTGGTGCTCGGGGCGCTGGATGCGTTCGATCCAGGCGAGGGCGACCGCCGAGAGAATGAAGGTGAGATGGATGAACACCTGCCACATCACACCGGTGGTCGTGTAGCTCTCGCCGGTCACGTTGTGCGCATGCTCTGCGCCGAGATCGCCGACTTCGATGAAGGTCTTCAGCAGATGGATCGACGAGATGCTGATGATCGAGATGGCCAGCTTGACCTTGAGGATGTTCGCGTTCACATGCGACAGCCAGTCGGGCTCGTCCTGGTGGCCGTCGACGTTGATCTTCGAGACGAACGTCTCATATCCGCCGATGATGACCATGATCAGCAGATTCGCGATCATGACCACGTCGATGAGTCCCAGCACGGTCAGCATGATGGTGGTCTCATCGAGCTTGCCCCAGTCGGTGAAGACGTCGGCGAGCAGGTGGAACAGATCGACCCAGAACACGATCACGTAGATCAGCTGCGCCACGATGAGACCGATGTAGAGCGGAGCCTGCAGCCACCTGCTGGCGAAGATCAGGTAGCCGAGCATGTTCGATGTCTGCGAGTTCTGCGCCTGACGGCCGACGGCGAATTGACGTCGCTGGTGGTGATCAGAGGGGGACATCGAGCTCCTGACGTGTGTGGGTGATCCCAGTCGACGTCATTGGCGACTATGGAGTGACGAACTCATGTTACTTGCACCCGACGTCATCGCGCAGCAGCGAGCACCGGCACACGGTCGACGTCGACGTCCCCTCCCCCGTGTGCCCCGACGAAGGCCACGGCCGCGCGCGTCGCAGCGATCGCCTCGGGGTACTGCGAGAACAGCACCTGATACTCGTGCGGCAGCGGCGGTTCGTGATCGGTGTCGTAGAACTGCGTGACCACCGGCACTCCGAGCTGCTGCAGATGCGCGGCGAATGCCCGCGACTGTGACTCCAAGGGGTCGCCGTTGCCTGCGCTGACGAACGTCGGCGGAAAGTCTGCCGTCACTGCGTCTATGGGAGAGCCCTGGCGAAGCATCTCGGCACTCTGCCAGTCGCGGACGCCGCTGTAGGCCCACATCACTGTGTTCAGAAATGAGGCGAACGGACCGGTCGCCTGCACGGCGCCGACGTCATAGGCCCCGCAGAAGAGCACCGCCCCACGAACCTGTTTCGGCTGAACCTGCGGCTGCAGGCCGAGCAGCGAGGCCTCGTCGGGGCTTTCGAGAGCGGCGAGATAGGTCGCCACGACCTGCGATCCGGCAGAGTCTCCCGCATAGAAAAGACGGTCGGCCGCGATGCCGAGATCGTCGGCGCGATCGAGCAGGTAGCTGGTGGCTGCGTCGAGCTGCTGCACCGCAGTCGGGAATCGTGCCTCTGGCGAGAGCGTGTAGTTGATCTGCACGACGGTCGCTCCGCTCGCCGCAAGAATGCGCGAGTAGTTCTCGCCCTGCGACTTGTCGCCTCCGACCCAGCCGCCGCCGTGCACCCAGATGATAGTGCTTGCCGGTTCGGTCGCGTCCGCACGGCGGTACACGTCAAGCCGTTCGTCGGCGCGACCGCTCGAGGTGTAGGCGAGATCGGCGTCACGTCGCACGTCGGCCGGTGCGTAGGCACCGAGCGCCTCGTTGCCCTGCACGCCTCCCGCGTTGAACGACGACCGGATCAGCAGCGCGCCGGGAATCGGCGTGGTGACGAAGCTCAGCACCACCACGAGCAGCAGCGAGACCAGAACGGCGACGAGCATGCCGAGCACCGTCGCACAACGGCGCAGCAGCGTCAGCCCGGCCGTCGACGCGCCTGCTGAAGTCGGGCCAGGCGCGCCCGGCTCGTGCGTGCTGCGCATCAGTTGCGAACCTCGAGGCCGCCCAGCATGATCTGCCCGCCGATGACCACGACCGGAGCCATAGACGCGACGGACGGATCGGCAGCCGACGCGGTGAAGACCGACCGGTCTTCGACGCCTCCGAGCAGAGCCGTCGCCTCGACCCGCACCCGGGCGCCGTCCGGAATGCGAATCTCGACGCCGCCCATCAACGCGAGCACCTCGATGCGAACCTCCGGTGCCAGCACGGCACGGGTCAGATCAAGCGTCGACGAGCCGAGCACGGCAGTCATCGACGCGCTGCGAAAGCCGTGTGCCGTGCTGCGCACCTCGGAGCTGCCCAGCACCGCCGTCACGTTCTGGTCAAGGGCGGCGTCGCCCTCACGTGCGCCGAATCGGCGCCCCTCTGCGGCAGACGCCTCGGCTGGCGAGCTCGGAGCCGAATGGTCTGCCGAAGACGTGCTCGCCGCCGCCTTCGGGCGACGTCTCGTCAGCACACTGAGGCCCAGCGCGATCACAGCGGCCGGTGCGATCAGTGCCCATGGGCTGAACGGCAGCAGACCGAAGTTGTCGAGGATCAGTGCGGTGCCGACGACGACGAGCGCCAGCGCCCACCAGAGATTCGACCAGGACGACACCAGCGTCGAGACGCCCAAGGCGATCACGGCGATGCCGATGATCAGACGAAATATGCTGCCCATCTGAAAGTCCGGGATCACCACGTGGGCGAGCAGCACCAGCCCCACGCCCACGATGACGATGCCTGCGATGATGCGGGAGCCCACTGTTCTCATGTTTTAACTCTAGCCAACCCTCCCACTGCGTGGTCGTCGAGTCGGGCAGCAGGAAAGCTCCAAACCCGGCCGGGACAAATACAGGGCGACCTCACATGACGTGAGCCGAGAGGGCGGGTATTGTGGGCAGATGGCCAATCTACGCTCACGCACCGTCACCCACGGCAGAAACATGGCCGGCGCTCGCGCCCTTCTGCGCGCCGCCGGCGTCGACGGATCAGATTTCGGCAAGCCGATCATCGCAGTCGCGAACAGCTTCACCGAGTTCGTTCCCGGACACACCCACCTCGCTCCCGTCGGGCGAGTCGTCTCAGAGGCGATCAGCGCCGCCGGCGGCATTCCCCGCGAGTTCAACACCATCGCGGTCGACGACGGCATCGCCATGGGCCACTCGGGCATGCTCTACTCGCTGCCCAGCCGCGACCTGATCGCCGACTCCGTCGAGTACATGGTCAACGCCCACCAGGCCGACGCGCTGGTCTGCATCTCGAACTGCGACAAGATCACTCCCGGCATGCTGCTGGCCGCGCTTCGGCTGAACATCCCGACCGTCTTCGTCTCAGGCGGCCCGATGGAGGGCGGCACGGCAGTTCTCGTCGACGGCACCGTGAAGAAGCGCGTCGAGCTCATCTCGGTGATGTCAGGCACGGCCGACCCCAACCTGTCAGACGAGAACCTGCTGCGACTCGAGGCCAGCGCCTGCCCGACGTGCGGATCGTGCTCGGGCATGTTCACGGCCAACTCCATGAACTGCCTGACCGAGGCGCTCGGTCTGTCGCTGCCCGGAAACGGAACCACTCTCGCCACGCACACGGCCAGGCGCGCGCTCTTCGAGAACGCAGGCTCGCTCGTGGTCGAGCTGTGCCACCGGTTCTACGACGACGAAGACGACAGTGTGCTGCCCCGTTCGATCGCCACACGTGAGGCGTTCCAGAACGCCATGGCCATGGACATCGCCATGGGCGGCTCGACCAACACGATTCTGCACCTGCTCGCAGCGGCTCAGGAGGCAGGCGTCGACTACACGATGCACGACATCAACGACCTCTCGCACCATGTGCCCTGCCTGTGCAAAGTGGCGCCGAACGGGAGCTACCTCGTCGAAGACGTGCACCGCGCAGGCGGCATTCCCGCCATTCTCGGCGAGCTGCACCGTGGCGGCCTGCTGAACGAGAACGTGCACTCAGTGCACCACCCGACGCTCAGCTCGTACCTGGACGACTGGGATCTGCGCGGCGGCAAGGCGACCGACGAGGCCTTCGAGCTGTTCCACGCGGCTCCGGGCTGCAAACGCAGCGCCAAGGCGTTCTCGCAGTCAGAACGCTGGGAGACGCTCGATCTCGACGCCGAGGACGGCTGCATCCACGACGTCGCCCACGCCTATTCGAAAGACGGCGGCCTGGCCGTGCTCTACGGCAATCTTGCCGAGGACGGCTGCGTCGTGAAGACCGCCGGCGTCGACGAATCGATCCTGACGTTCAGCGGACCGGCCGTCGTCGTCGAGTCGCAGGAAGACGCAGTGAACGTCATCCTGAACAAGCAGGTCAAGGCCGGCGACGTCGTCGTCGTTCGCTATGAGGGGCCCAAGGGCGGCCCGGGCATGCAGGAGATGCTGTACCCGACGTCGTTCCTGAAGGGTCGTGGCCTGGGCAAGAAGTGCGCGCTGATCACCGACGGCCGCTTCTCCGGCGGCACCTCGGGGCTTTCGATCGGCCATGTCTCCCCCGAGGCGGCATCCGGCGGCCTGATCTCGCTCGTCGAGAGCGGAGACACGATCACCATCGACATCCCGAATCGCAGGATCGAACTGAACGTCTCTGACGAGGTGCTCGCCGAGCGCCGCGCCGCCCTCGAAGAGGGCAACGGATACCACCCGAAAGATCGCAAGCGTGAGATCTCGACCGCCCTCAAGGTCTACGGCGCATTGGCGACGTCAGCTGACAAGGGAGCGGTTCGCGACAAGGCGAAGATCGACGCGATCTACTGATCGACAGAGTGGGTTCGCATCAGGATGCGGGTCGGATGATGGCGTCGCCATGGTCTGGCCCGCATCGTCTTTTGTAGACTGAGCGCGGTGCGCACGCCGCCGTGTGTGCCCCCGGTGGGCGCTTCGAACGGGCCCCCGAGCAGCCCTGCAGAGAGGTTCATGAATGTCCAAAGCAGCTGAGTTCATCGATTCGGTGTACCAGACCGTGCTCACTCGGAATCCTGGCGAACGAGAGTTCCACCAGGCGGTACACGAGGTGTTCGAGTCGCTGGAGCCGGTGCTCGAACGTCACCCGGAATACGCCGAGTCGGCGATCCTCGAACGCGTGTGCGAGCCCGAGCGTCAGATCATCTTCCGTGTTCCCTGGACGGACGATCGCAATCACGTGCACATCAATCGCGGATTCCGTGTGCAGTTCAACAGCGCCCTCGGCCCGTACAAGGGCGGTCTGCGCTTTCATCCCAGCGTGCTGCTCGGCACGGTGAAGTTCCTCGGCTTCGAGCAGATCTTCAAGAACGCGCTCACCGGTCTGCCCATCGGCGGCGGCAAAGGCGGTTCCGACTTCGATCCGAAGGGCAAGAGCGACCGTGAGGTCATGCGCTTCTGCCAGTCGTTCATGACCGAGCTGCAGCGCCACATCGGCGAGTACGTCGACGTGCCAGCCGGCGACATCGGTGTCGGCGCCCGTGAGATCGGCTACCTCTTCGGGCAGTACAAACGTCTGCGCAACAAGTTCGAGTCGGGTGTCATCACCGGCAAGGGCATCGGCTGGGGCGGTTCGCGTGCCCGCACCGAGGCGACCGGTTACGGTGCCGTCATCTTCGCCCGTGAGATGCTCGAGACTCGCCAGCAGGGCTTCGACGGCGCAAAAGTCATCGTCTCGGGATCAGGCAACGTCGCGCTCTACGCCATTCAGAAGGTGCAGCAGCTCGGCGGCACGGTCATCGGCGCCTCCGATTCCCAGGGAGCAGTCCACGACCCCGACGGCATCGACTTCGAGCTGCTGCGCGAGATCAAAGAGGTCGAGCGCGGTCGCGTGCGCGACTACGTCGAACGCCGCGGCGGCCGCGCCGAGTACCGAGACAGCGGTTCGGTGTGGGACATCGCCGATGTCGACGGCATCGACGTGGCTCTGCCCTGCGCCACCCAGAACGAGCTGAACGCCGAGAATGCCGAGACCCTGGTGCGCAACGGCGTCCGGGCTGTCGCCGAGGGCGCGAACATGCCCTGCACTCCAGACGCGGTGCGCACGTTCCAGAAGACCGGTGTGCTCTTCGGCCCGGGCAAGGCGGCCAACGCCGGCGGCGTCGCCACCTCGGCACTCGAGATGCAGCAGAACGCCTCGCGCGACTCGTGGACGTTCGAATACACCGAGGAGCGTCTCGAGCAGATCATGACCCGGCTGCACCGCTCGGTGCGTCGCACCGCCGAAGAGTACGGTCACCCGGGCGACTACGTGCGCGGCGCGAACATCCACGGCTTCCAGCTCGTGGCCGATGCCATGATCGCACAGGGCGTCATCTGATCATCGACGCAGCCCGCGGCTGAGGCCGCCGCGCAGACGAAGGGCTGCGGAGACGCCAGAACTTCACCGTTCGGTGTCTCCGCAGCCCGTTCTCACTGCGGAGCCTCGATCACCTGCCGGGCAGGTACTCGTTGGTCAGTCCCTGACGGCCGTCGTACTCGTTCTCGAGCAGACCGTTCTCGTGCATCCAGGCGGCGTACGCGGCCCAGTCGTCTTCCGGCTGATGACCGAAGCCTCCGTCGTTCTTCAGCAGCGGCACCGTGCGCTCGACCATCCGGCGCAGCACATCGGGTTCGTAGGCGCCGTCGGTCGGTCCGGTCAGAGCCTCGACCGCAGTGTCGGTGCTCGCCTCTGCCGCCTCCTGGCCCTTCGCCGTGCCGGCCAGGAACTTGCGCACGCGCTCGGCGTAGGCCGAGTCGCTCTGCAGACGCGAACGTTGGGCGATCACGACGAGCTCGTCGTAGTCGGGCAGCCCGAGCTCGGTGTTCGACCACGACGGAAAGCTGCCGTGCTCGGCGAGCTCGACGCCCTCGATGTTCGGGTATGCGCCGATGGTCGCATCGACCTGATGATCGATGAGCGGCTGGTTGAGCCCCTGTGACAGGTTCACGTAGGTGATCGTCGACGGGTCGACGCCGTGCTTCTTGGCGATGTAGTTCATCGTCGTCTCCTGCGAGGCGAGCCCTGACGTGCCGACCTTCTTGCCGGCGAGATCCTGCGGCCCGTTGATTCCCGATCCCTCCCAGGTCATCACCGAGTTGAGGCTGGTCGGAACGAGCGCTCCCACCGAGATGACGTCGAGCCCCTCCCCCTCGGCGATCAGGGTGTCGGGCTCGTACGAGATCGCCAGATCGGTCTGACCGAGGCTGACCATCTTCGCGGCGTCTGCGGTGCCGCTCGGCGTGGTGAAGTCCACCTTGACCCCGGCCTGCTCGTACGCGCCGGTGTGCTGCGCCGTGTAGAGCGACACGTGGTCGGGGTTCGGCGTCCAGTCGAGCAGCACGCTCACCGGGTCGAGGCCGTCTGAGGCGGCCGAATCCTGCTGCTGGCTCGAGCATCCGCTCAGCGCCAGGCTGAACGCGGCGGCTCCGGCGACGAGCCCCATGCCCATCGATCGGCGGATGCGTGCATGCGCCCGCCTCTGGGACGCGGTCTGTGAGGTGATCATTGTCTCTCCTTCGTCTTCTCTGTGGTATCGGTTCGTGGAAGTGGTATCGGTTCTGGGAAGTTGTCTGTGCCGGGAAGTTATCGGTGCCGTGAGGTGGCATCGGGACCGGGATTCTGGGTGTGACAGCCGGGGGGGGGCGGTGCGCCGTTCGATCGGCGTGGTCGCCGACGTCGCCCGAGGTCGGGGCTCAGCGCAGGCTGTCACGCTGCCAGCCGCACACCAGGCGTTCGGCGAGCAGCGTCAGCAGGTACAGGGCGGCCGTCATGGCGGTGAGCAGCACGACCTCGGCGAAGACGAAGTCGGTGCGCAGTCTGGGAATCGCCTGGATCAGGTGATAGCCCAGACCATTGCTCGATCCGGCGTACTCGCCGAAGACTGCGGCCACGGGAGCGAAGGTCACCGAGATGCGCAGCCCGGCGAAGCCCTGCGGCAGTGCGAATGGCATCCGCACGCGCCAGAAAAGCGCGCTCGGGCTTGCCCACAGCGTGCGCATCGTGTCGATCAGTCGCGGGTCGACGCTCTGCAGGCCCGACAGCAGGCTGACAGTCACCGGAAAGAAGCAGAGCAGCGCGACGATCACCACCTTCGACGCGATGCCGTAGCCGAGCGCGATCGTGAGAATCGGGGCGAAGACCATGACCGGCACTGTCTGCGTGCCGATCAGCAGGGGTTCGAGAGCGCTGCGCAGCGGCTTCACCGCGAAGACCGTGACCGAGATGACGCCGGCGGCGAGAACGCCGACCAGCAGGCCGAGCACAGTCTCACTGCCGGTCACGAGAGTGGCCGACCACAGCGTGCCCCAGTAGCGGCCGAGCGCCACGATGACGTCCTGCGGGGCCGGAACGAGGTATTTCGGCACTCCGAGCCACGTGGTGGCGCCCCACCACACGGCCAGCACGATCACGACCGCAGTGGCCGGCGGCAGCACCCGGTGCAGGCGGCTCTGTGCGTTGCGCGTGTTCATCGCCGCATCGCCCCCTCTGCGGACAGCGCGGTCAGCAGACCGGTGCGCGCAGCGGCCAGATCGACGTCTGCGAGCAGCTCGGTGCGCGAGCGAGGATCGCCGAACCAGCCGCGACTCTCAGCGGTCACGCGCGCAGGCCGTCCGGCCAGCACGAGCACCCGATCAGCCAGCAGCAGGGCTTCATCAACGTCATGGGTGACCAGCACGAGCGTGGTCTGTCGATCGCGCAGCCGCTCGCGCAGCCAGGTCTGACCGTCGGCACGGGTGATCGCATCGAGGGCTCCCAGTGGCTCGTCGGCGAGCAGGACGGGTTTGTCGGCGGCGAGGGCGCGCAGCAGAGCAGCACGCTGTCGCATGCCGCCGCTCAGCTCATGCGGGCGGCGGTGCGCGACCGAGCCGAGCCCCCACTGCTCGACCAGTGGACGCACCTGCTCGCGTGCGGCTGACCTGGAGACGCCGCGATTGCGCAGCGGCATCGCGACGTTGTCGACCAGGGAGAGCCACGGCAGCAGGGAGTCGCCCTGAGGCATGAGTGCGCAGCTGCGCACTCGTTCGGCCGGATCGGAGTGATCGAGCACCCGGACCGTGCCTGCGTCTGGTGTGAGCAGCCCGGCGATCACCGACAGGGCGGTGGTCTTGCCGCAGCCGGAACGACCGATCACGGCGACGTGCTCGCCGGTCTGGATGCTCAGGCGCAGTTCTTCGAGCACCGGCGCCGCTGCGCCCTCAGGCGTATAGGCCACGTCGCTGACGACGACTGCGGTGTCGGATTCGACGCGCGTCGATTCCATCGTGTGACATCCCTCCGCTCGTGTGAACGAGATCAGGTTCAGCGGGTCTCATCTCAGCTCCAGATCTCGGAGCACCCCGTGTCTTCGTCGAAAGCGTAGCAGACCCCGGTCGGCACACGGCCAACCGGGGTCTGGGTTTGCTCAGTCTGGGCGAGTCACTCGGCCGAGACGATCACCACGATCAGGGTGCGCGGGCCGTGCACGCCTTCGACGCGCTGCAGCTCGATGTCCGAGGTCGCAGAGGGCCCGGCGATCATCGTGATCGGCCGTTCCGGCACCAGCCGCCGAATCGCCGCCGGCATGTCGACGACGATCTCTGCATCCTGCACCACACACACGTGCACATCGGGCACCAGCGTCAGGGCGCGGCGGCCCTGGGTGCCGCTGCCGTCGAGAAAGATCGTGCCGCTGATCGAGCAGGCCACGGCCGCTCCGGTGACGATGGCATCGAGGCTGTCGAGTGATGCGGCAGGAATCGACGCGTCGTCGACCTGCACCTCGCCCGCGTAGTCTCCCAGCCAGCTGCGATCCAGTGCCGGCGGGATGCCGACGCGGCTCGCCTGCACAGAGGCGAGGGCCGAGGCGACCTCTGCCCCGATGGTGCTCGGCGTGGCGCGCCGCACCTCGGCCTTGTAGTCTTCGAGCCGATCGATCAGCAGATCGATGCGTTCGGCGTCGGGCAGCTCGATCTCGGCGTCGTAGTCGCGCACCACGGGCTCGACCACCGGCGGCGCGATCCGCAGCGCGTCTTTAATGCGATCCAGGATGTCTTCGCGTGCGGTGCTCACTTTGTGCTCCCCTGCGTGCTGCTTCGTTCTTCGGACTGCTCAGACGGCGCCGCGGGGCTCCCAAAGCCTGCGGGCATGGGCCTGCGCTCCCAATCGGCGTCTCGCTGGGCGTCCTGGTTGCCCGGGCGCTGCGTCAGATCGGCCTGCACGGCGCTGGAACGCGCCTGCTCGGCCGCCAGCTCACGTTTGGCATCCGCGGTCTTGAACCACTCGCGAGCCGAGTGCTTCGCCGGCGCCGGAAAGTCGCGGGCGTCCGTCCAGCCGCCCAAGAGCCCGGGCAGCTTCGTGATCTTCTTGTCAGGGCCAGCCACGATGCGGCCGCCGATGCTGGCCGCCTTCTGCGCCGCATGCCAGCGTTTGCCGGAGCTCATGGCCGACGCCACGGTCTTCAGCATCGGCTTCTCGAGCCCGGAGCCGACGGTGTTGACCTTCTGGTCGCGCAGTTCGACGAGGATCGACGGGATGTCGATCTTGACCGGGCAGACCTCGTAGCAGGCCCCGCACAGGCTCGACGCGTAGGGCAGCGAGCTGTTGGGGTCGTGTGAGTCCTCCATGCCCGTCAGCAGCGGCGAGAGAATGGCTCCGATCGGGCCCGGGTAGGTCGATCCATAGGCGTGTCCGCCGGCGTGTTCGTAGACAGGGCAGACGTTCAGGCATGCCGAGCAGCGAATGCACTTGAGCGCCTCGCGTCCCATGCCGTCGGCGAGAGCGTGGGTGCGGCCGTTGTCGAGCAGCACGAGGTGGAACTCCTGCGGGCCGTCACCGGGGGTGACGCCGGTCCACAGTGAGGTGTAGGGATTCATGCGCTCGCCGGTGGACGAGCGCGGCAGCAGCTGGGTGAAGACCTCGAGGTCGTTGAAACGAGGCAGCAGCTTCTCGATGCCCATGACGGTGACCAGTGTGTCGGGCAGGGTCAGGTTCATACGCCCGTTGCCCTCCGACTCGAAGATCGAGAGCGTTCCGGTCTCGGCGATGCCGAAGTTCGCACCCGAGATCGCGATCTTCGAGGTCAGGAACTTCTCTCGCAGAAAGCGACGGCTCGCCTCAGCCAGATGGGCGGGGTTGTCGTCGAGCTCGGGGTCGACGCCCGGCATCTCTTTGAGAAAGATGTCGCGCACCTCGCTGCGGTTGCGATGGATGGCCGGCACCAGAATGTGCGAGGGCTTGTCGTGCCCGAGCTGGACGATGAGTTCGGCCAGGTCGGTCTCTTGAGCATGGATGCCGTGCTCTTCGAGATACTCGTTCAGGCCGATCTCCTGCGTGGCCATCGACTTGATCTTGAGCACCTCCTTCGCGCCGTGATCGGCGACGATGCCGCGCACGATCTCGTTCGCCTCTGCGGCGTCACGAGCCCAGTGCACCTGGCCGCCGTGTTCGGTCACCTTCTCTTCCAGCTGCTCGAGCAGATCGGGCAGGTTGGCGAGCACCTCGCGCTTGATGCGCGAACCGGCCTCACGCAGACGCTGCCAGTCGGGCATCTCGTCGACGACGTGCTGACGCTTGTCGCGGATCTTGTGCGTGGCGAAGTTCAGGTTGCGGCGCAGCTGCTCATTGGCGAGCTCGTGCACCGCTGCCTGCTGGAACTTCTCTGTGCCGCGCAGGTTGCCGACCCCTGCCGGGGCGACCGGCGGAACCGCCGGCATGCCGAGGAACGTGGTCATGCGGCCACCTCCTCGCCGAGCAACGTGATCGAGCGATCGGCGTCGGCATGCGTCGAGGCCAGGATCTGCGCGAGGTGGATCGTCTTCGTCCCCAGCTGCAGGCGCGACATGGCTCCGCCGATGTTCGTCAGGCACGAGGCGTCCCCGGCGGCGCAGTACTCTGCGCCGGTCTCTTCGATGTGCTTGACCTTGTCTTCGACCATCGCGGTCGAGGTCGCGGCGTTCTTGACGGCGAAGGTGCCGCCGAAGCCGCAGCACTCCTTTGCGAAGGGCAGCTCGCGCAGCTCAAGGCCCTCGACGTTCTGCAGCAGTCGGTACGGGCGCGAGCCCACCTGGATCATGCGCAGCGAGTGGCAGGTGGGATGGTAGGTCACAGTGTGCGGAAAGTAGGCTCCGACGTCGGTGAGACCGAGCACGTCGACGATGAACTCGGCGAGGTCGTACGTCTTGTCATTGACCGACGAGACCTCTCGGCTCAGCGCCTCGTCGCCGAACTTTCCGGCGATCATCGGATGCTGGTGTCGCACCGACCCTGTGCACGAGCCGCTCGGCAGCACCACGGCGTCGATCGACGAGTCGCCGAAGACGTCGACGTAGTTCTGCACCAGCGGCAGAGAGTCTTTCTGGTAGCCCGTGTTGATGTGCATCTGGCCGCAGCAGGTCTGTCCCTCCGGGAACACCGCCTCGTGGCCGAGTCTTGTGATCAGACGAGCCGTCGCCCTGATCACATCTGGATAGAGCGTGTCGACCAGACACGTTCCGAAAATTCCCACTCGCATGGAGTGCCTCCGTTCGCTGCGACTGACAGAATCAGCTGGCGGCTGTGCCCGGGAACAGGCGTCGACACTGTGGTCTGACCACACTTTCGACGAGCGGGCGCCGCTGGAGTCCATGCCACCACTTTCGCGGAAACGCGGCAATGTAGGGTATCCTCATCTCGCTATGAGAGCACATGAGACGGTGATGTCCTGGGTCAGAGACCAGCTTGCTGCGGGTACGCTCGCGGTCGGCGATCGTCTGCCCGGAGAACGCCAGCTCGCCGAGCAGCTCGGGGTCTCACGCAGCACGGTTCGAGAAGGGCTGCGCATTCTCGAGGCACTCGGCACGCTCACCTCTGCGACGGGCTCAGGCCCGAACTCCGGCACCATCGTGATCGCCGAGCCGCAGCAGGCTCTCGCACTCGCGCTCGGAATGCAGCTCAGCTCACGCAGTGTGCGATTCGAAGACGTCGTACACACCCGTCTGCTGCTCGAGTCTTGGGTCGCAGGCCACGCCGACCCCGATTACACCGACTGGGAGGTCGCCCAGCGTCTGCTCGATCGCATGGCCGACCCCGACCTTCCCGTCGAGCAGTATCTGGCGCTGGACGCCAGCTTTCACGCCGCGCTCGCAGACGCTGCGGCCAATCCGCTCATCTCCACGCTCATGGACGGCATGCGCACGGCAATCGCCGACCACACACTCGACCGCGCAAGACAGCTGCCAGACTGGCCGACCACCGCACGCACGCTGCACGCCGAGCACACCGGCATCCTCGAGGCGTTTCGTCGCGGCGACCACGAGGCGGCGACGCGCCTGGTGACCGACCACATCACGGGCTACTACCAGCTGACCGAGGCCCACACGGCAGCGGCCTGACCCGTTCCTGAGACACTAACCGTATTTCACGACTTGACGTGGTCTGACCACGCCAGATAATCTGCCCGAACGACGCATCTGCGTCTCTAACGTCCGACTTCTCGAAGGAGAGAATCACGACCATGTCGCCCTCAGACACCGCGGTCCTGCTTAGCGATGGCTTCACTCCCAATCTGGAGTCAAGCCTCATCGGCGGCAGCCTTCCGCTCACTGCTCTCGTCTCACTCATCCCACTCGTGGTGTTCTTCGTGCTGTTGGGAGGGTTCAAGATCAGCGCTCTGCGCTCCGGTCTCGGGGCGCTGCTGACGGCGATGCTCGTCGCCATCTTCGGTATGAAGATGTCGGTCGGGCTCACCTTCGCCGCAGCGACCCAGGGAGCGGTCTTCGGCCTGTTCCCGATCATGTGGATCGTCATCACGGCGATCTGGTTCTACGAGGTCACCGTGCTCAGCGGGCGCAGCGACGACCTGCGACGCATCTTCTCGAGCGTCGGTCGAGGCGACATGCGCATCCAGGCTGTGCTGATCGCTTTCTGCTTCGGCGGCCTGCTCGAGGCGCTCGCCGGATTCGGCGCGCCCGTCGCGATCACCGGTGTGATGCTGGTGGCGCTCGGTCTGCCGCCGCTGCGCGCCGCGCTCGCGGTGCTGGTCGCGAACACCGCCCCGGTCGCCTTCGGCGCCATGGCCGTGCCGATCACCACCGCCGGCAACCTGACCGCCGGTGACGGCGACAAGCGGGCCCAGGCCGAGGCGATCGCACAGGTCGTCGGCGTACAGACCCCATTGATCGCATGGGTTGTGCCGATTCTGCTGCTGCTCATCCTCGACGGCTTCCGCGGTGTGCGACAGCTCTGGTTCCCCGCGCTGGTGACCGGCCTCACCTTCTCTGTGCTGCAGTGGTGGTGCGCGCACCACTTCGTCTACGAGCTCACGGACGTCGTCGCTGCACTGGGCGGCTTCCTGATCGCCACCATCCTGCTCAAGTTCTGGAAGCCCACGACCCCAGAAGACCAGATGTCGAAGGTCAAAGAAGAGCCGCTCACCGGCGTGCGTGTCTGGATGGCTCTGCTGCCGTACATCATCGTCATCGCACTCTTCGGCTTCACCAAGCTCTGGACGATGGGCGCCAACATTCCGAAGCTGCTGGCAGGCACGGACCTGAAGATTCCCTGGCCCGGCCTCAGCCAGAGCCTGATGACCGCCGATGGCAAGATCTCTTCGTCGGCCACGTACACACTGACATGGCTGTCTTCGCCCGGTACGACGCTGCTGATCGCCGGAATCATCGTCGCCATCGTGTTCAGCATCTTCACCGCAGGCGGCAAGTTCAGCATGACCGTCGGGCAGGCTCTCGCAGAGTTCTGGCACACCATCGTGAAGTCGCGCATCTCGCTGGCCACGGTTGCCACCGTGCTGTCGATCGCGTACGTCATGAATCTCTCCGGGCAGACCATCTGGATCGGTCAGTGGCTCGCCGCAACCGGCGTGTTCTTCGCCTTCCTGTCGCCGATCCTCGGCTGGCTCGGCACGGCGGTCACCGGGTCAGACACCTCGGCGAACGCTCTCTTCGCGAAGCTGCAGCAGACGGCTGCTCACCAGATCGGCATCAATGAGCACCTGCTCACGGCTGCCAACACGTCAGGCGGCGTCGTGGGCAAGATGATCAGCCCGCAGAACCTGACGATCGCAGCAACGTCTGTCGATCTCAAGGGTCAGGAGTCGACCATTCTGCGCAAGGCGCTCCCCTGGTCGCTCGGCCTGCTGCTGGTCGTCTGCATCATCGTGTTCCTGCAGTCGACACCGGTGCTCGGCTGGATGATCCCCGCCTGATCCACCCTTGATCAGCTCGACTGCTGATCAGCACTCGGCCCGGTCTGCCTCGCACTCTCGCGAGGCAGACCGGGCCTTTTCATATGCCCTTACGGCTGCGTGGTCTGGCTGGATGCCCGTGGTTCGTCGGCACCCCAGATGCAAACGCGACCGGCTCAGGGGCGCCAGACTCTGTGCTGCGCACGACGCATCCCCCGCCTGCCGCCACCAGCGCCCTGCGCCAGGCGCGTCTGTGTGAAGCGCTACTTGCCCGAAAGCTTGCGCAGACCGAGCCCGACCAGGGTTCCGATCATGCCGACGACGAAGCACTCGCCCACGATGATCGTGGCCGACATGACGTCGAACGGCCGCATGAAGATCAGCACCACGACGGCCGAAATGACCGCGACGGCCGCCGGCAGCTGCCACAGCTCGCTCGGGTGCTCACGCCCCCGGCCCCAGATGGCCCCGAACACGACCGCGATGATCGGCGAGACATAGGCGAACCATGCGAGCGTCCAGATCTCGTGATTCGGCACGAAGAGCAGCACGATCAGAGGCACCAGCATGATGCCAGCCGCCCAGGCGGTCAGCTTCCACCCCGCCCACCCGCGCTCTCGTGGTCCAGACGAGGCGCTCATGCGTGGTTTCGGGTTGCGGGAGTCGGCGTTCATCTGAATGCTCCTTCGTGGCAGAGGCTGCGGCACATCCGCACCGGGTTCAGACTACCGAGCCGAAACCGCGACCGCCTGCTCCGACCCTGCGTGTCACATTCCGAATATCTCAGATACGAGATACACTCGCGCATATGACTCAGGCGATCAAGACCACCCCCAACGCCCCCTCGCCCTTCGTGAAGCAGGTCGGGCTGCTGATTCGCAGCGCCCGGCAGGGCCGCAATCTCACGCAGGCAGAGCTCGCCGAACAGGTCGGCACCAGTCAGTCGGCGATCAACCGCATCGAGCACGGCAGCCAGAACATCGGCGTCGAACTGCTCGGCCGCATCAGCGACGCACTCGGACGAGAACTGATCAACCTCGAAGACCGCCCCCGACACACGCATCTGCGCGTGCACGGCGGAAAGAAGCTGCACGGCGAGATCGATGTGAAGACCAGCAAGAACGGCGCCGTCGCGCTGCTCTGCGCATCGCTGATGAACCGCGGCACGACGCGCCTGCATCGCGTCGCCCGCATCGTCGAGGTCGATCGCATCATCGACGTGCTGCGCAGCCTGGGCGTCAGCGTCACCTGGACCGATGACGGCAACGACGTCGAGATCCGGGTTCCCGCAGACCTCGATCTGACCCACATCGACGAGGCCGCCGGTCGGCGCACCCGCAGCATCATCATGTTCCTCGGGCCGCTGCTCGGCAGTCACTCCCGCTTCGACCTGCCGTACGCCGGCGGCTGCGATCTTGGCGAGCGATCGGTGCAGCCGCACCTGATCGCTCTGCAGGCATTCGGCCTCGGCATCAAGGCCGAAGCCGGCTGGTACCACGCCACCGTGTCTCAGGACACCCCGCAGGACGTCTCGATCGTGCTCACCGAACGCGGCGACACCGTCACCGAGAACGCGATCATGGCAGCCGCGGTGCACGACGGAGTCACCACCATCCGCAACGCCAGCCCCAACTACATGGTGCAGGATCTCTGCTTCTACCTCGAGCTGTTGGGCATCGAGATCGAGGGCATCGGCACCACCACCCTGCGCATCACCGGCCGCAGCCACATCGACGCAGATGTCGACTACTGGCCCAGCGAAGATCCGATCGAGGCCATGAGCCTGCTGACGGCGGGCATCGTCACCGACTCGCAGATCACCGTGCGTCGCGTGCCGATCGAGTTCATGGAGATCGAACTCGCGACCCTGCACGAGATGGGACTGCAGTACTCGCTCTCAGCGGAGTACGCCGCGCACAACGGCCGCACGCGGCTGGTCGACGTCACGGTCTTTCCCTCGACGCTGCGCGCACCGATCGACAAGATCCATTCCATGCCGTTCCCGGGTCTGAACATCGACAACCTGCCGTTCTTCACGGTGATCGCCGCCTGCGCCAACGGGCACACCCTCATTCACGACTGGGTGTACGAGGGTCGTGCCATCCATCTGACCGACCTCACCCGTCTCGGCGCCGACGTTCGGCTGCGCGACCCGCATCGCCTCGACGTGACCGGCCCGACCCATTGGTCTGGCGCCGAGATCAGCTGCCCGCCGGCGCTGCGCCCCGCGGTCGTGATTCTGATCGCGATGCTCGCGGCCAAGGGCGAGAGCGTGCTGCGCGACGTCGACATCATCGCCCGCGGCTACGAGCAGCTGCAGGAGAGACTCGTCTCGCTCGGTGCCGACATCGAGACGTTCTTCGACTGATCCGCCAGCGCAACCGCACCCTGGCCTCTCGCCTGCGGCTGTTCGGTCACACGCCGAACAGCTGCAGCACGAGGCGAACGATCAGCGCGCTCACCACGATCACCAGCATCCATCGCACGAATCGTGCCCCCAGACGCATGGTGAGCCGTGCCCCGAGATAGCTGCCGACGAGGTTCGCCGCGCCGAGCAGAATCGCCAGCGGCCAGTGCACCGCCTGCAACGGGATGAAATATGCCAGGGCGCCCAGGTTGGTGGCCACGTTCACGATCTTCGCCCCACCCGCGGCACGAAGCAGACCGGCCTGCAGCACCAGCGTGATGCCCAGCACCAGGAACACGCCGGTGCCCGGCCCCAGCAGGCCGTCGTAGAAGCCGAGCACCAGGCCGAGGGCCAGCCCGCGCAGCACCGCGAACGACACGCTGCCGACATCGTCACGTGGACGGCTGCCGAGATCCGGTCTCATCAGGGTGAAGATCAGCACGCCGACGAGCACCACGACGATGATCGGCGTGAAGATGCCGGCCGGCAGCCGTGCGGCGAGCACCGCCCCGCCGAACGAAGCCGCGAACGCCGCGACGACGACGGGGGCCAGCATCCGCCAGTCTGGCCGCACCCGCCTCGCAAAGGTGATCGAGCTGGTGATCGTGCCGCACGCCGAAGCGACCTTGTTCGTCGCCAGCGCCTGCACCGGTTGAAATCCTGGCACGAGCAGCAGCGCCGGCAGCTGGATGAGCCCGCCGCCGCCTACGATCGAATCGACCAGCCCCGCGATCAGCGAAGCGACGACCAGGCCGATCGGCACCCAGATCGGCATCGCGTCGAGACTCTCGAACATATTGAGTCAGCATACCGGACGGGCCGATCCCCCGAATCGACGAGGGTCACGCGACGAAGCTGTCGATTCGTTGTGAGCTGGCCATGAGGTTCGGCGACGCTGTCCGAGCCGTGACGGGAGTCACCGTAGACTGTCGGGGTACGAGAGGCAGTGCATGACCGAGATGTTCGACGCGTTCGACGCGACTCTGCTCACGATGTCGTCCAGCCCCTGGGTTCTCGTCTTCCTGTTTCTCTTCATCGCGATCGACGCGTTCTTTCCACCCGTGCCGAGTGAGTCTCTGGTGGTCGCCTTGGCGGCGCTGGCCGTCGCGCAGGGCGAGCCTCAACTCTGGATGCTGCTGCTCGTCTCAGCGGTTGCCGCGGCAACCGGCGACAACATCGCCTTCTGGCTCGGTTCGCGACTGCATCTGGATCAGCGCGCCTGGGCGGCCCGACCACGCATGCAGCGGCTCATCCAGACCGCGCGCCACACGCTGCACCGCCGTCCGGCCGTCCTCATACTCGCCGCCCGCTACATTCCCGTCGGGCGCGTCGTCGTCAACATGACCGCCGGAGCCACGGACTTTCCCTGGCGCCGGTTCGCCCCGCTCAGTCTGCTCGCCGGAGCCAGCTGGTCGGTGTACTCGGTGCTGATCGGTCTGCTCGCCGGGGCATGGGCGAAGCAGTCGCCGTTTCTCGCCGCCGTCCTCGCCATCGCCATCGCGCTCTCACTGGGCGTGATCATCGATTGGTCGGTCAAACGCTGGCAGCGACACCGCCGGCGAGTGCTGCGTGCTCGCATTCGAGAGGATGCCATGCGCCGCCGCACCGACGAGTGGCGGTCACCGGCACCGGCACCTGAGGCCAACAACGAAAGGAGTCTGCATGAGTGAGCTCTCATCACCCGCCACCGTGCGTTTTCAGCGTTTCGTCGCCATCGGCGACAGTTTCACCGAAGGCGTCGGAGACGAAGACCCGCAGGCTCCGGGCGGCGTACGAGGCTGGGCCGACCGAGCAGCCGAAGTTCTGGCCAGGCAGTCTTCCACGTTCGAATACGCCAACCTCGCCGTGCGCGGCAAGCTCATTCAGCCGATCGTTCGCGAGCAGGTCGACCGGGCCATCGCGATGCGCCCGGATCTCATCACGTTCTGCGCCGGAGGCAACGACATTCTGCGCCCTGGCAGCGACCCCGACCGTGTGGCCGCCATCTTCGATCGCTCTCTGGCACGGCTGACCGCCACCGGCGCGACCGTGCTGATCTTCACCGGCCCCGATCTGCGCACCATGCCCGCCTTCGCTCTGATTCGCGGCAAAGTCGCCATCTACAACGAGAACATGCGCGCCAGCGCCGCACGCCGGGGTGCGCTGGTCGTGGACCAATGGGGGCTGCGCGCACTCCATGACCCCAGTCGCTGGGCGCCGGATCGTCTGCATCTTTCGCCCCTCGGCCACCATCTGATGGCCATTCGCGTGCTCGAGACGCTCGGTGTCGAACACGATCTCAGCCCCGAGCATGTGGCCGGGCCGCCTGTCGGTCGCTGGCACGTCACCTCCGCCGACGTCCAATGGGCCAGAGAGTATCTCTGGCCGTGGGCGATGCGGCGGCTGACCGGGCGCTCGTCGGCAGACGGTCGTCATGCCAAACTCGACCACCCGGTGCATCCGACAGACGACTCAGAGTAGGCCTCATCTGTCGCGCCGTGCCTGCGAACGCGCGATCAGGCGGGTTCCTGCGCCCTGCACTCGCGGCCACCGGGTGCGAGCATGTCGGCGCGCGGATGCCCGAGCGCGGCCCGCAGACGACGCCACGCCGGCAGCGCGGCACTCATCATGGCCTGGAACTCGGCACCGTGGTTGTGCACTCGCAGATGCACGAGTTCGTGCACCACGACGTACTCGACATAGGCGTCATCGTAGCGAGCCAGTTCGAGGCTGAAGCGAATGCGTCGGGTTGCGGGCGTGCAGCTGCCCCAGCGCGTGCGCATGAGACGCGGCGTCCACGTCGGCCGCGGCAGATCGAGACGCCGGGTCCACGATGCGATCAGCGCAGGCACGAGCTCCGCCAGTCGGGCCTTCGCCCATGCGATCTGCTCTTCAGACCAGTCGAGCTGCGGAACCGCGATGTCTCGCCGCCGCTCTTCGGCCAGACAGCGATCGATCCAGCTCCGATTGGTGCGCACGAAACGCCGCAGCTCGAACTCGCGCATGCCTGCCGGAGCCGTCAGCACCACAGAGCTGAGCGCGCTCAGAGCACTCTGGGGTGCACCGCCCACGCGCCCCACTCTGAGGCTCACGCGCCGCACGGGGCGACGACGAAGCACACAGACCAGGTCGTCGACCTGCAGCAGTTCGTCGTGTGCGCCGCGCTGCGTCACCATGGTGCCTTCTGCCCTCGCTCGTCTCATTCGGTCGCGCTGACTCTACCCTGACCGGCCGACACCGACACCGACACCGACCCCCGAGCAACGCGAGATTCAGTGCACCGAGAGCCGACAGCCTCCTCGGGTCTACACTGGCCGGATGAATCAGCTGCGTCGGTATGCCGTGCCGATCTTTCTTCCAGCTCTGCTCTTCGCGACCGCTGAGGCCTGCCTGGTGCCTGTGCTGCCGGCCAGAGCGGTCGAGCTCGGAGCCGACACCGCCCTCGCGGGGCTCATCGCCGGCATGCTGATGATCGGCCAGGTGATCGGCGATCTGCCCAGCAGCTGGATGGTCGCTCGTCTCGGCGAGCAGCGCACGATGATCGTGGCGGCTGCCCTCGGCGCAGCCGGCGCCGCGGTTGCCGCAGTGGGATCGTCTGTGACCGTGCTGCTGGTCGGCACGCTGCTGGTCGGCATGGCCGCTGCCGCGTTCAACCTCGCCAGACACGCCCTGCTCACCGAGCTCGTGCCGGTCTCACATCGAGCCCGTGCCATGTCAGTGCTCGGCGGCACCGTCAGAGGCGGACTGTTTCTCGGCCCCATGCTCGTCGCACCCCTGATCGCATGGTTCGGCAGCACGTCGGCTTTCGTGGCCAGCATCGCGCTCAGCGTCGTGGTCGCCGTGCTGCTGGTCCTGATGCCCGACCCTGAGACACTGCTGCGAGCTGGCCCTCCCGCCGAGGCGCCCACGTCTGACGTGCCGGCCGCAGATCAGTCGCACGATGCCCACGCCTCCGACACCACGGCATCCGCCCCATCGCTGTGGCAGACCCTCGTCAGCTCGCGACGCGTGCTCGCGACCATGGGGCTGGGAATCGCCGCAGTGCAGCTGCTGCGATCCAGCCGCCAGGTCATTCTGCCGCTCTGGGGCACGCACATCGGCGCAGACACCGAGACCATCGCGCTGATCATGGGCATCGCGGGTGCCCTCGACCTCGCGCTCTTCTACGTGTCGGGCCAGCTCATGGATCGCTTCGGGCGGCTCTGGGTCGTGCTGCCGACGCTGCTCGGTCTGGCGGTGACACACCTCGCGCTGCTGCCGGTGCACGGGCCGTGGGGGCTGCTCGTCACGGCGAGCCTGATGTCTCTGGCCAACGGCCTCGGATCCGGCATCATCATGACCATGGGCGCGGATCTGGCGCCGGAGCATCACCCGGCGGCGTTTCTGGGAGCCTGGCGCCTGGTCGCAGACGCCGGCAGCGCGAGTTCGCCGCTGATTCTCTCCGGCCTCGCCGCCGCCGCAGGAATCGCGGCCTCTGCCGCGGTCATGGCCGGTCTGGGCGTCGTCGGAGCCTGGCTGCTGTGGCACTTCACGCCGAAGTTCCTGCCTCCGGAACTCTCCGGTCGCGGTCGGGTCTGAAGCCCGGCGGCTCGTCTGGGGTCGCACCGCTCGGCCGGTCGTCGTGAGCGTGCACGAAGCTCTCGCTAGCATGGAGTCACCCTTTTTCAGATGGATGAGAGACCGAACATGCCAGACTCCCCCGCGCCCGCTCAGCAGTCGTCGTCAGACGGAGCGCCTGCGCTCCGCGTCGAGACCTGGATCGACCTCGCCTGCCCGTGGAGCTACATCGGACTGAGCAATCTGCTCGCAGCGGTACAGCGCTTCAGCGAAGAGCGGCCTGAGAACCGTGTGCTGCTCGGCCTGCGCAGCTACGAGCTCAACCCCGATGCAGATGACGCAGACGCCCGCAGCGCGGCGCAGCATCTGGCCGACATCAAGGGCATCACGGTGTCTCAGGCCCAAACCGAGCTCGAACGAGTGACCGTGGCCGCCGCCGACGCCGGGCTCGACTTCCACTTCGACGTGCTGCAGCAGTCGAACACCGGTCTCGCCCACGAGCTGCTGCACGCGGCCCGTCTCGACCACCGGGAACGCGAAGTCGCACTGGCACTGTTTCACGCCCACTTCAGCGAGGGCCGCCACATCGGTCGTCTCGAGACGCTCGAGGAGATCGCCGGTGAGCAGGGCCTCGATGTCGCATCGATCAGTCGCGAGCTGACCACGCATTCGCACACGGGCGAGGTGCAGGCCGACGAACGACGCGCCGCCGAGCTCGGCATCTCATCTGTGCCGTTCTTCCTGTTCAACGATCGCTTCGGCGCCTCCGGCGCCCAGCCGGTCGAGGCCCTGCTCGAGGTGCTGCACGAGGTGCTGCACGAGGTGCAGACGCGGGTCGGCGCCGACGCTCGCTGAGACTGACCCTCCGGGGTCGCAGGCGTATACTCTGTGCGTGTGACACGGGGTGCCCCGAACGAGGGCTGAGAAGAGACCCGTCGAACCTGCTCTCGTCAGCACGAGCGAAGGGATCGTCCAAATGACCGTCAACCATGCCGCATCACGCCCGGAGAGCATCCGCGTGCCGCGCATCCTCAGCATCGCAGGCACCGACCCCACCGGCGGCGCCGGGGTGCAGGCCGATCTGAAATCGATCTCGGCGATGGGCGGCTACGCCATGGCGGTCGTCACCGCGCTCGTGGCGCAGAACACCCGGGGCGTGCGCTCGGTGCACCTGCCGCCGGTCTCTTTTCTGCGCGAGCAGCTGGAGGCTGTGTCTGACGACGTGGAGATCGACGGCGTGAAGATCGGCATGCTCGCCGACGCCGACACCGTCACGACGGTGAAGGCCTGGCTTGACGAGGTGCGGCCGCCGATCGTGGTGCTCGACCCAGTGATGGTGGCCACCAGCGGCGACCGCCTGCTTGCCGAAGACGCCGAGGCGGCCGTGCGAGATCTCTGCCGCAGTGCCGATCTGATCACCCCCAACGTTCCGGAGCTCGCGGTGCTCGCCGACGCGTCTGAGGCACAGACGTGGGCGGATGCCGTGGCTCAGGCCCGACTCGTCAGCGCACGCTGCGATACCGTGGTGCTCGTCAAAGGCGGGCATTTGGTCGGCGATCGCGTGCACGACGCGCTTGTCGACGCCCGGTCTGACCCTGAGGGGTCGCCCGTGCCCGACGGGCTCTTCGAAGCCGACGCTCCGCGCGTCGACACCGACTGCACGCACGGAACCGGATGCACGCTCTCTTCGGCCATGGCGACTCGCCTCGCGGCAGGCGACGACTGGCCCACCGCGCTGATCACGGTCAAGGCCTGGCTCACCCGGGCGCTGCGCAGCGCCGACGCTCTGCACGTCGGGCAGGGTCACGGCCCGGTCGATCACTTCGTCGACCTGCGCTGACGCTCGACGCCGAGCCAGTCGCGCAGAGATGGTTCAGTGGCGCAGCGATGGTTCAGGGGCTCAGCGATGATTCAGTAGCGCGGCAGCGAGGGATCGACCGTCTGCACCCAGCCCATCGTGCCGCCCACCACCTGCCGCACGTTGGTGCGTCCGGAGTCACGCAGCATTTCGAGCGCCTGCGTCGAGCGTGCGCCCGTCTTACAGACCAGAATGACCTCGCGTCCGGCCGGGACGTCGAAGGCCTGGGCACGGATCTCGTGCTGCAGCCGGGCCAACGGCAGCAGCCGCGCTCCCGGAATGTGCACGAGGTCGAACTCGTCCGGTTCTCGCACATCGATGAGATCGAAGTCGATCTCGCCGGCGGCTCGTCGCTGCAGCAGCGACTGCAGATCACGAGCCGTCACACTGGTCCCCTGTGCCATGCCCGGCGTGCCGCAGAGCTCGACGTAGTCGGCCTCGAGATCGTGCACCCTGACCCGGTCGGGGTCAGGCGTCAGTCGCAGCTCGCGCCATCGGCCCGCTGCCGCGTCGAGCACCTGCACACGGTTGACCAGAGGCTCGCCGATGCCGGTGATGAGCTTGATCGCCTCACCGGCCATCACCGTTCCGATCATGCCCGGCAGCACGCCGAAGACTCCCCCTTCGGCGCAGGAGGGCACCTCGCCGGGCTCTGGCGGCTCAGGAAAGAGGTCGCGGTAGCCCGCGTCGATGCCGAAGACGCTGACCTGTCCCTCATAGCGCAGAATCGATCCCCAGACCACCGGTCGTCCGGCGATCTCTGCCGCGTCTGCCACAAGGTAGCGGGTGGCGAAGTTGTCGGCACCGTCGACGACGAGGTCGTACTCGGCGAACAGGCGCAGCGCATTGTCTCGATCGAGCCGCACGGCATGAGCCTCGAGGTTCACCAGCGGATTGATGCGCGCCACCGTCTGCGCCGCCGAGGTCACTTTGAGCTCGCCGATGCGGTCGACGCCGTGAATGACCTGCCGCTGCAGATTCGACTCGTCGACCCGGTCGTCGTCGACGACGCCGATCGTGCCCACGCCGGCCGCTGCCAGATACTCCAGCACCGGCGATCCGAGACCGCCTGCGCCGATGACCAGCACACGGGCGGCCTTCAGCCGACGCTGCGCTGCCTCGCCTGCCCCGGGCAGAATGAGCTGGCGGGAGTACCTGCGTCGCTCGTCGTCGGTGAGCACGGGCAGCTCGTCGAGAGACTGGAGCCTCTCGACGAACGATGCGATGTGATCGACGCCACTCACAGGTCGGGCCGGCCTTCGACAGGAGACGACGCCAGTGCGTCCGCCCTCTTCGGAATGCGCCCGCCGAGAGCGGCGAGCCGCCCGGCCACGACCGCGTGCCGGAATGCGCGCGCCATGACCGCCGGATGCTCCGCTCGCGTCACCGCCGTGGCGAGCAGCACCGCGTCGCAACCGAGCTCCATGGCGAGAGCCGCATCGCTGGCCGTGCCCACGCCGGCGTCGAGCACCACGGGCACTCCGGCGTTCGCGGTGATCACCGCGATGTTGTGCGGGTTCAGAATGCCCAGCCCGGTGCCGATCGGCGCCCCGAGCGGCATGATCGCCGCGGCACCGGCCTGCTCGAGATGGCGCGCCAGAATCGGGTCGTCGTTGGTGTAGACCATGACGTCGAACCCGTCGTTGACCAGCTGCTCGGTCGCGTCGGCGAGTTCGAGCCCGTCGGGCAGCAGCGTCTGGTCGTCGGCGATGACCTCGAGCTTCACCAGGTTCGTCTCGAGCGCCTCGCGCGCAAGCTGAGCGGTGAGAACGGCCTCACGCGCGGTGAAGCAGCCGGCCGTGTTGGGCAGCACCTCGATGTCGTTGCGCCGCAGGATGTCGAACAGGCTCGGCCCCGCCGAAGGGGTGTGCCGTCGCATCGCGACCGTGGTCAGCTCGGTGCCGCTGGCCAGCAGCGCCTGTTCCAGCCCGTCGAGGCTGGGTGCGCCGCCGGTGCCCATGATCAGCCGCGAACGGTACGACCGCCCCGCGACCTCGAAGAGATCGTCATCGTCGTGGTCAGCCATCTCAGCCTCCTTGTTTCGCGGTCACGAGTTCGATGCGGGCCTGCGGTGTGAGCACCGTCTGCGCCCAGCGGCCGCGCGGCACGATCGTCTCGTCGACGGCCACCGCGACGCCGAGCCGCGAGCCGTCGGCGGGTCGGCCGTCGGCGGCGAGCGGGGTGCCGGTTCGTTCGGCCACGAGGGCGAGCACCGAGTCGGCCTCGGTCTCGACGGCCTCGCCGTTCAGAATGATCTGTGTCATGCGGATGCTCCTGTGGGGGTCTCGGATCGATCGTCTGACGAGAAGCGCCAGGGGTCGAACGCCTGCCAGTCGGATGCTGCGGCGGTGCCGTCGACGAGATCGGAGATCACGACGGCGTTCTGAGCGCTGAGCAGGATGCCATGGCGGTGGGTGCCGGTGTTGGCGAGCAGCCCGTCGGCGACTCGGCCGAGCAGAGGCGCGTTGTCCGGTGTGCCGGGGCGGGCACGAGCAGTGGCCTCGATGAGTTCGAGGTCGTCGACCGCCGGCAGCAGCTCGTGGGCGTCGCGAAGCAGCTGCAGCACGCTGCCTGCGAGCACGGCGTCTCGAGCGTCTTCGCGTTCGGTCGCCCCGATCACGACCGTTCCGTCTTCGCGCGGCACGATGTAGACGCTGCGGCCGTGGACGAGGCCGCGGATCGTGTGAGTGGTGAGCGGGCGCAGCCGCTCCGGAGTGCGCAGACGCAGCACGTCGCCGTGCACCGGGCGGATCGGCCAGACCAGACCTCGCGGCAGGCCGCCGAGCCTCGGGCTCTCCAGGCCGTTGGCCACCACGACTTCGTCTGCCTCGATGACCTGCTGCGCCGACACGCTCGGGATCGGGCTCGCCGGCGGCACGTCGGCCACGACCTCGCTCGACGGCCACGCGGGCTGTTCGTCGAAGCGATGGGTGACCGGCCCTTCTCGACGTTCGCTCGGTTCGAGACGAACGCCGACCACCCGCTCGTCTCGCCAGAGCAGTTCCACGGCGCGTTCTGGCACCACATGCACGTCGTCGCACACTTCGAGGGCCGACATATAGGCCCCGGCGAGGCGTCGCGGGGTGATCTGGTGGTCGTCGCGGGCCAGGAACGCCCCGCTGATGCCCGGGCCGAGCAGCGGCTCAAGCGCACGGGCCTCTCGTGAGGTGAGATCCTGCACGTCGAGCCCGAGTTCGAGCTGCTGGGCGCGCAGGCTTCGCAGCAGCTCGCGATCGGCGGCGTCGGCGGTGGCGACGATGGTCGGCGTCGACCGGTAGCCGGTGCCGACCACGGTCGCCTGGTCCAGCTCGGCGACGATCTGCGGGTAGAGACGCGCGGCCGGCACGGAGAGCGCGAGCAGACTCTCTTCTTCGAAGGCGTACTCGCTCACGGCGGCGAGCATCCCGGCCGCCGCATGACTGGCGCCCGAGGCGGGCGCCGGATCGACGATCGTCACCGCGTGACCGCGCTGATGCAGTCGCCACGCGGTCGCCAGGCCGACGACGCCGGCACCGATGACGATGACATGCTTGTTCATTCTGCTCGCTTCCTACGCCGGTATGATCCGGATCAGGTCGACGGTCTGCACACGATCACCGGCCTGTTTCGGCCTGGTGAATCGCGCGCACTCTCAGCCGAGTTCTCGGCTCCCGTGCTCATGTGGGGCAATTGTACCGCCCGGTTCGTACACTGGACGCATGATCGTCAAGTCTCAGCACGCTGACCGCTCCACCGACCCGCACGCCACACCTCGCACCCGAGAATGGCGACTGAGCATGCTGCAGCAGGCGCAGCTGTATCTGTGCACCGACGCAAGACTGGGCACCGGAGACTTCGACGAGTTCGTGGACGCCGCCTACCGCGGAGGCGTCGACATCATTCAGCTGCGCGACAAGCATCTCGACGCCGGTGATGAGCTGGAGTACTTCGAGCTGCTCGCGGCTGCGGCGCGCCGACATGGGCGACTCTTCGCCGCCAACGACCGAGCCGACGTCGCCACGCTGACCGGCGCCGACATCCTGCACGTCGGGCAGCGCGACCTCAGCGTCGCCGACGCCCGTTCGCTGCTGCCGGAGGGCACGCTCGTCGGCCTGTCGACGCATTCCCGAGTGCAGGCCGAGCAGGCGCGTCTGGGCGATCCTGACTATTACTGCATCGGGCCGGTCTGGCGCACTCCCACGAAACCGGGTCGGGCCCCGGTCACCCTCGACGCCGTACGACAGGTGCATACGCAGAGCCGTGGCGATGCCAAGCCGTGGTTCGCCATCGGCGGCGTCAACGCCGAGACCCTGGAGCAGGTGCTCGACGCCGGGGCGAACCGCATCGTCGTCGTACGTGCGATCACCCAGGCAGACGACCCCGAGGCCGCCGCTCGCGAGCTGCGCTCGGCGCTGCCACCGCTGCCCGAGCTCGTCACAGCGTGAGATAATGATCGTCGTGTCGCACGACGGCACCCTGCTGACCAAACAAAGAAAGCGGTGACCATGTCATCAGTGTTCGATGCACAGTACGAGCGGTTCTCGACCGGTGCCGGCTTCCTGGCCGCGCTCGATCAGTCCGGAGGCAGCACGCCCAAGGCGCTGCGTCTCTACGGAGTGGACGAATCGCAGTACCGCAATGAGACCGAGATGTTCGACCTCATTCACGAGCTGCGCACTCGCATCATCACCAGCCCTGCTTTCACCAGCGAGCGTGTGCTCGGCGCGATTCTCTTCGAGCAGACGGTCGACCGTGAGATCAACGGGGCCCCGAGCGCGAAGTATCTCTGGAACGAGCTGGGCATCGTGCCGTTCCTGAAGATCGACAAAGGGCTCGCCGAGCTCAAAGACGGCGTGCAGGTGCTCAAGCCGATCCCGACGCTGCAGCAGCAGCTCGACAAGGCGAACGCGAACGAGGTCTTCGGCACGAAAGAGCGCTCGCTGATCAAACAGGCCAACGAGTCGGGCATCATCGCCGTCGTCGACCAGCAGTTCGAGCTGGCCGATCAGGTGCTCGACGCCGGGCTCGTGCCGATCATCGAGCCCGAGGTCGACATCACCGCAGCAGACAAGGCCGATTCCGAGTCGATTCTGCGCGATCAGATTCTGCAGCACCTCGATGCGCTGCCCGAGGGGCGCAACGTGACGCTCAAGCTCTCACTGCCCACCGAGGCCGGCTTCTACTCCGCTCTCGTCGACCACGACCGCGTCGTGCGCGTCGTGGCCCTCTCAGGTGGCTACAGCCGAGACGAGGCCAACGCGCTGCTGGCCAAGAATCCGGGAGTCATCGCCAGCTTCAGCCGCGCCCTCACCGAGGGTCTCACCGCACAGCAGAGCGACGACGAGTTCAACCAGACGCTCGACGCCGCCATCGAGAGCATCTACCAGGCGTCGATCGCCGGCTGAGACACGCGAAAGAGATCGACACAGATGGCAGCGCACAGAGGGCACGGGTCGGCCACGCCGGCGACCCGTGCCCTCGACCGTGCCGGAGTGGCCTATCAGCTGCACGGCTTCGAGCATGACCCCGATGACCGACACTTCGGCGACGAAGCCGTCGACAAGCTCGATCTGCCTGCAGACCGCATCTTCAAGACGCTGGTCGTCGAGATCGACGGTGCTGCATCGCGCAGTCAGGATCTCGCCGTCGGCGTCGTGAGTCTGGATGCGCGACTCGATCTCAAGGCCATGGCGCACGCGTTGGGAGTCAAACGGTGCCACATGGCCGATCCTCAGCTGGCACAGCGCCGCACCGGCTATGTGGTCGGCGGCATCAGTCCGCTGGGGCAGAAGAGCCGGCTGCCCATCTTCGTCGACGACGGCGCCCGCTCCATCGAGACCATGCTGGTCTCCGGCGGTCAGCGTGGGCTTGACGTCGAGCTGGCGCCAGACGACCTCTGCAGCGTCACCGGAGCATGCTACGCCCCCATCGCCAAACGCGACTGAGCGGCGCCGGGCGCAGAGAACCGGTGGCGGCGTCCACGCTGTGAGACACCACCACCGGTGTGAGAGTTCAGGTCAGCTCTCAGAGACGGCAGCCGAATCGTTGTGCTTCGATCCAGCGCGACGACGCGTGCCGAGCTCTCCGTCGACTTGGTCGGCGAAGTCGGTGCTCTGTGCAGTCATCGGGGACTCATCCTGCCAGATCTGTTCGAGATCAGCATCGAGCCCAGCTTCCTTCCGGGCCCTTCGCCCGGGATCCTTCTCTCGGTTCGTGCTCATGTCTGCAGTCTAAGCCGAGCACGAGCGGCTCACCTCGGAACCACGAGATGATATATCGACCCGCCGAAGGCCGATCGAGCGCATGAGGTACTCTCCACACATGCAGTCGTTCACCGTGCACTCATCGCTCGACGGCGTCGAACTGCGCTGCCGCCGTTTCAGCGCGACGGCAGCGACCGACCTGGCTCCAGTCATCATGCTGCACGGCACCGCGCTGTCGCAGTCCGTTTGGCGCGGCATGGGCTGGATCGACCCGGTTCTGCCGGCCCGAGACGTGCTCACCATGGATCTCCGCGGTCACGGCCGCAGCGGCAGACCGCACGACGCGACGGCCTACGACATGCGCCACTTCGTCACAGACGTCTGCGATGTGCTCGACGCCGCTCAGATTCCCCAGGCGGCAGTCGTGGGCTATTCTCTCGGCGGTCGCATCATGTTCTCACTCGCTGCAGACCACCCCACACGAGTCTCGACGATGGTGAGCGTGGCGGGATCGCCGCAGAACTCCCCCGGCGCATTCGACCGGGTCTTCTTTCCCGGCATCGTCGAGACGCTGCGACAGGGGTCTATGGAGCTGTTCATCGAGCGCTGGGAGCAGCATCTCGGCCGCCCCCTCTCGGCTTCGACCGTTCTGGCCATGCGGATGAACGACCCGCTCGCCCTCGCCGCCTACATGACCGCGGCCGACGGAGATCGCGGCGTGCCGACCCGCGTGCTCTCCACGATGCGCATGCCGACGCTGCTTCTGGCCGGCTGTGCGGATGCCGAACGCGAGCAGGCTGCCCGGCTGGCGGCCGCATACCTGCCGAACGCCCGCATCCGCCTGCTCCCGGGGGTCACGCACAGTGGAATCCTGCGTTCGCCGACAGCGTGCCAGGCGACCGCCGACTTCCTCGCTCGCTGACAGATTCATCGCATAGACTGCACCCGTGTCAGTTCCATCGCCTCGCATGCCCAAAGGCCTCTCTGGGGCCGTCCGGGCCCGCGAGCGGCTGATCACCTCCGGCGCCGTCGACGACGCACTGCTGCGCCCTGAGATCGCCGAATCCTGGCGACGCTGCCGCGAGGCCGATGTCTCGGCGCACGACCTGCAGCAGATCACGCCGATCAGCAGCGTGGCTCAGACACCGTTGGCCCGGCACTCGACCGAAGCGCTGCAGACCCTCGCCGGCGACCTCAGCGAGGTCAGCGCCGGCGTCGTCGTCGCCGACACCACCGGCAACATCGTGTCGGCCGCGTTCTGCGACATCTCCGGCCGCGACTCGCTCAGCGAGATCAACATGCTGCCCGGCTACTCTTTCGCCGAGGCGTCGGTCGGCACGAACGGCATCGGCACGACGCTTGCGACGGGCAGGCCCACTGCCGTCATCGGCGCCGAACACTTCAACGACGCCTTCCAGCAGTACGCCTGTGTCGGCCTGCCGCTGCGCCACCCGATCAGCGGTCAGCTCATCGGCGTCGTCGAGATGACCACCAAGGCCACCCGAGACGAACTCGCGACCAAGCTGATGCGTCACACCCTCAGCATCGCCAAGAGACGCATCGAGCATCGACTGCTGGACGAGACGACCAGCGAACGCCAGCCGCTGCTGCGCCTGTTCAGCGATCGCGACGCGCTGGCAACCGGGCCGGTGCTCGCCTACGCCGACGGCTTCGAGATCTGCAACACCTGGGCGACGCTCACGCTCGACGTCGAAGACCGAGCCATGCTGCAGCGCACCGCCCTGCGCATGATCACCCAGCACAGCGCCGATCGCCGACAGGTTCGTCTGCACACCGGTGCCGAGTGCGTGATGAAGCCGACGCTGCTGATGTCGTCCGGGCTCGCTCAAGACGGTCTGGTGCTCGAGCTCGAGTTCATCGGCACCAGTCGCTCGCTCGGGGTCATCGGCCACACCGGCACGAGCAGCACCATGCGTCTGGGCGAGAACTATCGTCGCTTCGCAGACGTCCAGCTGCTCTCTGGACGGTCTCCTCTGTGGCTGCAGACTCGCACCGATCTGGGCGCAGCACTGCGTCGACGCGAGTCGGTGCTCGCAGTCGGCGAGACCGGAACGGGCAAGACCTCGGCCGTCGACGAGATCTTCCACCAGCTCAAGCCCGACGGCCGCAGCACGATCGTCGAGCCCGAAGACCTGTATCGTCGCGTGCGTCGCGGCCGCGGCTTCGCACAGCTGCTCGCCGGCCGGCCAGACCTGCTCATTCTGCGCAACATCCACTCGCTGCCGCAAGAGACCATCGAGCCGCTGGCCGAGTTCCTGATCACCCGTTCCGCCGACGTGCTGGTGGCCGCGACGTACAACCCGTCGCACATGAGCGACCGGATGCCCTCGGCACAGCTGCTCCCGTTCTTTCAGCACACCACGATGATTCCCGCTCTGCGACATCGCCCGGACGACATTCCCGGCATCGTCGCGCAGTTTCTGCAGGTGCTCGCCGGCGACAGACAGCCGCTGCGCGTCGCAGACGACGCCATGGCCGCGCTGAGCCAGTCGAGCTGGCCCGGAAATCTCAAGCAGCTGCACGACGTGCTCGCGACGCTGGTCTCGAACCTCGAGCCCGGGCAGACCGTGCAGCGCAGCGACATCCCACGCTTCGCGAGCCTCAGCGACCTCATGGTGCTCACCGCCATGGAGGCCATCGAGCGGGATGCGATCGTGCAGAACCTGTACGAGTGCAACCGAAACAAGTCTGCGACGGCTCAGGCGCTGGGCATCTCGCGGTCGTCGCTCTACCGCAAGATGCGTGCCTACGGCCTCGAAGACATCTGATCAGAAGGTCGGCAGCTGACAGACCGAGCCGAACTCGCCGTCGAGATCGACCGGTGGCAGCGGTCTCGGCGTCTCAGCCCCTGCGTCGACTTCGGCCTTCGTGGGAGCCGGAGCCAGCTCGGCGGTCTCCTCGCTGCTGAACAGACGGCCGCGAGACAGAAAGACGTACCCTTCGGGCCCCTCCAGCGAGAATCCGCCCAGGCCGACACCCTCTGCCACGTCGATCACGACCTGGGTGTGCTCCCACGCCGAGAACTGCGTGCTGGAGATCCAGACCGGCGTGCCCGCGGCATCCGCACTGCTGCCGTCCAGGACGAAGCCCAGCAGTCGGTCGAGCGGTGAGACGATGTAGCTGCCCACTCGAAAGCATGCTGGCCCTGATCCCTCGCAGCAGCCGCCGGACTGATGGAAGATCACGTCGCCGTGCTTCTCACGAATGGTGTGCAGCACCGCCGCAGCCGCGGTCGTGATCACGACTCGCGAGTGCAGCGCCTGTTCGAGCAGTGCGGCAGGCGTGCCGTCGACTGACTCAGTGCGTGGGCTCATGATTGACTCCTTCGTCGAAGGCATCGAAGATGCCGGTGTTCCCATCGTGACGGACGCGCACGTCGAGTGCCAGCCATCGAAGACGATGACGGGGCGGCCCGCCGTTCCGAAGCGGAACGATCGGGCACGCCCCGTCACGTCGATGTCCGAGCCGACACAGCTGCGACTCGGCCTGCGGTCACCCCCGTATGCTGCCCTGATCTCCGAAGCGATCAGGGTCACACGTGGTGTGCGTCGGTTTAGAAGAAGCCCTGCGGCTTCTCGCTGTACGACACCAGGAGGTTCTTGACCTGCTGGTAGGCATCGAGCACCATCTTGTGCGTCTCACGACCGATGCCCGACTCTTTATAGCCGCCGAAGGCCGCGCCCGCCGGGTAGTTGTGATAGGTGTTCGTCCAGACACGACCGGCCTGGATGCCGCGGCCGGCCTTGTACGCGATGTTGCCGTTACGACTCCACACGCCCGAGCCGAGGCCGTAGAGCGTGTCGTTGGCGATGTCGAGCGCCTCGTCGAAGTCTTTGAACGTCGTCACTGAGACGACCGGCCCGAAGATCTCTTCCTGGAAGATGCGCTGCTTGTTGTTGCCCTTGAAGATCGTCGGCTTGATGTAGTAGCCGCCCGCAAGATCGCCGTCGAGCACATTGCGCTCACCGCCGGTCAGCAGTTCTGCGCCTTCCTGCTTGCCGATCTCAAGGTAGCTGAGAATCTTCTTCAGCTGAGCCTCACTGGCCTGGGCGCCGACCTGCGTGGCCGTGTCGAGCGGGTCGCCCTGAATCGACTTCTCGACCCGAGCCACTGCGTCAGGCAGGAACGTGTCGGCGATCGATTCTTGGATCAGCGCACGCGACGGGCAGGTGCAGATCTCGCCCTGGTTGAGCTGGAAGAGTGCGAAGCCCTCGAGCGCCTTGTCGTAGAAGTCGTCTTTCTTGTCGGCGACGTCTTCGAAGAAGATGTTCGGGCTCTTGCCGCCCAGCTCGAGCGTGGCGGGAATGATCAGGTTCGCGGCCTGCTGCGCGATGAACCGACCCGTCGTCGTCGACCCGGTGAACGCGATCTTGCGGATGCGGTTGCTCGACGTCAGCGCAGCACCGGCTTCGGCGCCGAAGCCGTTGACGATGTTCAGCACGCCGGCCGGCAGCAGGTCTTCGATGACCTTGATCAGTTCGAGCAGCGAGACCGGGGTCGACTCTGCGGGCTTCAGAACGATGGTGTTTCCCGCTGCAAGAGCGGGAGCGATCTTCCACGCAGCCATCAGAATCGGGAAGTTCCACGGGATGATCTGACCGACGACGCCCAGCGGCTCTTTGAAGTGGTAGGCCACCATGTCGCTGTCGATCTCGTTGGTGTTGGTCTCCTGCGCGCGGATCGCGGCGGCGAAGTAACGGAAGTGATCGGCCGCCAGCGGGATGTCGGCGGCGAGCGTCTCGCGCACCGGCTTGCCGTTGTCCCACGTCTCAGCGACGGCGAGCTTCTCGAGGCTGGCGTCGATGCGGTCGCCGATCTTCCACAGAATGTCAGCTCGCTCGGTTGCAGAGAGCTTGCTCCACTTCGGGAACGCCGCCCATGCGGCGTCGAGCGCCTTCTCGACGTCGGCGCCTTTGCCGCGTGCCACCTTGGTGAAGACCTTGCCGGTGACCGGAGTGATGTTGTCGAAGTACTCTCCGTCTGCCGGCGGCACCCACGCGCCGCCGATGAAGTTGTCGTACTTCTCCTGGAACGTGATCAGGCTGCCCTCGCTGCCGGGCGCTGCATAGATCGTCATGATGCTCCTTATATTCCGCTTGTCGCCGGACCAAGCTGACCCGGCAGCCTCGCGACCGTCCTTGGCCGCACATCACTCATTCTGACAGTGCAGAGAGGGGAAACAACCGGTGTATACGATGTCGGTCGTGGTCGTGTCAGAATGGCACATTTCCGTTCGCCGACCGACATCTTTCGCCGACATCTGCCGGAGTGATCTGCCGCGCGTCGAGCTGTGGGCTCGGCTGCGCGGCAGGGCTGCGGAGACGAAAGACGCCGGCATCACACGTTCTGCACGTGGATGCCGGCGTCTCGCGAGATCAGGCGCCGGTCACAGCCCGTGCGCCACCGAGAGGTGCGTCGTTCAGGCGCGACCGATCGAGTCGATGATCTCGTTCAGCGCGGCAGAAGGACGCAGCGCCGCCGAGGCGAGTGCGTCGTCGGGACGATAGTAGCCGCCGATGTCGACCGGGCTGCCCTGCACTGCGAGCAGATCGCTCGTGATCTGCTGCTCGCCCTCGGACAGCGCCTTGGCGACCGGGGCGAAGAGCTCGGCGAGCTCGGCGTCGTCGGTCTGCTGCGCAAGGTTCTCAGCCCAGAAGCGAGCCACGTAGTAGTGGCTGCCACGGTCGTCGATCTCTCCGGCCTTGCGCGACGGCGAGCGATCTTCGTTGAGGTAGCGCTCGGTGGCCTGGTCAAGCGCGTCGCCCAGCACCTGCGCGCGCGGGCTGTCGCTCTTTCGAGCATGGAAGCGCAGGCTCTCGCTGATGGCGAGGTACTCGCCGAGACTGTCCCAGCGCAGATGGTTCTCGGCCAGGAACTGCTGCACGTGCTTGGGGGCCGAACCGCCGGAACCGGTCTCGAAGAGGCCGCCGCCGGCGAGCAGCGGAACGACTGACAGCGTCTTGGCGCTGGTGCCGACCTCCAGGATCGGGAACAGGTCGGTCAGGTAGTCACGCAGCACGTTGCCGCTGGCAGAGATGGTGTCTTCGCCCGCGCGGAAGCGCTTCAGCGTGAACTTCGTGGCCTCGATCGGCGAGAGCACACGGATGTCGAGCCCGTCGGTGTCGAGATCGGCGAGGTAGGCGTGCACCTTCTCGATGAGGTTGCGATCGTGGGCACGGCTGTCGTCGAGCCAGAACACGACGGGCGTTTCGGACAGACGCGCACGAGTGACCGCGAGCTTGACCCAGTCGCGAATCGACTCGTCTTTGCTCTGGCAGCCGCGCCAGATGTCGCCGGCCTCGACGCGCTGCTCGATGAGCGCCTCGCCTGCCTGGTCGAGCACCTGCACGACGCCGGGTCGATCGATCACGAAGGTCTTGTCGTGGCTGCCGTACTCTTCTGCCTTCTTCGCCATGAGACCGACGTTGGGAACGCTGCCCACCGTCGTCGGGTCGAACTTGCCGTTGCGCACCGCGTCTTCGATGGTGGCCTCGTAGACGCCTGCGTAGGAGCTGTCCGGAATCACCGCGAAGGTGTCGTCCTCGGCGCCGGTCATGTCCCAGAGCCGACCGCCGTTGCGGATCAGCGCGGGCAACGAGGCGTCGATGATGACGTCACTCGGCACATGCAGATTGCTGATGCCCTTGTCAGAGTTGACCGCCGACAGACGCGGACCGTTCTGGTAGCCGGCCTCGATGGCCTCGCGCACACCTTCGCGAACATCCTCTGGCAGCGAGTCGATGCCGGCGATCACGCCGCCCAGGCCGTTGTTCGCGCTGATGCCCGCCGCTTCGAGAGCGTCACCGTACTTCTCGAAGAGGTCGGGGAAGAACGCGCGCACGACGTGACCGAAGATGACCGGGTCTGAGACCTTCATCATGGTCGCCTTGAGGTGCACTGAGAAGATGACGCCGGCGTCTTTCGCCTGCTGAATGGACTCTTTGAGGAAGTCATCCAGTGCCTTGGCGCTGAGGAACGTCGCGTCGAAGACCTCTCCCTCGAGCACCGGGATCGACTCTTTCAGCACCGTGACACTGCCGTCGTCGGCGACGAGCTGCACGGTGAGATCGTCGGCCTTCGGCAGCACCACCGACTGCTCGTTGTGACGGAAGTCATGGTCGCCGAGCGTGAGCACGCGAGTCTTCGACTCGGGCGACCACTCAGCCACCGAGTGCGGATGCTTGCGCGCGAAGTTCTTCACGGCGACCGGCACACGACGATCGGAGTTTCCCTCACGAAGCACGGGGTTGACCGCCGAGCCTTTGATCTTGTCGTAGACGGCGCGCACGCTGCGCTCGTCGTCGTCTGCCGGCTCGTCCGGGAAGTCTGGCACGTCGAAGCCCTTGCTCTGCAGCTCGGCGACGGCCGCCTTGAGCTGCGGCACCGATGCCGAGATGTTCGGCAGCTTCAGAATGTTGGCCTCAGGCGTCTTGGCCAGCGCACCGAGCTCGGCCAGCGCGTCGCCCACCTGCTGCTCTGCGGGAAGGCGATCGCTGAACGCGGCCAAGATGCGGCCGGCCAGCGAGATGTCTTTCGTCTGCACATCGATGTCGGCGGTCGCGGTGAACGCCTGCAGGATCGGCAGGAAGGAATACGTGGCGAGCAGCGGGGCCTCGTCGGTGTGCGTATAGATGATCTTCGCCATGGATGAACTGTCTCCCTTGATCAGGTTCGGTGAGATCTTTCGCCCTGCGAAAGACTCGTGGAACTTCCGCACCCCACGATACCGGATGCGGCGCCGGGCGACGCACGGCCTCGGGAGGGATCAGTCGATGGTTCCGTAGAGCCGATCGCCGGCGTCGCCGAGGCCCGGAACGATGTAGCTCTGGTCGTTCAGCCCCTCGTCGACGGCGCCGAGCACCACGGTGAGATCGCGGCCCTCGAAGTGCTTTTCGACCGCCTCGACTCCCTGCGGCGCACCCAGAATGCAGATCGCGGTCACCTTGCGAGCTCCGCGTTCGAAGAGGTAGTCGATCGCACCGATCAGCGAACCACCGGTCGCGAGCATCGGATCGAGCACGAAGCAGGCACGATCGCTGAGGTCGTCGGGCAGCCGCTTCGCATACGTCGTCGGCTGCAGCGTCTGCTCGTCGCGCACCATGCCGAGGAACCCCACTTCAGCGGTCGGCAGCAGTTTCGTCATGCCCTCGAGCATGCCGAGTCCTGCGCGCAGGATCGGCACCACCAGCGGCAGCGGCTGCTGCAGCCGCACACCGGTGGTCTCGGCGACGGGCGTCATGACGCGGACGGCTTCGACGGCCACATCGCGGGTTCCCTCGTAGGCCAGCAGCGTCATGAGCTCTTCGACGAGCTGACGGAACACCGGCTGCGGGGTGCTCCGGTCTCGGAGAACGGTCAGCTTGTGGTCGATGAGGGGGTGATTGGGAGTGATCAGACGCATGCTCTCAGCCTAGTCGTGTCATGGTGATGAGGATGTCGCGGCCGGCCAGGCTCGGTCGACTCGCGTGGATCAGTGCGCGGCTTCGTCCACCCGATCCGTGCTCGCCGGCGAAACCGGCGTCGTGCTGCGCCCGCCGCGCAGCCGGGTCACTCCACGCATGACGTGGTAGACGGCGATGGCGGCGAAGGTTCCCAATGCGATGCCGCCGAACACCAGGTCGCCGGCCTGCCAGGTGAAGTCGGCGATCGCGATGATCAGCGCGACCCCGGCTGTGGTCAGGTTGATCGACTTCGAGAAGTCGACTTTGTTCTCGACCCAGATGCGCACGCCGAGCACACCGATCATGCCGTAGAGCACCACACCGGCGCCTCCGAGCACACCGGCGGGCACCGTGGCGATCGCCGCTCCGAACTTGGGAAAGAGACTCAGCAGCACAGCGACGATGCCGGCGACCCAGTAGGCCGCGGTCGAGAACACCTTGGTCGAGGCCATCACACCGATGTTCTCTGCGTAGGTGGTCGTGCCCGAGCCGCCGCCCGAACCCGCGAGCACCGTGGCAAGACCGTCGCTGATCAGCGCACGACCGATGTTGTCGTCGAGATTTCGGCCGACCATCATGCCGACCGACCGCACATGTCCGATGTTCTCAGCGATCAGCACGAAGACGACGGGCACGAAGAGGCCCACGGTCGAGATGTGGAAGGTGGGCGTCTGGAAGTGCGGCAGCCCGAACCATGCCGCGTCGGCGATGGCCGAGAAGTCGACCTCACCGCGGACGACCGCAGTGACGTAGCCGATCACCACGCCGAACAGAATCGACAGACGACCGAGGAACCCACGGAAGAGCACGCCCCACAGGATGATCGCTCCCAGCGTCACCAGCGCGGTGATTGGGGCGACCTCGAAGTTCGCCTTGGCACTGGGCGCGAGGTTCAGGCCGATCAGAGCGACGATCGCACCGGTGACGACAGGCGGCATCAGCCATTCGATCCATCGAACGCCCGCCCGCTGCACGACCAGGCCGATGACGAACAGCGTGGCACCGGCGATCACGACGCCGCCGAGCGCGCCCGCGTACCCGTGCTCGCTCTGCGCCGCGGCGATCGGGGCGATGAAGGCGAAGCTCGATCCGAGGTAGCTGGGCACCCGGTTTCGGGTCAGCAGCAGGAAGATGATGGTGCCGAGGCCGGAGAACAGCAGGGTCGTCGCCGGTGGGAATCCGGTGAGCAGCGGCACCAGGAAGGTGGAGCCGAACATGGCGACCACATGCTGGGTGCCGATGCCGATCGTGCGCGGCCAGGTCAGTCGCTCGTCGGGAGCCACCGCCTCGCCCGGTCCGATGTGCACGCCGTCTCCGTGCAGCCGCCAGTCGAAAGCTCCTCGAGCCATGTCGTCTCCTCAGTCTGGTGAAGTGGCGAACAGTCGTGGAGGCCTGCCACGCCGAGGGAAGATCTTACGCCGACCCGCATTGCACGCAGGTTACATGCGATCGTCTCAGCGCTGCTCCTGAGCGGGCACGATCACGCGTTTGACGATGATGAGGATCGAAGCGGCCACGGGAAAGGCGACGAGAGCCCCCATCAGTCCAGCGAGCGTCGCACCCACCATCGCACCGATCAGCACGAGCGATCCGGGAATGTTGACGCTCTTGCCGACGATGCGCGGAGTCAGGACATATGCCTCGACCTGCATGTAGATGATCAGGCAGAGGGCGACGAACAACGCGGTGAGCGGTGAGCCGAGCAGGGCGACCGCAGTGATCAGCACGGTGCTGATCACACTGCCGATGAGCGGGATCATCGTGATGAACAGCGCGAGCATGGCGAGCACGAGCGAGAACGGAACACCGAAGACGGTCATCACGATCAGACTGAAGACCGCGTTGCAGAAGGCCAGCACGACCATGCCGCCGAGGTAGCTGCCGACCGAGCCGGTGATCTCTTCGGTGATGTCCATGACGTTCGCACGCTTCGTCTTCGGCACCAGCAGTGAGAACGCCTGCTTCATGCGATCGAGGGAGACCACGAAGTAGAGGGTCAGAATCAGCACGAAGATCGTGCCGGTCATGGCGTCGACCACGCCGCGGCCGATCTCGAAGGCTCCACCGCCGACGCCCCACCAGAAGTCGGGGTTCGTCACCTGTGTCTCGATCGTCTGCAGCGTCGTGGTCGCCGCTCCGTTGAACTGCTCGTCCACGTGCAGGAACCAGGGCCGCTGGCTGACTTCGTCGAAGCTCTTCGGCGCCGTGTCGACGAACTGGCCGACCTGCTGCACGATGCCGGGCACGATCATCCAGACGACCACGCCGAAGATCAGCAGGCCCACGCCGAGCACCGTGCCGAGCGCCAGCGGGCGCTTCATCCCCCTGCTCTCGAGCCAGCGGATCACCGGCTCCAGTCCGAGCGTGATGAAGAGGGCGAAGAACACCAGGGTCAGCGGCTTGATGATCGCGACGACGACAGCGGCCAGAAGCACTGCCAGCAGCACGCCGACCGTCGTCGAGAAGCCGGACATCACGCCGGGGCCGCGGGGCAGCCATTTTGCGCGTGTCGCTGGTTCCGGGGTCGACATATGATCCTCCTGAGTGCAGACGTCAGCTCTCATCGTAAGACCTCTCGGGATCCGGGGCTCAGGGATGACTTCGACACTCAGCGCGAAAGCATGCTTCCGGTTCGCTCGAAGCGGCCGTACCAGCCGAAGGCTTCGGCGAAGAGGTGTGGCACATGCCCGCCCCGCCGGCTCGCTCGCTCAAGGTAGTCGTGCAGCAGCGGCTGGTAGTCGGGATGAGCGATGTTGTCGATGACCACCCGAGCGCGCCGAACCGGGCTCAGCCCGCGCAGGTCGGCCAGCCCGCGCTCGGTGATCAGCACCTGCGTGTCGTGCTCGGTGTGATCGACATGCGAGACGAATGGCACGATCTTCGAGATCGATCCGCCTTTCGCCGTCGACGGGCTGATGAACATCGACAGGTAGCCGTTGCGCCCGTAGTCTCCCGATCCGCCAAGGCCGTTGACCACATTGACGCCGTTGACGTGGGTCGAGTTGACGTTGCCGTAGATGTCGGCCTCGACCATGCTGTTCATGGCGATGACGCCGAGCCGTCTGATCAGCTCGGGATTGTTCGAGATCTCCTGCGGCCGCAGCACGATGCGATCGCGGTAGAACGAGATGTTGCGCTTGACATGGTCGAACATCGCAGGGCTGAGCGCCAGCGCCGTCGCCGAGGCGAACGAGACCACACCAGAGTCGATGAGTTCGATCATGCCGTCCTGGATCAGCTCGCTGTAGCACTGCAGACCCCGGTAGCTCGAGTTCGCGAGCTCTGCGAGCACGGCGTTGGCGACATTGCCCACGCCGGACTGCAGCGGCAGCAGGCTGCCCGCCGGCACACGTCCCGCTCTCACCTCATGGTCGAGGAACTCGAGGATGTGCCCGGCCATCGCTCGACTGGCCTCGTCAGGCGCGGTGAAGCTCGGGCTGTCATCCGGCAGATCGGTCTCGACCACGGCGACGACCTTCTGCGGGTCGACGGTGAGGTGCGGCCGGCCGATGTGCTGGTCGACGTGCTCGAGCGGAATCGGAGTGCCGTGCAGCGGCAGCCCGGTGTTCTGGTAGATGTCGTGGGCGCCGTCGAGTTCGATGGGCTGCCACCGGTTGACCTCGATGATCACTTCGTCCGCCTCGTCGAGCCAGGCCTGGTTGTTGCCGATCGAGCTGCCGGGCACCAGCTCGCCGTCTTCGGTGATCGCGGCGACTTCGACGACGGCCGTGTGCACGCGACCGAAGTAGCCTTCGCGCACCTGCTGCGCGAGCCGGGAAAGGTGCACTTCGACATAGTCGACGTCGAGGGCGTTGATCTGGCGACGCAGCTTCGGGTCGGCGTTGTAGGGCACGCGACTGGCGACGACACCGGATTCGGCGAGTCGTCCGTCGAGATCGGCGGCGGTGGATGCTCCGCTCAGCAGGGTCAGTGCGTATGGCTGTCTGCCGTCGGGGCTGGTGCGAAGGGCCGCGTCGGCCAGGTCGGCGAGGGCTGAGAGCACCGCTTTGGGATGCCCCGCTCCCCCGAACCCGCTGACCGCCAGCGTCGCGTCGGTTCGGATCAGTTCTGCCGCCTGTCGCGGTGTGCGCACGAGCTGTCGAAAGCGTCGGTCAGCGATCCGCGTCGTTGCGGAGGTCGGAGCCGGGAAGATGTCGAGGTTCGTCATGCTCGGCACTCTAGGCACAATCGGAGACACCCGAAAATGCTATACGACACTGAGTCTCATAGATGATGGGATGCGGTAGCATCTCCTGGGTGGCCTCTGCGTGGTAGCGTGACCGAATGAGCACAGCATCGCTGAGTCGAGTCGAAGTGGCCGATATCGCCCTCGCCCTGTTCACCGCCCGCGGCTATGACGAGGTGAGCGCCGCAGACATCGCCACTGCGGCACATGTCTCACGCAGCACGTTCTTTCGCCAGTTCGGCACCAAAGACGACGTGATCTTCGCCGACCACGATGACATTCTCGAGCAGGTCGACGCGTTCTTCGCCGCACGCCTGCGCGGTCAGGTGGTCACCGTCGACGCTCGCACAGACGTGATCGATGCCGCCCTGCTGGTGCTCGACCGCTTTCTCGCCCGCCTCCCCAGCATCCGCTCGCGCGATCGCATCGTACGTGCGACGCCCAAGCTGCGCGACCGCGAGATCGTCACGATCACGCGTTACCAGAAGGTCTTCGACCGGTATCTGCGCGAGCAGCTGCCAGCACTGCGACACATCGAGGCGCTGCAGTTCGCCGACATCGTCGCGACCACGCACAACGCGGTGCTGCGGCAGGCGATCCGCGAGCAGATCTCACCAGACCAGGCCCACCGGGATCTGGCCGCCGAGCTCGCGCGCCTGCTGACGATCTTCGCTCCGAGGGCGGCAGACCATCAAGACGCCGCGCAGCCGAAGCTCCCGCTGACCGCCGCAGACGCACGTGACCACGACCAGCAGCCGACCGCAGCCGACGCCGGCTCGGTCGTCGTGGTCTTCGACGTCGACGCGCCGATGTCCACCGTCGGCCGTGTGGTGCAGCAGGCACTGCGGCAGCATCGCCAGAATCGTATCTGAAACCCCGTCTCACTTGCAGCACGACTCCGTCTCATGCCATGCTCGGATGCAGTCGATGACGCACGAGAGGAATCAGACCCCCATGTCAGCATCCAGCCCAGCATCCGCGACCACCGAGACGGCACCGGTCGACTTCGTCTTCGAGGTGCAGACCGTGAGCGATCCGCGCGATGCCCGCCTCGATGCCGCAGACGACAGCCGCCCGTTTCGCGTCGGCGTCATCACGATGCGGCCGGCCGCGAAACTGCTGGTCTGGTCGGCTGCAGCGATCACGGCGTTCGAGCGATACCTGCGCACGCTCCCGGATCAGGTGCGTGACGCCGACGTCGATGCGCTGGTCTTCACCGCTGCGGGGAGCGTGTTCGGCGCCGGTGCCGATCTCAGCGAGTTCCAGCGCGTCGCGACCCCGGCCGAGGCGACTGAGTCGGCCGCGCGCGCCTACCGAGCGTTCGCCGGTCTGCTCGCCCTCCCGGTGCCGACGTTCAGCCTGCTCAACGGCGCGGCCCTCGGCGGCGGTCTCGAAGTCGCGCTGCACACCGACTTTCGCATCGCTGCCGCCGGGGTCGCCGCCATCGGTCTGCCCGAGCTCAGCCTGGGCCTCGTGCCCGGGTGGGGCGGTCTGACCTGGCTCACCGCCTTGGTCGGCCCCGACGTCGCTGCCCGCATCGCCGTCGTCGACTCGCTGACCGGGCGAAATCTCACGGCCGAGCGTGCACGAGACCTCGGCGTCGTCGACGCCGTCGTGTCGGCCGACCGGCTGCTGGACGCATCGCTCGAGTGGGCGGCGGAGGTGCTCGCCGGCAGCGTGGTGGTCTCTCGTCGACCAGCCGCGGGCTCAAGAGACTGGGATGCCGACGATGTGCGCGCACGTGTGCGGCGACGGATTCCGACCGATCTGCCCGCCGTGGACGCCGCCGTCGAGCTGATCGGCCGTGCCACCGAACCGCTGCCGGGCTGCACCGCCGCGGCGGGCGTGCCCACGGCGTCCGCCGGTCTCGCGACGGCACGAGAGCGCATCGCGACCTACGCTCGCAACGACGCCCCGGGCGAGCCGCTCGCCGGTGCCACCGTCGAGGCCTTCGGGCGCCTGCTGCTGACGGACGAGGCGCGGGCGAGCATCTATGCCTTCTTCACGCTGCAGCGGGTTCGGCGCGCGGCGCGCCCCGGCGGTGCTCAGCTCGACATCGGACATGTCGGCGTGGTCGGCGGCGGGCTCATGGCCACGCAGCTCGCCGTGGTGTTCGCCACACGTCTCGGTGTGCCCGTCGTCGTCGTCGAAGTCGATCAGGATCGCGCCGATCTGGCGTCGTCGCGCATCGACATGCTGCTGGAGCAGGCCCGTGATCGAGGCGGCCTCGACGAGACGGCCCACGCCCGAGTGCGGGCATTGGTCACGACGGTGGCCGATCGAGACAGGCTCGCCGACAGCGACGTCGTGATCGAGGCGGTCTTCGAGGATCTCTCGGTCAAGCAGCAGGTGTGGCGCGACGTGGAGGCACTGGTCTCATCGCAGACCCTGCTGCTGACGAACACGTCGTCGCTGCTGATCAGCGAGCAGGCGAGCGTGCTGCAGCACCCGGAGCGCCTGATCGGCTTTCACTTCTTCAACCCGGTCGCCGTGCTGCCGCTGGTCGAGCTGATCCTGCCGAAGGAAACCGAGGCTCGTGACGAAGACGCCGCGCACCGTGTCGCAGACACCGCGCTGAGCCTCGCGGCCCGGCTGGGCAAGACGGCTGTTCGCGTCGCTGATCATCCGGGCTTTCTCGTCAACCGGCTGCTCTCACGGCTGATCGGCGATGCACTGCACCTCATCGATTCGGGGTGGGACGTCGCGACGGTCGACGGTGCACTGGTCGGCGACGGCCTGCCGATGACCCCGCTGACGCTGCTCGACTACATCGGGCACGGCGTGCAGCTGCACATCTTCGAGACGCTGCACGACGCCTGGCCGGCCAGGTTCCCGGTCAGCGCAAGTCTGCAGCAGATGGTCGAGATCGGCGGGCCCAGCCGCCTGCGCTATCTGACCGCTGCCGGAGAGCTCACGCCCGAGGCCGCCCAGGCCATCACGACGGCACGAGCCCGTAGCGCGCAGGCCGCCGACGCACCTCGAGCCGCAGGGCCCGGCGATGCGGCCGAGGCCCGAGGTCTGCTGCTCGACGGTCTGGCTCAGGAGGTCAACCTCGTGCTTGCCGACGGAACGGCTGAGAGCCCCCAGGACGTCGATGCGGCTCTCATGCTCGGGGCGAACTATCCCCGACACACCGGCGGCATCATCCCGCTGCTCGACCGCTCCGGTGCGAGCCGTCGCGTGACCGGCGCAGACCTGCTGCCGCGCGGCACCGCGAACGTGCCCGAACGGCGCTGAACCGCATCACCTCATCGAGTCCCGCTTCGACACGCGAACGACCCCGTGTCGAGCTCTGTGAAAGGATCACCATGACCACTGCCGACCCCGAGACCGAGACCGTTCGCACTCCCCTGCCGCCGCTGCCGGAGTACGACGTTCTGCAGGCGCTCGACACCGACTACTATGGCGTGTTCGCCGACATCCCCGCTGCCGACCGAGCATTTCTCGATCGTGCGCGACAGTTCACCGCCGAGGCGCTGCCGCTGATCGACGAGGCCTGGGACAAAGGCGAATACCGCCTCGAGTTCGCTCGACGACTGGGCGAGCTCGACCTGCTCACAGACGGCGTCGAAGGCCCGGGTCTCACCCCGATGTCACCGCTCGCGGCGGGTCTGGTTGCGGCTGAGGTGCACCGCTGCGACGGCTCGCTGGGCACGATCATCGCGGTGCAGGGCGCGCTGGCGCTGCGCACGATCGCCATGTTCGGCAGCGACGCGCAGAAAGCTGAGTGGCTGGTTCCACTCGCCCGCGGCGAGAAGCTCGGTGCGTTCGCACTCACCGAGCCGGATCACGGCAGTGACTCCGTGGCACTGACCACATCGGCTCGACGCTCCGGCGACGACTGGATCATCACGGGTCGCAAGAAGTGGATCGGCAACGGTTCAGTCGGCGACGTCACCGTGACCTGGGCGCGCGACGAAGCGGGCGACGTCCGCGCCTTCCTCGTGCCCCAAGACGCGCCCGGCTATCACAGTGAAACGATCCGCCGCAAGGGATCGCTGCGCGCCATCCATCAGGCCGAGATCACCTATGACAACGTGCGTGTGCCCGCCGATGCGGCACTGCCCGGCGCACGCTCGTTCAAAGACACCAATCGGGTGCTGGCGGCCACACGTCTGGGCATCGCCTGGTCGGCGCTGGGTCATGCCCAGGCGATCTTCGAGTCTGCGCTGCAGTACGCCCGACAGCGCGAGCAGTTCGGCCGCACCCTCGGCGACTTCCAGATGGTGCAGGAGAGACTCGTCCAGATGCTCTCGGAGCTCACCACGATCCAGCTGCATCTGCGCACGCTCACCGATCGCGAGACTGCCGGCACCATGCGCGCGCAGCAGGCATCGCTGGCCAAGTACGTGGCGACCCGCGGTGCCCGGCACATCGCCCAAATCGGTCGCGACATGCTCGGCGGCAACGGCATTCTGCTCGACTACGGCGTGATGCGGCACTTCACCGACATCGAGGCGCTGCACACCTACGAGGGCACAGAGAGCGTGCAGGCGCTGCTGGTCGGCCGCGATCTCACCAGACACAGCGCGTTCAGCGGCCGCTGAACCGATCGACGAGTCGGCGACAGACAGCCGAGCGATCAGATCTCACAGGAGCACTACGACCATGACATCCGAACCACAGACGTCGCCGGACGACGTCGTCATCGTCAGCGGGGCACGCACGCCGCAGGGCCGCATGGGTGGGCAGCTCGCGACACTCAGCGCCGTCGACCTCGGCGCCGCGGCCCTGCGCGGAGCCATCGAGCGTGCGGGCATCGAGCCCGACGCGATCGACCACGTGATGATGGGGCACGTCGTGCAGGCCGGCTGCGGGCAGAATCCGGCTCGGCAGACGGCGGTCGCCGCCGGGGTGCCGCTGACCTCCCCCGCCACGACGATCAATCGCGTCTGTCTGTCAGGCAGCAGCGCGATCATCGAGGCGGTGCGCCTGCTGCGCACCGGCGAGGCCGATCTGGTCGCAGCCGGCGGTCAGGAGTCGATGACGAACGCTCCGCACCTGCTGCCCGGCGCCCGTGTCGGCTACCGCTTCGGCGACGCCTCCGTCGTCGACTCGCTCGGTGCCGACGGCCTGACCGACGCCTTCTCGGGCGAGGCCATGGGTCTGCTGACCGAACGCGACGCCAGCGCCGCCGGCATCGATCGCGATGCGCAGGATGCCCTGGCCGCGCGATCGCATCGGCGTGCGGACCACGCGCAGCGCACCGGTCTGCTCACCGAGGAGATCGTGCCGGTGCACGTGCGTTCGCGGCGCGGCGAGAGTGAGGTCGCTGCGGACGAAGGGGTACGCCCCGAGAGCACGGCAGAGACCCTGGGGCGGCTGCGTGCTGCATTCGCCTCTGAGGGTGCGATAACAGCGGGCAACTCGTCTCCGATCTCGGACGGCGCAGCGGCGCTGCTGCTGACCACACGCGCTCAGGCGAGTCGGCTGGGGCTGCCGGTGCTGGCGCGCATCGCCGGATTCGCACAGATCGCCGGCCCGGACACCGGGCTGCTCGACAAACCGGCCCTGGCGATTCGACTGGCCTGTCGGCGAGCCGGAGTCGACGTCGCTCGGCTGGATGTGCTCGAGGTCAACGAGGCGTTCGCAGCAGTCGCCATACAGACCGCTCGGCTGCTCGACCTGCCTGACGAGCGTCTCAACGCACTGGGCGGTGCGGTCGCGCTGGGGCACCCGATCGGGGCCTCGGGCGCACGAATCGTCTTCAGCGCCGCCATGCAGCTGCGCCGGCTGCACGACGCCGCAGTCGGCACGGATGCCGGCGACGACACGCACTGGGCAGCGATCGGCATCTGCGGGGGCGGCGGTCAGGGCGATGCCCTCGTGCTGTCTTCGCAGTGACCTCGGTCGGCTACCGGCCTCCGCCACCGCCACCGCCACCGCCGCCGCCGGCGAATCCGCCGCCGCCCGCGCCTCCGGAGAAGCTGCCTCCTGAGGTGGGCGGCTGCACCGAGGTGGTCGCAGCGGTGTTGAACGCGGCGAGTCTGGAAGCGAGGACTCCCGCAGCGAACGGCGTCATCGAGTCATACCACCCCGGTTGGCTGCCGGTGCGCTCGTAGTCGACCTGCAGCTGCTTCGCCCAAGTGCCTTCGATGCCCCAGAGCACCGCCCACGGCAGCAGCCTTTCGTTCAGACGCACACTGGTGGAGCCGTCGGACAGATCGATGCGTTCGGCGCCCTGCACACTCTGCAGCACGGCGAAGCGATCTCGCTCGGCAAGCTCCATGTACATCTTCAGGCCTTTGACCTCGTCTCTGGCCTCAGCACCCGCTTCGGTCAGCGTCTTCGGGCGAGGCAGGGCCACGAACAGCAGCATCAGCGACCCCACCGTGGCCAACCCGGCTGCGATGAGCCACCAGGTGATGCGTTCGGCCTGCACCAGCGCCCACAGCCCGTACGCGGCGGAGATCGCCATCATGCCCCACCCTGACACTCGCAGGGCAACCGGCAGCGTGGAAGTCGGCACGGCTCGGAACCCGCCGGCGATGAGCCGCTGCTGAACATCGACGATCACCGCCTGCGCACGTTCGGCACGGTGCTGGTCGGGCTTCGTCTCAATGGCCACGCGCTCACCCGGCTGCAGCTGACGAGGCCCGGCCAGCACGGCGAGCACCTCTGCGTCATGAGCCTGCATGCGACCGGGGTCGACCATCTCGATCGCGAAGCTCGGTCTTTTGGCGCCGAACATGCCGACATGTTCGATGTCGACCATGCGAACGACGCCGCGAACCGCCATGTCGATGACTGCGGCCGGCATCCAGCTGTTCATCCGGTTGACCAGGTCGGCCCCGGCGACGATCGGAAGCCCTGCGGGCGGTGCGTACTCCGGAACGATCACTCCACGCCCCGGGGCGTCCCGCCATCGACGGCTTCGCACGACGACCAGGGCGACGGCGAGCCCGAGAGCGACTGCGCTCAGCCCCAGCGGCAGCCATGTCGTCCACCATGCCCGTGAGGGAGGTTCGGGGATCACGAAGGTCTGCGGGGCGAAGCCGACCGCGATGGTCATCGTCTGCGCGGGGGCGAGCCCGCCGTCAGTCTGCGCGGTGAACCGGGCGGCAGCGTCACCCGCGTCTTCGAGACGCACGATCTGACAGCGCACGGTCGATCCGTGTGCACCTTGATAGCAGGAGGCCTGGCCGTTCAGGGCGGAGACGAGCGAGGGATCGACCGTGAGCGTCGCGGAGACGACCCCGAAGGGCTGCTGCCAGCTCTCGCCGTTGACATCCCAGTAGAACTCGTCGGTGTCGGTGTCGGCGAAATGACGCACGGTGTTCTGCATGGCGTAGCTCAGCACGTAGGTCTGCCTGCCGTGCACGAACTCGTCTGAGCCGAGAGACACTTCGAGCTGGCCTCCGACGCGCTTTGTGTCGTACACCACTGCGCGGCCGGCGTCATCGGTCACCGCCGTGACCGTCGGGTCGAGCGACACCCCGTCATAGTCGAGGGGGATCTTGCGCACGAGACCGCGGTTCTGATCGAAGCTCGGGAAGTCGGCGACGAGAGTCTCGGTGACATCGATTCGTGCTCTGCCGTCGGCGTCGCGGCTCAGGTGGTAGTCGACAGACATCGATTCGAAGCTGAAGTCGTCGACGGATGCCGCTGCCGGTCTGACGGACGTCGCCAGCAGAGCCAACGCGAGCAGCGTGGCCGCCAGCAGCAGAGCTGAGAGTCGTGCCAGGGACGATCTCGGCAGACGCAGCGATCTCGACGTGCTCACCAATCTGTGCGTGTGCGACATACCTGGTGTCGGTGCGGAGTTTTGGGTCGTTCGCATCGGCCTCATGCCGCCCATGGTACTTCGTCGCGCCGACATCGCCCGATCACCCGCACGACGAATCGCACATTACGTCGCGCTGAGGCAGGCCTCAGTGCAGAAAGATCAGCAGCACGCCGACCGCAAGATACAGCACCCCGAACACCGCATTCATCACACGCTGGCCATGCGCGTTTCGCGCGAATCGCCCGACCGCGCGGGCGGCAGGAGCGAAGAAGCCCCACATCACGCAGATGTCGACGACGATCATGGTGACGATCACCGCCGCATACTGCAGCACGACCGGTTTCGACGCATCGATGAACTGCGGCATGAAGGCCAGAAAGAAGATGATCGCCTTGGGGTTGCTGAGGTTCACCCATGTTCCGCGCATCACCATCGCGCCGGGTCGCAGGTATCGGCTGACGCCGGCAGCATCCCCCGAATCGGCGGCCTGGTTCTCGGCAGCCGTGCCGGCGTCGGTGCCCTCGTCTTCGGCGACCCGACCGACGGCGCGCGCGAGCAGCAGCTGCCGAACCCCGAGGTAGCCGAGGTAGGCGGCGCCGGCGTAGCGGATCGCCGTGGTGACTCCCGGCGCGTGTGCGAGCAGCGCACCCAGCCCGCAGGCCACGATCACCAGCAGAATGAGCAGACCGATCTGCTGGCCGAGCACGCCCCAGATCGACCGGCGCCACCCGACGTTCAGCGCATTCGTCATCGTCGAGATGGCTCCGGCGCCCGGGGTGAGGCTCACCATGATCGATGCGGCCAACAGTGCTCCCCAGACCGCCGGGCTCACAGCCAGTCCAGACGTTTGAACCAGGCGTAGAGCCCAACCGAGGTCAGCGCGATCAGCGTCACGGCGATCACCGCACCGACATCGGTCTGAAAATAGGGAAAGTTCACGTTCATGCCGAAGAAGCCGGTGATCAGCGTCGGCACGGCGATGATGGCCGCCCACGATGTGAGCTTCTTCATCACCAGGTTCATCCGGTTGCTCTGGCTCGAGAGGTTCGTGTCGATGATGGTGCTGGCCAGGTCTCGCAGCGAGTCAGTCCAGTCGCTCACGCGCAGCACGTGATCATAGACATCGAGAAAGTAGGGTCGCAGCGCATCCGGCAGCGGCGGCTCAGCACGATTGATCACGCTGCTGAGAATCTCTCTGGTCGGCAGCGCCAGCCGACGCAGGGTGACCAGACGCTTGTGCAGATGATAGGCGTTGAGCTGGATGCCGCGGGAGTCCGGCGTGTCGCCGAAGAGCTCGTCTTCGAGAGCGTCGATGCTCTCGTCAAGCTGCTGCACGGTGTCGAAATGGGTGTCGACGATCTGATCGACGATCGCCCAGAGCACGGTGATGCCGCCGATCGCCAGCAGCGTCGGGTGCGCCTCCCAGGCCAGTCGCGCACCGCCGAGATCGAAGCCGTCGCCGTGTCGCACGGTCACCACGACGTTTCTGGTCAGAAAGATGTCGATCTGATGCCGTTCGAGCTCGGACTCGACGTCGTTCGGCGCAGCCATCGCATACAGCGTCAGAAACAGATGCGTCTCGTAGCGAACGAGCTTCGCACGCTCATGGCTCTCTTCGACGTCTTCGATGGCGAGCGGATGCAGATGCAGCGTCTGCGCGATCTGCACGAGCGCCTCATGATCGGCCGTCGGCAGATCGACCCATGTGGTGCGCTCGGCGTCGTGCTGCAGCTGCTCGATCTCGGTCAGAGAGGTGGTCTCCCGTTCGAGTCGGCCACCGCGGTAGACGCGGATCTCAGGTGTGCAGACGGTCGAACTCGCACCGGTCTTCTCAGGGTCGGTCTCAGAGCGCATGAACCGAGTCTACGCAGTCGATCGCTTCAGCTGAGACGTCGGCGCAGCATCCTCTCGACCTCTTCGAGCGCCAGCCCGCGCGTCTCGGGCAGCGCACGCCAGACGAACCATGCGCTCAGCACGTTGACCGCGGCGAAGACGAAGTAGACGTCGCCGCCCAGGTGCGCGAAGGCCAGCGGAAAGAGCAGCGCGACGACGCCGTTCGACAGCCACTGCACGCAGACTGCCACACCGGCGGCCAGCCCCCGCACCTGCAGCGGGAACAGCTCGGCTGTCATCAGCCAGAACACCACTGACACCATCGACTGCACGAAGCAGAGCAGCACCAGCATGAGGGCGAGCACGAGCCAGGGCTGGGCTGGCCCCAACGGCAGGGCGAAGGCGAGGCCCAGCAGCAGATGCGACGAGGCGACGCCGATCAGCCCGGTGATCATGATCGGGCGTCGGCCGAGACGACGCAGCACGCGGATGCCGACGAGCGTCGCGAGCACCGAGACCACTCCCGTGGCGATGGTCGCGGTGAGCGCCGCCTGCGTGCCGAGCCCGCTGGTCGCGAGGATGCTCGGTGCGAAGTACATCACGGAGTTCACGCCGGTCAGCTGAGAGACCATGCCCAGACCGGCACCGATCAGCACGAGACGGCGCACCCAACGGGCCTGCATCGGGTGCCGATCCGTTCTCCGCGTCGCGCCTGCAGACTCATTGGCCCGGGTGTGAAGCGCCGTGATCGTCTGCAGTTCGCGCTCGCTCTCGCCGGTGCTGCGAATCGATTCGAGCACACGGCGCGCAGCCTCGGGGTGACCGTGCGTAGCCAGCCAGCGCGGCGATTCCGGGACGAGCCAGAGCCCGGCGAACAGCAGCAGGGCCGGGGTCGCACTGACCAGCAGCATGTGTCGCCACGCTTCACCGTCAGACGACGCCTGCGCGATCGCGGCGTTCGCCACGGCCGCGAGCAGCTGCCCGGTGACGATCATCAGCTGGTTTCGGGTGACCAGCCCCGCGCGCCGCCGCGCCGGGGCGATCTCGCCGATGAAGATGGGCACGATCGTCGAGCTGGCTCCCACGGCGAGGCCCAGCACCACCCGACACACCACCAGCGCCTCGACGCTCGGCGCAAGCCCGGTGCCCAGTGCGCCGACGGCGAAGACGAGCGAGACGAAGAGCAGGGTTCGGCGGCGTCCGAGGCGATCTGCGAGCCGCCCGCCGACAAGGGCGCCGAGACTCGCGGCGAAGACGAGCGCCGACGTGACGACGCCTTCGGCCAGGGCATCGAGCCCCAAGCCGCCGGCGTCTCGCGGCCGACTGAGAAACGGCAGCGCGCCCGCGAGCACGCCCGTGTCATAGCCGAAGGCAACGGCTCCCATCGTCGCGATCAGCACGATGGTCGTCACACGCCGGTCGGGCGATCCGCTCCCGCCGCGCGATGATCGAGATGCCGGGTCCGCCGGCCTGCGGTGTTCCTCACTCGTGCTCCCCCGTGAACTGCTCATCGCCGATCTCGGCCGCCTGCCAGCAACGTCTCAGCGGCGCCGTCGAGGATGTCATGCTCACTGTAGACGGCGTGGTCGCAGTGCGAGCGGGCGGCGATGCGCGCGCTCACCCGTGACCAGATCACCGCGGCTGCGGAGACCAGGTCAGTGCGTGTGCGGTCGACGCCCATCTCGGCAAGCGCATGCGGGTCGGCGGCGATCAGACGGGTGCAGGCGGCCTGCAGCGCGTCGAGACTCCAGCTTCCGCCCGACAGTTCGCCGAAGCGCTCGGCACGCACGCCGGCGGTCACCGCTGCGATCACGCCGATCGAGTCAGAGACGCCGATGACCCGCTCGACGCCGGCCAACGACACATGGGTCTCGGCTTCGTCGAGAGCGCAGTCGACGTCGGCGACCATCGCCGCGTGCTGTGCCGCCGACATCGGCCGGTGCGCATCGAGGTGTCGCTCGGTGAGGCGCACGCCGCCCACGTTCATCGACCACGCCGCGATCGGTCGGCCGTTGCGTCCGACGACGAGCTCGGTCGAGCCACCGCCGAGGTCGACGACCAGCGTCATGGGCTGTGCCGGCATTCCGGTGAGTGCGCCGGCGTACGAGAGGTCGGCCTCTTCGACACCGCTGATGATCTCGGGCCGCACGCCGAGAGTCGATTCGACGACGTCGCGCAGCGGTGTCGCGTCATGCACGTCGCGGCTCGCCGACGTCGCCACGAAGCGCAGCCGGTCGTCTGCGACGCCGAGCCGCTTCAGATCGCGGCGGTAGTCTGCCAAGGCGACGCCAAGGCGGTCGAGCGCCGCCGGCGCGAAGGCATGCGTGCGGTCGACGCCCTCGCCGAGACGGATCGTGCGTGTGCGGCGCACGAGCTCCCGCGTCGGTGCGGGCCCCTCGATCACGAGCAGGCGCACGGTGTTCGTGCCGCAGTCGATGGCGGCGACGCGTTCGCGAGCGGTCATACCGGCTGCACCGTCGAGCGCGTCATCCGACGCTGCTGACAGTAGATCTGCACGAGCCGTCGGGCGCTCTTCGCCCAGCTGCGCTGCAGAGCGAGTGCGCGGCCTGCATGCCCCATGCGCTCGCGCAGCTCGGCGTCGTCGAGCAGCCTGGTCAGCGCGCGCGCCCAGGTCTCGGGCGAGCGATCGCGCATGAGCAGACCGGTCTCGCCGTCGTGCACCGCCTCGGGCAGGCCTCCGGTGGCCATCGCGATCACCGGCACCCCGCTTGCGGCTGCCTCGAGTGCGACCAGACCATAGGTCTCAGAGTGCGACGGAACCAGGAACACCGAGGCACCGCGCATCAGATCGGCCAGCTCGGCGTGCGACATCGCGCCGTCGAAGTGCACCCGGTCGCCGATGCCCGCGTCGGCGGCCTGTCGGCGCAGAGCCGTCAGACAGCCGCCGTCCTGGCTGCTCGGCCCGCCCGCGATGCGCAGATCAGGGCGCAGCGAGACGTCAGTCGACGCAATCGTGGCGACGGCGAGGTCGAGCCCTTTGAGCGGCTCGATGCGGGCTGCAGCGGCGACGTATCTCGGAACGGCAGCCTCTCCCGGGTGGAAGCACCGAGCATCCACACCGGGAGACACCACGTGCACCCGCGATGCCTCGCCGCCCAGCCGCTCGACCACGGTGCGCTGCTCGGCATGACTGACCGTGATCACCGCATCGGCCTCGCGTGCGAGAGTGCGCTCTGCCGAGAGACGCCCGGGCGCCTCGGGAGGCTCGCCGTTGTCGAGTGCGGTGTCGGCGTCTGCCGCGATGCTGTGAAAGCTCTGCAGCAGCGCCGCGCCGCATTCCCGAGCGACGGGCAGGGCGGCCAGACCGGAGTACCAGTGATGCGCGTGGATCACGTCATAGTCGCCGAGTGCCCGCAGCTGCCCGGCGAAGGCGTCGATGTACGCTTCGTGCTCGGCTTTGGGCAGCGGATGCTCGGGCCCGGCCGTGATCGTGCGCAGCATGAGTCTGGGGGCCAGCTCGATCGCGTCGGGCTGCTCGGGAGCGCTGCGGCGTGTGATCACATCGACCTGGTGACCGAGTGCGGCCAGTTCGGCCGCAAGGTGCTGGATCACGATGTTCATGCCGCCGACGTCGCCCGTGCCGGGGTCGCCATAGGGATTCGTGTGCAGCGAGATCATGGCGATGCGCAGCGGGCTGGCGGAGGGCATGCCGTTCAGTTTAAGGCATGGCGCTCGTGATGCCGCGAACGGAAGCGACGCAGGGGAATACCTGCGACACCCGGACGTTAGGTTGAGCGTACGGCACTCAACTTTGAGGGTGGCGACGTCTGAACGACTGTCAGATCGGTATCGCCCTCGCAGACACCGACGAGGAGGTACTGTGCCAGAGAACAACCCCCAGAACGGGAGCGAACGCGAACCGAGCGGGCAGGGATCATTCGACGAGTTTCTCGCACGCTACCTGAACGCCCAGCAGGCACGGCAGCAGGCTGCCGAAGGCCAGCGCACCATCGACATCAGCAGGTTTCTGTCCCAGCGCACACAGCAGGCTCTGGCCGAGGCCGGATCGTACGCGGTCAGAAGAGGTCAGACCGAGGTCGACACCCTGCACATGCTGCGCGTGCTCGCCGAGAACGCCCCAGTGCACGACGTGCTCACCCGCATGGGTGTGAGCGTTCAGCAGCTCGCTCACGAGGTCGAGGCTCGGCTGCCCGTCGCTCGTGACGGCGCGACAGTTACCGAGGCCCCCGATGTCACGCCCTCGCTGCAGCGCGCCCTCTTCCATGCCTTCCAGGTCGCCCGTGCCTCGGGTTCGACCTATGTCGATCTGGAGCATCTCTTCTTCGCACTGGTGCTCGCGCAGGATGCGCCCTCCGCACAGATCCTGGCAGGGTTCGGCGTGACCGCGCAGTCGCTGATCGATTCGATGCGGCAGTCTGCCCGGCAGCCCGATGACGTGGCACCCGTCGACGACGCTGCGGCTGCGAACGCCGGCTCCTCGGAGGCGGACGCAGGCGGCGATGCGGAGCAGGCTGACGCATCCGCCACATCGCAGACCACGATGCTCGACCGCTTCGGCACCGATCTGACGGCACAGGCACGCGACGGCCGACTCGATCCGGTGATCGGTCGAGCCGACGAGATCGAGCAGACCGTCGAGATCCTCTCGCGCCGCACCAAGAACAACCCCGTGCTCGTCGGCGAGGCCGGCGTCGGCAAGACCGCCGTCGTCGAGGGCCTCGCGCAGGCGATCGTCGACGACGAGGTTCCGCATGCGATCGCCGGGCGTCGCCTGGTCTCGCTCGACCTGGCGTCGATGGTGGCCGGCACGCGCTTTCGCGGCGACTTCGAAGAGCGCCTGACCAAGCTGCTCGACGAGATCACCGCGCATCGCGATGAGCTCATCGTCTTCATCGACGAGCTGCACACGGTCGTCGGCGCCGGCGGCAGCGGCATGGGCGACGGCCTCGACGCGGCCAACATGCTCAAGCCGAGGCTGGCTCGAGGCGAGCTGCATATGATCGGCGCGACCACGCTCGACGAATATCGCAGGATCGAGAAGGATCCCGCCTTGGAGCGCCGGTTCCAGCCGGTCGCCGTCGACGAGCCATCGGAGGACGTCGCCGTGCGCATTCTGCACGGCGTCGCGCCCGCCTTCGCAGAGCATCACGACGTGCGGTACACGGATGCCGCGCTCGACGCCGCCGTGCGTCTGTCGGCCCGATACCTGCCCGATCGTCGTCTGCCCGACAAAGCGATCGACCTGATCGACCAGGCCGGGGCCAGGCTGCGACTGCGGCTCGGCGATCGCATCGACACGCAGGCGCTGATGCGCCAGCTCATGGAGTTGGAGGCCGAGAAGAACGCCGCGGCGTCGACCGAGCAGTATGAGCGGGCCGGCCAGATTCGCGACCGCATCGAACAGGTGCAGGCGGCTCTTGACGCGGCGAGCGCGCACAATGCCCGCATCGAGCATCAGCATGCCGCGACGACGAGTTCGGCGCCGGCACCGACCGAGGCGGTGGTCGACGAGCGACAGATCGCCGAGGTGGTCGCGCGCCGCACAGGTGTTCCCGTCGATCGCATCAGCGAGGGCGAGCGCACACGGCTCGCGCACCTCGAGAGCGAACTGCACGAGCGCGTGATCGGTCAGCATGACGCGGTCGCCGCGGTGGCTCGGGCCGTGCGTCGTGGCCGCACCGGTCTGGGCGACCCGAACCGGCCCGTGGGCAGCTTTCTGTTCCTCGGCCCGACCGGGGTCGGCAAGACCGAGCTGGCCAAGACGCTCGCGGCCAGTCTGTTCGGCGACGAGCACGCGCTGCTGCGCTTCGATATGTCGGAGTTCGGCGAGAAGCACACCGCAGCGCGGCTGGTGGGCGCTCCCCCGGGCTACGTCGGCTATGACGAGGCCGGCGAGCTCACCGAGGCCGTGCGGCGCAGGCCGTACTCGGTGCTGCTGCTCGACGAGATCGAGAAAGCGCACCCCGACGTGTTCAACCTGTTGCTGCAGGTGCTCGACGACGGGCGGCTGACCGACGGCCAGGGGCGCACCGTCGACTTTCGCAACACCGTGGTCATCATGACCTCGAACATCGGCTCCGAGTTTCTGGCCTCACGGTCGGGAGCGCTCGGCTTCGTCGCGAACGCCGGCGACGACGCGACGGGCTTCGGTTCGGAGCGGGCGCTGCGCGATCGGGTGATGGGCCGTCTGCGTGAGGCGATGCGACCGGAGTTCCTCAACCGCATCGACGAGATCGTGCTGTTCCGTCGTCTCTCCCGTGAGCAGGTGGGGCTGATCGCACGCACCATGATCGCGGCGACGGCCGAGCGGCTGGCCGAGCAGGGCATCCGCCTGCAGGTCAGCGACCAGGCGGTCGACTGGCTTGCCGAACGCGGCTTCGAGCCCGAGTACGGTGCTCGTCCGCTGCGCCGCACGGTACAGCGCGAGGTCGACGATCGCATCGCCGACCTGCTGGTCTCGGGGGCGAGCGGCACGGTGGTGACGGTCGATCTGGCGTCTGCAGAGACGACGGCGGATGCTGACGCGGCAGGCGCTTCGGCCGACGCCCGTCTGCAGGTGCGCTTCGAAGACGCTGACGACCACACGGGTCGTGCGGGTTCGACATCGGTCGAGACCAACGCGGCCGGCGTGCATGAGGAGGTGGCAGGAGACGAGGCCGCGGCCTAAGGTCGTTGGCATGAGCACTTCCCCCGAGAACACGCAGACCTCGCACACCCTGAACGACGGCACCACCCTGCCGGCGATCGGTTTCGGCACCTACCGCCTGAACGGGCGTGCGGGTGCCGAAACGGTCGCCCGGGCGATCGACAACGGCTACCGGCTGATCGACACCGCTTTCAACTATGAGAACGAGGGCGCGGTCGGCGCCGGGGTGCGCCTCAGCAGCGTGCCGCGTGACGAGATCGTCGTCACTTCGAAGCTGCCTGGCCGCCACCATGCGTTTGACCAGGCCGTTCCCACGATCGAAGAGTCGGTCTATCGCACCGGTCTCGATCATCTCGATCTGCTGCTGATCCACTGGCCGAACCCACTGACCGACCGCTACGTCGAGGCATGGCAGGCGCTGATCGAGGCGCGCGAGCGCGGGCTGACCCGTCGCATCGGCGTGAGCAACTTTCTGCCCGAGCACCTCGAACGTCTCGAGCGCGAGACCGGTGTGCTGCCGAGCGTGAACCAGATCGAGCTGCACCCGAGATTTCCGCAGCACGAGGCGGTGCGCTGGAACACAGAGCACGGCATCGTCACCGAGGCGTGGAGTCCGCTCGGCCGAGCCAGCGAGATTCTGCAGAACGAGACGCTTGAGCAGATCGCTCACGCGCACGGGCGCACCGTGGCTCAGGTCGTCCTGCGGTGGCACCTGCAGAACGGCGTGGTCCCGATTCCGAAGGCGACGCACTCCGATCGGCAGATCAGCAACCTCGATGTGTTCGACTTCGACCTGAGCGACGAGGATCTCGCCGCGATCGACGGGCTGGCTCGCGAAGACGGTCGACTCAACGGCCAGGATCCCGCCACATACGAGGAGTTCTGAACTCTCACGATTTGAGAGGAATCGAGCCCGCCTGACGGATGCGGGCACTGAAGCTGTTGCGGCCGGCGGAAAAGCGGAAGAATGGCCCTATGTTCCGGCTCTCACGCTCTGACCGCACCGCGGCGTCACCAGCCGTCGGTCTCAGCGTCTTCAGCGACCCGGATCGATTCGCTCCGCTGCACACGGTGGCGACAGAGCTCATCGAGCATTTGACGTCGGTCTACGACGTGCGTCGTGAAGACGGATTCGCGGTCACCGCCGAACTGCTGAACGCACCGACCGCAGCCGAGACCGTGCAAGCGGTGCGGCTGACACCGAATGACGACGCCTGCGCACCGATGGTGATCGTCCTCACGGACTTCCCAGGTGTTCGGATATACGCCGGCGCGCTTTTCGACGAGTTCTATCCCTCGTGCGGGTGCGACGCCTGCGCCGAGACGTGGGAGGGCTGCGCAGACGAACTCAGGTGGCAGACGCTCGCAATCGCAGAGGGCGGCCTCGCCGAGAACGTAAGCGAACCGCGTCGCGCCAGATGGAGCTTCAGCCTGAGTCGCGGCATCGAGAAAGGTATGGGCCAGACCGTCTCCTGGCAGCTTCGCGCTGCTGACGGGTCAGCCGAGAGCGGTCAGCAGTCTCGTGCAGAAGACGTTCCTGGCGATCTGCTGGCACGAACCCGCGCCCGACTTGACGTGCTCGGTGCGGTCAGCCCGAACGGCCGGTGGATGCCATGGCCGAAGCGTGATCGGCGCGCGCAGGCGTGCGACCATCAGTCGTCGTTGCCGATGTCGGAGGGCACCTCTACGCTGTGATCATTCGAACATATGTTCGAACCAGTGAGCACAGCAGGAGGCCATGATGCCACGCAAGATCGATGAGGCGATCACCGTCGAGCTCTCGCACGAGGGCGAGCCGCGCAGTTTCGTCTGGCGCCGTTTCGAGTACGAGATCGTCGGGGTGCCGCAGAGCTTCTTTCACCGAAGGCGCTGGTGGTGCGCATCTCAGTCCTCCCCCGCTGCGAGCGCGGTGAGCGCTCATCCGACGACGAGCGCAGCGGCAACAGCCTGCGCACCCCGTCAGCGCGTCGATCAGGAGCTCTGGCGCGTCGATGCCTCGTGCACGGGCGACGACTTTCACACCTACGACCTGCTGCGCCTGCCTGACGACGGCTGGCGACTCCAGCTCGTCTGGGAGTGACCGGCATGCCTCCGTTCACACACCTGCACGTGCATTCGGGCTTCTCCACGCACTACGGCTGCACCACCCCGAGACGCCTCGCCGAGCTGGCGTCGAGCGCCGACGCCGAACGTCTCGCCCTCACCGACAGAGACGGGGTCTATGGTGCGGTGGCCCATGTGCAGGCCTGCCGAGATGCGGCGCTCGCGCCGATCCTGGGCGCAGATCTCGCCGTGCATGGCAGTCTGGCTGAACCGCTTGGCCGTGTCGTGCTGCTCGCCCATGGCGCAGTCGGCCGCAGCGACTCCACGCAGTGGGCACAGGCCGGGCATGGCCAAGGCTATGCCGCGCTGTGCCGCATGGTGACCGCTGCACACGATCCCGGCCCGAGAGCGCGCCGTTCTTCGGCCCCTTCGCTCAGCCGTGACGCGCTCAGCGAGCTGCTGCGCGAACGGCCGCACCTGAGCGTGCTGCTCGGCCCGTCCAGCGACGTCGGCCGGCTGGTCGAGGCGCGCCGGCTGCCCGAGGCTCGTGCGGCGCTGCGCGCCTGGTGCCGACTGGTGCCGCGCGAGCTGCTGGCCGTCGAGGTGGTGTGCTGGCTGGCCGAGCCGGGACAGCCCGGCAGCGTCACACCGGCCACACGGATGCTCTCGCTGGCCGAGGCGCATGGGCTCACGGCCGTACTCACCAATCAGGTTCGATACGGCGAGCCAGATGAGGCAGCCACCGCAGACATCTCAGACTCTGCGCGTACGCTGCTGCCGCTCGACGACCTCGACCGCGACCGTCGCCTCACCGCCACCGGACAGGCCTGGCTGAAGCCGGCCTCCGCCATGCGGCGCATTGCCCGCATGGTCGTCGACGTGAGCGACCACACGACCACCGCGACAGATCTGCTCGCCGCCACCGAGCGTCTCGCCGAACGGTGCGCGCTCGACCCCGAAGTCGATCTCGGCTGGGGGCATCCGCGCATGCCCGAGGCCGATGTAATCGGAATCGAAGGAGACCCAATGCGCGCGCTGACCATGCGCGCTCGAGCTGCTGTCCCCGATCGGTACGCCCAGGCAGACCCCGCCCGTCTGCATGCGGTGCACGATCGTCTCGATCATGAGCTCGCCGACATCAAGACGTTGGGGTTCGCCCCGTACTTTCTGACCGTCGCCAAAGTCGTCGACCTGATTCGCGAGATGGGGGTGCGGGTGCAGGCCCGTGGGTCTGGGGTCGGCTCGATGCTGAATTATCTGCTGCGCATCTCAGGCGTCGAACCGCTCGACAACGGGCTGCTCTGGGAACGTTTTCTCTCGCCCGAGCGCCGCACGCTGCCCGACATCGATCTCGACGTCGAGTCTGCCCGGCGCCATGACGTCTACCGGCGCATCTTCACCGAGTTCGGCGACCAGCGGGTGACGCTGATGTCGATGACGAACACCTATCGCTCCCGTGGCGCGGTGCGCGATGCCGGGCTCGCTCTGGGCATCGAGGCCGAGCGCATCGACGCGATCGCCAAAGAACTGTGGAGGTTCAGCGCCGGCAGCTTTCGGCGGGCGCTGGCAGAGAAGCCCGAACTCGCCGACTTCGCCGAGCAGGTGCGCACCAGCCCGCAGCTTGATCTGCTCGTCGACGCCACCGAGCGTCTCGACGCCCTGCCGAGACACATCTCCATGCATCCCTGCGGGGTCATTGTCTCCGACCTCTCGCTGCTCGACCGCACCCCGGTGCAACCCTCGGGCATCGGGCTGCCCATGTCGCAGTTCGACAAGCACAGTGTCGACCCGATGGGGCTCATCAAGCTCGACGTGCTCGGCGTGCGAATGCAGTCAGCGATGGCCTATGCGGTGAGCGAGGTGAATCGGCTGCACGAGACGCCGCTCGATCTCGACGCCCTGCCGCTCGACGACCCGGCGACCTTCGAGACGATTCGCTCGACGCACACCTTGGGCATCTTCCAGATCGAGTCACCAGGGCAGATGGAGCTGGTCGGCAAGCTGCAGCCCGAGCAGTTCAACGACCTCACTGTCGACATCAGCCTGTTCCGGCCCGGCCCGATGAAGAACAACATGCCGCTGCAGTATCTGCAGGCTCGTCACGGCGAAGTGTCTCCGGCGGTCATTCACCCGCGCATCGATCCGATTCTGCGAGAGACGATGGGAGTCGTGGTCTTCCACGAGCAGGTGATGCGTCTGCTCGACGAGCTCACCGGCTGCGGTCTGGCGAAGGCCGATGTGCTCCGCCGCGCAATGGCCGACGATCAGCAGCTCGACCAGATCGAGCAGATGGTCTTTCGCAATGCGTCGCTGCGAGGCATCCCGTCGTCGGTGACCGATCGTTGCTGGCGGATGCTGCGGGGGTTCGCCAGCTTCGGCTTCGCGAAGGCGCATGGTGCGGCCTTCGCCCTGCCCACCTATCAGTCCGCCTGGCTGAAGACCCATCATCCGGCCGAGTTCCTCGCCGGTCTGCTGACCCACGACCCGGGCATGTGGCCCAAAGACCTGCTGCTCTCCGAGGCACGTCGCCTGGGCGTCCCGCTGCTGCCGCTCGACGTGCAGCGTTCCGGGCTCGACTACCGGGTCGAGCGGCTGCCCGATCGCCAGGCCCCGAGTCTGGGCATCCGGGTGTCGGTGGCCGAGCTGGTCGGCAGCACTCGAGCCGAGCAGGAGCGACTGGTCGCGCATCAGCCTTTTGCGAATCTGCAGGACTTTCGCGATCGCGTGCGCCCTCGTCGCAGCACGTTCGAGGCACTGGCCAGAGTCGGCGCGCTCGACGCGTTCATCGGGCGTGATCCCAGACGACGTCATGAGCTGCTCGCTCTGATCAGGTCGATCACCGCCACACCCATACGCATTCCGCCTCGGCAGCTGGCCTTCGACCTTGATCTGCCGACCATTCATCATGCAGCGGCGCCCGTGACCGACCTGCACGCGCGCACCCCGACCGATCTTGAGATCGAGCATCTCGGCATCGGCGTCGAGCACCACGTGGTCTCGCGCTTCCACCCGCTGTTCCGGCGTTTGGGCGTGACCCCGGCGCGTGATCTCGTCGGCCTGCCCGGTGGCAGCGAGGTGCTGGTAGCCGGGGTGCGCCGTGCGACGAACACTCCTCCGATGCGCGGAGGCCGCCGAGTGGTGTTCGTCTCACTCGACGACGGCACCGGGGTGAGCAACATCGTCTTCTTCGCTGAGGCCCAAGAGCGCATCCGCAGCGGAGTCTTTCGCACCCAATTGATGCTCGTACGAGGAGTCACCCGCCGCAGCGGAGCAAGAGGCATCAGCGTCACGGGGTCGATGGCGTGGAATCTCGTCGACGTGCAGGCGCAGCAGCAGACCGACGACCAGGGCTCAAGAACCCGGCAGCAGCGCGATCCACAGTCTCTGCTGAGAACGGCAGGCTAACGTGTATCTCATGACCGCTGACTACGAGCTCGTACCTCGCATCGCCACCCAGGATCTGACGCTGCTGGGCGACGACGACGTCGCTCACTGGCGTCATCTCAGAAAGCAGTTCACCGGCTTTCTGCTGCAGTACAAGTTCGCCATCGACGAGGTTCTCACCAAAGTGAACATTCTCCGTGACGAATTCGCCCACCTGCACAGCGAGAACCCGATCGAGCACGTGAAGTCCCGACTCAAATCGCCAGAGAGCCTGCTCGACAAAATCGAGCGCAAAGGCATCGCTCCCGACTTCGACTCCATTCGCGCCGAGATCACCGACATCGCCGGCGTGCGCATCACGTGCAGCTTCGTCTCTGACATCGAACAGATCTACCGCGCTCTGCTGCGCCAAGACGACCTCACCGTGATCCAGGTCAAAGACTATGTGCATCAGCCCAAGCCCAACGGCTACCGAAGCCTGCATATGATCGTCTCGGTGCCGGTGTTCCTCTCGTCAGGCACGGTGCCGGTGACCGTCGAGATTCAGATCCGCACCATCGCAATGGACTTCTGGGCATCGCTCGAGCACAAGATCTACTACAAATACCGCCATGACGTTCCCGAACAGATCGAGCGTCAGCTGCACGAGTCAGCCCAGCAGGCCACGGCCCTCGACGAGCTCATGGCCGACCTGCACCAGCAGGTGCACGATCTCGACGATGCAGAGACGATCGACGACGACCTCGATCTGTTCCACTCGCATCCACGAGACAGCCACACGGCGACCAACACCGAGGCCCCCGGCCTGCCGCTGCGCAGCCATCTCATCAGCCGTCTCGCAGACCTGCGCCAGAGGTACGGCCGCGACGCCACGTGAGCCTCACCCCGAGACTCGCCTGCCTGACCCTGCTCGACGTCGTGGCGCCGCTCAAGCCCTGCCGCCACACGCTCAGGCGCGGTCAGTTGAGTTCGGGTGTGTCTTCTGGGATCACGCCGTCGTCATAGAGGCTGTTGCCCAGATCACGCAGTGCGCGCAGGGCATGCCGCTGCGTCATCGGCCCGTACGAGATGCGTGCCACACCCAGCTGTTCGTATTCCCGTGCACTCAGCGCACCTGGCAGCCCGATGACGCTGAGGCGTCTTTCTCCGATGCCGTCCACCAGCCGCTCGGTCGTCTCACGGTCGAGCACACCGGGCACGAAGACCAACGCCGCTCCGGCGTCGAGGTAGGCCCGGCCGCGTGAGATCGCATCGTCGATCACGACGTCGATCGGTCGATCACCGCCGAGCACGAACGCGTCGGTTCGTGCGTTCAGCTGAAAGTCGACTCCCGCGCTCTCCCCCGCGGCGACCACACGACGCACCATCTCTGCTGATTCGTCCACAGGTCGAAGCCGATCTTCGATATTGGCCCCCACCACGCCGATGTCAATGGCACGACGAACCGTCTCTGCGGCATCGCCATGCCCGTCGTCGAGATCTGCGCTGACGGGCAGGTCGGTCGCGGCCACGATACGGGCCGTCGCAGCGAGCAGCAGGTCGAGCGGAATCTCACCGTCAGAGAAACCATGACTGGCCGCGATGGAGTGCCCCGCTGTGGCCAGGGCCTGAGTGCCGGGCAGATCTGAGACCACTTTGGCCGTGATGGCATCCCACACGTTGACGACCCGCAGAATGCTCGGGTCACGATGCAGCGCCCTGAGCGTCTCGGCTCGGCGTGCGGTCTCGTCTCTCGTCGTCTCGCTCATGGTCTGCACCTCTCGTCCAGGCGGCCGATCCGGTTGAGTCAGCCGGTTGTGAGCCGACGTCTCGCCGTCGACCCATGTGCCACGAGGCTAGCCCCACCGATGCGCATCCTGACAGGGTGTCCTCTCTGCGCGAACACCGTATACAGCGAGCAGTCAGTCGTCCGACCTGCCCGTGGTCACTGACCGCCGGCGGCCAGCCGCATCATGTCCGAGTCGAAGTCGAGCCCGGCAGACGCGTCACTCGCCGCACCTGCATCGGGGTCTCTTCTCTTTTCGGCCGTCGCCTGCTCGGCGACCGATCCGAACTCGTGCTGATAGTGCTGCCAGGCGCCGCCGGTGATCGCACGCGCGACGTCGCTGGCCAGCAGTGCGACCAGTTCGTTGGCCGCACGGTCGAGTCTGCCGCCGAGGCTCGCCGAGCCCCAATCCTCTGATGTGCTGAACACCGAGGTCGGAATCGTCAGCGCGCGGAAGAACGCCATCGTCGATCGCAGCTGCTCGTCGACCACCAGTGCGTGCCGTGCGGTGCCGGCCGTGGCCAGCAGCGCGGTCGGCTTCGCCAGCAGCAGATCCTGATCGAGAATGTCGAGAAAGCTCTTGAGCAGCCCGCTCATGCCCGCTTTGTAGATCGGCGTCGCGACCACGATCGCGTCTGCTGCGGCCAGGTGATCGATCGCCTGTGCGATCTCGGCGCTCTGCAGGCCGCTGATCATCGTCTGCACGATCTGCTGCGCCAGCGGGCGCAGCTCCACCTGACGCACCTCGACGGCCGCCTGCGCTGCCTCGGCACGCTGCAGCACACGCCGCACGAACTGATCGACCAGCAGGTGCGTCGACGACGGCTGCGACACCCCTGCGCTGATCACCACGATCTGTCGTGTCTGCTCGGCGGCCGCGTCCACGCACCGACCAGTCGTTCTCATCTGCCCTGCATCGCTCTGCTCGCTCGTCTCGTCCACTGCAGTCACCTCACTCGCCTCGACTCATCTCTCGTCGTCTTCGTCGACCGATCGAATCAGCCGCCGCGTCAGATCGCGCAGCTGCTCCAGCTCCACGTCGCTCAGCGCCGCACTCAGACGTTCGGCCACCAGCCGCCCATGTCTCCGGCCGACCGCCCGCTGCACACGGCGTCCCTCCTCGGTCAGCGTGACGCAGACCCGCCGGCTGTCGTCCGGCATCCGCTGCCGACTCACCAGACCACGACCGACCAGACGGTCGACGAGACGTGAGAGGGTCGGCTGTGTGAGCATCACGCTGGCGTTCAGCCTGCCCATGCTGAGCCCGTGCGGCTGCTTCGCGAGTGTGTAGAGCACGTCGTATTCGTTGAGCGACGCCTGCTGCCAGATGTCGTCGGCCTCGAAGACGCGCAACAGCCGGCCCTGTGCGCGGAACAGCGCCTCCCACGCCTCGTTCGCGATGCGCGCCGACCCGTGCGCCGTGCTTCGGCCGTCATCTCGGCTGTCGGTGGATGCCCCGGCGTCGGCCATCGCATCGGCGCCGGTCGCGAGCGGCTCAGCGGCGCGCATCTTCGGTGTCCTGGTAAGGCGAGCCGCCGGTGACGTTATCGCCGCGGTTGGCATTCGGGCGAGGCTGGCGCGGTTCGGCGTCGCCGTACTTCGCCCGCACCAGCGAGGCGTGCGTCGGGGCATCAGGTACGTCGGGCGCCCGACGTGCGGCCAGCTCGCGCCGCAGCACCGGCACGACCTCGCTGCCCAACAGCTCGATCTGGTCGAGCACCGTCGTCAGAGGCAGGCCGGCGTGATCCATCAGGAACATCTGCCGCTGGTAGTCGCCGAACGACTCCCGGAAGGTGAGCGTCTTGTCGATGACCTCCTGCGGGCTGCCCACGCTGAGCGGCGTCTGGCGGGTGAAGTCCTCCATCGTCGGCCCGTTGCCGTAGACCGGCGCATTGTCGAAGTACGGGCGGAATTCGCGCACGGCATCCTGCGAGCGCTTCGCGATGTAGGCCTGCCCGCCGAGGCCGACGATCGCCTGGGCCGCCGTGCCGTGCCCGTAGTGCTCGAAGCGCTGCCGGTACATGCGGATCAGCCGCATGTAGTGCTCTTTGGGCCAGAAGATGTTATTGGCGAAAAAGCCGTCACCGTAGTAGGCCGCCTGCTCGGCGATCTCAGGTGTGCGGATCGAGCCGTGCCAGACGAAGGGCGGCACGTCGTCGAGCGGCCGCGGTGTCGAGGTGAATCCCTGCAGCGGCGTGCGGTACCTGCCCTGCCAGTCGACGACGTCCTCTCGCCACAGCCGATGCAGCAGGTTGTAGTTCTCGAGGGCCATCGGCAGCGACTCGCGAATGTCTTTGCCGAACCAGGGGTAGACCGGCGCGGTGTTGCCGCGTCCGAGCATCAGATCCATGCGTCCGTCTGAGAGGTGCTGCAGCATGGCGTACTCTTCGGCCAGCCGCACCGGATCGTTCGTGGTGATCAGCGTGGTCGACGTGCTCAGCACGATGCGCTCGGTCTGTGCGGCGATGCTGGCGAGCAGCGTGGTCGGCGCCGACGAGAAGAACGGCGGGTTGTGGTGCTCGCCGATGGCGAAGACGTCCATGCCGACCTCTTCAGTCTTCTTCGCAATGGCGACCGCCGCTTTGATGCGCTGCGCCTCGCTGGGTGTCTCGCCGCTGACCGGGTCGCGGGTGATGTCGCTGACCGAGAAGATTCCGAACTGCATGACTGCCGCCTCTCATCGTGTGGCCGAGGGATGCCGTGGTGCTGCAGCGATCTCGGTGATCGGTGCGGCATATCTGGGCGGCATGTCTCGGGTTATCGGCTTGGTGCCATTCTACTTGTATCTGCAACTTATGCAAGTGGATAGATATGACTGGGGCGGAGCACAGTCGATCCTCAGACGACACATCAGATGTTTCACTTTGAGACACCGAGCTGCTCTGGTCGCGCATGTCCTGCCGCCCGAATGAACCGAAACCACCTCAATTGCGACTCTTTCGCACTCGCCCGGCCGATGCATCCACTCGATACATTCGCCAGTGGCGCGCGAGCGACGCACGCAGAATCAGGGAGGACATTATGAAAGCAGCAGTACTCGAGGAGTTCAACGCTCCGCTGAACATCACCGACGTCCCAGAGCCCACGCTCACCGATGACGGTGCGATCATCGACGTGCAGGCATGCGGCATCTGCCGCTCCGACTGGCACGGCTGGCGCGGCGAGTGGACGGGCTTTCTCGCTCCGCTGCCTATGATCGGCGGGCACGAAATGAGCGGCATCGTCACCGAGATCGGCAAGAACGTCTCGCGGGTCAAGGTCGGCGATCGCGTGATCGTGCCGTTCACGTGTGGTGACGGCACATGCCAGCACTGCCTCGAGGGCGACTCGAACGTCTGCGACCATCAGACCATGCCCGGATTCACCTACAACGGCGGCTTCGCGCAGTTCGCGCACGTGCCGACCGCAGACTTCAATCTGATCCCGCTGCCCGACGAGGTCGAGTTCACTCAGGCCAGCGGCATGGGATGCCGCTTCATGACCGCCTACCACGGCGTGCTCAGCGTCGGCAAAGTCAAGCCCGGCGAGTGGGTCTCGGTCTACGGAGCCGGAGGCGTCGGCCTGTCGGCCATCCAGATCGCCACTGCGGCCGGTGCCAACGTCATCGCCGTTGACATCGCCGCCGACAAACTCGAGTTCGCCCGCAAGGTCGGCGCCGTGCACACCATCAACAGCTTGGAGACCGACCCTGCCGAGGCTGTGCGCGAGCTCACGCACGGTGGCGCACACGTCAGCATCGACGCCCTCGGCATCAATGCCACGCTGCAGAGTTCACTGCGCAGTGTGCAGCGCAAAGGCCGCGCCGTGCAGATTGGCATGACTGCCATGGGCAAAGCCGGAGACATCCCGATCACCGTCAACGACATCATCGCCAATGAGGTCTCGTACCTCGGATCTTTCGGTATGCCACGCTCGGAATTCCCCCTGCTGCTCAGCCAGGTGGCCACCGGTAAGCTGCGCCCCGGCGACCTCGTCACCGGCGAGACCGACCTGCACGGCATCGAGAAGATCTATCACGACATGGACGAATTCAAGGTGAACGGCGTCACCGTCATCACCGACTTTTCGAAGTAGGTAGATTTCACGCATCACGAGGCTCGGGGCGTGCACAGCCACATATGGCGTGCACGCCCCGAGTCGTCACTGGGCCAGCACGGCTTTCACCGTCGCGAGCTTCATGCCGTAGTCGATGCGCACACGCGGCAGTGCGAGCTTGTCGCTGCCCTGATGCACCGTGCCGCCGGCGACGGTGACCGCGAGGTCGAATCCTGCCTGCCGTACGCCCTGCTCTGCGACGGCGTTGTGATGGCCGAAGGGATAGGCGATGACCTCCTTCGCACCAAGAATGTCGGCTGAGGTCTGCAGATCCTGCGCCACGACTTGGGCCGACTCGTTCACCATGCGCCCCTTGCCGTTCGCCCCGGCACGGTGCATATCGTGCGTGTGCGAGCGCTGCAGCACGAAGCGGTTCGGCGTTGCCTCGGTGCGCGCGCTCGTGATCACGAACGACGTCGCCAGAACCTGATACCGCTCGACGATCGGCGCGGCGAGTTCGAGCCACGATGAGTCTGCGTCGTCGTCGGTGACGATCACCGACTTGCGCGGCAGCGCCAGACGCCCGTCGATGAACGCCTCGAGCTCATCCCAGGTCGGCAGGTAGTACTCGTTCTCGGCGATATAGCGGATGTGATCCTCGAAGTCACCGATGTACGCATAGTTCAGGCGCAGCCAACCGCGCTCGCCCTCCGGCTTCGCCGTGAACTGGTGATACATCAGAATCGGCACCCGCACGTCGGCCGCACGCACCGCATCCGGCGTCTGCCACGCCGCATGCAGCGTGCGCTCGCCGTCAGCGCAGTCGACCAGATGCGCTCCGTTGATTCGGGCGCGCTGATCGGCGGATGCGGCGCTCGCGGCATCTGCATACCAGCCGGCGAACACCCAGCCGGTTCGATCCGGCACCGGCAGATCATGATAGAGCTCGCCGGCGGCCTCGGTGACCGCAGGCTCCTGCACGTCGTCGCCGACGAATGAGATCTCGCAGCGATCGGCACCAGCGGCGCTGCTGCCCCGTGACGCCGCTGAGTTCGGCGCATCGGCTCCACCCGCTCCGTCGGCTCCATCAGCTCTGGCGCCCGCAGGCAGGCCGCCCTGCGCCAGCGGCGGAGGCTTCGGGCCGACGCTCGGAATCAGTGCCCCCACGACGAGGAGCGCCGCAGTGAGCGTGACGAGAGCCGCTGTCAGCAGACGGATCTCGGCGAGACGATGCCGACCACGGGCATGTCGGTACCGTCTGCGACGCTGCGCCTGACTCATTTTGGTTCCCCTCCGCCCGAATGCCGCCGTGCACCCGAACCGCCACAAGTCTGCCTGAGACAAACACGAATTGGTAACAACCGGGTCTGCGACACGACGGCCCGGTCAGCCGCGCCTCGGCTGACAGCGCGGGCACCAGTACACGTCGCGCAGGCGCGTCGCATCGGCACCGAGACGGTCGAAGCGGATCTCCTCGCCGCATCGGCGACAGGGCAGGCCGGCGCGAAAGCAGACATAGAGTCGTTCGCCGCGCCGACGGTTGCCCGTCGTCGTGCGTTCGACGCGGTCGCGGTTCGCACGGATCATCCGTGCGCCGAGGCGCAGCACAGCCAAGGCGTCCACCTGATTCGCCGGGGTGTGCGGGTCGACGCCCCGCAGAAAGCAGATCTCATTGCCGTACTCGTTGCCGAACCCGGCGACGTTGCGCTGGTCGAGCAGGGCGACATGCACCGGGCGCACATCGGCTGACAGCCTCTCGGCGGCAACCTCGAGGCCGCCGTGATCCCACTGCGGCTTCAGCGGGTCGGGCCCGAGATGGTCGATCAGCAGGTGCTCTTCGGCGCGCGGCACGACGCGAACCTCGGCGAGTTCGAAGCCGACCGTCACGATCGTCTCAGTGGCCAGCACGGCTCGTGCCTGATAGCCGGGCGATCGCCAGCGCTGTCCGGGCCGGTAGCGGTCCCACCGCCCCTCCATGCGCAGATGCGAATGCAGCGTGTAGTCGCCGATGTGATGCAGGATGTGCTTGCCGTAGCAGGTCACACGGTCGACCCGGCACCCGGCCAGATCGACCGTCGCCGCCCGCGGCACCCGCACATCGAACCGGGTGAGCGTCTGCCCGTGCAGCGCCTCGTCGAGCGCACGTGCGGTGCGGTAGACAGTGTCTCCTTCTGGCATCAGCGCACCCGCCTGCGCAGTATCAGGCCCCGTGGCGTCTCTTCGAATCCGGCGTCGATCAGCGGTCGCCGCCAGGCCGAGCCGCCGACGGGCTCGCCGTCGATCTTCAGCACGGTGAACGTCGCCAGGTGTCGGCTCTGCACGGTTTCGACCAGGGAGCGTGCTGCGGACTCGCGGCGCGTCTGTCGCTGCGCCGGGTCGTCGGCCGAGGCCGCTTCTGCTGAGACGAACGAGACGGCGGTGCGACCGCCGCGCTCAAGGTAGAGCACAGGCTCGCCGTCGACGATGGTGACCAGCGCGCCAGGGTTGCGCTTCGGGCGCCCCGAGTCGGCCGATTCCGCTTCTGGCCAGGGCAGTGCCGCCCCGAACGGGTTCGCCGGATCGGTCGCCGACAGCGTCAGCGCCTGCCCCGATGACGAGACGTGCAGATCTGCGAACTCCCGCAGTCGATCGACGGTGCCCGATGCCGCGAACTGGGCTCCGCCGAGGCCGTCGATCAGGTAGCCGCGACGGCAGTAGCCGCCGCGCTCGAACTCGGCAAGCAGCTGATACACCTGGGCGAAGCCGCCCGGAAATCCCTCGGCCATGACAGACCCGCGCGTCACCACCCCGTAGCGATCGAGCAGCAGCCCCGCCTGCGCCGAGAGACGCTCTGCCCGCTCGGCGGTGCTGTGCGGCACCAGTGCCCAGCGCCCGGCCAGTCTCGGTTCGGTCGCAGCGGCGTGTGCCGCTCCGGTGCGCATGCTCGAATCGCCCCCGCCGACGGTCTGGTCGTGGGCTCTGGCCTCGCGCACGCGCGCGAACGCGCCCCGGCGGATGCTGCGGCCGGCACTCGGGCGAGTGCGCGTCTTCTGCGCGGCATGGGTTCCGCTGACCGTCGCCCGCAGCGGACCGAGGCTGTCGGTCGTGATCGCCCCGGCCCATGCGAGCTCCCAGACTGCGGCGGTCAGCTGCTCGGTCGAGAATTGTGCACCCCGTGCGATCAGACGCTCACGCAGTTGGTGGGCGAAGAGCGCGCCGTCGTCGCCGAGCACGTCGGCGATCAGCTCTGACAGCCCCGATGGCTTGTCGCTGCCGTCGGAGTCATCGGAGGTCTGCCGCGTGAGATCGAGGGTGTCGGCCAGATGCAGGCTGACGCGCCCGTCATGACCCGGCAGCTCGCCCTCCCCCACCCACAGCACCTGACCGGAGGCGATCAGCTCGTCGAGCATCGCGGGTGTGTAGTCTGCGACACGCTGTGGCAGCACCATCGTCTCAAGCGTCGAGGCAGCCAACGGCAGACCGGCGAGCTGTTCGATCACCGAGAGCAGACCGTCGAGACCTCGCTGCTGGTTCGAGCAGCCCTGCCAGTCGCTCAGGAACATCGCGAAGGCGTGCTGCGGCACCGGTTCGATGCTGCCGCGCAGCTTCGCCAGGCTGCGCGACCGCAGCCGACGCAGCACGTCGCGATGCACCCATTCGACGTCGTCATCGACGTCGGCGGCGGCCGCGTGCTGCGGGCGGAATCGGCCGCGCAGGAGCAGCCCTTCGACGACGAGACGCTCCAGAGCGCCCCGTACCACCGCCGTGCCGAGCCCGAAATGCGTGGCCACCGCTGGTGCGGTGAACGGTCCGTTGGTGGCGGCCCACCGCACGACCAGTTCGCGCAGCGGATCGGAGACAGGTTTCGTGTGGGCATCGGCGACGCCGACCGGCAGCGCTGTGCCCAGTGCGTCGCGCAGCAGGCCGGCGTCTTCGACAGCCGCCCAGACCTCGGCGCCGGCGATGCGCACACGGATCGCACGTCGCGCGTTTTCGAGTTCGCCCAACAGCTCGGCTGCCGCAGGCGACGCCTCGGCGAGGCGGGCGTGCACCTCTGCCGTGCTCAGCGGCCCGAGCATCCGCAGCAGGTCGGCGACGCCCTCGACACCGTGCACACGGAAGGCGGGAGCCGTGCGCTGCAGCTCGGCCTCGACGTCGGTCACCGCTTCGGGGTCGAGCAGCTCGCGCAGCTCCACCTCGCCCAGCAGCTCGCGCAGCAGCTGCGGGTCGACCGTCAGCGCAGCGATGCGGCGCTCGCCCAGGGGCTGATCGCCCTCGTACATGAACTCGCCGACATAGCCGAAGAGCATCGACCTCGCGAAGGGCGAGGGCAGCTCGCAGGCGACCTCGCGCAGACGCACGCGACGCGAGTCGACACGCTGCATCAGGCCGACGAGCGCGTCGATGTCATAGACGTCTTGCAGACACTCGCGCACAGTCTCGAGCACGATCGGAAACTGCGGATGCCGTGCGGCGATCTCGAGCAGTCGGGCCGAACGCTGGCGCTGCTGCCACAGCGGTGACCGGCTGCCGGGTTTGGACGCCCCGAGCAGCAGCGCTCTCGCGGCGCACTCGCGAAAGCGAGCTGCGAAGAGCGCAGACCCGCTCACCTCGGCGGTGACGATCGAGCGGATCTCGTCGGGGTCGAACACGAAGAGCTCCGCCCCCGGCGGCGTGCTCTCGGTGTCAGGGATGCGAACGATGATGCCGTCGTTGCTCGCAATGGCGCTGCCTTCGATGCCGAGCTGCTCTCTCACCCGTGCGGTGACGGCCAGCGCCCACGGTGCATGCACCGCCTGGCCATAGGGAGATTCGAGCACCAGTCGCCAGTCGCCCACGTCGTCGCGGGTGCGTTCGACCGTGAGCGCCCGATCAGTCGGCACCATACCGGTCGCCTCGCGCTGTTCGGCCAGATAGGCCAGCGCGTTCTGCACCGCTCGTCGATCGAGCCCGGCCCGCTGCAGCCGTTCGGCGGCTCCATCGTCTTCGAGCCCGCGCAGCATCTCGCCGAGAGCCTCTCCGAGTTCGGCCGGCCGAGCGGCGCTGTCACCGCGCCAGAACGGCATGCGGCCTGGCTGCCCGAAAGCGGGCACGACGTTGACGCGGTCATGCGTGATCTCGCGAATGCGCCACGAGGTCGTGCCCAGTGTGAAGACGTCGCCGACACGCGACTCATAGACCATCTCTTCGTCGAGCTCGCCCACTCTGGTGCCGCCGCCCTCGTCGCCGGTCACCGCCACGACCCGGAACAGTCCGCGATCGGGAATCGTTCCCCCGCTGGTGATCGCCAGCCGTTTGGCGCCTGGTCGCGCTTCGAGCGTCTGGGCGTCACGATCCCACAGCACGCGCGGGCGCAGCTCTGCGAACTCGCTGGACGGATACCGCCCGGAGAGCAGGTCAAGAGTGGCCACGTATGCGCTGCGCGGCAGCGACGCGAACGGCGCCGCACGTCGCACGGTCTCGAACCAGGCTTCGACGTCAAGCGTCTCGACCGAGGCCGCGGCCACCGTCTGCTGAGCGAGCACGTCGAGCGGGTTCGCCGGCATGTGCAGGTGTTCGATCTCGCCGGCGAGCATACGCTCGGTGACGATGGCGGTCTCAAGCAGCTGCTGGCGATGCGTCGGATAGAACACCGCACGCGAGATGCCGTCGACCTGGTGCCCCGCTCGTCCGACCCGTTGAAGTCCGCTGGCCACTGACGGCGGGGCGTCGATCTGCACGACGAGGTCGACGAGCCCCATGTCGATGCCGAGTTCGAGGCTCGAGGTAGCCACCACGCACCGCAGCCGCCCGCTCTTGAGCGCCTCTTCGACTTCGGCTCGCTGGTCTTTCGAAACCGACCCGTGATGCACCCGTGCCAGCGGTTCGACCTCGGCATCGACGCTCTGCATCTGGGCGTCCAGCTCGTTGAGCCGGGCGGTGACACGCTCTGCGAGCCGTCGGGAGTTGGCGAACACGATCGCCGAGCGCACGCTCCGGATGCGTTTCAGCAGTGACGCCTCGATCGCCGGCCACATCGACCCCACTCTGTGCTCGCCGTCGTCGTTCGCAACGGCGTCGGGGCCGCTCGAAGCGGCTCCCTCGCCCCGGTCGCCAGCCGATGCCACGCTTTCGGGCATCGGCGGGTTCGACATGTCGTCGACAGGCACCTCAACCGTCAGATCGAATCGCCGACGGCGGTCGGGCGCAACCACCTGCACCGGCCGCGAGCCGCCCAGGAATCTTGCGACGGCATCGATCGGACGCACCGTCGCGCTCAGGCCGATGCGCTGCGGCGACGTCTCGAGCAGCCCCTCGAGACGTTCGAGTGAGAGCGCGAGATGCGCACCACGTTTGTCGTCGGCGAGCGCATGGATCTCATCGACGATGACCGTGTGCACTGTGCGCAGCGTCTCGGCCGCCTTGCTGGTGAGCATCAGATAGAGCGACTCAGGCGTGGTGATCAGCACATCGGGCGGGTGTGTCACGAGACGGCGCCGCTCTTTGGGCGTCGTGTCGCCCGAGCGCACGCCGACCGTGATCGGCGGCAGTGTCTCGCCCAGACGCTCGGCGGCCTGGCCGATGCCGATCAGAGGTGCGCGCAGGTTTCGCTCGACGTCGACGCCCAGCGCCTTCATGGGTGAGACATAGAGAATGCGCACGCCTGGCGCCGCTGCGGTTGCGGACTCAGGCGGATCGGCATCGGCACGGGCAGATCGGCGCTCGCGCACGAGCCGGTCGATCGACCAGAGAAACGCCGCGAGCGTCTTGCCCGACCCGGTCGGTGCCACGACCAGTGTGTGCCTGCCTCGTTCGATCGCCTGCCAGGCCCCCACCTGAGCATCGGTCGGCGCCGCGAAGGCCGAGTCGAACCAGGCTCGGGTGGGCTCGGAGAACGGCGCGACTGCCCCGATCTGTGCGTCCGATGTCATGCAGTCATCCTAGGTGCGACCGCTGACACGGTGTGGCGACGGCTGTCCGCCTGAATTGACCAGTTGCTCAATGTAAGGTGAAACCGACGCCGAACAGGCGGTTCAGCCGATCAGTGCGACAGGAGTGCAGCATGCACGCGACAGAGAACGGGTCACCGCAGGCCGGTGTGGCGCAGAAGCCCTCGTCAGGCGCCGGCACCAAAGTCACTATCGCCACCCTGACCATGATGGTCATCGGCTCGATGGTCGGTGCGGGCGTGTTCTCTCTGCCACGTCGGTTCGCCCAAGAGACGGGTGTGCTCGGCGCACTGATCGCCTGGGTCGTCGCCGGCTTCGGCATGCTCATGCTCGCCTTCGTGTTCCAGCGGCTTGCGAAGCGCAAACCCGCACTCGACGCCGGGGTGTACGCCTACGCGAAGGCCGGGTTCGGCCAGTTCGTCGGCTTCTTCTCGGCGATCGGATACTGGGCCAGCGCCTGCGTGGGCAACGTGACGTACTGGGTGCTCATCATGTCGACGCTCGGCGCGCTCTGGCCGGCGCTCGGCGAGGGCGACACCTGGGTGGCGATCCTGCTCAGCTCGATCGGGCTCTGGCTGTTCTTCCTGCTCATCAAACAGGGCGTCAAAGAGGCGACCGCCATCAACCGCATCGTCACGATCGCGAAGCTGGTTCCCATCATCGTGTTCGTGCTGATCGCGATCTTCTGCTTTCACCCCGACGTGTTCGTCGACAACCTGATGGGTGCTGACTACGCCGGCTCGCTCATGACCCAGGTGCGTGACACCATGCTGGTGACGGTGTTCGTCTTCATGGGCGTCGAAGGCGCCAGCGTCTACTCACGCCACGCACAGAGGCGCGAACACGTCGGGCGCGCCACGGTGCTCGGCTTCCTCAGCGTCTTCGCCATCTTCGCCTCGGTGACCGTCGTCTCGTACGGCATCCTGCCGATGGGCGAGATCGCCGCGCTGCGACAGCCGTCGATGGCCGGTGTGCTCGAGGCCGCGGTCGGTCAGTGGGGCACGGTCTTCGTCAGCATCGGACTGATCGTCTCTGTGCTCGGAGCCTACCTGGCCTGGAGCCTGATGGCCGCCGAGGTGCTCTTCGTCGCGGCCAAAGACAGGGATCTCCCCAAGTTCCTCGCCAAACAGACCGGCGACGACGTTCCCGTCAACGCCCTGCTGCTGAGCACCCTGCTCACCCAGGTGGTGCTCGTGATCACCTACTTCTCTGAGGAGGCCTTCGACTTCGCCCTGGATCTGACTGCGGCGCTGTCGCTCATCCCGTACTTCCTGGCCGCGGCCTACGCGCTGAAGCTCGTGGTCACACGAGAGACGTATCTGCACGAGCGGCCGCGCCGTCTTGCCGCCGATGCGGTGATCGCCGTGCTCGCTGTCGTCTACACGCTGTTCCTGATCTACGCGGCGGGCCTGCAGTTCCTCCTCATCTCGATGATCTTCTATGCGCCGGCCACGATCCTCTTCGCGATCACCAGGCGAGAGCAGCATCGACGCGTCTTCGCGACCGGCGAGCTCGTGCTCTTCGCGGTCGTGGTCATCGGCGCGATCGTCGGCGTCGTCGGCCTGGCGCAGGGGCTGATCCAGCTCTGACGCAGCGACATGGCAGGCCCCTTCTCGTTCCACCCGATCCACGCAACTTCTGAAAGGAACCGACATCATGACAGACTCATCAGAGGGCGCCGTACAGACTGCGGTCGGCAGCGGCCGCTCCGAAGCATACGGAGTGCACTCCGAGGTCGGACGACTGCGCAAAGTGCTCGTCGCCGCACCGGGACTCGCCCACGAGAGGCTCACGCCGTCCAACTCCGACGACCTGCTCTTCGACGACGTGCTCTGGGTCGAGAAGGCCCAGCGCGATCACCTCGATTTCAGGAACAAACTCGCGAATCGCGGCGTCGAGGTGGTCGAGCTGCACGAAGTGCTCGCCGAGACGATCGACGTGCCCGGCGCCCGTGCATGGCTGCTCGACCGACTCGTGATCGCGAACACCGTCGGCATCGGTTTGGTCGCTGCGACCCGCGAGTTCCTCGACGAGCTCGACAGCGCATCCCTCGCCCGATACCTCATCGGCGGGCTCGGCCTGCACGACCTGCCCACCGATCTGCACCCCATGCTCGGAAGCCTCGCCCAGTACACCAAGGGCGCTCGCGAGTATCTGCTGCCGCCGCTGCCGAACACGCTGTTCACCCGCGACACCACCTGCTGGATCTACGGCGGCCTGACGCTCAATCCGCTCTACTGGCCGGCACGCCACGGCGAGACCCTGCTCATGAAGGCCATCTACCTCTTTCACCCCGACTTCGTCGGCTCGAGGGTCTGGTGGGGCGACCCCGAACAGGATTGGGCACAGGCGTCGCTCGAAGGCGGCGACGTCATGCCAGTGGGCAACGGCATCGTGCTGATCGGCATGAGCGAGCGCTCGTCACGGCAGGCCATCACGCAGGTGGCGAAGGCGCTCTTCGACGAAGGCGCGGCAACACAGGTGATCGTCGCAGGCATGCCGAAGCTGCGCGCCGCGATGCACCTCGACACCGTCTTCACCTTCGCTGATCGAGATCTCGCGACCGTGCACCCGGCGATCGTCGACGGCGTGCACACGTTCAGCATCCACCCGAGTGACAAGGCGCCCGGCTTCGAGATCGTCGACGAGGGCGACGCCCGCTTCACCGACGTCGTCGCACGAGGTCTGGGGCTGCCCAAGCTGCGTCTCGTCGAGACGGCGGGCGACTTCTACGCCTCAGAGCGTCAGCAGTGGGACAGCGGCAACAACGCCGTGGCCGTCGAGCCGGGTGTGGTCTTCACCTACGACCGCAACACCCAGACGAACGCGGCCCTGCGCAAGGCCGGCGTCGAGGTCATCACCATCGCCGGTGCCGAGCTCGGGCGCGGGCGCGGTGGGGGCCACTGCATGACCTGCCCCATCATCCGCGACGCCGTCGACTGGTAGTCGCGATCGCTTCGGCGGGAGCGCCGTACGCAGGCGCCCCGCCGAACGCTGTGCTCGTGTCCGTTCGACCCCAGCTAGGGTGTATCCATGGTCGGTGTCAGGTTGTCCGAGTCCGAACGCCGTTCGGCCATCGTCCGTGCTGCCCACCGCATTGCGGTGCGCGACGGGCTCGCGATGGTCAGCGGGCGTTCCGTCGCCGCCGAGGCAGAGCTGTCGAGCGGGCTCGTCTACTTCTATTTCTCGACGAAGCTCGGCCTCTTGCACGCTCTGCTCCATGACGTCATCGGACGTGCTCTCGACGGGCCCGCCACCGACTATGGCGCCGACCTCGAACCGCACGAGGCGCTCCAGAGCATGGTCGCCAGCGAGATCCGCGATCTGGAGAGACAGCGCGATGACATCGAGCTGCTCTTTCAGTTCTTCTTCGTGCGACGTGACGAAGAGTTCCGGTCAGAGGTCAATGCCGGGCTCGACGAGTACGGTCGGCGGCTGCAGCCGGTGATCGGGCGCTTCGCCGCGCTGCACGGCCTCGACTCCCGCAGCATCACCGATGCGACGCTCGCGGCGATCCAGGGTGCGGGAGTCGAGCTCGTGCGGCATCCGCAGCGCTACGACGCCGAGCGCATCATCGCCGGACTGCGCGATATGCCGCTGCTCTCGGCCGAAGACTGCTGCAGATGACCGACCGGCCTCACATCACGGCTCAGACGTACTGTTCGTAGGCGGGCAGGTCGAGCACGCCGTTGCCCGACAGCCCCAGCACGATGACTTCGCCGTCGGCCGCCTGTCGAGCATGGGCGATGGCTCCGGCCACCGCGTGCGTCGACTCCGGCGCCGGGATGATGCCCTCGGCTCGAGCGAAGAGCACCCCGGCGGCAAACGCGTCGTTCTGTGCCACGGCGATGGCGTCCATGAGCCCCAAATGCACGGCATGCGAGACGATCGGCGACATGCCGTGATAGCGAAGGCCACCCGCGTGGATCGCCGGCGGCACGAAGTCGCGCCCGAGCGTATACATCTTCAGCAGCGGCGTCAGCCCGGCCACGTCGCCGAAGTCGTAGCGGTACTCCCCCTGCGTCAGCGACGGGCAGGCTGCCGGCTCACAGGCGACCAGACGAGTCGTGGTGCCCTCACGCAGGTTGCGCCCCATGAACGGGAAGGTGAGGCCGGCGAGGTTCGAGCCGCCGCCGGCACAGCCGAAGATCACGTCGGGCACAGACTCGCCGAGCTCGGTCAGCTGCTGCATCGCCTCCTCTCCGATCACGCTCTGATGCAGCATCACGTGGTTCAGCACGCTGCCCAGCGCGTAGTGCGCATGGGGGTCGCCCGCGGCCACCTCGACCGCCTCGCTGATGGCCATGCCGAGCGAGCCGGTGGTGTTCGGGTCTTTGGCCAGCATCGCACGCCCCGCCTCGGTGAGCGTCGACGGCGACGGATGACACGTGCCGCCGTAGACCTCCATCTGGGCACGGCGGTAGGGCTTCGCGTCGTACGACGCACGCACCTGCCATACCTCGACCTCGAGCCCCAGCAGGGCGCCGGCGAGCGACAGCGAGGCACCCCACTGCCCGGCTCCTGTCTCGGTGGTCAGCTTGGTCACGCCCTCGATCGCGTTGTAGTACGCCTGTGCGACCGCCGTGTTGGGCTTGTGCGACCCGGCGGGGCTGCCGCCCTCGTACTTGTAGTAGATGTGCGCCTTGGTGCCGAGCGCCCGCTCGAGGCGCAGCGCCCGCACCAGCGGCGACGGCCGCCACTGTGCATAGATCTCGCGCACCGTCTGCGGAATCTCGATGTAGCGCTCAGTGCTGACCTCCTGCTCGATGAGCGCCTTCGCGAAGAGCGGTTCGAGGTCTTCGGGCTGCAGAGGCTGGTTCGTGCCCGGGTGCAGGTGCGGCGGCACCGGCTCGGGCAGGTCGGCGGCGACGTTGTACCAGTGTGTGGGCACCTGCGAGGGAACCGCTGCGCCGGTCGGCTGCGTGAGTTCGTGGATGCGCTGAAGCGCGTGCTCGCGGGTCTCGTGGGCGGGGTGATTGGGTTCGGCCATTGCGGGTTCCTTCGTTCGGATCGGGCGGCCGGCCCGATGAACGTCTCCCGTGGTGCACGGGCCGTGTCAGCGAGCACGGCCAGCGGAGTGGATGACCGTCAGACGGTCTGCCACCAGTTCTGCTGTGAGAGATGCACCATGGCACTAAGAATGGCGCAGAAGCACGCCGAGCGCAAGCGCGCAGTCGGCATCGGGCACAATGGGGCTATGTCCACTGCACCAGCACCGTTCGGCCTGCTCCTCGATGTCGACGGCCCGATCGCCAGCCCTGTCACCCGCACCGTGCGCCTGCCCGAGATCGCCGACAGCCTCGTCACCCTCGCCGAAGCGGGCGTGCCGATCTCGTTCAACACCGGCCGCTCGACCGCCTTCGTGAGCCGGCAGATCGTCCCGGCTCTGGCATCCGCCGGTCTTGCTGCCGACGCGACCGGCCTCGCGGTCGTCGGCGAGAAGGGCGGAGTCTGGGCGCAGCTCACGGCCGCAGGTCTCGACGACGAGCAGATCGACGTCGATATGCGAGTGCCTCGGGAGGTCGTCGACTTCGGCCGCGAGACAGCGGCCGAGAAGTTCGCCGACACCATGTTCTTCGACGACACGAAGCGCACCATGATGACGCTCGAGATGATCGCCGGCAGCGACCATGCGGCGTTCCTTTCAGCGAGGGATGCCCTGGTGCGGGATCTGATCGAGCTGCGCGCCCGCCTCGGAGCCGTGCAGCTGCGCATCGACCCGACCGTGATCAGCTGCGACGTCGAGGTCTCTCACAGCGGCAAGGCGCTGGGTGCCCGTCGCTCGCTCGAGCTGTTGGGCGAGCATTCCGCGCTGCCGAAGCGCTGGTTCACCGTCGGCGACTCACGCAGTGACTACACCATGGCCGACTGGCTGCACGCGCAGGGCTACGACGTCACCCACGTCGACGTGCAGCCGGGCTCGCCGAGCTCACCGGGCGCCGCCGCCGACGGCACGCTGCACAAACCATATGAGGTCACGACCATCGCCGACCCGCTGGCTCCGGGTCAGCTTCTCACCGACGACGACGCCGGTGCGGCCCTGCTGCGGCGCTGTGTCGCTCTGCTGGGCTGAGCGTCGTCGAATGCTGGCGAAATCACCGACCCTCTGTGACGATCTGGTGAATTCACAGCTGTTTCTGGCCGAAACATGCCCCGCTCGGGCGATCAGAACGGTAGCCTGAAAGCGGTTCTACCCTTTGGAGGCAAACTGTCGTGATGAATGTCGTCAGCTACAACCTGCGCAAGAACCGTGCTCTGTGCGAGCTCGATGATCTCACCCGTCGAACCGATCCCGACGTGCTCTGTCTGCAGGAGTGTGACATCGACTCCCTGCCGACCGAGATCGGGTCGCTGCGGCTTGCAGAGGCCACCCGAGGCAATCGTCTCGGCATCTCGGTCTTCTACCGCGCCGACCGGTTTCGCCTGATCGGATCGCAGACCTACCAGCTCAAGAAGTCTCTGCACGACCGTGTCGCCGCACCCGCTCACGAGCGTCTGGTCGCGACCCGACTGATGGATCTCACCCGAGATCGCGAGCTGATGGTGGCCTCGTTTCACGGGGCACCGCTCACCGCGCTCAACTCGCTGCGCCGCAATCAGATTCGCACCTCGTTCGAGCGACTCGCACAGTTCGGTGCGGGTCTGCCCTCGTTGATGGTCGGCGACTACAACTACCCGTTCTTCCAGCGTCACCTGCAGGAGCGCGTGCGCACGCACGGCTATGAGCTGACCGCGACGGAGCAGCGCACCTATCAGCGCTATCGCATCTTCCGTGGACGCTATGACATGGCGACGTCGACCGGTTTCACGGTCAATCGCGTCACCTCGCTGCCGCAGGGACTCTCCGACCACCACCCGATTCTGGTGAACGCCTCGTACGACGACTCTATGAGCGCCGCTGCGACGCTCTCCAGCGTCGCGCCGAAGCATGGCCACGGCCCCAAGAGCAACACGCCGACCACTTTCGTTCCCGGTCTCGTCTGAAGCCTGAACTCACCGGTTCTGCCGCGTCTTTCGGGTGCCTCTCGTGATGCGTGCACGGTCGTTTGAGGCCGGCCTCTCGCCATCACGCCGTCACGAGCGGTATTGTGTCATGTGGTCCTGATGTGGTCTGACCACAATCGCTGCCCTCTGGCGCCCGACCGATTCTGACGACGACGTCGCTCATTTCCCGACTGAACGGCGCTCGTGTGTGCTGTTCCGGCATGCACGAAAGGCACTCTGTCATGTGGACGCAACCGCTTGATCCGACTGGCAACCTCGCTCTCTCAGCGGGGCTCGCCGCCGTTCCGGTGATCTTCTTCCTGGTCGCACTGGTCGGTTTCAAGATGAAGGGCACGACCGCTGCGGCCATCGCCGCTGTGCTCGCCGTCATCGTCGCCTTCATCGGCTTCGGCATGCCGGCGTCGGCCATCGGCGGTGCAGCGCTTGACGGTGTGCTCAACGGCCTGTGGCCGATCGGCTACATCATTCTGATGGCGGTGTGGCTGTACAAGCTCGCCGTGCGCAGCGGCAAGTTCGATGTGATTCGCAACAGCATCTCGGGCATCGCTGCCGACCAGCGCATCCAGGTGCTGCTGATCGCCTTCTGCTTCGGTGCGTTCCTCGAAGGTGCGGCCGGCTTCGGCGTGCCGATCACCATCTGTGCCGCCCTGCTGCTGACGCTGGGCTTTCCCGGGCTGAAGGCCGCGGTGCTCGCCCTCATCTCGAACGCCGCAGCAGGTGCCTTCGGCGCCATCGGCATCCCCGTGATCATCGCCGCACGCCAGGGCGACGTCCCGATCCCCGAGCTGTCGGGCATGATGGTGCTGGTCGGTCAGCTGCCCACGATCATCATCCCGTTCCTGCTGGTCGCCATTCTCGACGGCTTCCGAGGCATCCGCGAGGTGCTGCCCGCCCTGATCACCGTGGTCGTCGCGTTCAGCGGTTCTCAGGCGGTACTGCTGCTCGTGCTCGGACAGCCCGACCTGGCCGACATCATCCCGTCGATCGTGGCTCTCGCCGCCCTCGCCGTGCTGTCGCGCTTCTGGAAGCCGAAGCGCACCTTCCGCATGCCCGGTGCTCCCGAACCGGTCAGCGAGCACTACACCCCGCGTCAGCTGGTCAGCGCCTGGTCGCCCTTCCTGTTTCTGACCGTGCTCATCCTGATCTGGAGCGCCCCCTTCTTCGCAAACCTCTTCGATCGTTCGAAGGGCGGTGCGCTCTCCGCACTGAGCCTGCCGGTTGCGATTCCCGGTCTCGACGGCCAGGTCACGGCTGCGGGCGCGGATGCCCCGATGACCGCGGTGTGGACGTGGTCGCCGATCGGCGCCGCCGGCACCGCCATCCTGGTGTCGGTGCTGCTCACCGCGCTGACCAGCAGCGCACTCACATGGAAGCAGGTCGGCGAAGAGTTCGTCGCCTCGGTCAAGATGCTCTGGCAGCCGATCCTCTTGATCCTGCTCATCATGATCGTCGCCTACATCGCGAACTTCTCCGGCGGCTCGACGACCATCGGCCATGCGCTGGCGAGCGTCGGCGCTCTGTTCCCGCTGCTCTCACCGGTCATCGGATGGCTGGGCGTGTTCATCACGGGCTCGGTCGTCAACAACAACACGCTCTTCGCCCACCTGCAGTCGGTGACCGCGACCGAGATCGGCACCAATCCCACCCTGTTGGTCTCGGCCAACGTGGCCGGTGGTGGCATCGGCAAAATCGTCTCGCCGCAGTCGATCGCCGTGTCGTCGGCGGCCGTCGGCCTGGCCGGCAAGGAGTCGGCGATCATGCGCGCCGCTCTCCCCTACAGCCTCGGACTGCTCGTCGTGCTGTCGTTGTGGGTCTTCGCCCTCTCGGCGATGCTTGGCTGATCTCGCTCCGCTCGCGACAGCTGAGGGGTGGCTGCGCGCTCTGCAAGCGCGAGTGCTGTTGCCGATGCCGCACTGATTTAGGATGGGATCCGTGTTCGGGGCTCCGAGCACGGATCCCATGATCGAGGACCGCCATGTTCACCGCGCCGCTTGCCAGTCTGCTGGCGACGCTCGCACACATCCTCATCGTGCTCGTCTCGGCGATCGTCATCTCGCTGCGTCGACCGCCGCAGACGGCCATCGCATGGGTACTCGCCATCATGTTCATCCCCGTGGTCGGAGTGATCGCATTCCTCACCATCGGCATCGGGCGCCTGCCTCGCTGGCGCCAGCGTCGTCAGATCGAGATCAACTCGGCGCTCGCCGCGCGTGACGAGGTCACCGCATACCGCACCGTCCCGGAGTCGCCAGAGTGGATGCCCTCTGCGGTTCGCCTCAACGAACGGCTGACCGCGCTGCCCATGGTGGGTGACAACACGCTGCAGCTGATCGATTCGTACCAGGGGTCGCTGCAGGCCATGATCGACGACATCGATGCGGCGACCGAGTATGTGCACGTGGAGTTCTACATCTTGGTGCACGACGCATCGACAGCGCCCTTCTTCGAGGCGCTGCGACGTGCTCGAGATCGCGGCGTGACCGTGCGCGCCCTCTCAGATCACCTCTCGGGTCTCGGCTATCCGGGCCGTCGCACGACGAAGCGGATGCTCTCAGAGATGGGCGCGCAGTGGCACGCGATGCTGCCGCTGCGGCCCTGGCGCGGGCAGTGGCAGCGGCCAGACATGCGCAACCATCGCAAGATCGTCACCATTGACGGCAAGGTGGCCTACACCGGTTCGCAGAACCTGATCGACGACAGCTATCTGAAGCCGAAGAACGTGCGACGAGGGCTGCACTGGCAGGAGCTGATGGTCCGTGTCGAGGGTCCGCTCGTCGGCGAGCTCGACGCCGTCTTCATGTCCGACTGGTTCAGCGAATCAGGCGAACGGCTCACACCGATGGCTCCTTCGCCCGCCGCCGAGCCTCGCACAGGCATGCCGACGGTGGTCGGAGCCGATGCACAGGTCGTACCCAGCGGGCCGAGCTTCGCCAGCGACAACTCGCTCAAGCTGTTCGTGCTGCTCATTCAGAACGCCCGACACCGCATCAGCATCACCAGCCCCTACTTCGTACCGGACGAGGCGACCCTGCTCGCACTGCTCACCGCTGCCGCTCGCGGAGTGGACGTCGAGCTCTTCGTCTCTGAGATCGGTGATCAGGCGTTCGTGTACTACGCACAGCGCTCGTACTACGAGGCCCTGCTCAACGTCGGCGTCTCGATCTATCTGTACCGCTCGCCGACGGTGCTGCATTCCAAGCACTTCTCCATCGACGACGAGGTCGCCGTGATCGGCTCCAGCAACATGGACATCCGCTCGTTCAGTCTGAATATGGAGATCTCAGTGCTGGTGCGAGACGCCGATTTCGTTGATCAGCTGCGCGCAGTCGAAGCCGACTATCGCGCCAACAGCATCCGTCTCAATGCCTCCGACTGGCGGCGTCGCCCCACACGCGAGAAGGCGAAAGAGGGCATCGCCCGGCTCACGGCCCAGCTCCAGTAACCGGTGGTCGTGGTCGCGCCGCCGGACGGCCCCTTCAGGCTGTCGCCCGTCGCTGTGCGCCTCGCTCAGACCATCGCCCCACTCTTGCACTTTTCGATATATCGGTATATATTTCTAATCATCTAGATCGCGATATATCGCGATAGTCATAAAGGAGAACATCGTGAGACACGAACATCACAATCATCATCACCATCACGAGCCCGGCTTCGGCGGCCCCGACTTTGACGGATGCGGCCATGACGGCGGCTTCGGCGACCGCGGCCGCAGACGGTCGCACGGCAGAGGTCCAGGAGCTGGCGGTCCCGGCTTTGGTGGACCGGGTTTTGGGGGCCCAGGCTTCGGAGGCCCGGGCTTCGACCCGCGCGGCGGCTTCGGACACGGCGGGCGCGGCCGTGCACGCCGAGGCGACACCCGACTGGCGATTCTGTCGCTGCTGAACGACGAGCCGGCGAACGGCTACGGCATCATCAAACGCATCGCCGAGCGCACTGACGACAGCTGGCGCCCCAGCCCCGGGTCGATCTACCCCACGCTGCAGCAGCTGACCGAAGAGGGGCTCATCACCGCAAGCGGAGAGAACGGCGCCCACGAACTCACCGCCGCAGGCGTCGCATACGTCCGCGAACACGCCGAGCAGATCGCGCACATCTGGGACGCCCGGCCTCAGCGCGGCGAGCACGGAGGACTGCGCGAAGCGGCGCATGCGCTCATGACCGTCATCGGCGACTTCCGTCACTCGACGCAGCAGCAGCGAGACGCGGCGATCGACGAGCTCAAGCGCACTCGCAAAGCGCTCTTCCGCATCCTGGCCTCTGACGACGAGGCGCATGGGCAGGCCGAGGAGGACACCGACACGAAGTAGAATTCGGTGCTATGACCTCTGCCAGCGACTCCAGCGACCGCCGATATCCGGCACAGCACCACAGCATCCTCGATGACGTCGTCGGCATAGGCAGTGGTGTGTTCGCTGCGTCGCTCGGGCTGTATCTGCTGCACTCGGCGGGCGTGGTCACCGGCGGCACGGCGGGCCTCTCGCTGCTGCTGGCCTACGCCACGCCGGTTCCCTTCGGTGTGCTGTTCATGGTGGTCAACCTGCCGTTCTTCGTGCTGGCGGTGCGACAGCGCGGATGGAACTTCACCATCCGCACGGTCATCTCGGTCGCTGCCGTGTCAGCGCTCACTCCCCTGCATCCGGCGATGCTCGGAACGCTGGCAGAGAATCCCGTCTACGGGGCGGTCGCCGGAAACCTGCTCGCCGGCATCGGCCTGCTGATCCTCTTTCGGCATCACGCGAGCCTCGGCGGGTTCAACATCATGGCCCTGATCATTCAGGATCGATGGGGATGGCGCGCCGGCTACGTGCAGATGGCGTTGGACGTGATCATCGTGGCCGCCTCGTTCTCCGTCACCTCGCCGATGAACGTGCTGCTCTCTGCCATCGGTGCAGTGATCATGAACCTGGTCATCGCGCTCAACCATCGCCCAGGACGCTACCTCGGGTTCTGATCGACCCGACTGACACGACGGTGGCGGAGCGTTTCGCGGTTCGGTGCCTCAGCAGTTCAGCGATTCAGCTCCTCACCGGTTCAGCCAGAGGCTGTAGAACGACGGCCGCCCCACCGATTCCGTGTCGAACCCCTGTACCGCAGAGCTCGTCCCATAGACCAGGGGCTCTTCGTAGATGGGCAGCACATATGCCTGCTCTGTGACATAGTCCTGCACGGCTTCGCTCGCACGCTGACGCTCTTCGGCGCTCGGCCTGCTGGCCACGGCGCGCAGCAGCTCCTCCAGATGCGGGTCGCCGTACGATCCGTCGGTCTTGTCCAGGTTCAGAAAGACGTTGCGATTGTCTCCCGAGTACTGGCTCTTGATGACGTCGTAGTCGGCTCGCCCGACCATCTGGTGATAGACCTGCACCGTGTCCTGGTCGAGAGCGGCGGCGTTCTGCGCCGCCTGATCGCCTTGGAAGAGCCTCACCTCGACGCCCACCTCTTTGAGCTGCTCCTGCAGGATCGTGACCAGCTCCTTCGATCTCGGCAGCGGGATGGCGTGATTGACGGTGAGGGTCAGCCGCTCACCGTCCTTGGTGCGAATGCCGTCATCACCGACGTGCCATCCGGCTTCGTCCAGCAGATCACGTGCCCGCTGTCGGTCGTATCGGTAGGCGGCCGATTCGTCTTTGTAGCCGAGTGCACTCTTCGCCAGCGGCGAGGTGGCCAGCGGGTAGCTCGCGGTGTAGAGCTGATCGAGTATCTGCTGCCGGTCGACACCCGCGATGAGCGCCTGCCGCACTCGGATGTCACTGAGCCGTCGATCTCTGAACCGGAACTGCAGCGCGTTGTCGATGCCGTTCGTGCTGGCGACGTGCAGACTCTGTCCTGCGCCGGTGACCTGCGCCTCATCCGGCGGATCGATCTGGCGGGCAACGTCAGCCTGACCGGCGACGAGCGTGCCCACCCGAGTGCTGCTCTCGGGCGTCACGACCACCTTCACCGCATCGACGCGAGCTCTGCCCTGATGCGCGAGCGACGGCGGCGCCCAGTCGTACCCTTCACGAGCCGTGAGCGTGTACTCCGTGTTCAGCTGCTCGTCGGTGACGACGAACGGGCCGCTGCCGACGATCTGCTTCGCCTGCCCGGGCGCGAAGCCCTCGGAGTCGCGATCGAGGGTGGCGTTCGACAGCAGGCCGGAGTTGATGGTCGACGTCGCCTGAGCGAACCCCGGGGCAGGTGCCGAGAAGTGGAAGCGAACGGTGTGTTCGTCGACGGCCTCGGCATGGTCATAGTTGTTCAATGCCTCCGAGACGGTCAGCTTGCGCTGCTTGTCCCCCTTGCCGTAGAGGTCGAAGTTCTTAACGACGTTGGCGGCGTCGAGCGGCGTGCCGTCCGAGTAGGTCACCCCTTCGCGCAGCCTGAACGTGTACTCGGTCGCGTCCGTGTTCACAGCGGGCAGTGCGCTCGCGATCCAGGGCTCGAGCTCCAGCGTCTCGGCGTTCTGATAGAGCAGCCGGTCGGTGAGGTTGTTGACGATGCTGCCGTTCGGGTAGAAGCCGGCTGCGGGCGGGTAGAGCCCGCTGAAGGCCTGCGGCTCGAGGTAGATGACCGTGCCGCCTGACTTGGGCTCGCCCACTGCCTGTGCCGATTGGTCGGCGGCAGAGCATCCTGCGAGCAGTGTGGATGCGGTGGCCGCCGAGAGAACCACGGCAAGCAGTCGATTCCTCCGTTGTGGTCGCATGATTGATCCTCCTGAGGTTGCTGACATGACTGCATCAGTAAGCCATCTCATCCCGCTCGGGCACATCTTTCGGCGTCACTGGAGGTAACGATCGCTCAGGAGCACCGGCTCGCATAGGGCTCGGCCTGCCGGTGTGATGTGCAGAGGCATGAGACGCCGGCTCACCATCCGGCCCCTGTCGCACGAACGCACTAGGCTGGGCACACGACGGCATCGTCCGATGTGGTCACGGCAATCGAGGAGGCATCAATGGCAAAGCTCAAAGATCAGGCGCTCGAGACCAAAGGCGAAGTCAAAGGCAGAGTCAAGGGCGGTTCGAAGGTCTTCGGCTTCGTGGCCGGCGCCGCACAGCTCGCATTGGCCGCCTATGCCGGCTCGGATCTCGTGAAGCGTCCCGAGTCGCAGATCAACGGCCCGAAGGCGCTCTGGGCCGGTGCGCTCGCGCTCAACTGGGTCGGTCCGACCGCTTATCTGCTGCTGGGCCGCAAAGAGACCTTTGACCAGGTCAAGGGCTTCGTCGACGGGCTGCAGAAGCGGGCATGACCGAACAGCTGGGTCGTGACGCTCAGGGGCGTCTGGACGAGGCGTGGGATGAGGCGCAGCTGCCGCGATACAACCTCGCGGTGATCGGGGCGACCGGCGCTGGCAAGAGCACACTGATCAACGCCGTCTTCGGCGAGGATCTGGCGGCTACCGGCGTCGGCGCTCCGGTCACACAGCAGGTCTCGCTGTACACGAACGACGAAGGCACTCTCGGCCTCTACGACTTCAAAGGAGTCGAGAGCTTCGATCAGCTGCGCGATGTGGTTCGTTCGTTCAAGAAGACCTATGCCGAGCGTGCGAAGGCCGGCGAGCCCATCCACGGCATCTGGTTCTGCATCAAGGCGGCCGATCGACGCTTCGATCAGACTCAGCGGCGTCTCGTCGAAGATCTTGCGGCTCTCGACGTCCCCGTGTTCCTCGTGATCACGCAGACACCGTGGAAGGCCGGCATTGGCTTTCCTCCCGACGTGCAGCAGTTCGTCGACTATCTCACGTCGCTGCGGCTGCCCATCGAAACGGGCAGGCCGGTGCCGATCGCCGCAGTGGACGACCCGTTCGCCGGCACACAGGCCTTCGGCCTCGAGCATCTTGTGGAGGTGTCCCTCGAAGCGGCCCCAAAAGGCGTGAGCGCGGCGCTGGCCGCGGCACAAAGCGTCAGCATCGGCGTCAAACACGGCGCCGCGCGTAAGGTCATCGCCCTGGCGTCGACGACCGCCACGGGGATCGGTGCGATTCCCATTCCCGTCGCAGATGCGGTGCCGCTGATGGCCGTGCAAGTGGGTATGCTGCGCAGGATCGCCTCGATCTACGGCATCTCGCTGACCAAGCAGGCGACGGTCGCGCTGGTCGCTCAGCTGACCAGCGCCCTTGCCGGCAAGACACTCGCCACGAGCCTGCTGAAGCTCGTACCGGGCGCCGGCTGGGTGATCACCGGCGCGGTCGCCGGCGGCGTCACGACGGCGCTCGGCTACGCATGGCTCAAGCTCTGCGAGAATCATCTGGCCGGCGACCTCGACATCTTCGACTATCTGCAGTCGAACCGACTTGCGGCGCTGCTGCTCGAGCTGGCCGCCCAGAACCTCCAGGGGCGCGTCCACCGACGCCGATGAGGTGCACCCGGCCCCAGTCGCCCTCCGCTGCCGAGGTCAGCGCCCGCTCGACTGTCACGGCAGAGTCCGTCTGCCCGCCGACGCGCAGCCTGATGGTTCGTCCAACGAGTCGAGCCAGCCGCAGGTGCAGCTGCTCTGCATCGAACGGATCGACCGCCAGCGCAAGCGCCCTGCGCAGCCGATCGACTCGGTCGATCAGCAGACCGTGCGGTGCTCGCGCTGATCCCGCCGGCGACGAAGCCGGCAGCGCAATCCGCGAGGCCTCGAAGACGCGCAGCCACCGTCTGACAATCCTCTCCGCTCGCGATGTGGCGCAGGCACAAGGCGATGAACGCCTCGGCGAGAACGGTCGCGGTGGTGGTGCCATCTCCCGCCGCCGAATGGGCCGCGCTCGAGGCGGTGCAGATCAGCTGGGCGCCCATGTCTGCGATCGGGTCGTCGAGGTGGATGCTGTGGACGATTGTCGCACCGTCGTTGGTCGTGATGACACGGCCGTCTGGCAGACCGATCACGACGTTGCGTCCGGCAGGGGCAGTCGGTATCTGCTTCCCATCCCGGCTGTCGTCCGTGCTCTTCACCGATGATCGGAGCGACGTTCACGTTCTGGTCACTCCCCTGTGACATGCTGGAGATATGTCCACACAGTCGATTCCCCACAGCACAGATCCTGCCTCTGTCGACCTGCCGTCGACTCCGGAGCGCCAGCTGTGGCAGGTGCGCGAGCTCATCGAAGAGTGCGGCATCACCGGTGATGCCGATCTGGTCGAACGCATCGTCATTGAGGGCCTCGGTCTCGGTGAAGACGGCGCCGATCGACTGAATCTGAAGATCGCTTCGAGTGCGATCTCAGAGATGAGGCAGGCGTTTCAACTGTTAGCGCGCTTCGACGGGCGCCCCAAGGTCACAGTCTTCGGGTCTGCGCGCACCAAACCCGACGATGTGCTGTACCAGATGGCTCGTGACGTCGCAGAACGGCTGGCGGCGATGAACTGGCTCGTCGTCACCGGAGCAGGCCCTGGCATCATGCAGGCGGCCACCGAGGGAGCCGGACCGGAGAGCTCGATCGGTGTGGCCATCCGGCTGCCGTTCGAATCGCCCAACCCGACTTTCACCGACGAGACCAATCTGGTCAGCATGAAGTACTTCTTCACCCGAAAGCTCATGCTGGTCAAAGAGTCGCAGGGGTTCGTGTGCATCCCTGGCGGGTTCGGCACGCTCGACGAGCTCTTCGAGCTGTTGACTCTGCAGCAGACAGGCAAGTCGGTGCCCACCCCGATCGTGCTGCTCGACCGTCCTGCCAAGGCTGTTCCGGAGGATGCCGTGTCTGCGCACGCGAGGCACACCCGAAGTCGAGCCGACTATGATCCTGCCGCCGATGAGGCTCCTCCACGCCCGATCGGTGGCTTCTGGAGCGGCCTGCGCCGTTTCGTCGACAATCAGCTCATTCCGTCGGGAGTGGTCTCGCCAGACGACCTCGACCGCGTGCTGATCACAGACTCGGTCGACGAGGCGGTGCACGAGATCGCACATTTCTGGAACAACTACGACTCGCTGCGCTGGGTGGGAAGCCGGCTGATCCTCCGGCTGCGCAACGCTCCGGCAGACAACGAGATCGCCGACCTCAACCGGCGATTCTCGTATCTGACCCCCGATGCGGCCATCTGCCGCACCGAACCGCTGCGGCCCGAAATGCGCGATCACGACAAGGTCGATCTGCCTCGTCTCATGCTCACGCCGGACTCACGTCAGATCGGCCATCTGTTCCAGCTGATCCGAGCGATCAACGACCTGCCCAGTGCTCCGCGCGGGTGAGATGAACCTGTTTGGCTCCCCCGATGCGAGCGAAGCGTCGGGGCTGGCACGTCAGCACGATCACCTGCGCCGAGCCGCCCAGCTGGCTGAGCACCGCGTTCAGCATCTCCAGTCGCTCCGGATCGGCGAAGCCGAGCGTGTCGTCAAGCACGACGGGTGCCCCGTCGTCTGACGAGACCAGCTGAGCGCAGGCAAGTCTGCCGATGAGCGCCAGCTGCTCTCGAGCGCCGGCCGACAACGAGTCGAACGGGATGGTGCGCCCGTTGAGGGTTCTCGATGCGATCTGCAGCGTCGGGCTGACCTCGACGGCGAAGTCGCGTCCGAAGACGCTGCGCCCCAGCCGTTCGATCTGGCGTCGGAACGGAGCCACGTAGCGCTGCTGGGCCTCGTCGCGGTGCCGCAGCAGCGTCTCGCGCAGTGTCGACACGGCCTGTGCGGCGCGGTTGGTTCGCGCCACATGCTCGTGCGCCGTCACAAGATCGGTGCACACCACCTGCAGGCGATCGTAGATGCCCTCCCCCGCCAGCAGTTTGAGCCGGCCCTGCAGCTCGTCACGCTGAGTGCGCACGTCTTCGAGCTCGGCGGTGGTGCTCTGCACCAGCCGCCGCGCATTCTCGGCCTGCAGCTCGATCTTCTCTGCGTCGGCATTCTGCAGGCGTCGTTTCGCCTGTTCGACGCCTTCGGCAGCCGACTGCAGAGAGCGCTCTGCCTGATCCACGAGCTCTTTGAGAGCGACGTCGCCGAGTGACTGTCGGTCGTTGTCGATTCTGGCGGTCAGCCGTTCGCATTCGGCAAGCGCCGCCTTGTAGGCTTCGGCCGCTCGCACCGCCGCAGTGGCCGCCTCAGTCAGCCGCTCGCGCGCACGTTCGTTCGCCTGCTGCGCGAGGGCGACCTCATGTTCGGTGTCCTCGAGTCGATCACGGGCATCCGACGATCGCGATTCGAGCACGGCCAGATCGGCCGAGTCGCGTCGAGGGGGCTCTGCAGCTTCGTCTGGTTCTGCTGTTCGGTCCAGCTCTGCAGCTTCGTCTGGTTCGCGCGGCTCGTCATCGCTGTGCAGGCGAGCTCGCAGGGTTTCGACGCGGGCTCGCAGTTCGGCGATCGCTTCCGGAACGTCATCGTCGACCTCGAGCATCGCCCGCAGCTCGGTCTCGGCCCGCTGCCGCTCGGCGTCGGCCGTGCGACGCAGTTCGGCAGAGTGCTCGGCGTCTTCGAACGTGGCGACCCCGTCTCTGCTCAACGCACGTTCGAGGGCCGACTGCGCGTGCTGCACGTCGGCATCGAGTTCGCTGGTCTTGGCCGCAGGTGCGACGTCGACGCGCACGACTCCCTCGACCTCAATGCGCACGTGGTCGTGCACGGCGACCTCACGTGCAGCGCCGGCGTCGAGTGAGATGCCGTCAAGCAGAACCGCATCGCCGCCGAGCCGCGTGGCCGTGATCTGCGCAGCAGCCGCGTCTCGCATTCGCGTCGCCACGTGCACCTCGGTCTGCAGCTTCGTCAGGCGTCTGAGCTTCTTGTCATCGATATGCTGCACCCGCAGCACGGCCTCGGCCGCACGGAGCTGTGCCTCTGACGCGGTGGCGCGCTCCAGCTGAGCGCCGAGCCGAGTCAGCTCGTCATGGTCGCGCCGCCGGCTCAGTTCGTGTTCGCAGCGGCGTGCCTGTTCGCGGGCGTCTGTCAGAGCAGTCGTCGCCGAGGCGACCCGTTCGGCAGTCTGCCGGGCATGCGTCTGAGCATCGGTCTGACTCAGTTCCAGTCGTTCCGCCTCGACTCGCTGTGTCTCTGCCTGCTGCCTCAGATCCTCGAGCTCATCGTTCAGCTCACGTCGTGCCTGCAGCTGGTCGCGCAGTGCGCCCAGCCGCTGCTGTGCACTCTCGTGCTCCCGCTCTGCCGAGGCCAGGCCTTCCTGCAGCACATGCAGCTCGGCGCTGCTGCGGGTCAGATCGGCGACGTCTGTGCGTGCCTGTTCCACACGCTCTGCGGTGTCGGCGGCCAGGCGCCGGCAGACGGCATGGGCATCAGCGGCCTCGTCCATCTCGCGGCTGCGATCCCGCAGATCTCTGTACTGCTGCGCCAGATCGGCCAGCTGCTGGCGAGCGTCTCTGACCGCTCTGACCGGGCGTCCGGTGGCGGTGAAGTACTGTGTGTACTCGCTTTCGACCCGCGCGAGCAGCTCGTCATACCCGTCGAAGTCGTCTGCCGACGTCTCAAGCGCCGTCTGCAGAGCGGGCAGCTGCGCCAGCTCCGGCTGGTCGAGCGAGTCGCCCTGCTGCACTTCCAGGGCGTGCAGCAGCCCCATGTCGACGGTCTCTCGCAGAATCTGCACGAAACGATCGTGCGCGTCATCGCCCGAGAGCGACTCGCCTTTGGGTGCGGTCACGGTCAGCTCGGTGATCGGCTGCACCAGCCACCGTTTGCGCATCGTCAGCGTGTACGGGCCGGTCTGCATGTCGATGGCCACTTCGGGCCCGGCATCGCGCCCCACCGGCTGCACGTTCCTGATCGAGCGATGCCTCGAGCTCGACTTGTACTCACGCACCAGACGCATGGCCTCGAGCACCGACGACTTGCCGACCTCGTTCGGCCCCTCCACCACAGTGACGCCTGCCCCGAACGCGATCGTGCGATGACTGATGCCGCGAAAGTCGGTGAGTTCGATCTGGGTGAGTCTCATCGCGCGCCTCCGGTCAGCCGATACAGCAATGAGAGCGCGTCCTGTGCAGTTCTGGCCCCCGATGCCTGCTCCCCGCCGGCGTTCTCTCCGTCGGCGGCGTCGAGCGCTGCCCGGACGGCCTGGTCGAATTCGGGATCGGACTCTTCTGCCACGTTCCCGTTCGCAGCCTCACTATCGTTCTCGCGCTCGACGTCGCGCTCGACCGCCACGCTGGTGCGCGCGTCTGCAGCAGACGGATCCTCGGCCCGACCGATCAGCTCGGTCAGCGCCTCCGAGGCGAAGCCGGTCAGATGCAGGTCTGAGAAGTCGCCGTCGTCCGGTCGTACGACCAGATCGCTGTGGCTCTCCCAGATCTTGATCAGCGCGAACAGATCACAGAACTCGTCGATCAGTGCGTCAAGACGAGCGCGCGACGAGGTCGAGAGCGTGCCCTGCAGCATCAGCCAGACGCCGGTTCGAGCCTTGTCCGGAATCCGTTCGAGGCGTCCGCGCAGCCGTGCGAGATCGTCGGCATCCTGCAGCGTCTCGGCGACCGTCTCAAACCGCCACGCGCCCACGTGCACGCGTTCGACCTGCACGCGTTCCGACAGATCTGCGTCTGGGTCGACGTCGACGACCAAGACGTTCCCCGGGTCGACCTCGCGACGAGCCGTCACCTCGGGCGTGCCCGGATACCAGATGCCCGTGGCGACCTCTGCGGTGGCATGTCGATCGCCCAAGACGGCGACGTGCACCATCCCCGCGGCGATGAGCGCGCCGAGGGCACCGTCGTCGATCGTGGCCGGGTCGGTCGCGTCCGGGTTCAGCGTCGCGACCGCCCCGTGCCCGGCCACGACCCGGGTCACGCCGGATGCCGGGGGCACCAGATCGGCGCAGGCTGCGGCGACGAGGTCGGCATCGGGGCGTTTCGAGAACCAGGGCGCTCCGACGAGCTCGACGTCGGCCGCCACGGCCACCGGAGCACTGTCACGAATGACGTGCACATGTTCGGGCCGTCGCGCCGTGAACTCCTCCGCGTCGTAGATGGAAGCGGAGTCGAGCGGATCATGGTTGCCCGGAAGCAGGTAGATCGGCACGGTGGAGTCGCGCAGCGCCTCGAAGGTGCGCGCGATCACCGACCGATCGAGCTGGTTCGTCTCGAAGACGTCGCCGCACACCACGACGAACTGCGCCTTTCGCTCGGCCGCGAGGCGGGTGATGCGCTGCAGCACGTCGAAACGCGCCTGGGCGAATCTGGGCCTCGTCTCGGGCTGTAGAAAGCCTGCGGTCATACCGAGCTGCCAGTCTGCCGTGGCGAGGAATCTCATGCTGGCAGTTTAACGACTGTGCCCGTCCCGACCGCAGAGCAGCGTCTACCGCCCGTGGCGCTGACCGCCCTTGCCGCGCGAACCGGCGAGCTGGCCGACTCCCGATTTGCTCGAGAACCGAGCGGCGCCGCCGGAGCGCTGACCGCCCTGCTTCGACGACGAGCCGCTGCGCGGATGCGAGCCGTGCGTCGAGGCGATGCCGTCGCCCGAGCGACGCGAGCGACCGCCGCGTGATTCCGCCGCACGACCGCCGTCACGACGGGCGCCGTCGCGACGTCCGCGTGAGTCCGAGCCGTTCCAGTCGCCGCGTGAGTCTCCGCTGTGCGAGCTGTGGCCGCCGCGCCCACCGCGCGACTCATGCGAGCCGTCACGCTGACCCGTCCCCTGCCCCTCACCGCGACGACGACGCGACTTGCCACGTCCCTGCCGACGGTTGCCCTCGGGCGTCTCCGGCGGCTTCGGGGCGACATACGGCGCCGCTTCGCCGACCAGTTCGACGACCTCAGGCGACTCGGCGGTCACCTTGATCGGCTCGACCGAGATCTTGGCCTGGCGCAGCATTCCTTTGAGGTCGCGGCGCTGCTCGGGCAGGCAGATCGTCACGACGTCGCCCTGATGGCCGGCGCGCGCGGTACGACCCGAACGGTGCAGGTAGGCCTTGTGCTCTGCCGGCGGATCGACGTGGATCACCAGCTCGACTTCAGGCACGTCGATGCCGCGCGCGGCGACGTCGGTGGCGACCATGACCTTGACCTCGCCCGACTCGAACTTCGCCAGATTGCGCTCACGGGCGTTCTGCGAGAGATTGCCCTGCAGGTCGACGGCGGGAATGCCGTTAGCCGTGAGCTGGCGCGCGAGACGCTTCGCATGGTGCTTGGTTCGCATGAAGAGGATGCGTCGGCCGGTTCCGGAGGCGAGGCGCTCGACGACCGCCTTCTTGACGTCAGGAGAGCTGACCTCGAAGACGTGGTGCGTCATCTTGGCGACCGGCGAGTTCGCCTCGTCGACCGAGTGCAGAATCGGGTCGTGCAGAAAGCGGTTGGCGAGCTTGTCGATGCCGTTGTCGAGTGTGGCCGAGAAGAGCAGACGCTGACCGTTCTTGGGGGTCGCGTTGAGGATGCGGGTGACCGCCGGCAGAAATCCCAGGTCGGCCATGTGGTCGGCCTCGTCGAGCACGGTGATCTCCACGGCGTCGAGGCTCACGAAGCCCTGCTTCATGAGGTCTTCGAGACGGCCCGGGCAGGCCACGACGATGTCGACGCCTGCTTTCAGAGCGCTGACCTGGCGCTGCTGCTTCACCCCGCCGAAAATCGTGGTCGCACGCAGATCGTAGGCGCTGGCGAGCGGCTCGATCACCGTCTCGATCTGCGTCGCGAGCTCGCGGGTGGGGGCGAGCACGAGTGCGACAGGCTGGCCTGGACGGCGCTTGCCGCCGGCAAGCTCGCCGGCCAGTCGTGAGACCAGAGGCAGCGAGAACGCGAGGGTCTTGCCCGAGCCGGTCTTGCCGCGGCCGAGCACGTCGCGGCCGCGCAGCGTGTCGGGCAGCGTGTCTGCCTGGATGGGAAAGGCCTCGGTCTTGCCGTCGGCCTCGAGCACCGAGACGAGCGGTGCGGGAACACCGAGTTCGGCGAAGGTCTTCTGAGTCGTCATGATGTGTGTGACTTTCCGCGGTCTCCACGACCGCTTGCGTCACCCGGGGCACGATGAGACCGCCATGCACACGCATGGCGCACCGTCCTGGTGACTGATTGGCGAAGGCGCCGGTCGGCGCATCCGTTCGCCGTATGAAAGAGATCTCTGCGCTGGGTCCCAGCTCGGGGCGAGGTCAGCGCGGGCTCGTACAGAGCTCAAGAGGCGTTCTACGACGCGGGCGAGCACGAATGCTCACCAAGCGCACCACACTACCCCATCAGCGCGAAGAACGCGACCGCCCGACCTCAGCAGCTCGACAGCACGTGCCGCATGGCCTCGGCCTCTGCTTGGGTCACCCACAGCGAATAGGCCGACTTCACCACGATTTGCCGCGAGACGTACGAGCAGCGGAACGATCTGTTCGGAGGCAGCCAGGTCGCGGCGTCTCCGTCGCCCTTGCGCGTGTTCGTCGGGCCGTCGACCGCCAACAGGTTGCGCGGGTCGTTGGCGAGCTCGAGCCGCTGATCGGCACTCAGCTGCTGCGCACCCTTCTGCCAGGCGTCTGAGAGTGCGACGACATGGTCGATCTGCACCGCCTGCGAGGTCTTGTCTCCGCGTACGAAGGCGATCGTCCGCCCGGTGTACGGGTCGTGAAGCGTGCCCGAGACCACTGTGCACGGGCCCCGACGCTGCACGTCGACGAGGTCACGGGCCAGCACGTCGTTGCGCGCGTCGCAGCCGTTGCGGTCGGGATCGCGCCACCCCTTGCCGAACTCGGATCGGGCATAGCCGGTCTTCGGCGCGCGGCCCTTCACCGGCAGCGATGCCAGCGTCTGCAGCGCCGCCTGCGCGTCTGCAGCGCTCGGCTGCGGTTCGGCGGATGCAATGCCCGAGTCGTCGACGGAGCCCGGCGGGGTCGCCGCAGAGCAGCCGACGCAGAGGCCGAGGCAGACGCCGAGGGCCGCAAGCACACCGAGCAGCCGCTGCAGACGGCGAGACGAATGGGTCATCCGTGCAGCGTACGCGTCTGGACGCTCACCCGAAGAGCAGCACGCCGCCCAGGCCGATCGCGGCGACGACGACTGTGGTCGACAGGGCGAGCACGAAGGGCCGTGCGCCCAGACGGCGGATCATGCTGAGCTTCACTCCTGCCCCGAGCGCGAACATCGCGGCGGTCAGCAGCAGCGTCTGAGCCGTGTGCGCCACATCGACGACGGGCTGTGGAACGATGCCGAGCGAGCGGATCACGACCATTGCGATGAACCCTGCGACGAAGAGCGGCATGATCGGCGGGCGGTGTGTGTGCGTGCCGTCGATCACAGAAGCCTTCCCGCTCGCAGACAGGCGGCGCTGCAGACCGATCACGGTCAGCACCGGAGCCAGCAGCAGAACGCGTGCGAGCTTCACGATCACGGCCGCTGCCAGCGCGCCGGATCCGACGGCCCCGCCGACGGCGACGACCTGCGCCACCTCGTGTACGGAGGCTCCCGCCCAGAGACCGGTCTGCTGCTCGGTCAGGCCGAGCCCGGAGGCCATCAGCGGCAGCAGGGGAATCATCACCGTGCCGTAGATCACCACGAGCGCGACCGCCGTGACCACCTCTTCGTCTCGGTCGTCGTCGAGCACACCGTCGATCGCGGCCACGGCTGCAGCCCCGCAGATCGAGAAGCCGCCGCCGATCAGCAGCACCTGATTCGGCGTCATCCCGAGCCAGCGTCCGACGAGCAGGCTAGAGCCGATGCCCACGCCGACCACGGCGACCACGACCACGATCATGCCCGGCCCGAGCGCCAGGACGTCACCGAAGACGAGCTGCAGTCCGAGCAGCACGACGCCGATGCGCAGCACCCGCTTCGCGGCGCTGGCGATGCCGGGTTCGAGAATGCGGTGCACGCCGCCCAGGTTGCGCAGCAGCACGCCGAGCGCGATCGCCACGAGCATGGGGCTGAGCACAGGCAGCCAGGAGCTCACCAGCAGGGCGAGTCCCATGCCGACGGCGCTGACGGCGAGTCCCGGCACGACCGCGCCGACGCGGTTCGCCCACGACACGGGCGCCGCCTGCGCCTGCGCCTGCGCGAGGGAGCCTCCCTGGCGCGGCTCGATAGTGGCCGCTCTGGCTTGGTCGTTGCTCTGGTCGTTGCTCTGATCGTCGTTCACCTGTCTCATGATCCTCTTCGCACGGCGCGGCCAGTAGTCCCGGAATTGCACCGATCACATATCATCGTGATATGACTCACAGATGGCCTGATCTGTCGGTGCTGGCGCTCATCGTGGGCGTCGACGACTTCGGCAGCCTCAGCGCGGCAGCGCGCGAAGCGGGAATCGCACAGCCGAACGCCTCACGCGCGATCAGCACGCTCGAGCGAGACCTCGGCGTGACGCTGCTGCGGCGACATCCCCGCGGCTCGTCGCTGACCCGTGCCGGGCTGCGTGTTGCCTCGGACGCACGAGTCCTGCTGCAGGCGGCCGATGCGTTCAGTGACCGCATCGACGAGGTCGTCAGCGGCGAGCGCGTCCGCCTCGACCTCGCCGCCAGTCTGACGGTCGCCGAACAGCTGGTGCCCCGATGGCTCGGTCGGCTGCGTGAGGCGCTGCCCGACGCCGACGTGCACCTGCAGGTACACAACTCGGCCGACGTGTTCGATTTGGTGCGCTCTGGCGACTGTCTGCTCGGCTTCGTCGAGACCCCCGATCAGCCCGTCGAGCTGCACACCCGTGTGGTCACGACAGATGAGCTCGTGGTCGTGGCGGCCCCGACGCACCCGTGGGCCCGTCGGGCCGATCCGGTCACCGCCGAAGAGCTCGCCCGCACGCCGCTCATCCTGCGCGAGCCGGGTTCCGGCACCCGTGCCACCGTCGACCGGGCTCTCGCCGATCACTCCCCTGTCGCCCCGGCCCTCGAAGCGGGCAGCAACGCGGCCGGGCTGGCCACGGCCGCAGCGGGTTCAGAACCGGCGGTGCTCAGCCGACTCGCCGTCGCACGCTGGATTGAGCGCGGCGAGCTCGTCGCCGTGCCGGTGACCGGCGTCGATCTGCATCGCGAGATTCGCGCGGTCTGGCGCGACGACCTCGTCTCGCCGGTCGCCCGTCGACTGGTCGCCATCGCCTGCGACGATCAGCGCTGAGCGGCGATCATCGCTGAGCGGCGATCATCGCTGAGCGGCGAGTGTCGCGAAGACCTCGTCGGCGACCTGCGGCAGCAGAGCGGCCGCGTCGCGCATGGCCCGCTCCGGTGAGCCGGCGCGGTCGACGAGCGTCGCCAGACGGCGGATGCCCACTTGTGCCTGCTGCGCGTCGTCGAGCGTGCTGCGCCCCGCGATCGCCACGACGGTTGCCCCTGCGGCGGCTGCGCTGCGAGCCAGTTGCACTGGCCCCTTGCCCTGCAGCGACTGCTCGTCGAGCGACCCCTCTCCGACGACCACCACGTCGGTGTGCGCGAGCGCATCAGAGATGCCCAACAGATCGGCGATCTCGTCACCACCGGAGCGCACTTCGGCGAGGCGCAGGGCGATCAGCGGCGCGCTGAACCCGCCGGCGGCACCTGCGCCCTCGACGTTTCGCACCTCGGTGCCGGTCTCGTGTTCCAGCAGCAAGCCCCAGAGCGTGAGCCGATCCTCCAGCGTGACCACAGCGTCCGCGTCGGCCCCCTTCTGCGGGCCGAACACCTGAGCCGCGCCCTGCGGCCCGACCAGCGGCGCGGTGACGTCGCTCGCGATCACGATCGCCGTCTCGGCGAGCCTCGGATCGAGCTCGGCCGTGTCGAAGCGCATCCCGCCTGAGGTGCGCTCCCGGCTGATGCGGTCCAGATCGCGCACGTCGCTGATTACGTGCTCCTGTGCATCGACGACGCGCAGACCGAGCTCGGTGATGCATCCGAAGCCTCCATCGGTGCTCGCCGAACCGCCGATGCCGATCACGAGTGATCGGTAGCCTTCGTCGAGGGCCAGCCTGATCAGCTCGCCGACACCGCGCGTGTTCGCTGCGAGAGCCTGCTCCGGTGTGGGGTGGCCTCCGTCGCTTCGGTCGAGTTCTGCCGGTACGAGATGCAGGCCGCTGGCCTGCGCCAGCTCGATGACCGCGGTGTCGCCCATCGTCGCCCACCGTGCACTCACGCGCCCCTGATCGGGCAGCGGCCCGTGCACCTGGGCGGTGTGCTCGGTCGCTCCGGCTTCGAGAAAGGCGTCGACCGTGCCCTCGCCCCCGTCGGCGATCGGCTTGAGCGTGATCTGCGCATCGGGCAGGGCCATGCTGATGCCTCGGCCGATCAGCTGCGCCGCCTCGGCCGCGCTGAGCGACCCTTTGAATTTGTCTGGGGCGACCAGCACGCGCAGCGCTCGGTCGGCGAAATCAGATCGAGTCGTCATGATCAGTGGTGTGCCATCAGTTCGAGACCGACCACCAGCAGCCCCAGTGCGGCTTCGGCCACCAGCACCAGGAGCTTCTGCCAGGCCGGCAGCTTCAGGCGTCGCACGGCGGCGAAGCCGATGCCCACCAGCCAGAGGATCAACAGGACGGTCGAAGAGCGCAGCGCGATCTCAAGTGTCCAGATGCCGCCCCAAGCCCCCAGAAGCATCAGAATCGGCAGGGCGATGGCCGTGGTCGCCCCGACCGAGGTCGATGCGGCGTGACGAGCCTCGCTCGCGGTGAACATGCGCTGATGCGTCACGAAGTGGGCGAGAATCTCGGCGAGGAACATGGCCAGCACCGAGCCGATGACGGTGACGATCAGCGTGGTGACCGCCTGCTGCGGGGTGACGTCGGCGTGAGATGCCAGCGTGAGCACGACGACGAGCGCTGTGAAGGTGATGTAGATGCGCTCTTTGAGTCGCGATGCGGCCGCTGCCCGCTGCTCGTCCTGCTGCTGCAGGGACGACTCGGCCGTCGCTGGAGATTCACTCGCTGGTGTTGGGGCTCCGGCCGCTCGCGTCGAAGATCTGCCCGCTGTGGCTGGGGATGCTGATTCATCGCTCATGTCTGCTCAGCCTAGCCGGATCATATGCCCCGCGGGTCGAACGGGCTACGGTGGAATCAGGCTGCGAAAGCCGAGAGAGGACGCTCACTGATGTTTCAGATCAAGCGCATCTACGAACAGCCCGCCGAGAGCGACGGGTTCCGGGTTCTGGTCGATCGTCTGTGGCCCCGAGGAGTCTCGAAGGCGCGTGCGCACCTCGACCTGTGGCTCAAAGACGCCGCACCGTCGCCTGAGCTGCGCACCTGGTGGAACCATGACCCGGCTCGACTCGACGAGTTCGCCGAGCGGTACCGGCAGGAGCTCGAAGCGAACCCGGCCGTCGACCAGCTGCGCTCCGTCGAGCGCGAGCACCCGACGGTGACCCTGCTCTACGCCGCCCGTGACCCGAAGGTGAACCACGCCCTCGTGCTGCGCGACTTTCTGCAGGGGTGACGGCGATGATCCGCTTCGTGACGCAGGCGGTGCTGACCGCAGTCGCCCTCTGGATCACCGCTGCGATCGTGCCCGGCATCGCCGTGGTCCCGTTCGCCGGCGAGCCTCCGATGAACAGCATCCTGACCTACCTGCTGGCAGCGGCGATCATCGCCCTGGTGAACACACTCTTCGGCACCGTGCTGCGCTTCATCAGCATCCCGCTCTACATCGTGACGCTGGGACTCTGGTCGTTCGTGCTCAACGGTCTGCTGCTCTGGACGGCCAGCCTGATCAGCAGCTCCTGGGGCTGGGGGCTGACCATCGATCGCTTCTGGTGGTCAGCGGTGTTCGGCGCGATCGTGCTCGGCTTCGCCAACTGGCTGGTCGAGCTGGTCGCCCGGGCAGTTGGCATCGGCTCTCGCGACTGAGCCCCACGTCACCGAGGATCCACATCACCGAGAATTCGACACGACCGACACGCCACACTACTATTGCGAACTATTCGCATTAGTTATGAGAGTGGTGTTCCATGCACGTCATCGACGCAACCATCGTGGGAGCGGGCCCGGCCGGCGTGGGCATGGCGGTCGCCGCCAACGCGATCGACGGCTTCGAGGTCTCGCTGATCGACGCCGGGCAGATCGGCCAGACCTTTCACGACTGGCACCCGGAACAGCGGTTCCTCACGCCGTCGTTCACCGGCAACGGCTTCGGCGCAACCGACCTCAACTCGGTGCACCCGAGCACCTCTCCGGCGTTCACATTGGGCGTCGACTACCCCGACGGCCCCGGCTACGCGCGCTACCTCCGTTCGCTGGTCTCGCATTTCCGCGTGCCGGTCGCCGAAGACACCCGAGTGCAGCGCATCACGCCCACCGACGACGGCTTCGAGATCGAGACCGACCGTGGGCGCGGCCGCTCTCGCACGCTGATCTGGGCGGGCGGCGAACGCAGTGAGCCGCGCCTGCCCGGCATCCGCGGCGAGCATCTGCTGACCCATTCGTCGCATACGGATGCCTGGGCCGAGCGCAGCGGACGTCTCGCGGTGATCGGCGGCGCCGAGTCAGGCATCGAGATCGCCTGCCATCACGTCGAGCGAGGTGCCGAGGTGTCGGTCATCGACGCCGAGCGACCGTGGGGCCACGGAGTCGACGGCGATCGACAGGCCGACCCGTCGTTCGGGCTCGCCCCGCGCACCCGCATCCGCATGCGCGCCGCCCTCGAGACCGGCCGCCTCGAGCTGCGAGATGCGAGCGCCACCGCCGTGGTACGCCACGGCACCGGCTTTCGCGTCAGCACCTCGCGCGGTCCCGCGGTGCTGAGCGAGACGCCGCCGATCGCGGCCACCGGCTACGGTCCAGGGCTCGGTCCCGCATCCGAGCTCTTCGACCGGCGCGACGACGGCTGGCCGCTGCTCACCGAGCACGACGAGTCGACCGTCACCCCTGGTCTGTTCCTCACCGGACCGGCGCTGCGGCACGACGACGAGCGATTCTGCTTCGTCTACAAGTATCGACAGCGTTTCGCCCATGTCGCCCGCGTGATCGGCGAGCGGGCCGGCCGCGACTGCTCGGCGCTCGATCTCTGGCGCGAGCAGGGCATGCTGCTCGACGATCTCTCCTGCTGCGGAACGAGCTGCGCATGCTGAAGGGCCTGCACCCCGCGACAGTCGTCACGGCGCTGCTGCCGGTGCTCGCGATGGCGGTCGGCAGCATCATCGCGAGCGTCTCGACCACGGCCTCTGCGGTCGCCGGGGAGCTGACCGATCCGCTGGTGCTCCTGCTGGTGGCGATGCTCTTCGTCACCCTGCCCGTCGGCCGCCGCGCAGACGTCTCTGACACGGCACCTCAGCGAATTCGCCCCAGCGCGCCGCTCATCGCTCTGGCCTGGGCGATGAACTTCGTGGTCGTTCCGGTGCTGGCCCTCGGGATGACTTCCTTCGTGCTCCCGGACGATCCCCTGCTGCGGCTGGGCGTGATGATCTACCTGCTCTTTCCCTGCACCGACTGGTTTCTGGGCTTCACACGGCTGGCACATGGCGACACGGTGACGGGTGCGGCGCTGATTCCGATCAATATGGTCACGCAGCTCTCGCTCTACCCCGTGTACCTGAGCTGGCTCACCGGTGCCAGCGTGATCTCGACCGTGGCAGAGATCGGGCCGGCGCTGCTGCAGTGGTTCGCACTGCCGGCCCTCTGTGCTCTGGCTGTGCGCGCGGCGCTGCGACTGACGGCTCCGGCCGACGTGCGCGAACGCATCCTGGGCGTGCTCGACCACCTCGTCACACCCGTGATCGCCGCGCTCATTCTGGCGCTGTTCGCGGCCAACGGGTCGACCGTCGTTCAACATCCGGCTGCCTTCGGCCTCGTCTTCGTCACCGTCTTCGTGTTCTTCGTGGTCTCGTGGTGGCTCGTCACCGGCGTGTCACATCTGACTCGTCTGCCCTATTCGGCGCATGCGCTGCTCTCGATGACCACCTCGGCCCGAAACGCACCGACGATGCTCGCCGTGACAGCCGTCGCGCTGCCTGGCCAGCCCGTCGTCCAGGCAGCGATCGTGCTCGGCATGCTCGTCGAGTTCCCGCATCTGACGGTGATCACACAGCTGCTGCTCCGGCAGCGTTCCCGCCGGCCGGCCGCACCGACGACGCGCCTGACCTGGCGTTCGTACGCATCCTGACCTATACTGTGCGACTGTCGGCTGTCGTTGACAGCTGACCAAGTGTTCGAGAGGAGGTTCCGCCATGATGGTACGCAAGACGTCGTTCGTCGCATCCGCACGAATTATTATTCCGTCCCACTCGTCGGCGGAATGATCGAACACAAGTTGCTCGGGCTCGCCTGCGAAGGCAGAGCCCGACAGGCGTAATCATCGATGCGCACATCCAGGCCCTGTCTTTGCGACAGGGCCTTTTCTCTGCCCCACCAACCGGTGCCGCAGTCAGGATGTGAAAGGTGAAACACGACAATGTCCAGCACACTGGATGAGCAGACGACCGCAGGCCGAATGCCGAAGACCGCGCCTGCCGCCACCGCGGCAGGCCTGCAGCGAGACTCCGCACGCAAGGTGATCGCCGCGTCGATGATCGGCACCGCCATCGAGTTCTTCGACTTCTACGCCTACGGCACCGCCGCGGCCAACTACTTTCCCACGGTCTTCTTTCCACAGGCCAGCGCGACCGTCGGCGTGCTCGCCTCACTGCTGACCTTTGCGGTCGCATTCGTGGCCCGCCCGTTCGGTTCACTGCTCTTCGGCCACTTCGGCGACCGTCTGGGCCGCAAGACGACGCTGGTCGTCTCGCTGCTCACCATGGGCGTCGCAACCGTGCTGATCGGCGTGCTGCCCGGGTTCGCTCAGGCCGGCGTCTGGGCGGTCGTGCTGCTGTGCCTCTGCCGGTTCTGCCAGGGCATCGGCCTGGGCGGCGAATGGTCTGGCGCCGCACTGGTCGCCACAGAGAACGCCCCGTCGAACCGCCGCGCGCTCTACGGCTCGTTCCCCGAGCTCGGCGCTCCGATCGGCTTCCTGCTCTGCAACGGCCTGTTCCTGCTGCTTGAGACGGTCTGCTCTCATGATCAGATGCTGGCCTGGGGCTGGCGCGTGCCCTTCCTGCTCAGCGGAGTGCTCGTGGTGATCGGTCTCTGGGTTCGCGTCACGATGGAGGAGACTCCGGTGTTCAAGCTCGCCGCCGCGCAGAACCGCACAGTCAAGGCGCCACTGGTGACCACGATGCATGACCACTGGCGTGCCGTCGTTCAGGGCACGCTCGTCGTCGCCGTCACGTACACGCTCTTCTACATGCTCACCACGTGGTCGCTGTCCTACGGCACGAAGACGCTCGGCTTCAGCAATCGGCAGTATCTGGCCATGCTGATGATCTCGGTGGTGGTGTTCGCGGGTTCGATCGTCGGTTCGTGCGTACTCGCCGATCATTGGGGGCGCAAGAAGGTGCTGACGCTCGCCTCAGCCGGCATGGTCGTCTTCAGCTGCTTCTTCGGCGCCATGCTCGGGCACCTCAGCGTCGCCCCCGTGATGGTGTTCCTGTGCGTCGGATTCCTGCTGATGGGCGCCGCTTTCGGCCCGCTGGGCGCGTTCCTGCCCGAACTCTTCCCGGCACATGTGCGGTACACCGGTTCAGGCATCGCCTACAACCTGGCCGCCATCGTCGGTGCAGCGTTCGCCCCGTCGATCGCCACCGCGCTCGCCCGAAACGGTGTGCAGAACGTCGGCCTCTATCTCGGCCTGATGGCCGTGCTCAGTCTCATGGCGCTGTTCACCTGTCGTGAGACGAAAGACGTCGACTACCGCAGGTAGCCGGCGACGCTCTGCGGCGTCTCCTGCTGCGGAGCCTGCAGCACCGCGGCATCATGGGTGGCCACGTGCTCTGCGAAGAGCCCCGGCCACGCCATGATGCCGTACGGCGTCTGGGCGACCACGAGCCGGCTGCCCCGGATCAGCGCGTTGAGCGCCTGCGCCGTCGTCATCGGGTGAGCAGGGTCGGCGATCCAGGCGAGAATCAGCGTCGGGGTGGCGATGCCCGCGAGGGATGCCGGATTCGGCAGATCCGCTTCGGCGGCACCCCGCAGCACTGTCGGCAGCAGCCCTTCTGCCACCGCCGGCCGGGTGTCGGGCACATCGGCGAGCGCCGGCGGCGTCACGTTCCTGTGCCCCTGCGCGATGAACGCCTCGATGCCGGCGCGTTCCACCAGCTCGGCGCTGGCCAGATAGTTCTTCGCCTGTGCTCGTCGGGTGTCCCAGGCCGTCGGCGGTGAGACCAGGGTCAGACTGGCGAAGCGTGACTGATCACGCACGGCCGCGTGCAGCAGCGTGCCGCAGCCCATCGACTGCCCCACCCCGTGCACGGTCTCACCCGGCGCCACATGGTCGAGCAGCGCAAGCAGGTCGTCGGCGAGCCGGCTCCAGCGATAGCTGGCCGCTTCGAGCGATCCGGTCGAACGCCCATGGCCGCGGGCGTCGTAGCGCAGCACGCGGTGGTCGCGAAGCGCCCGCCCGTGGTCGAGCCCGAGACGCGCATCGCGCTCGCGGCACGAAGTGAGGCCGTGCAGCTGCACGACGAGCGGCCCGTCGTCGCCACTGATGTCGTAGTCGATCTTCGCGTCGCTCAGCTCCAGCACGGGCACGGTCACTCCCAGTCGTCTTCTCCACGTGTCGGCAGAGGTGACAGCACGTGAGATTCACACCAGAATAGCGCGCGACGACGCGGTACAGTCAGAACGTGCGTCTGACGAACATCACCCGAGTCACGCTGCCCGCGGGCCGCGTGCGCCACTATGCCGTGACGATGGGCGCGGTGGTGCGAGAGCACGTGCCGATCTCGTTCGATCAGCGACGTCATGTGAGCGAGGGCGAGCGGCCAGGCTCCTGGATGGCGCTCGCCTTCCGTCTGCCTCATCCGGTCACCGCAGAGCGGCTGGGCGATGCCTGGCTCGACGTGGTGCGTCGGCACGGCACCATGCGCACGGTGTTCTCACGCGCAGACGACGGAACCCTGCAGCTGACCGAACATGCGGTGGGCGCCGGCAGCTGGCATGAGCATCCTCGCTCGGGCGGGCAGCTGACGAGGGATGCCGTGCATGCGATCCTGGACGCGCACTGCCGCCCCTGCTCGCGTCCGTCTCATCGCCTAGTGCTGATCGATCCGTCCAGCGATGCGGCAGACTCCGCGCAGACCGTGGTGATCGGCTCAGACCACTCTCATGTCGACATGTGGTCGGTGCTGCTGCTCGCCCGAGACCTGCTGGCGGCGCTCGACTCGTCTGCGGTCGAGCACGACGTGCTGATGCGGCTCGAGACCGGGCGACCGGCCGCCACGCTCACCACCGATGCCGCCGGAGCATCCGCATCGCTCGACGAAGCCCCAGACTTCGCCGATCACACCGCAGCCCTCGCCGCACGCCCGGCGGCCACACCCGAGGTGCTCGAACGATGGGCCGAGATCCTGGCAGCCGGAGACGGACTCCTGCCCACGCTGCCGCTCGACCTCGGCGTCCTGCGGCACGCGGTGCCAGAGGTGGTCGAGGTGCGCGACATCCTCGACGCCGACCGTCTCGAGATGCTTTCGACGCAGGCCGCGGCCCTGGGAGTCCGACTGCTGCACATGGTGCTCGCCGACTTGGCCGGAGTCACCCTCGCCATGACCGGGCGGCCGCTGCGTGCGGTCTTCCCGGTGCACAGTCGGTACGAACCGCGCTGGCACGACTCCGTCGGCTGGTTCGTGACCAACTCGGTGATCGAATGCGCGTCGGACGATCCCCGCGCGTGTGCTCGCGATGTCAAAGACGCACTCCGACTCGCGGCGACGCCGCTGGCCGGAATCTTCGAGCCGCGCGGAGGCATGCCCGCCGGGCCCGGGATGTTCGCCGTCTCATGGCTCGACACCCGCAGGCTGCCCGTACAGCTGCCGGCAGACCTCGCGACGCAGTACGTGTCTGCGTCGCTGAGAGTCGACGGCGTGATGATCTGGTTCGTTGTGAGCCCCACCGGCATGCATCTGCGCTGCCGCTACCCCGACACCCCGCAGGCGCGCGAGAGCGTGCGCGCCTGGCTCGAGGCCGTCGTGCACCGTCTGCAGGATCGCACGATGCACGATGCCGTGGAGCACCGAGCGAGCTGAGACCTCAGAGCACCTTCGACAGGAACGTCTGCAGGCGCGCACTCTGCGGGTGCGCGAAGATCTGCTCGGGTGCCCCCTGCTCTTCGACCACACCGGCGTCGAGAAAGAGCACACGGTTCGAGACCTCGCGTGCGAACCCCATCTCGTGCGTCACCAGCAGCAGAGTCATGCCCTCGGCTGCCAGCTCGCGAATGACCTGCAGCACCTCGCCGACCATCTCGGGGTCGAGCGCGCTGGTGGCCTCGTCGAAGAGCATGATCTCGGGCTTCATCGCGAGCGCCCGGGCGATCGCCACGCGCTGCTTCTGACCGCCTGAGAGGGATGTCGGCTTCGCGTCTGCCTTGTCGGCCAGCCCGACCCGGTCAAGCAGTTCGAGAGCCATGCTGCGGGCCTCGGTCTTGCTCACGTGGTGGATCTCTCTGGGCGCCAGCTCGATGTTCTCGGCGACGGTCATGTTCGGAAAGAGGTTGAAGTGCTGGAACACCATGCCCACCTCGCGGCGCACCTCGTCGATGTTCACCTTCGCGCCCGAGATGTCGTGTCCGTTCACGACCACGGTGCCCGACGTCGGGGTCTCGAGACGGTTGAGGCATCGCAGCAGCGTCGATTTGCCCGACCCCGAAGTGCCGATGATGCTGACCACGTCGCCGGATCGCACCGTCATCGAGATGCCCTTCAGCACCTCGTTCGACCCGAAGGTCTTCTTCAGGTCGCGCACCTCGATGCGTACGGGCAGCTCGGTGTCGCTGGTGGTGACGCTGTTCGGTTCGTCGCTCATCGGTTGATCCTCCGATCGATCACATTGGCGAGCCAGGTCAGCAGGGTGATCGCCACCAGGTAGATGATGGCGACGAGCAGCAGGGTCTCAGTCACACGGAAGTTCGCCGCGTAGATCTGCTGCCCCTGGTAGAGCAGTTCGCCGAAGCCGATGGCGAGCAGCAGCGAGGAGTCCTTCACCATGATGACCAGCTGGTTGATCAGCGAGGGTGTGGCGATCTTGACCGCCTGCGGCATGACGACGCGCTGCATCGACTTACCGTAGCCGAGGCCGAGCGATCGGGCCGCCTCCAGCTGACCGGGATCGACCGATCCCACCGCCCCGCGGATGATCTCGGTGATGTACGCGCCCGAGTTCAGCGCCAAGGTCAGCACACCCGCGATCCAGATGTTCACCGGATGCCCGATGAGCTGTGGAACTCCGAAGTAGAAGAAGAACGCCCAGACCAGCAGCGGTGTGCCCCGGAAGATGCCCACATAGATCTTGGCGATCCAGTCGAGCACGCGACTGGTGCCGACGCGCATCAGCCCGAAGCCGAAGCCGAGCACCATGGCCACGACGAATGAGATGAGTGTGATGATCACGGTGTTGCGCAGGCCGAGCATCAGTGCGGGGAACGCCTGTTTGGCAAGCTGCAGCAGCCCGCCCTGTCCAGCGGCGTTGGCTTCGGGGTCGGCGAGGTAGTGATCGATGATCCGCTGGTACTCGCCGTCCTGTCTGATCGAGGCCAGCCCACGGTTGAACGCGTCGACGAACTCGGTGTTCATGCCTTTGTTCACAGCGACCGCGTAGTCGCCGCCGGGCACCTTGTCAGTCACGGTCTTCAGCCCGTTGTTCTGCGCGATGCCATAGGCCAGCACCGGGTAGTCGTCGATGACGGCGACGGCGTTGCCCGACTTGACCTTCTCGTACATGGTCGCCGATTGGTCGACGCCGTCGAGTTTGAATCCGTACTGCTCCTGAATGGACTTGGCGTACGCCTCGCCTTCGGAGCCCGTCTTCACCACGACGGTCTTGCCTCGCAGATCGTCGTAGGAGTGCACGTCTTCGTTGCTCTTGGCGACGGCCATCTGGACGCCGCTCTGAAAGTACGGGTCGGTGAAGTCGTAGACCTGTCTGCGCTGGTCGGTGATCGACATTCCCGCGATCACCGCATCCACCTGGTTCGATGACAGCGCCTGCAGCGCGGCGTTGAAGCCGAGCGACTGGATCTCGACGTCGAACCCTTCTCGTTTGGCGATCTCACGCATGAGATCCATGTCGATGCCGACCATCTGCCCCGACGAATCTCTGAATTCGAAGGGGGCGAAAGTCGTGTCGGTCGCCACACGGAAGGTACGGCCGGCGACAGGGCTGTCACTGCCCGGGTTGTCGTCTGCGTGAGCTGACGACGCCCCGGGCAGTACCAGTGCCATGATCGTGAAGAGCGCGAGGGCGAACGCCATGAGCATGGCCCATGGAGCACGGCCCGCAGATTCACCCGGCCGTGATCCGAATCCGGTCTCCTGATCGCAGGCCATCAGTTCCTCCGTCTTCTCGGCGACGCCGTTCGGTGTCGTTCGGCGTCGTCGAGAGGGTCGTCTCGTCGAGTGCGTATTGCGGCACAGTATACGCACCCCACTGCATCACCGAGGTGGATCAGGCCTCAGTGACGTGGCCCCGCGACAGCCCCTGCGAAAGCAGGTGTGATGTCACTGGGCGTCGTTGTAGGAGTAGAACCCCTCCCCCGAGGCCCGTCCGAGCTTGCCCTGATCGAGGTAGTTCTCTTTCAGCCAGGCGGCGATCTGCTGCTTGCGCTCGTCGCCATGCGCCATGATGTTGTACGGAGTGTTCAGACCCACCACATCGAGAATCTGGAAGGGGCCCATCGGCGCGCCGGTTCCGATCCGCCAGACGTTGTCGACGTCGGCGGGCTCGGAGTAGCCGAAGACGACCAGTTCGAGCGCTGCGTCGAGCAGCGGCACGAGCAGCGAGTTCAGCACGTACCCTGACTTCTCTTTGTGCAGCGGGACCGGCACCATGCCCATCTCTTTGGCGTAGGCGACGACTCGGTCGAAGACCTCAGGCGAGGTCTGTTCAGTACCCATGACCTCGGCCGTGTTGTGCAGCCAGATCTCGTTGGCGAAGTGCAGGGCGAGAAAGCGGTCGGGGCGGTCGGTCGCGCTCACGATGTCGCTTGGCAGCAAGGTCGACGAGTTCGTCGCGAAGATGGTCTTCGCCGGTGCCGCGGCGCTCAGCTTCTGATAGGTGTCGCGCTTGATCGCCACGGCCTCGGGCACGGCCTCGATGACCAGATCTGCGTCGGCCACCGCGGCCGCGAGATCGCTGCTCACGCTCAGACGAGACAGAGCCGCATCGGTCTGGGCCTCCGTTGCCCCGTCGACCTGCTGCTGGTAGACCTTGGCGAGGCCGGCGAATCGCGCCTTCGCGTGCTCGAGAATCTCGTCGCTGATGTCATAAGCGGTCACAGTGAACCCGGCGTAGGCGCTCTGGAAGGCGATCTGCGATCCGAGCACGCCGGTGCCGAGCACGGTGACGTTGGTGATGTTGCTGGTCATGATGGTTCCTTTCGGTTTTTCTTTGGATCGTTGGTCTTGACGTCGATCGTGCTGACCGGGGTCGAGGCGCAGATCTCGACGGCGCGCACGCGGAGCCCGTCGACGATCATGGCCACCTGCAGTCGCAGATCGGCGAAGTCGTTGTTCAGTGCGTCACTGGCGCGGTGCGGCTGGATCAGCAGCACGTGCAGATCGGCGAAGATGCTGCGGGCAGCCTGCAGGGCGACCGGCTGAAGGCAGGCGGATGCCGTGGCCGACAGCTCAGCGTCGCCCGCTCTGGTCTGGTCGTCGAGATCGGCCATCAAACGATCACAGAGACGGTGCTCCATCTCTTCGACGAGTGCGAGACCCTCGGCACGGTATGGCTCGTCAGCATCGGCGAAGATGAGCTCACGCTGGAAGAGCGCAGTGTTGCGTGGCTGGTCTGCGGCCGCCCGCAGAATGCACACGGCGTAGGCGAGAAGAGCCTCCGTCGTCTCGGCCTCTGCGTCCATGGCGCGCTCTGCCGCGGCCAAGGCCTCGCGCAGCCGCTCGTTGTATACGAGCAGCAGCAGCTCCGACTTGGTGGCCGCATAGCGGAACAGCGTGCCTGCGGCGATGTCGACACGCTCGGAGATCTGCTGTGTCGTCGTGGCGTCGAAGCCCTGTGCGTCGAAGAGCTCTGCGGCCGCGTGTATGATGCGCCCGAGCGTCTCTCGTTTGCGACGAGCGACTCGACCTTCGCTTTTGGTCACCGTCATTTCCCACCTCCAGGATCTGCGCAGCCGACACCTCGTGTACGCGCAGACTCCTCAAGAATCCTAGTGAGCCTGCTCATTTCTGAGTGTACTCATATTTTGATGGCTTTCGATACCTGCAAACCAGCTCGCGAGTCGCCCGTCAGCTCACACGCACGCTTCAGCGAGCCAGAGGTTCAGCCACACCAGCCCCTACAGAGCACGTAGACTGCCCGTCATGAGTCGAGACCGCGCTGAGTCCCTTCCCAAGGCCGCACACCGTGCATCGCTGCACCGTCCGGCTGCCTTCTTGGTGCTGCTGACCCTCACCTGCGCGCTCTGCCTCTCTGGCTGCATGTCCGCTGCCGGGCAGAGTCCGACAGCCGAAAGTATGGAATCCTCATCGCCGGAAGAGACTGCGGCCGCTCGCACGGAGATCCCCTGGCAGGATGAGTGCCTGCTCTCGGCAGCAGAAGTCACCAACGCCGTCGAAGAGCGCACATTCGTCGCTGCCGAAGATCAGCAGCCGTGGAACATCACGACAGGTGCCTATGCCTGCAACTACATGATTTCGGATGCCGCAGAAGCAGAGCTGGAAAAGGTCACCACATGGGACCACCGAGGCTACGGCACGGTTTCGGTCGGCATCGCCGCTCACTGGTATTCCGAAACGGCGAACGAAGAGCATCCGATAGAGTTCCCTGCCGCTTCAAACGAAGGTCGGCCTGAGCTGAGACCGGTCACGCTCCGTTGGACGACTCCGGATGCCGATTCGGCCGCCCAGAACAGCTGCGCGTCGTACGCCGACCAGTTCCCCGCCGACCAACAGCCGATCTGCACGCCGATCAACGGAGTGCCGGTGGTCGTCTCGCCCGGACGTGCAGTCGCCTTCGTCTTTCCTCCCGGCGAGGTCTTCTACGAGGTACTGCTCTACACCTGGAACGAAGACCGAGCGAATCGTGAGCGGTCGACCATGAACCTCGTCACTCTGCTGACGACTCGGCACCTTTAGCGTGTGACTGGACGCACGGCATCACCTGGCTGGTCTTCGTCGCCGTCTGCCTGCTCGTCGGCGTGTGGTTCCGGTGGAAGATCTGGGTCGTCATCGCCGGACTCGCCATGTCGACCTTCCCTTTCCAGACCTGGCCCTTCGAGGTCTGGACAAAGCGCACTGGTCGACTGATCTCACGGAACCTCTCGACACAGGTGCGGCACACCGCATAGCATCGTGAAAAGCGCGGAGGGAGGCCCCCGTGAGCGACACGAACGAACTGCACACGCGGCTCGCCGCCGAGCCTCTCGGCAGCGTTGTGATCTTCGCGCCGTCTCCGCTGCTCACCATCACCGTCGAAGAGCAGGCCGGCGAACCTGACATTCATCTGCATGCCGGCGGCCAAGGAGTCTGGCAGGCCCGCATGGTGCGGGTCATCGGGGCGACCCCGATTCTCTGTGCCAGCTTCGCCGGTGAGACGGGCCGCGTGCTGCAGCACCTGATCACAGATGAGGGCTTCGATCTGCGCGCCGTGCAGCGCTCCGGCCAGGGAGCCGCCTACATCCACGACCGGCGCACCGGCCACCGCCAGCACATCGTCGAGACCGGCGGCGACCCGATCAATCGCCATGCGCTCGATACGCTCTACGGGCAGACTCTGCGAGCCGCTCTGAGCGCCGACGTGGTACTGCTCAGCGGCCCGCACGGTGACCGAGCGCTGCCTGCCGACGTCTACCGGCGTCTGGCGGCCGACCTGCGCGACCGAGCTGCCAAGGTCATGGTCGATCTGGCCGGCCCGCGTCTCGACGCCGCTCTGCAGGGCGGCGTCGACATTGTGAAGATCAGCCACGACGAGCTGCTCGCCGACCGCCGCGTCTCGTCGACCGAGCCGGTCGAGATCTTCAGGGCTATGCGTGCGATCCAAGACCACGGCGCCGATGTCGTGCTCGTCACACGCGCAGAGCTGCCTCTGCTGATGCTCTCCGGTGATGCCGTGCAGCAGGTGACCGCCCCACGCATGGCAGTGCTCGACACCACAGGCGCCGGCGACTCGTTCACTGCGGCGGTGGCCGCCTGCCTGGCGCAGCAGCAGTCGGTCGAACAGGCTGCAGTCATCGGAGCCGCCGCAGGCGCGCTCAGCGTCACGCGGCACGGGCTCGGCACCGGAGACCGCTCGGCCATCATCGACCTCAGCAGGTTCGTGCAGATCTCGCCATTCGCCGCTGACGCGCCAGAACCGCGCGTACGACTGTCACCCGTCCAGCTGGCCCGACTGATCCGAAAGGGGCCGAGCGATGCGAGCCCTGATCACGAATGACGATGGCATCGACTCCCCCGGCCTCGTCGCGCTGGCTCGCACCGCCAGAGCCGCTGGCTACGACGTAGTCGTCGCAGCCCCACCAGAAGAGGCGAGCGGCAGCAGCGCATCGATCAACGCCTCTGAGTCGTCAGCGGTGACTGCGGCAGGCGGGCACGGCAGCATTCGCGTCGAGCCGAGAGAGCTCGCCGATCTTGACGCTGAGGCCTTCACTGTCTTCGCAGCACCTGCCCTCATCGCGCTGCTCGCCGCCCATGAGGCGTTCGGCCCGCCTCCCGACCTCGTGCTCTCCGGCATCAATCGAGGAGCCAACATCGGCCGGGCCATCCTGCACTCCGGCACGGTCGGTGCGGCACTCACCGGCGGGGTCAACGGCGCCCGCGGCCTCGCGGTCTCGCTGGCGGTCGCCGACTCGCGCGAGCATCCGCACTGGGCGACGGCCGCCGACGCCGTCAGGGCGGCGCTGCCCAGGGTCGCGAACAGCGCGCCGGGCACCGTTCTGAACCTGAACGTTCCCAACGCCGCGCCCGGCCGGCTTGAGAGCCTCGAAGCGGTCTCGGCGACACTGGCGCCGTTCGGCATCGTGCACACCACCATGACAGAACGTCAGGGCGACCACGTCCATTTGATGATCGCCGACCCAGATGATCTGCCGATCGCCGGCTCTGACGCAGCTCTGCTCGCGGCCGGGCGCGTCACCGTCACCTCGATCACTGGTATCACCGAGGCGCCCGTGTGAGTTCGGCATAGGCTGCGAGCGCACGCGCACGACTCGCGCGCAGGTCGACCAGCGGCTCGATCTCGGGCTGCCTCGCCTGCCACCGGTCGACATACTCTCCCTGCGGGTCGAACCGACGCCGCTGGGTCTCGGGGTTGAAAATTCGGAAGTAGGGCGCAGCGTCCGCCCCGCACCCGGCAACCCACTGCCAGTTGAAGGGGTTGCTCGCCGAATCCGCATCGACGAGCGTGTCCCAGAACCAGCGTTCCCCGACCCGCCAGTCGACCATCAGATTCTTGACCAGATACGAAGCGGCCACCATGCGCACGCGATTGTGCATGACGCCGGTGTGCCAGAGTTCGCGCATACCGGCGTCGACGAGCGGCTCCCCTGTGCGGCCCTGCTGCCAGGCCCGCAGCTCAGGGTTCTCTGCGGCAGACATTGCGGCATCCGCGGCCTGCCTCGCCCCGGCTCGCCACGGAAACGCATCGAATCGGCGGTCGAGGTTGGTCGTCGCCAGATCGGGATGCTGAAAGAGCGTGTGCCATGCGAACTCCCGCCAGCCGAGCTCGCTCAGGAACGTCCCGACCGACCGACCGCTCGCGATGGCCTGCCGCCAGACCGTCGCCGGGCTGATCTCTCCCCAGCGCAGGTGTGGCGAGAGCCCCGAGACCGCGTCGTCGTCGGCAGGTTCGTCACGGTGCTCGGCATACTCGTCAATCGGCGCAGGTCTCTGTGAGCTTCCCGGGGCAGCATAGGACGCTTCCTCTCCCAGAAAGGTCGACAGCCGTCGATGGGCCGCGTCCTCTCCCGGTGTCCACCGATCCGCGAGGCCCGCTGACCAGTCGGGAGCGCTCGGCCGCAGGTTCCAGCTCGCAAGCGTCGTCGAGAACGTCTCGGCGGCCGAGCTGGCAGAGTTGGCAGTGCTGGCAGACCGCTCACGTCCTCCGTCTTGCGTCGGCAGTTCGATGGATGCAGGCGTGAGATGGTCGGGCACCGGCGCCGGAGCGCGAACGGGCAGTTCGCCGCAGGCTCGCCAGAAGGGCGAATAGACTTTGTACGCTCCCCCGGTCTTCGTCTGCACGGTCCAGGGTTCGTGCAGCAGATTCGCAGCGAACGACTGCACGGCGACGCCTGCGTTGCGCAGCCGGAGCTTCAGATCGGCATCGATCGCCTTCTCTGGACCGTACCGCCGGTTCCAGACGACCCGGGTGATCTGCGTCGCCCCGGTGTCGACGTTCGCGCCACCATCTGTGTGCGAACCAGCCTCGACATGCACACCGACCTCAGCGTGTGCGCCAGCACCAGCGCCAGCACCCCAGATGAGACGCGGAATCACTTCACGGGCGGCTCCGCGCTCGAGCAGCAGCGGCGCACCGAGCTCGGCCAGCCGCTCGCCGAGGCGCATCAGAGACTGGTGCAGCCACCACTTCGCCGCTGCGCCCAATGCGCGAGTCTCAGGGCTCTGCTCATCGAGCAGGTAGACGCAGACGACGCCCTCCGGGTCGCGAGACGCTTGCAGCAGCGCCGGGTTGTCCCTCACCCGCAGATCGTCTCGAAACCACACCAGAGTCGTCATGACCCCAGTTTAGTTCACCTGGTAAGTAAGCTCCGCTGGTGCGGACCTCGCGCCGTCAGCTGCGCAGACTCAGACCTGCGCCGTCAGCGCGTGCTCCTCGAGGTACGTACGCACGGCATCCACATCATCTGGCAGATCGACGACGTGTTGAGGCTGCTGCAGCAGTTCACGCACGGCGGGCGAGATCACGTCGACGTCATCGCCCAGCGCCTCGTGCACCGTGTCGCTGAACTTGGCCGGCAGCGCCGTCTCAAGCACCAGGGTCAGGCCGGGCACATCGAGTTCATGCGCCACCGTGACCCCGTCAGCGGTGTGCGGGTCGATGACGACGCCGCTGTGCTCATAGGTCGATCGGATGCTGGCGAGCCGGTCGGCGTGGGTGCTGGTTCCGCTGATGAAGCCAAATTCGGCGTGCAGGCGCGGCAGCTCGGCGCTGAGGTCGAGGCGACCGGTGCGCTGCAGCTCGGCCCAGCGCTCGGGGAATGCGTCTGTGCCCAGCAGCTCCCAGATGAAGCGTTCGAGGTTCGACGCCTTCGAGATGTCCATCGAGGGGCTCGACGTGGCCAGCGTCTCTTCGCGCGAACGCGGCACGTACACACCGGTGCGGAAGAAGTCGTCGAGCACGTTGTTCTCGTTGGTGGCGAGGATCAGACGGTCGATCGGCAGCCCCATGCTGCGCGAGAGGTGCCCGGCGTAGATGTTGCCGAAGTTGCCCGACGGCACGGCCACCGAGAGCATCGCCTCGGCGCGGTCGGACTCGGCCACTGCATCCGTCGCACGCAGCCACGCCCAGAAGTAGTACACGATCTGTGCGCTGATTCGGCCGAAGTTGATCGAGTTGACGGCGCCGATGGCCTGGTCGGCCTTGAACTGTGCATCGCCGTTGATCGCCTTCACAATGTTCTGGCAGTCGTCGAAGACTCCGTCGATGGCGATGTTGTGCACGTTGTCGTCGGTGATCGAGTACATCTGCGCGCGCTGCACATCGCTCATGCGGCCCTGTGGCGAGAGCATGAACACGCTGATGCCGGGCTTGCCGCGGAACGCGTGCTCGGCTGCTGAGCCGGTGTCTCCCGACGTGGCGCCCAGAATGTTGAGGCGGCGACCTCGACGGGCCAGCACATAGGGCATCGCCTCGCCGAGAAACTGCATCGCCAGGTCTTTGAAGGCCATGGTCGGCCCCTGCGACAGCCCGACCAGTACCGTGCGGTCGTCCAGCGGCGTCAGCGGCACGACGGGGTCGGGAAAGCGCTCGGGACCGTAGGCCTTGGCAGTGAGCACTTCGAGGTCGGCCGTCGGGATGTCAGTCGCGTAGAGCGCGATCACCTTCGCCGCGAGCTGCGGGTAGGTCAGCGAACGCCACGACTCGCGCTGCTCGGCGCTCACCTGGGGAATCGTCTGCGGCACCACGAGCCCGCCATCGGGGGCGAGACCGTCGAGCAGCACCTCGGTGAACGTCGCGGGCTGCATGCCCCCTCGTGTCGAGACGTACTGCAGATCGGTCTGGTGGTCGATCATTCCCTCGGTCATGCGGTTCGTGCCTTTCGATAGACGGCGCTCGTACGGCTGCCACTCAAGGATACCGACTGACCACGACCGGCCGTGGTCCAGCGCCGCCAGAAGCCCTCAGCGGCCGCCGAACTGATAGAACTGAACCTATGACAACCTCGCACAGCATCCCCTTTCGTGCCGACCAGGTCGGCAGTCTGCTTCGTCCGCCGGCCGTCCACGAGGCCCGCGACCGCTTTGCCCGCGGTGAGATCGACGCTGCCGCTCTGCGTGCCGTCGAAGACGAGCAGATCGCACGCGTCATCGCCAAGCAGGAGGAGGTCGGCCTGCAGGCTGTGACCGACGGCGAGTTTCGTCGCGCCTTCTGGCACTTCGACTTCTTCGGCGGGCTCAACGGCGTCGAGATCGTCGAAGAGGACAGCGGCATGGCCTTTCACGGCACGGCGCCGAAGCCGCACGCCGTGCACATCACCGGCAAGGTGAGCTTTCCCGACGACCACCCCATGCTCGAACACTTCCGCTTCGTGCGCGACCACACCACGGTCACGGCCAAGCAGTGCATCCCGGCGCCGACCGTCATGCACTTTCGTCTGGCCCCCGAGAGCATCGACCACAGCGTCTACCCCGACCGGGCTTCGCTGTTCGCCGATCTGGCTCAGACGTGGCGGGATGCCGTCCGTGCGTTCCACGCTGTGGGGTGCCGCTACCTGCAGTTCGACGACACGGCATGGGCGTATCTGTGCTCTGATCTGGAACTGGAGCGTGCCCGCGAGCGCGGACTCGACACCGAGAACATCGCTCAGGCCTACGCCGATCTGCTGAACGACATCGTTCGCGACCGCCCTGACGACATGACGATCACCACGCACGTCTGTCGTGGCAACTTCCGCTCGACGTGGATCTCGTCGGGCGGCTACGAGCCGGTCGCCCCGTACCTGCTCGGCCAGGTCGACTACGACGGCTTCTTCCTGGAGTACGACTCCGATCGTGCCGGCGGCTTCGAGCCGCTGCGCTTTCTGCCACATGACGGTCGCCGGGTCGTGCTCGGGCTGGTCACGTCGAAGTCGGGTGACCTCGAATCGGCGGATGCCGTGCGCGCGCGAATTCGCGAGGCTGCGGAATTCGCCCCGCTCGATCAGCTCGCCCTGAGCCCGCAGTGCGGCTTCGCCTCGACTGAAGAGGGCAACGTGCTCACCGAGGAACAGCAGTGGGCGAAGCTCCGCGAGATCACGAAGATCGCCGACGAGGTCTGGGGCTTTCCGCAGGATCGCTGAGCCCGGACTGCAGCAGCGCAGCACCGAGAACCCTCGCTTTCACGAGCGTCTCAGCATACTCGTCCGCTGCCTGTGACAGCTGCGTGATCGCGCCGCCGACGCCGAACGTCGCACGATGCGGCTCGACGACAATCGTGCGAATGACCACGCTGAGTGACACTGTGCCGTTCGGCGAAAGCCAGCCGAGGGCACCGGCGTAGACACCGCGTGGGCCGCCCTCAAGCTCGTCGATGATCTGCATCGTGCGGCGTTTCGGTGCTCCAGTCATGGAGCCGGCCGGAAACGTCGCGCGTATGCAGTCGAACGCTGTGCAGTCGTCTCGCAGCTCTGCTCTGACCGTACTGATCAGTTGATGAACGCCGGGAAACGACTCAACCGCGAACAGCCTCGGCACCCGTACCGTCTCTGGTCGGCACACTCGGCTCAGGTCGTTCCGCATGAGATCGACGATCATCAGGTTCTCTGCGCGCTCTTTCTCAGAGCTGAACAGGTCTTCACGACGCTGTGCGTCTTGCAGCGGAGTCGCCCCGCGTGGGCTGGTGCCTTTAATCGGCCGTGTCTCGACCGTTCTGTTCTCGTCGATCGTCAAGAAGCACTCTGGCGAGGCGCTCAGCACCGAGAAGTCACCGCATCGCAGCAGCGCACCGTAGGGAACCCGTGAGAGCTCTCTGAGCCGCTGATAGGTTGACACGGGGTCGACTGACACGGGGTACTCCGCCATGTTCGTGAGACATACCTCGTACGAATCACCAGCGGCTATGTGTCGTTGGCTCGTCTGCACACGTTCCATGTAGCACTCACGGTCATGGCGAAAGCCGAAAGCGGCCTGCAGCGTCGCATCATCTGGGAGCGCACAGGTCTGAGACGACGCCCCGTCCCGCGACTCCGCCGGCGACAAGCCGCGTTCCTGCTGCTCCTGCTTCCGCAGCCGCCTGCCCGACGACACAGACGACGTCGCCGCCAACGTCAGCAGGGTGCGGGTCGTTCGCCGCATCCAGAGCCGCGAGGCAGCATCCAGTGTCTTGTCAGCCCCTTCGGAGCGCAACGCAAGCAGCTGCACCTCACCCGACACATGGTCGAAGACGATCGCTCGTTCGGCAAAGGTCAGAAGCCCGTCTGGCATGTCAGAGGGTGTCCAGTCAGCGACGCCACAGGTGCTGGCTTTGAGCCCATACCCGAGATAGCCGATGTAGCCGAGGCAAAAGCCTCCGACTGCGGGTGGCGGCCGTCCAGTGGCGAACCTCGTCAGCTGTGTCTCAGCGACGTGCAACAGGTCTCCTTCGACCTGTTCGCTGCTGCCGTCGACAGCGATTCTTGTCGTATGGGACTCCCCTGCACGATACGAGAGCACGTGAGCGTGCACTCCATCGAGCGTGCCCAGCACACTGATCGCCGATCGTTCGTCGCCACTGTTGCTGTCCAGCCAGAAGCTCCGTGAATCATCGGCGTAGAGCGCGGCGTGTACGTCTGCGGCGCAGAGATCGATGTGCAGACGTCGCACGTCGATCCACCAGCGCTCTGCGGTGGTCTCGTCACATGTGCTCATATGTGTCGATCGCGCTTGCACTGGTGTGGAACGTAGCGTTCCGGCTGACGCAGATGAGCGATGTGCCGCTGCGCGCTCCGTTCTGCCGGCGCATTCTCAAGCCACTCGACGAGGTGCTGCTCACACCCTCGCAGCGCCGCTCGATAGTCATCCGCCCGCCCGTTCGAAGCGACCCGCAGGCCATCCCATGTACTGACCACACGAATACCATGCAGTGAGCTGAGCACCCACACTTCGTCGGCCGCGCGCACCTCGTCTGGGGTGCAGAGCCGACTTTCGACCGCATCGCCCCGGAGGCCCGCAATTCGGATGACCGCAGCTTCTGTGACGCTCGGCAGCCGTTGTTCGCTGCCTGATACCACCAGTCGGCCCTCAGACCAGTGCACGATGCTGCTGAAGGCACCCTCACGAAGCGTGCCGTCAGCGCCGACCAGTACCGCTTCGTCAGCACCGCTGACCTGCGCCTGGGCGCGCAGCGACCTCTGCACCGGAAAGTCAGGGCCCTTCAGCTCGGGCCACTGGCGGGGGTCAGAGCACGATGGCGTCCAGAGACGCACCTCAGTGCGCAGTGTCGTTTCTGCGATCGAGCGCGTCTGCACCCTACACGTCAGCTGATCGATCGAGATCCTCGGAAACCACAGGCCCTCTGCGAGTTCCGGCCTCTGCAGCAGCTCGCGGTAGACAGCACGCATACGGTCCAGGGACCAGCCGCTGGACCGAGACAGACGCTCGATATGACCGTCGACGTCGAGCACACGGCCATGCCTGATGAGCAGCGAATCGTGCAGCATGGGTCAACGATATCCGGGCGAGGATGCAGCGCGGTCCTGACATATCACCAGCACCCGCTGATATGGTGTCGTCATCTGGCTGTCATCTCCCCGCGCCGACTACGCCGACTCGAGCACCTCAGACTCCAGCACCGCGACCGCCCGCGCATCCTGGAAGTCACGCAGCCCGTCCAGCCCCTGCTCACGCCCCATGCCCGACGACTTGAGTCCACCGAACGGCGCCCGCAGATCGAGCCGGTTCGCACCGTGGTCGTTGATCCACACGTACCCGCAGACCAGCTGGCCGGCAACCCGCCGAGCCCGCGCCGCATCCATCGTCCAGACCGAGCCGCCCAGGGCCGCCCAGCTGTCGTTGGCAAGGCGCACCGCATCCGCCTCATCGTCGAACGCCATCACCGGGATCACCGGCCCGAACTGCTCTTCGGTGACCACGCGCAGACCCGCATCGGGTTCGACCACGATGGCCGGCCGCACAAAGTTGCCCGTGGCAAGATCGCCGCCCGGCAGCTCGCCGAACTCTCGCACGTCGGCCCCGGCCGCTTTCGCCTCGGCGATCAGCCCGTCGACGAACCTCTTCTGCTCCGCCGAATGCAGCGGCCCCATTGTCGTCTTCGGGTCGGCACCGTCGCCGAGCACCACGTGGTCGAGCCGCGCAGAGAGCCCGGCCACCAGCTCGTCGAGGCGCGACCGGTGCACGTAGATGCGCTTGGCGTTCATGCAGATCTGTCCGGTCGAGTCGAACACCGCGTGGAAGAGCCGGTCCAAGTGCTCCTCGTCGAGCGGAGCGTCATCGAACACGATCGCCGCATCGTTGCCGCCGAGCTCCAGCGTCACACGGGTCAGCGTCGGCGCGGCGAGCTCCATCATGCGACGACCGCCGCCCACGCTCCCGGTGAAGCAGACCTTCGCGACATCCTCGTTGCGAATCAGTCCCGTCATGTTCGCGTCCGGCCCGGTCACGACGTTCAGCACGCCTGCGGGCAGGCGCTCGGCCACCCGCTGCACGAGCTGCGCCGTCGCCAGCGGAGCAGTCAGCGGCGGCTTCACGATCACTGTGTTGCCGGCCAGCAGCGCGTACGGCAGCGATGCCGCGAGAATCGCCAGCGGCCAGTTGAACGGCACGATCACCGTGGCCACACCAAGCGGCTGATACGTCACCGTCGTCTCGACCGGGATGCCGGGTTCGGGGCGCAGCACAACATCGGCATCGACCTGATCGACCAGCGTGAGCGCCTGTCGCCAGCGCAGCTCGAAGACGAGCGCGTCGACCCACGCCTCAGCCACGATCTTGCCGTTCTCACGCGACAGCAGTGCGGCATCCGCATCTCGGTCTGCCGCGATGTCTGCGACGGCCTCGGTCATCAGGTCGGCGCGCTGCTGCGGGGTCAGCGCCGACCACTGCGCGGACGCGCCCCTTGCTGCGGCAACGGCGTCTGCCACGTCTGCTGGCGATGCCGCCGCGGCATGGCCGACAATATGGCTCGGCCTCGCCGGATCGATGATGGCCGTCGTCTCGTCGGTCGCGCGCGCGGCGCCGCCGATGAAGAGCGTCGAGCGCGTCTCGTCAGGCGTCGAATCGTTCTGGGGATGCGCGGTGTCAGTCATGCGGTCTGCTTTCAGTCGTGGGGTGGGCGCGGCTGGATGTTGTGCTCTGTGTGCAGGCTCAGGCTGGGACCAACACTATCCCAGCTTCTGCGATCTGGCCGTAGCCGCCTCAGCCGCTTCGCTGTAGTGCGATTGCCCCGAGCACGCTGCCGCACCCGCTGCTTTTTCTCCAGAGACTTGCGTTCGAGCGCGCTCGAACCTCTACCGTCGTCGACATGACGAACGACAGAGCAGACCGCATCCACAGAACGAACAATGCTCACAGAGCAGACACCATCACGAACACAGACCACGCGAGCAGCAGCGAATCAGCCGAGAAGACAGCAGCCAGCAGAGTCTGGCTGATCACCGGGGCGTCGTCCGGTCTGGGCCGGGCACTGGCGACGGCAGCGTTGGAGTCAGGAGAACGGGTCGTCGGCACCGCTCGCGACCTCAGCAGATTCGCTGACCTGCGGCAGGCGTATCCTGACACGCTCTGCACAATCGCACATGATGTTCGCGACACCGACCGGGCAGCGGATGTCGTGACCGAGGCGATCAGCCGGTTCGGTCGCATCGACGTGCTCGTCAACAACGCCGGTGTCGGCCAGGTCGGCACAGCCGAAGAGGTCGACGATGCTGCCCTGCGCGACATGCTGGCGCAGCATCTGTTCGGCCCGGCAGCCTATGTGCGCGCCGTGCTGCCGCATCTGCGCGCCGCCCGTTCGGGCACCATCGTGCAGATCAGCAGCCAGGGAGGCCGTAGGTCGTTCCCCGCCGTCGGCAGCTACTCCGCCGGCAAGTTCGCGCTCGAGGGGTGGTCCGAAGCACTGGCGCTCGAGGTGCAGCCGTTCGGCATCGACGTGCTCATCGTCGAGCCCAGCCGACTTCGCACTGAGTTCAACCGAGCAGGGGTGCTGCTACAGGCGACCGAGCGCACGGAGTACGACGACGTCGCTGGCGCGGTGCGCGCCGACATGCGCGGGTCGGACGGTCTACAGGAGGGAGACCCCGCGAGGGCTGCCGCCGTGATTCGACAGGTCATCGCAGCACAACATCCGCCGCTGCGCCTGCCACTTGGAGCCGAGGCGGTGCGCACCCTGAGCACGGCTTATCGCACCGCTCTCGACGACGTCGAAGCGTGGGCGAAAGTCTCTGAATCGGCAGATTTCCCTGGCCAGACGCACACCCAGGCACGGCCGATCTGATCACGGACGGATCCCATGTCGAAGACCTGTCAGCGCATTCCGGCTTTCGCACAGGCACGATGAGAGACCACCACTAGGCTCGACGACATGGCTACAGACGACCTCATTCGCACGCTCATGCAGCAGATCGATGCGACACCCGATGCGGGAGCCGTCGATCTGCTGCACGAGCTGCTGGATGACGCCACGATCGAAGACTCGTCAAACGAGATCGGCATAGCCGAGGCTGCGCAGCTGGTCGGTCTCTCGGCGCACACACTGCGGTACTACGAGCAGCAGAAACTCGTGCGCCCGACCCGTGATGCTCAGGGACGGCGCCGCTACGACGCCTTCGCGCTGAGACGTCTCGTCTTCGTGACGAGGATGCGAGTGTCTGGCATGGGGATGAGCGAGCTGCGCCGTTACATCGCGCTGGTCGAGCAGGGCGACGCGACGATTCCTGAGCGCAGACAGATCATGCTCGATCAGCGAGACCGCATCGAACGCCAGATCGCCGAGCTGGAGCTCGCCCGCGAGGCGACCGATTTCAAGATCGCACGGTACTCGGCGCCGGAGTGAGCGTGTCGGTCCGCTGGCGCAGGAGCACTGGCGCAGGAAGCTCTGCAGCACACATACCCGGTGCTGGTGGCCGAGTACAGCACTCAAGCTGCTGCCTTACATCACCGCCCCACCTCCGATTGGTCGGAAGCAGCACCGTCCTACTTACCCCAGCGCAACACGGATTTGTCGAGCACAGCACCGTTCCGCTCAAACTCAGCTGATCTCGACAAAACCATGTACATCCGAGCGGATCCGTGCACCGGCGCAAAGGCCTATCGGCACAATGACTCATCAGCACAGAGTCAAAACCGGACGCGCCCTCATGCTGAAAGTCGCCACAGTACACAGCACTACATTGCCTGCAGAGCACGGTGCCCGCAAAACACTGAGCACAGATCCGCCATTAACGCAGAAATCCCGCCAGTTGCACCTGGCGGGATTTCTGATGTTACGAGCGATGTCTCAACCATCTCGTGTGGACCTGAGGGGACTCGAACCCCTGACCCCCTGCATGCCATGCAGGTGCGCTACCAGCTGCGCCACAGGCCCCTTTCGGAGCTTCAAAACACCTTACGGCGTTTCAGCCAACTCGATAATCTTAGACTGAACTGCTCGAAGATTGCAACCCGAGATCGACAAGTCCGTTCAGGCTGAGGCACGAGCCCAGCCCGAGCAGACAGCTCCCCGCTGCGGCACTGTTCACCACAGCGCTGTCGAACTATCCGCGACGCCGCTCACGCCGACGTTCCATCCGTGCGCTGAGCCACGCCCAGAACCTCTTCAATGGTCTCAGCGCCTTCGCAGCCCAAGCGAACTCCGTCGCGAGAATGCCGAGGCCGAAGAAGATCACGACCCAGCCGGGGCCGGGCAGCGGCAGCAGCACGATGCCGAGGGCCAGCACGCACCCGCCGACGCAGGCGACACCTGCCCGCCAGACGCGCAGCATCCGAGGATGCCGCCCCAGCCAGCGACGAAAGGCGCCCCGCTCTGGCGCATCAGCGTCGTCAGCCGGAGTCACGGGATTCGCACCCGATTCAGCGCGCAGAGGTGCTCTCCGCACCATCGTGCAGGTCAAGCACGACCACCGGCGCCGTGTTCCAGATGCGCTCCAGAGCATAGAAGTCGCGCGACTCCGCCTGGAAGGTGTGCACGACCACATCGCCGAAGTTCTGCAGCACCCACTCCCCCAGCTCGCGCCCCTCGCGGCCTCGCATCTTCACGCCGTTCTCGACCATGGCATCCTGCACAGCGTCGGCGATGGCGACCACGTTACGGTCGCTCGAGCCGGTGACGACCACGAAGATGTCTGCGAACGGGTTCGTGCCCGAGACGTCGAGCGCGACGATGTCGTGCCCGTTCAAGTCGAGCGCGGCCTGGGCGGCGATCTGTGCCAGACGTTTCGCCTCTGCGCTGGCCGTCATGCGCCGAAGATCCGCAGCAGCACGAACACGGTGGCGGCGATGAGCAGCACGCCGGCGCCGATCAGCAGACCGATCGACAGCTTGTTCATGCGATCGTGCTGTGAGTTCTCGGGAAGAATACGGTCGGTCTCGTAGCGACGCACCGTCTCGACGGCAGACACCGGCCGAGTCTCGTCAGTCACCGGCACCGAGTCGCTGGTGTCGGCCAGCGGGTCGCCGCGATCTTTCTCGTACGCCGCCGGGATGACACCGGTGTCGGTGGTCAGCTGCGGCAGTGTGATCGAACCGGTCGTGATCAGCACATCACCGGTCGAGTCGAGCGGCAGCGCGAGGCTGTTCTGCTCGGGTGTGCTCGGCAGCACCAGCACGCTGGCCGTTGCTGGCCCGGTCGTGATGGTCGGCTTGTTGGGGGCGATCCTGGCGTCGACGTCACTGTCAGACGTCGCCGGAGTGATGATCACCGGAGTGCTCTCAGCCTTCGCCGGTTGGCTGGGCTGAGCTGCGGGCTTCGACGCCGACGGGGTCGGAGCCGCTGCGCGAGGCTTCGATGAGGCAACCGGCGCGTCGGCCAGCAGCGGCCGGCGGCGACGAGGTTCCGCTGTCGACGGCGTCGGGGATGCCGCAGCCGGTTTCGCTGCAGGCGTCGCCTGCGAGCCGCCAGGCGTCGACGAGGGGCCGCCAACCGATTTTGCGGCAGGCCGTTCTGCCGCAGGCTGCTTCTCAGCCGGCTTCGGGGTGGGCTTCGCCTGTGCGGGCGACGTCGACTTCACGAAGGCCGAACCTGCCGATGTGGCGGGAGCGGGCTGCGGAGCCGGCTTCTTCGCCGGAGCCGGACGCTGAGCCGATGCCGGGCGCTGAGCAGGAGTCGACTGTGCCGCCGCTGCCGGGGCGCCGTGCCGATGATGCGCTCGTTTCGACTGCCCGTCGGCAGCAGTGCTCTGTGCCGACTGCTGCGCCTTCGAGGCAGCACCCTGCCCTGAACCGGCTGCTGTCTGCTTCTTCTCTGCATCGCCGGAAGTCTTCGATGCGTCGCTCGGAGTCTTTGCCGCTGCGGCCTCGGAGGCAGCCAGCTGAGCCGCGCGCTCTCGTGCACGCAGCTCTCGCCGCGTCAGCTGATGTTCTTCGGCCACTTAGTCCTCATCCCGATACAGTCCGTATTTACTGATGTACTGGACAACGCCGTCTGGCACCAAGTACCACACGGGCTGACCACGGCGCGCACGCCGTCGACAGTCTGTCGACGATATCGCAAGCGCAGGTATCTCTAGCAAGCTTACGTCGTCATGCGGCAGGCTCGAAAGTGAGAGCGGATGCCCGGGCCTGCTGACCGCGACGAAATGTGCAAGCTTCCAGAGCTCTTCGCTGTCTTTCCACGTCAGAATCTGGGCGATGGCATCGGCCCCAGAGATGAAGAAGAGCTCGGCCTCGGGGCGCAAGCGATGCAGGTCGCGAAGGGTGTCGATCGTGTAGGTGGGGCCCGCTCGATCGATGTCGACCCGACTCACGGTGAACCTCGGGTTGGATGCTGTGGCGATCACCGTCATCAGGTAACGCTGGTCGGCATCGGTGACCCGGCGATCAGCTTTCATCCATGGCTGGCCGGTGGGTACGAACACCACTTCGTCGAGGTCGAACGCGTTCGCCACCTCGCTGGCAGCCACTAAGTGGCCGTGGTGAATCGGATCGAAGGTACCGCCCATGACGCCGATACGTCGACGCCGATGCGGGGTGATCTGTGTGTGCACGCGACTGGCGGAGCTCAGTGCCCCTTGTGCGCCTCTGAACCGGCGGCCAGCTCGGGAAGCGGCGGAACGACCTCATCGTGATGCCGGTTGTTGACGTCACGGTAGCTGAACACGATGAGCCCGAGCAGGATGAAGACCACAGCGGCGACCAGTGCGAAGCCCCACGGAGGCATCGGCATCGAGTGCTCCACTGATTCAGCGGCAAGTACGTTCACGGCAGTTGCAAGCATTGTGTCCTCATCTTCTGACTACTCACCCCATGATAGAGGATGACGCGACCACTTCAGTACACACGCGCCAGCGTGCCCGCCACGCGCCAGCCAGCGGTCAGTGTCTGATCTGACCCTCGCCGCGCACCAGCCACTTCGTGGTGGTGAGCTCGGGCAGCCCCATCGGCCCGCGCGCATGGAGCTTCTGCGTCGAGATGCCGACCTCAGCGCCGAACCCGAACTGGCCGCCGTCGGTGAAACGGGTCGAGGTGTTGACCATGACCACAGCCGAGTCCACCTCGGAGAGAAAGCGCTCGGCGTTCGCATAGTCTTCGGTGATGATCGACTCGGTGTGGTGCGTCGAGAAGTGATTGATGTGCTCGATCGCCTCGTCGATCGAATCGACGACATGCACTGCCAGCTCGAGTGCGAGATACTCCGTCTGCCAATCGTCTTCGGTCGCGGGAACGACCGAGGAGTCGATCGCCTGTACTGCCTCGTCTCCGTGAATCGTCACGTCTCTGTCATGCAGTGCGGTCAGCACGGCGGGAAGCACCCGTTCGGCCGCGTCGCGATGCACGAGCACCGTCTCGGCGGCGTTGCACACACTCACGCGTTGGGTCTTCGCATTCACCACGATGTCGACCGCATGCTGCAGATCGGCACTCGCATCGAGGTAGACGTGCACGTTGCCGTCACCGGTCTCGATCACCGGCACGGTCGAAGTCTGCACCACCCGCTGGATCAGCGCCTTGCCGCCGCGCGGAATCAGCACGTCGATCAGCCCACGCGCATGCATCAGTGCGTCAGCGCCCGCCCGACCGTGGTCGTCGACACTCACCACGGCATCCGCCGGCAGCCCGACCGAGGCGATCGCCTCACGCAGCACCTGCACCAGCACGTCATTGGTGTCATGCGCAGCCGAGCCGCCGCGCAGCGCCACGGCGTTGCCGCTCTTGATCGCGAGAGCGGCGATGTCGACCGTGACGTTCGGACGTGCCTCGTAGATCACGCCCAGCACGCCGAAAGGCACACGAACCTGCTCGATGCGCACACCGTTCGGCAGCCGATGACCACGCACGAGCGTGCCGATCGGGTCGGTCAGCCCCACCACGACGCGCACGGCATCGGCGAGCGCCGCAATGCGGTCATGATCGAGGCGCAGTCGGTCGTGCATGGGCAACGGCAGCCCCGTCTCGACCGCACGGTCGAGATCGCGCGCGTTGGCCTCGAGAATGCGCGACTCGTTGTCGACGAGCGCCTGGGCGATCGCCTCAAGCGCTGCGTCTTTGACGCCCGAGGTGCGGGTGGCGAGCGAGCGCCCGGCCTGCTTCGCTGCCTGCAGACGCGGTCGCAGAGCGGCAAGAGCCGCCTCGCCGGTGAGCGGTGAACGATCGTCGCGTGACTGGTCTGCTGACATGCCTCACAGTCTATGACACAGCGCCGACACGATCAGGCGCGATTCGCGCTCGCATCGTCGACGTCGTTCGGTGCACCGGCCCCGTCGTCCTGCTGTGGATGCTGCAGTCTCGGCAGCATCACGGTGAACGTCGTTCCGTGGTCGCCCTCCAGCGGCCTGCCGTCGTCATCGAAGCGCTGCGGAGTCGACGCGACCGAGACGCTGCCGCCGTGCGCATGAACCAGCGCCTGCACGATCGACAGTCCGAGCCCGGTCGACCCCTGCCCCGGGGTGCGGGAGTCGTCAGCCTTGACGAAGCGGTCGAAGATCGTGTCGACCATCTGTTCCGGAATGCCCTGGCCGTCGTCGCGCACTTGGATGCGCACGTCGTCGCCCACGATCGCAGCGCCGAGCACCACGTTCGTTCCGGCCGGCGTGTGTGTGCGGGAGTTCGCGAGCAGGTTGACCAGCACCTGACGCAGGCTGTTCTCGTCGCCCAGCACCTCAAGCGGCTGGCTGGCGTCGAGGTCGAGCTGCCAGTGGTGGTTCGGACCCGCGGCGTGCGCGTCTGCCACGGCGTCGATCAGCAGCCCTCGCAGGTCGACCTCTTCACGCTCGATCACCGGCTCGTTGTCCAAACGTGCGAGCAGCAGCAGGTCTTCGACCAGGTCAGACATGCGCTCGGACTCACTGCGCACGCGACCCAGCTGCTCGGCCGCATGCGGCGGCAGCGTGTCGGCATCGCGCAGCACGAGCTGCGTGTAGCCGCGAATCGATGCGAGCGGCGTGCGCAGCTCATGGCTGGCGTCTGCGACGAAGCGGCGCAGCTTCGTCTCGCTGGCCCGTCGCACGCGGAAGGCGTCGTCGATGTGTGTGAGCATGCGGTTGAAGCTGCCCGCCACGCGCCCCACCTCGGTCACGTCGTCGACGAAGACCTCGGGAATGCGTTCGGTCAGCGCCGCGTCTCCGGTGGCGAGTTCGCGCCCGGCCACGCTCTGCGCGGTTCGTGCGACGACCTCGAGAGGATGCAGCGCCCGGCGCATGAGCATCCAGCCGAGCAGCAGCGCGCCGATGCCGGCCAGCGCGATCACGACCATCTGCACGACCATGTACTGCGTGATCGTATTGGCCACGGCCTCCTGTGAGATGGCGACGACCTGTCGAGCACCGGTTCGGTCGTTGATCGCGACGGCACGGTATGTGCCGAGATCGGGCAGCGGCACGTCATAGAAGCCGCCGTCGACCGGCACCTTCAGCAGCATCGCGACCTGATCGGAGTCGAGCTGGTGGAAGGTCGGGGTCTCGCCGTCGTCGATGTAGCCGGCTCTGAGAGATCCCTGCCGCAGGTCGACGATGATGGTGTGCGCCCGCTGCGTGCGCACGTCCAAGCCGGGCGGAACCGGGTCATCGGGCCGCACTGCGGCATCCCCCTTCGCCACATCAGTGGCTCGGGCACGCTCGGTCGCGAGACTCAGCTCGGTGTTGAGCTGCCCGTACAGCGAGGTGTTCAGCGCAGACGTGGTGACGGTCGCGATCAGGGCCACACTCGAGAACAGCAGCGCAGCGAGCATGATCGGCAGTGTCTTGCTCAGCGGCAGCAGCCGCCAGTGCCGCAGCAGGCCTCGCCTCTTGCGACGGTCGACGCCGGGCCTCGCAGCGGGCTGGTGCGAGGTGCGCGGCCCCTCGCGATCGGTCATACCGCAGGCTTCAGCACGTATCCGACGCCTCGAACGGTGTGGATCATCGGCTCGCGCCCGTGGTCGATCTTCTTGCGCAGATACGAGATGTACAGCTCGACGACATTGACCTCTCCGCCGAAGTCATAGTGCCAGACGTGATCGAGTATCTGCGTTTTGGACATGACCTTCTTGGCATTGCGCATCAAGAAGCGCAGCAGTTCGAACTCGGTCGCTGTGAGCTTGATCTCGTCGCCGCCGCGGGTCACTTCGTATGAGTCTTCGTTCAGCATGAGATCGCCGACGACGACAGTGGGGTCGTGCTCCTCTTCGACCCAGTGCCGCGAGCGTCGCAGCAGCCCGCGCACGCGCGCCATGAGCTCTTCGATGTTGAACGGCTTGGTCAGATAGTCGTCGGCGCCCACGGTGATGCCGGCGATGCGATCTTCGACCGCATCACGGGCGGTGAGAAAGATCACCGGGATGCTCTCGTCGATCTCGTGCAGCTTGCGCAGCACCTCGAACCCGCTGAGGTCGGGCAGCATCACATCGAGGATCACCACGTCGGGTCGGGTAGTGCGGGCTGCCTCGACCGCTCCTCGGCCGTTGAGCGAGGTCATCACGTTCAGGCCCTCATAGCGCACGGCTGAAGCGACGAGCTCAAGCAGGTTCGGCTCGTCGTCGACGACGAGCACCGTCACATCGTGCTTCTCACTTCTGGCAGCTGACTCGTTCACAGGCTCTCCGATCTCTCTCATCCGGGCCTGGACCCGGGATCTTCGCGCGAGTGCCGGCGATGCGTCGTCCGGGCGTTCTCGCGAAGAACTGCTTCGAGCATACTGAGCGAATTCTGTGAGCGTCATGTGTGTGAGGTGTCCAGATTCTCAGACACTCAGCACATACGCCCCTCAGTGTTCGTGGGTGACCGACTCGATGGTCTGCAGTGCTCCGGTGTCGGTGAGCTCGTGGCCGAGCACCGGGCGCGCCTCGAACCAGGTGCCGATCGACTGACCCGAAAGCGCGTTCGAGACGTGCTCGGTCGAAGTGAGCAGCACCGGGATGCCCGCCTCGGTCGCGACCCGAGCGGAGGCGATCTTCGTGACCGCTCCCCCGGTCCCGACGCCGTTGACCGTCACCGGCGAGACCTCGATGTGTTCGAGATCGTCGTCGTGCGCGACGAAGTGCAGGGGCTTCGAACCCTCGCGCTGCGGCGGTCGGTCATAGAGCGCATCGACGTCTGAGAGCAGCACCAGCGCATCGGCCCGCACCAGCACCGCGGTGAGCGCCGCCAGCCGATCGTTGTCCCCGAAGCGAATCTCATGCGTCGCCACGGTGTCGTTCTCATTGATGATGGGCAGCACACGCAGATCGAGCAGTCGATCGATGGTCTGCTGCGCCTGACGGCGATGTCTGCGGTCGTCGATGTCGCTCGCAGTGAGCAGCACCTGTGCGGTCGTCACGCTGAAGGCGTCGAACACCGACTCGTAGCGGTACATGAGTCTTGCCTGGCCCACGGCAGCCGCTGCCTGTGAAGTCGCCAGGTCTGCAGGCCGACCGTTCAGGTTCAGCAGCGGCAGCCCGGTCGCGATCGCTCCGGACGACACCAAGACGACCTCGACACCCCCTTCGTGCAGCTGTGCCAGCGCCGACACCAGATGGCCGAGCTGGTGCTCGTTCTCACCGGTGATCGACGACGAGCCTACTTTGACGACGATGCGCCCGGCGCCGGGAATCCCAGCCTGCGAGATGACGGTGCTCACCGCTGCTCTCCTTCGTCCGAGGTGTCCTCAGCGGCCGCGCCTGCGGCATCCGTCGTGTTGGTCGAGCCTGCGGCGGATGCATTGGCCACCTTCGTCCGCTCTCGATCCTCCGTCCACAGGCCGGCTTCGCGTTCGGCCTGCAGTTCGGCTCGGGCAGCGGCCTTGGCATCCATGCGCTCGTAGTACTCGACGCGCTTCTCGGCACGGGTCGGGCGCGAGTGATCGCTCAGGCGCAGATCCTCGCCACGCGGCGCAGCGATCTCGGCGCCGGAGGTGATCGACGGCTCCCAGTCGAAGATTCTCTCGTTGCTGCCCGGGCCGATGACCACGGCCGATCCGGCGCGCGCACCGGCACGGAACAGCTCCTGCTCGATGCCCAACCGGTTCAGCCGGTCGGCGAGGTAGCCCACCGCTTCGTCGTTGTCGAACATCGTCTGGGCGATCCAGCGCTCCGGCTTCTCGCCGAGAATACGGAAGTACTCGCCGTCCGGGCCGGTCTCACGAGAGATGGTGAACTCGGCCTCACGACGACGTGATCGCGGGCGAATCACGATGCGCTCCGGCTGCTCAGCCTCGGCTTCGGCCTCGGCACGCTGTGCGGCCCGACCCTCGGCGACCAGTCCGGCCATCGCGAAGGTGAGCTCGCGCAGGCCGCGGCGTGTGGCCGCCGAGACCTGGAACACGCGGAATCCCCGCTGCTCAAGATCATCTGTGACGAACTCGGCGAGCTCTTCGGCCTCAGGTACGTCGACTTTGTTGAGCGCGACAAGCTGCGGGCGCTCGATGAGCGGCGTTTTGCCCTCGGCGACCGGATACTTCGCGAGTTCGGTCAGAATCGTTTCGAGGTCGCTGATCGGATCTCGATTCGGCTCGATCGTGGCGCAGTCGAGCACGTGCACCAGGGCCTCGCACCGCTCCACATGGCGCAGAAAGTCGAGGCCCAGCCCCTTGCCTTCGCTGGCCCCTTCGATGAGCCCGGGCACGTCTGCCACGGTGAACCGCACATCGCCGGCCTCGACGACGCCCAGGTTCGGAGCGAGCGTCGTGAACGGGTAGTCGGCGATCTTCGGCTTGGCCGCGCTCATGGCTGCGATCAGGCTCGACTTGCCTGCTGACGGGTATCCGACGAGAGCCACATCGGCCATCGTCTTGAGCTCGAGGCGCACGTCGCCGCTCCAGCCCGGTGTGCCGAGCAGTGCGAAGCCGGGGGCCTTGCGTTTCGTCGACGCGAGCGAGTTGTTGCCGAGACCGCCGATGCCGCCCTGCGCCACCGTGTAGCGCATGCCCGGCTGGTCGAGGTCGATGAGCATCTCGCCATCTGCGTCGCGAACGACCGTGCCGACGGGAACGGGCAGGATCAGATCCTGCCCCGCATAGCCGTCGCGGTAGTCGCCCATGCCGAAGCCGCCGCTCTCGGCCCGCTGATGCGGTCGACGGTGGTAGGCCAACAGTGTGGTGATCTGCGGGTCGGATTCGACGATGACGTTGCCGCCGTCACCCCCGTTGCCGCCGTCGGGGCCGGCGAGCGGTTTGAACTTCTCGCGGCGAATTGACGCACAGCCGTCGCCGCCGTCACCTGCTGTGACGTGCAGCACGACGTCGTCGACGAAGCTGAGTGCCATGGGATGTGCTCCTTAAGGTGCGAAAGAGGCGAGCTCGCTATGCGAGCCCGCCTCGATCATGCTGAAAAACGGAATGTCACTCCGCAGCGGTGAGAATGCTCACCACGCGGCGACGGCCCTTGCTGCTGAACTGGACTGAGCCGGTCTCGAGCGCGAAGAGCGTGTCGTCTTTGCCGCGGCCCACGTTGGCGCCGGGGTGGAAGTGCGTGCCACGCTGACGAATGATGATCTCGCCGGCGTTGACCTCCTGCCCGCCGAAGCGCTTCACGCCGAGACGCTGAGCGTTTGAGTCGCGACCGTTGCGAGTTGAGCTCGCACCCTTCTTATGTGCCATGAGAGGACGCCTTTCGCTGTTACTTGATGCCGGTGATCTTGAGCTTGGTCAGCTCAGAGCGGTGCCCGAGGCGCCGACGGTAACCGGTCTTGTTCTTGAAGTGCTGAATGTTGATCTTGGGGCCGCGCAGGTCTTCGACCACCTCGGCGGTCACCTTGACCTTGGCGAGATCTTCGGTCTTCGAGGTGACCTTGTCACCGTCGACCAGCAGCAGAGCGGGAAGCTCCACAGCGCCCTGCTCATCTGCCTGAACACGGTCGACCGTCACGACAGTGCCGACCTCGACCTTCTCCTGACGCCCGCCGGCGCGCACGATTGCATAAACCACGTGTCATCCTTTGTCTTGAAGTCTGTGTTCACTCGCCGGCAGAACCAGCCCGAGCCAACACTCAATATTACTCAATTGTTTGTGTGCAGGTCAAACACCCGCGACCGCGTGTCTCAGTCCTGACGCTCACCGCCCGAGCGCTGCCGAAAACTCTGCCCCCGCGTCTCTTTGGCGGTGTTCGGCGTGCGGGCCCCTTCTGGCAGGTGCGCGAGCACGTCTGCCAGCAGGGCGTCACGGTCGACCGGCTGTTTGGGCGAGGCCTCGGCCGCTGGTTGGGTCTTCGGCTTCGGCAGATCCAGATCGAGGTCGATATCGGTGCGCGCCGGCCCTGCCGGAGCTGATGCACGACGCGATCGGCGAGCCGACGCGGGCTCCGAACGTCGCTGCGGATGCTCCCTCGACTCCGCCGACTCTGCCGACTGCGACGACTGCGTCTGCGCGTGCGACTCGACGGGCTCATGACGCTCTGCGGATGCGTGTGCCGTCGCCGCAGGCTGCATTCGATCTGCTGCGGTCGCGGCAGCGGCACCCTCCGCTGCGCTGAGGCCAGACTCTGCGTGCGACGTACGGGCGACAGACTCGCCAGAACGATGCTCTTCCACAGGCGGATGCGCTGCAGCATCACCCACAGCTGCCACAGGTGCTGGCGCCTCGGCGGTCGTCGGGGCAGACGCGATCTGCGCGATCGTGCTGGCGGCGACCTGTGCGACGGCATTCTTGACGTTCGCGTTCAGGGTGTTCTTCACCGGCTTGACAGCCTGGGTCTTCTTGCTGCGAGGCTTGCGAGCCGAACCGGATTTGCCGCTCTGCGAGCTGTGCGTGCTCTGACCGGAGTCGGAGCTCTCGCCGAGCTGCGTGAACGTCTCGGCCAGTCCGATGCCGATCTTCTTGCGCGTCATCTGGATCAGGCCCAGCGAGGTCACTTCGGCCACCTGATGCTTGGTGCGATCACGACCAAGGCATTCGATCAGACGCTGCAGCACCAGGTCGCGGTTCGACTCCAGCACCATGTCGATGAAGTCGACCACCACGATGCCGCCCAGGTCGCGCAGACGCAGCTGCCGCACGATCTCTTCGGCAGCCTCGAGGTTGTTCTTCGTGACGGTCTCTTCGAGGTTGCCTCCGGAGCCGACGAACTTGCCGGTGTTCACATCGATGACCGTCATGGCCTCGGTGCGGTCGATCACCAGCGAGCCGCCTGACGGCAGGAAGACTTTGCGCTCGCTCGCCTTCGCCAGCTGCTCGTTGATGCGGTAGGCGTCGAAGATGTCTTTGTCGCCGCTGTAGTGCTCGACACGATCGACCAGATCCGGCGCGATCGTGTGCAGGTACTTCTCAATGGTCTCTTCTGCGTCTTTGCCGCTGATGACCATCTTCGTGATGTCTTCGTTGAAGACGTCGCGCACGACTTTGATGAGCAGATTCGGCTCGGTGTGCAGCAGCGCCGGAGCCTGCTGTGTTTCACGCAGACGCTGGATCTCTTCCCACTGCTGCTGAAGACGGGTGACGTCCCGTTCGAGCTGTTCCTTCGTCGCACCCTCAGCAGCGGTGCGCACGATGACGCCCACGTTCTCAGGCAGAATCTCTTTCAGCGTCTTCTTCAGACGCGAACGCTCGCTGTCGGGCAGCTTGCGACTGATGCCGCTCATCGAACCGCCTGGCACGTACACCAGGTAGCGACCTGGCAGAGAGATCTGACTGGTCAGACGGGCGCCCTTGTGACCGACGGGGTCTTTCGTGACCTGCACCAGCACGGTGTCGCCCGCTTTGAGCGCCATCTCGATGCGCCGCTGCTTGTCGGTGACCTCGGCAGCCTCCCAGTCGACTTCGCCTGAGTAGAGCACGGCGTTGCGGCCGCGGCCGATGTCGACGAATGCGGCCTCCATGCTGGGCAGCACGTTCTGGATGCGCCCCAGATAGACGTTGCCGATCAGCGAGAGGTCTCGTGAGTGCGCTGCATAGTGCTCGACCAGAATGTCGTCTTCGAGCACGCCGATCTGGATGCGGTCGTCAGTCGAGCGCACGATCATCTGCCGGTCGACGGCCTCGCGGCGTGCCTGGAACTCGACCTCGGTGACGCTCTGGCGACGACGCCCGGCATCCCGACTGGCGTTGCGACGCTGCTTCTTCGCCTCGAGTCGTGTCGAGCCCTTGACCTTGGTCGGCGTCTCACGGTGACTGCGCTGCCCGCTCTCCTGGCTCTGTTCGTCGGCGGCTTCGTCGCTCGTGCGAGACCGACGACTGCCATCACGCTTGCGGGTGCGACGACGCACACTCTCGACGTGCTCGGGCAGCTCTGGCTCTTCGTCATCGTCGCGCTCGGGCAGCTCGGGCTCTTTGAAGGTCAGCTCGATCGGGGCGACCGTCTCAGCGACCGGCGCTGCCGGAGCTGAGGTCGAGCCCGCCTCTCGAACGCTGAACGGCGAGAACGGCGTGATCTCTGCAAGGGGATCAGGCGCCGGCTCTGGTTCAGGTGCCTGCGCCGGCGTGGCTTCAGCGGTCGCCTCGGCAGCAGACTCGGTCTTGGCTGCAGCCAGCTCATCGGTGCCGTGAGCCACCACACCCGCAGCTGCCTCGGCGCTCGTCAGCCCTGCTTCTGCAGGCGCGGTCTCACTCGGCGCAGCAGCCGCTGGGGCCGCCTGGTCTGACGGGCGCTCGTCTGCTGTCGCCGGTCGGTTGGAACGTGCCTGTGCATCGGCTGTCTCTTCTGCCGGTGCGAGCGATTCCTCGGCCACCGCAGTGGCCGGAGCCTCAGCCGCGTTCGCCAGGTCGCCACGATCAGCATCAGACGACGCGGCCGACGCGACATCGGCGGCGGCGTGCTCGTTCACTGCTTCGCCGTCGGCACCGTGCCGCGGCGCGGCGTCGCCTGACGTCTCGTCCGCTGACTCGTGGTCGCCGAAGGCAGACTTCGCCCGTCGGGTGCGCTTCGTACCGAAGAGCTGTCCGAACAGACCGCCCTTCCCATGTTCTTCATTACCCACCATCGCTGGTGCACTCCTGTATCCAGCCGCAGTCCCGGTCGCCCCGAGCCGGCTCCTCAAACTGTTCGCACGACCGCTGAGGTCGATGCGCCAAATTCAGCTCTATCGCAGGGCGTCCTGGCCCTGAACAGCATCTGCGTCGTGTCGACGACGCCTGTGATGCGCGTCTGCGCGTGAGGGCGACTCACGCGACCCAGCCCATTATCGCATGGAATCCGGTGTTCGCCGCTGCGTGCCATAATGGCGGCATGTCTGCAAACCGTCCGGGCACAGCCCTTTCCAAGCCGCTTGCCGTCACCATGGTCGTCATCGGCCTGGGCGGCCTGCTCGGAGCCTTCGAACTGGCCACTGAGTATGTCAAGACGCTGCAGAACCCTGCGTATACGCCGAACTGCTCGTTGAACATCCTGGTGACCTGCGGGCCGAACATGCAGTCTTGGCAGGGCAGCCTCTTGGGGTTCCCCAACGCGCTGCTCGGTCTGATGTGCTTCATCTTCCCGATCGCCGTGGGGATGAGCACCTTGGCCGGTGCGCGCATGGCCCGCTGGTACTGGCAGCTCTTCAACATCGGCATGCTCGGCGGCTATGTGTTCATCACGTGGCTCTACTCGCAGAGCATCTTCGTCATCGGCACGCTGTGCCCGTGGTGCATGGAGGTCTGGTTCTTCATGATCTTCGGCTTCTGGTACATCACCGCCTGGAATCTGCGTGAAGGTCACTTCGGAAGCGGGCTCAAGCGCTTCGGGGTCTGGCTCTTCCACTGGGCATGGGTCGTCAGTCTGCTCAACCTCGTGCTGATCGCCGTGCTCGCCGAGATCCGTCTCGGCTGGATCGAGTTCCTGCTCTGACCGTGGTGCGCGGCGCTCAGGCGCTGCGCCGACCTGCTCAGCTCATGCATCAAGGCGCCTTGCGCGCCGCCGAGCCCTGCAGACGACAGAAGGGGCCGCGCTCTGCAGAGCGCGGCCCCTTCTGTCGTCTGCGCAGGTCAACCGCGCACGGACAGGATCAGGCGAACCAGATGCCGATCTCACGCGCTGCAGACTGCGTCGAGTCAGAGGCGTGTACGACGTTGCGCTGCACCGAGACGCCCCAGTCACGGCCGAAGTCGCCGCGAATGGTGCCGGGCGCTGCGACGGTCGGGTCGCTTGCGCCGAGCAGCGTGCGCACGCCGGGAACGACGTTGTCGCCCTCGAAGATCACGGCCACGATCGGCCCGCTGATCATGAAGTCGACGAGAGAGTCGAAGAACGGCTTGCCTTTGTGCTCGGCGTAGTGGCGTTCGAGCAGCTCCCGGGTCGGCTTCACCCATCGGATGTCTGCCAGACGGTAGCCTTTGCGCTCGATGCGGGCGAGCACCTCGCCGGTCAGTCCGCGTTCGACGCCATCCGGTTTCACCAGCACGAGGGTGTGGTCTGGGGTGATCTGCTTCTGCTCTGCAGTGGTCATCTGTCGATTCCTTTCGGGTGTTTCGTCAGTGTTGGGTCGGTTGTTCGTGCTGCAGGGCTGCAGCTTCCCGGTCTGCGCGTGCTGCCGCGACCATGATGTAAATCCACAGGGCCAGGCAGATCAGCGACACGAAGAAGATGAACCCGCTGAAGAGGCCGGCGAGCACCAGCACGACCTGCACCGCCCACCCGAGCCAGAGCCCGATGGAGCCACGACGCATACAGGCGAGAGCGAGCACGAGCAGCAGCATCGAGCCGGCACCGACCCACCAGACCAGCGGCGACGAGATCAGCCGCAGCCCGAAGAGCACCAGGGTATAGAAGATGATCACGAACGACTCGAAACCGAGCATCACGCTGCAGAGCTTCTGACGAAGTCTCACACCGCTGCTCGGAACCGCACCGTCTGCGCTGTTCGGAGGTTTCATCGCCTTCATTCTACGTGCTGCGGCCCGATGGTCAGAACCGGTCTCCTGGCTCCATGCTGTCTGGCCACATCTCGTTGGCGTCGTCGTCTTCGGCAGCCGACGCCTCAAGGGCGTCCTTCGCCGCCTCGACGTCGGCATCCGACGTCGCATCCGCTGCCACCGCAGAGGTGTCGGCGTCCGTCAGCGCGGCCACCTCGCCGATGACCGTGATCGACCCGGTGACGATGATGCCGGAGTGCTCGACCTCGCGTGCCAGGTAGCGGGCCTCGTCCAAGGCCTCTTCGACATCGTCGACCACCCTGACCCGCTCTGTGCCGAACATCTCGACCGCCAGCGCGGCCAGGTCGTCTGCGGGGATCGCCCGCGGCGAGTGCGAGGCGGTCACCACCACCTCGTCGACGGCGCCGTCGAGCGCCTGCAGAAAGCCCTTCGCGTCTTTGTCGGACAGCACGCCGATCACGGCGACGGTGCGATCGAAGTGAAAGTTCTCGACCAGCGCACGGGCCAGGCTGCGCGCTCCGTGTGGGTTGTGCGCGGCGTCGATGATGATCGTCGGGTCGGTGCCGACCACCTGCAGCCGACCGGGCGACTTGGCCGAGGCGATGCCCGGCTCGACGACATCGGCGCCCAGCGGCACGTTTCCCCCGCCGAGAAAGGCCTCGACGGCGGCGATCGCCAGCGCGGCGTTCTGCGCCTGATGCTCGCCGTAGAGCGGCAGCGCGAGATCGCGATAGGTGCCGGCCAGGCCGCGCACGTCGATCACCTGCCCGCCAACAGCCGGCTGCGCGCCCAACACCTCGAAGTCGGTGCCCGCACGCTTCAGCGTGATGCCCAAAGCGTCGGCTTTGGCCTGCAGCTCGCGCATCGCCTCCGGTGCCTGCGCGGCGGTCACCGCGATGGCGCCCGGCTTCATGATGCCGGCCTTCGTATGCGCGATCTCGGCGATCGTACTGCCCAGCACCTTGGTGTGGTCGAGCGCGATCGGTGCGAACACCGCGACGTCGCCGTCGGCGGTGTTCGTCGAATCCCACTCCCCACCCACGCCCACCTCGAGGCAGATCACATCGACAGGTGCGTCGGCGAACGCCGCGAAGGCGAGCACGGTCAGCGCTTCGAAGAACGTCAGCGCCGCCCGGCCTTCGCCGCGCAGCTGCTCGTCGACCATTTCGACGAAGGGCTGTACGTCCTCCCACGTGCCCAGCAGCCGCTCGTCGGTGATCGGCGATCCGTCGATCACGATGCGCTCGTTGAAGCGCACCAGATGGGGGCTGGTGAACACCCCCACTCGCAGGCCGGCCGACGCCAGCATCGAGGCGGCGATGCGTGCCGTCGACGACTTGCCGTTGGTGCCGGTGATATGGATGATGCGGTACGACTTCTGCGGGTCGCCCAACAGATCGAGCACCCGAGCGACCGCGTCAAGCCGTGGCTCGATGCGGTTCTCAGGAGCCCGCCCATAGAGCTGCTCGGTGAGCTGCTCGACGCTGTTCGGGGCGAGGGCAGCCGTCGTGGCGTTGCGTGCGTCAGTCACAGGTTCAGGCCTTCTCGATCAGGATGCCGACCCGCTCGCCGTCGCCGACGGGCTGGTCTGCCTCGTCGCCGAGCGCTTCGACGGTGACGACATGGAGGTCGGTCGCAAGTGTCTCGGCGGCGATCAGATCACGATTGGCCTCGAGCGCCGCACGCACAGCGTCGTCGCCGCCCAAGGTGAGGTGGATGCGATCGCTGATCTCGAGTCCGGCTGCGCGTCGTGCCTGCTGCACCTGGCGCACCGTGTCACGCGCAAGCCCTTCGGCGGCGAGCTCAGGGGTCACCGCGGTTTCGAGCAGGACGAAACCGCCGCCCGAAAGCAGCCCGACCGCGTGATCGGTGCCTCTGTCAGAGCTCGCGTCGGCGACCAGATCGATCGAGTACTCCCCCGGCTGCAGGGCGATGCCGCCCGAGACGACTTGGTCGCCCTCTGCACTCCAGTCGCCGGTCTTGGAGCCCTTGATGGCGGTCTGCACCTCGCGCCCGAGGCGTGGGCCACACACCCGAGCATGCACGGTCAGTCGCTTTGACACGCCGAAGCGCTCTGCGGTCTGCTCGCTGAGCTCGACGAGGTCGACCGACTTCACGTTGAGCTCGTCACGCAGGATGTCGGCGAACGGAGCCAGCGCATCCGCGCCCGCCTCGACGACGGTGAGCTTCGACAGCGGCAGACGCACCCGCAGGTGCTCGGCCTTGCGCAGCGCGAGGGCGGCGCTCGAGACGTCGCGCACTTGGTCCATCGCGGCGACCAGGTCGTCGTCTTTCGGGAACGCACCGGCATCGGGCCAGTTCTGCAGGTGCACGCTCTCGCCCCCGGTGAGATCCTTCCAGATGCGCTCGGTGACCAGCGGCAGCAGCGGAGCGGCCACACGCGTGACCGTCTCGAGCACCGTGTAGAGCGTGTCGAACGCGTCGGTGTCTTCGCCCACCCAGAAACGGTCGCGACTGCGTCGCACGTACCAGTTGGTCAGCACGTCTGCGAACTGCCTCAGCGCGTCGGTCGCGTCGACGCCGTTGAGGCCTTCGAGCGCGGCCTCGACCGTGCGCACCAGGTCACCGGTCTTGGCCAGCAGGTACCGGTCGAGCACGTCGGTCGAGTCGGTTCGCCACTTCGCCTCGTAGCCGGACGCCGACGAACCGGCGGGCCGTGCCGTGTTCGCGTACATCTGGAAGAAGTACCAGGTGCTCCAGAGCGGCAGGATGACCTGGCGCACACCTTCGCGGATGCCCTCTTCGGTCACGATGAGGTTGCCGCCGCGCAGCACCGGGCTCGACATCAGGAACCAGCGCATGGCGTCCGAGCCGTCGCGATCGAAGACCTCGTTGACGTCGGGATAGTTGCGCAGGGACTTCGACATTTTCTGCCCGTCGTTGCCGAGCACGATGCCGTGGCTGATCACGTTGGTGAATGCGGGGCGGTCGAAGAGCGCGGTGGCGAGCACATGCATGTTGTAGAACCAGCCGCGGGTCTGCCCGATGTACTCGACGATGAAGTCAGAGGGGTTGTGGGTGTCGAACCACTCTTTGTTCTCGAACGGGTAGTGCACCTGTGCGAAGGGCATCGAGCCCGACTCGAACCAGCAGTCGAGCACCTCGGGCACGCGGCGCATGGTCGACTTGCCGGTCGGGTCGTCGGGATTCGGCCGGGTGAGCTCGTCGATGTAGGGCCGGTGCAGGTTGTCGACCTTCACACCGAAGTCATGTTCGAGCTGCTCGATCGAGCCGTAGACGTCGACGCGCGGGTACTCGGGATCGTCGCTCTTCCACACCGGGATCGGTGCGCCCCAGTAGCGGTTGCGCGAGATGTTCCAGTCGCGGGCGTTCTCGAGCCACTTGCCGAACTGACCGTCTTTGACGTTGTCGGGCACCCAGTTGATCTGCTGGTTGAGCGCGATCATGCGGTCTTTGACCTTGGTCACGTTCACGAACCAGGCAGGCAGCGCCATGTAGATGAGCGGCTTGCCGCTGCGCCAGGAGTGCGGGTAGGAGTGCTCGATGGTCGCCTGTTCGAGCAGACGGCCGTGCGACTTGACCAGCTTGATCAGCGTCTTGTTCGCCTCGAACACGTTTACTCCGGCGACCTCGGGCACGCTGGGCAGAAACTCACCCGCCTGATTGACCGAGAGTACGACGGGGATGTCGTACTTCTGGCAGGTCAGCTGGTCGTCTTCGCCATAGGCCGGAGCCTGATGGACGATGCCCGTGCCGTCTGTGGTCGACACGTAGTCAGCCACCAGGATCTGCCAGGCGTTCTGCGTGCCGTACTGCTCTGCATCGGCGAAGTAGTCGAACAGGCGCTCGTAACGCACGTGCTCGAGTTCGGCACCCTGCAGCGTGCGCTCCACGGCATCCTGCGCGGCCCCGGCAGAGTCATACCCCAGGGCCTTCGCATGTGACCCGACCAGATCGCGGGCCAGCACGAACCGTGTGCCCGCAGGCGAGCCGTCGCCTGCACCGGCCTCACCGGCAGGCACGACCGCATAGACGATCTCGGGGCCGACCGCGAGCGCGAGGTTCGTCGGCAGCGTCCACGGGGTCGTCGTCCAGGCGATCGCCTTGGCACCCTCGAGCCCGAGCGCGGCTGCTTTGTCGCCGGTCAGCGGGAAGGTGACCGTGACGGTGGGATCCTGACGCATCCTGTAGGCGTCGTCGAGCTTCGTCTCCTGGTTCGACAGCGGCGTCTGCTCGTACCAGCTGTAGGGCAGCACACGATAGCCGTCGTAGATCAGGCCCTTGTCATAGAGGGTCTTGAACGCCCAGATGACGCTCTCCATGTAGGTGAGGTCGAGCGTCTTGTAGTCGTTGTCGAAGTCGACCCAGCGGGCCGAGCGAGTGACGTACTCGCGCCACTCGTTGGTGAAGCGCAGCACGCTGGCGCGAGTCGCCTCGTTGAACTTCGCGATGCCGAAGGTCTCTTCGATCTCGCGCTTGTCGGTGATGCCGAGTTCTTTCTCGGCCTGCAGCTCAGCGGGCAGCCCGTGGGTGTCCCAGCCGAAGCGGCGCTCGACGCGCTGGCCGCGCATGGTGTGAAAGCGGGGAAAGACGTCTTTGGCATAGCCGGTCAGCAGGTGCCCATAGTGCGGCAGACCGTTGGCGAACGGAGGGCCGTCGTAGAAGACCCACTCGGGGGCGTGCTGGTCGCGTCGCTGGTCGATCGACTTCTGAAAGGTGTCATCGCCCTTCCAGAAGGCCAGGATGCCCTGCTCGACAGCGGGGAAGCTCGGCGAAGGCTGGACTGATTCGGGATGCTCGCTGCCGGGGCTGGGAAGCGGATAGACCATTGCGCGTGTCACTCTCGTGCTCGTTCACCTGCACGAGGACGCCGCCCTTCTGCGAAAGACGTGCGCGGTACCACCTCGCTTGCTCGCCTGTCTCGTCTGATGACGACACCGACGAACCGCTTCTCTTCGGCTGTCTCGGGCCGGACCCGTCTGGGTCTACTGCGCCTGTCGTTCGCGGCGACCTGCGGTTCTTCCAGATGCTCCCCGGTGATGGCCGGATCAGTGCAGTATCTCAGTGTAGCGCGATCGGCCCGACCCCGCAGAGGCCACGGGGTGCCCCTGCAATCAGGCTGCGCCCTCCGGTTCCGCCTCCGGCTCTGGGCCGAAAGCGAATCGACGACCCGTGATCTCGCTGACCACGATGCGCACGACGTTCTCTTTGACGGTCGGCACCCACGGCCTGAGCCCGGCCTGTTCGGCCGCTTCGAGTGCGCTCGCAGAGGTCAGCACCTCGGCAGTTCCTTTGGCCACGACGCTCCAACCGCCCGTCTCGGTGTACTGCTCGGTCTGGAAGGCGACCTTCGGGTTCGCCGTCACGCCGAAGAGCTTCGTGCCGGGAGCGGTGCGCAGCAGGATGCTGCGGTCGCGAACAGCGTAGTTCACGGGCAGCACCTCAGGGGCATCGTTGACGATGAAACCGAGATGGCCGAGGGTGTTCGTGGTGAACAGCTGCCAGGCCTCGTCTTCGCCGACTCGAGTGATCACTGTGTTGTCTTCCATACATCAGATGTACACCCTGTGGTGGGAAGAGTCCACTCTGGACGTCGAGTGGCAGAGGCCTCGCGAGCCTCGGTGAGCGTCAGTACCAGCCGGTCGACTGCGAGTGACCCCAAGCGCCACAGGGCGTGCCGTAGCGACCGCGAATGTAGCCCAGCCCCCACTCGATCTGCGTCTGAGCGTTGGTTCTCCAGTCAGCTCCGACTGAGCCCATCTTGCTGCCCGGCAGAGACTGCGGAATGCCATAGGCACCGCTGCTGCGGTTCTCAGCGTTGACCTGCCACCCAGACTCTTTCTGCCAGAGATTGACCAGACAGACGAACTGGTCGTTGCCCCAGCCCATCTGGGCGATGCGCGACTGAGCGTACGCCTTCGCCGCCGCAGGAGACGAACCGCCGCTCGGCGCTGGGGCCGGAGCTGGTGCCGGTGCAGGCGCAGGAGCCGGCGCAGGAGCGGGAGCAGGACGGTTCGGTGCAGCTGGCGTCTGCGGCTGAGCCGGCGCGCTGCTGCGGGCTGGCGCACTGTCGGAGGCTGCGGCCTGCGGCTGGTTCGATGCGGCGATCGAGGCCGCCAGCTCACGCTGTCGTCGCTCCTCGGCCTCCTGCGCCGCAGTCGTGCGCTTGATGTCGGCAAGCTGCTGCAGCAGCCCCTGCTGCTGGGTCTGCAGAGCGCTGACAGCCGCGTCAGCCGAAGCGGATGCCGCACTCGCGGCCTGAGCGTCGCTCTCGGCTTCGCGGGCGAGACGCTCGCGTTCGGATTCGACCTGCTGCTGCTGGTCGGTGAGCGCCTGGAGCTCGCTGGCTCGCTGCCCTGCCTCGGTCATGCGCTGATCGGTCTGCTGCGAGACCTGCCCGAGTGTGGTCAGCCGCCAGAGCGCGGCAGAGGGATCGCGACTGGTCACGAGCTGCCCCGCCGGGTCTGCCTCCATCCCGGTGCCTCGCGCGAGCTGCTGCACTGCGGAGGTGCTGTTTCGACGAGCTTCGTCGGCGGCGGCGCGAGCGGTGTCGATCTGTCCCTGCAGCGCCGCCACCTGCTCTGTGGCCGTGGTGAGGGCCTGTTGGGCGTCGCTCGCATCGCCCTGTGCGCGTACCGCGGCGTCACCGGCTTCGTCGGAACGTTGCTCGAGATCATCGAGCTGCCCGTTGATCGCGTCGATCTGCGACTGGGTGTCACCGGCGGCATCGGCACGGGCGAGAGGCAGGTCGACCCGCCCGGGGGCGAGCGACGAAGGGGTGACCGCGAGAGCGGTTGCCAGCGTGCACGCAGCCGCAGACCCTGCCACCCAGCGCAGCGGTCGTCGTCTCGAGGTCATCCGGTCTCTCACTCTCCTGCAGCGATGCGTCGTCCGACCGAGTGAGGCGAGAACCGCCCCCAGCTCGTCAAGACGACACTCTCGACCCTAGTCAACCCATGCCGTGTTCGCATCTGCGCCCGCGAAGCCAGAGCTGGCAGCCGCAGAGAGGCTCCCGCCCCTGTCAGTACCTCAGGTGCAGTCCGTCGGCCAAAAGCTGGGCGAGCGCCCGCCCGTCTTTGTCGGCGAGGTTGTCTGCCTGAGTGCGACACGAGAACCCGTCGGCCAGGTAGACGTAGTCACCGCCGCAGCTCTGGTCGGCCTCGCGCAGCGCCGGCAGCAGAGCGTTCTCGGCGACGGCGACCGAGGTCTCGTAGTGCCCCTTCTCCATGCCGAAGTTTCCGGCGAGCCCGCAGCAGCCGGCCAGCTCGGTGAACTCGACGCCGGCACGTTTGAGCAGCGCACGATCGGGGGCGAACCCGATCACCGAGTACTGGTGGCAGTGCGGCTGCACCACTGCGGTGGTGCCGTGCAGATCGGGCAGCTGCCAGTCGGGCCTCGGCCCGAGAGGCGCGGGTGCGCTGAGCAGCTCAGAGAGGGTGAACACATGGTCAGCGACGACCTGCGAACGCGGATCGTTCGGCAAGAGGTGCAGCAGGTCGCTGCGCAGCACCGCCGTACACGAGGGTTCGAGCCCCAGGATCGGAATGCCGCGAGCCGCGAACGGTCCCAGCTTGCCCAGCAGATCCTCGAGCCGAGACTTCGCGCCGTCCAACTGGCCGGTCGTGATCCAGGTCAGCCCACAGCAGGCGTTGTCCGGCGGCAGCACCACCTCATAGCCGGCATCTTCCAGCACGGCGACGGCCGCCCGTGGAATCTCCGGCGCGATGCCGTTGCTGAACGAGTCGGTCCACAGTACGACCGGGGTGCGAACTCCCGCCCGCCGCGCCGCCACCGCGCCCCGCCGCGCGTCACTTCCTGCAGCATCCACAGGAAGCATGCCCGTCGCCGCTCCTGCTCGCCCGCCCACCGACGCGACCCAGTCGACATCGGTGAAGAAGTCATGCGAGCGTCGTCGACCGTCGCGTTTGAGCCAGCGCCCGAACTGCTGAGGGGCGAAGCCGGGCATGCGCCGACGACGATCCATGCCGCCGCCTCGGATGATCGCCTGCTGCACGCCGGGCACTTTCATGATCGCGTTGACCGCTGCCGGAGCGATGCCCACCAGGCGCAGCCAGCGCGGCAGCCAGCCCAGCGAGTAGTGCGATATGGGCCGCACCCGTCCCTTGTGCTTGTGGTACAGCACCTCAGACTTGTACTGAGCCATGTCGATGCCGGCCGGGCAGTCGCTCGAACAGGCCTTGCACGAGAGGCACAGGTCGAGCGCGTCGGCCACCTCGGGGGCATCCCACCCGCCGTCGACCAGCGTGCCTCGGATCATCTCTTCCAGTACACGGGCGCGTGCGCGCGTCGAGTCTTTCTCGTCTTTGCTCGCCTGGTACGAAGGGCACATGAACCCGCCGGCGGCACGCATGTCGGCGCGGCACTTGCCGACCCCCATGCAGCGGTGCACCGCCTTCGAGAAGTCGCCGTGATCGCTCTCGAACGAGAAGCCGCCGGATGCCGGCACCGGCCCGGCGTTCGGGCGTCGCACGTGCTCGTCGATGGGATCAGGATCGACCAGCACGCCCGGGTTGAGCAGAGAGTCCGGATCGAACACGCCTTTGACCCGGCGAAAGAGATCGATCGCGTCAGCAGAGTACATGCGCGGAAGCAGCTCGGATCGCGCCCGACCATCACCGTGCTCTCCCGAGAGCGAGCCGCCGTAGGTCGCCACGAGATCGGCGGCGCGCTCCATGAAGTCGCGCATCACCTGCGGGTCGCGATCAAGCGGGAAGTCGATGCGGATGTGCGTGCAGCCGTCGCCGAAGTGGCCGTACATCAGACCGTCGAGTCGGTACTCCTTCATCAGCGCGTCGAATCGACGCAGATACTCGCCGAGGCGGGCGGGCGGCACGGCGGCGTCCTCCCAGTTGGGCCAGGCCTGCTCCCCTGCCGGCGTGCGACCGCCGAGACCCGCTCCATCTGCTCTGATGCGCCACATCGCGGTCGCATCGGGCCCTGGTGGGAAGACCGCGACCTCGTCGCTTGCGGATGCCTCGGCGAGCTGGTGGGCTCGCTCGCGGGCATCGGCCTCGTCGACGCCGCCGACCTCGACCATCATCCAGCCGGCACCCGTGGGCAGTTCAGGCACCGCACCGTCGCCTTTGTGCTGACGCACCACATCGACCAGCCTGGAGTCCATTCCTTCGATGGCCAACGGCTTCAGCGGCAGAAGATTGACCACGTCGTCGGCCGCCTCGAACATGTCGGGGTAGCCCAAGACGACGAGGTGCGGGGCGGTCGGCACCGGCACCAGCCGAATGGTGGCCTGCAGGATCACGCACAGCGTGCCCTCCGTGCCCGCGAGCATGCGTGCCAGATTCTCTTTGCGCTCGGGCAGCAGATGCTCGAGCGAATAGCCTGACACTTGGCGGCCGAACGTGCCGAACTCTCGACGGATCGTGGCGAGACCGCCGTGAACGATGTCACGCAGCTCGGGAAACTCGTCGAGCCCGGTCGAGGCCGTGAACCGACGACCGGTGCCGTCGACCACATCGAGATCGATCACCTGGTCGGCGCTGCGCCCCCAGGCGAGCGCATGGGGGCCGCAGGCGTTGTTGCCGATGGAGCCGCCGATGGTGCAGCGCGTCCACGTGGAGGGATCGGGCCCGAAGCGCAGCCCGTGCGGGGCGCCGGCTTTCTGAATCGCTGCGAGCAGCACACCGGGCTGCACGACGGCGGTGCGGGCTTCTGGATCGAGCGAGAGGATGCGGTTGTAATGCCGAGAGGTGTCGAGCACGATGCCCGGGCCGATGGCGTTGCCTGCGATCGACGTGCCGGCACCGCGCATGGTGACCGGCAGCTGGTGCGATCGGGCGATGCGCATGACTGCGCCGATGTCTTCGGCCGTGCGAGGAAAGACAACGGCACGTGGAGCGACGCGATACACAGAGGCATCTGACGAATACTCGGCCCTGCGGCGCGTGCCCGAATCCACATCGGCCGCACCACCGCTCAGCGCACCCGCGATCTCGGCGACGATGTCAGCGTCCAGCGCTGCAGCATCCGCCGGCGGTCGAAGCACCGGGGTGCCGGCCAATGTCGACATGCGATCTTCCTTTCGAGATTCCCCCGTGCGTCGTGGAATGAGTTTCGCGCTCATGTGCGCACAGGTCGAATCTTACAATGCACGCAGCGGAGAGATCGGCGAGCGCACGCCCCAGACCTGAGAGCTGAGCGTTCGAAGCCGGTGCATCGAATCAGTAGTGCACAGAGACCGGAGTGCCGATCGGGGCGAAGTCATAGACCGTCTTCGCATCGGTCTCACGCAGGTTCACGCAGCCATGGCTCATGTCCGAGATGCCGAACTGATTGTGCCAATAGGTGCCGTGCAGCGCCTGGTCGCCGTTGAAGAACGTGGACCATTTGACGTCTTTTGTGCAGTAGTCGTACTGGGGCGTGCAGCCCATGTTCTGCACCGTCGTCTTGTACCAGACCTTGTAGTTGCCGACCTTGGTCGAGGTCTTCGCCGCCTGCATCGCCCCGGAGTTCGTCTGCAGGCCGGGAGACATCGGGAAGGTCGTGACGACCTGACCGTTCTCGATCAGCGAGGCCGAGCGTGACGCGAGGTTGATGTCGATCTTGCGGTCAAGGGTCTTGGTCTCGAATGGCACTTCGGTGACCGGCAGATCGAACGAGCTGTCGCCTGCGGCGGCCTTCGTGGCGACGTCTTCGGCGAAGGACGTCACATCGCCCAGCGTCTTGCCGGTGCTGCCGGGCACGAGCACGACGTTGGCGTCAGAGGCAAGCACCGTCTGCGTCTTGGGCGTCGGGTCGAGCTTCGCAGGTGCATTCTGCTTGACGAAGTCGCTGATGGCCTTGGTGTCATAGACCGCGCTGAACTGGCCGTCGCGATCAGAGATTTTGACCCACGACCCGACCGTGGCCGCATCGGCCGTGATCAGCGGCTTGCCCCCGGCCTGAAAAGTCATCTTGCGCACAAGCTGCTGCGCCGTGGGCAGAGCGGCATGAGCCTGTTCGTCGGTGATCGTGGGCTGCACCTCACTCTGGCTCACGCGCTGAGCCGTGGAGTCGCCATGTACGAAGGAGTCGAGGAACGCCGTCTGCACGGCGGCCGCGTCGACTCCCTGGCCGGCCTGCCCGGGAACGACTGTGAACGAGGCCTTCGCGGCCTGATACTCCAGGCTCGGCTCGGTGACCGTATAGGCCGCTGGCCATGCCTCAGAGAAGAACGTGCCCTCTGCCGCAGCATCGGCTGAGACCTGCGGAGAGACGGTCGATGAGCTGTTCCACCGCCAGAACTGCCAGGCCGGCTGACCTGCGATCACGTCGTGCGCCGTCTGCTGCGCATCGATCTGCAGCCCCAAGTCGGCGGCGCTGACCTGCTGCTGGGTGCCGTCGAAGCTGAACGGCACCGAGTGCCGATCGAACTGACGCTGAATGATCTGTGCCGCCTGTTCGCCGCTCTGACCACCGAGGTCTGCGCCGGCATACGTGACGCCGGGAGCGACGTGGTCAGCTGAGTACCAGGCCCCGAAACCGATGGCGGCGAGAACGAGCACACCTGCCCCGCCCAAGATAAATGGTGCTTTGCGGCGGCGCTTGCGAGCAGGCCCAGTCGTGCCAGAACCCCGATCTGCCCCTCCTGCGGGAGGCATGCCGCCTGCGGCCGCGACATCGATCAGCTGGGTCGTGGGCTTGGCAGCCGGAGTCGTCCCCGTGCCGGTGCCCCGATCCAAAGTGACGTTGTCCCCCATGGGCATGCTTCCTCTCGCCGTGCAGCCTCGTAAGCGAGACGGGCACTGATGTCTGTCGACTCATATTAGTACAGACAACCAAGCTCGCCAGGGGACGAAACGCCCATGTGTATGCTGAATTCGATCGACCTTTCGTCGACCCGTATCCGACATTCAGGCACACAGCAGCCCTTTTCGGCTCATGACGCGGTGCCGCACATACTGAAGGAGCACCTCTGGTGACCGATTCCGCTGCAAACGGCATCCCCGACAAACCCGCACTCGAAGGCCTCGAGCAGAAGTGGAACGCCAAGTGGGATCAGCAGGGCACCTTCCACTTCGATCGCGATGCCGCCAAGGCCAAGGGCGTCTATTCGATCGACACGCCCCCGCCCACCGCATCCGGCTCACTGCACATCGGCCACGTCTTCAGCTACACGCACACCGACGTGATCGCCCGGTACCAGCGCGCGCAGGGCAAAGAGGTCTTCTACCCGATGGGCTGGGATGACAACGGCCTGCCGACCGAACGACGCGTCCAGAACTACTACGGCGTGCGCTGCGATCCCTCACTCCCCTACACTCCAGACTTCGTTCCCCCGTTCGAAGGCGGCGACGGCAAGAGTGTGAAGGCGGCCGACCAGCAGCCCATCTCGCGTCGCAACTTCATCGAGCTCTGCGAACGCCTGACCAAAGAAGACGAGAAGCAGTTCGAGCAGCTCTGGCGCTCAGTGGGGCTCTCGGTCGACTGGAACCAGACCTACCGCACCATCGGCGACGAGTCGATCACGGCCAGTCAGCTGGCATTTCTGCGCAATGTGGCGCGCGGTGAGGCGTATCAGGCGGATGCTCCCACGCTTTGGGACGTCACCTTCCGCACCGCGGTGGCACAGGCCGAGCTCGAAGACCGCGAGCGCGACGGCGCCTATCATTCTCTGGCCTTCCACGGCACGGGCGCACATGACGGCGAAGACGTCATCATCGAGACGACTCGCCCAGAGCTGCTGCCTGCCTGCGTCGCGCTCGTGGCGCATCCCGACGACGAGCGGTACCAGAAGCTCTTCGGCACCACGGTGCGCACACCCCTCTTCGGTGTCGAGGTGCCGGTGCTCGCCCACCGTCTCGCCCAGCCCGACAAGGGGTCGGGCATCGCGATGATCTGCACCTTCGGTGATGTCACCGACGTGGTGTGGTGGCGCGAGCTGCACCTGCCGAACCGCACCATCATCGGCCAGGACGGTCGCGTCATCGATCTGAGCCCGGAGTGGATCACCGACGAGCAGGGTCGCGAGGCCTTCGCTCAGCTCGTGGGCAAGACGGTGTTCTCAGCCCAGAAGGCCGTCGTCGCGGCGCTGCAGGAATCGGGCGAGATGCTGGGCGACCCCAAGCCGATCAAGCATCCGGTCAAGTTCTTCGAGAAGGGCGATCGCCCGCTCGAGATCGTCAGCACGCGCCAGTGGTACATCTCGAACGGCGCGGGCGACGAGAAGCTGCGTGCCACGCTGAAAGAGCGCGGAAACGAGCTGGAGTGGCACCCGGCGTTCATGCACGTGCGCTACGACAACTGGGTCGACGGCCTCAACGGAGACTGGCTGGTGAGTCGTCAGCGCTACTTCGGCGTGCCGATTCCGGTCTGGTACCCGATCGATGCCGAGGGCGTCACCGACTATGAGCACCCCATCGTGCCCGATGAGTCGCAGCTTCCGGTCGACCCCTCATCCCAGGCGCCCGCCGGCTTCGACGAGTCGCAGCGAGGGCAGGCCGGCGGCTTCGTCGGCGAGGTAGACGTGCTCGACACCTGGGCGACCTCCTCGCTCACTCCGCAGCTGGCCGGCGGCTGGGAGCGCGATCCTGAGCTCTGGGATCTCGTCGCACCCTATGATCTGCGCCCTCAGGCGCAGGACATCATCCGCACCTGGCTGTTCTCGACCCTGCTGCGCAGCGAGCTCGAAGATCACCGCCTGCCGTGGTCGCACACCACGATCTCGGGCTTCATCGTCGACCCCGACCGCAAGAAGATGTCGAAGTCGAAGGGCAACGTCGTCACCCCGCTGAGCCTGCTCGAGCAGTTCAGCTCGGACGCCGTGCGTTACTGGGCGGCTGCCTACAAGCTGGGCACCGATGCCGCGTTCGACCCGCAGAACCCGAAGCAGATCAAGGTCGGCCGCCGTCTGGCGATCAAGATTCTGAACGCGGCCAAGTTCGTGCTCGCCTTCGGTCAGGCTCCCCAAGGCGCGCAGGCGACGAACCCGCTCGACATCAGCCTGCTGGCGACGCTGGCAGAGGTCGTCGAGCAGTCGACCAAGGCTTTCGACGCGTACGACCATGCTCGTGCGCTCGAAGTGACCGAGTCGTTCTTCTGGACGTTCTGCGACGACTACATCGAGATCGTCAAAGAGCGTGCCTACGGCGCGGCCGGCGACGCTGAGCGAGACTCGGCTCTGGTCACCCTGCAGACGGCACTCGAGGTGCTGCTGCGGCTCTTCGCTCCGTTCATCGTGTACGCAACCGAAGAGGTCTACAGCTGGACGCACGACGAGTCGATCCACCGTCAGCCCTGGCCGACTGCTGCCGAAGTTCTGGCTCCTGCGGCTCCCGCCGCAGAGTCAGCCGATGCTGCTGGCGACGATATCGACGAGGGCGGCGTGTTCGCGGCGGTCAGCGATGCGCTGATCACCTTCCGCCGGGCGAAGACCGAGGCGAAGGTCAAGATGCGCACCCCGATCGTGACGGCCACGCTGCACGGGCCGGCAGACCGCATCCAGCAGGTCGCTCTCGCGCTCGACGATCTGCGTTCGGTCGCCAAGGCAGAGCAGATCGTGCTGGCCGAAGACGGCGAGCAGTTCACCGTCAGCGATGTGGAGTTCGGCTCGCTCGACCAGTAGGCGGTCTGTGGCAGGCCGAATTGAGAGGCGGATGCTCCGTGGCATCCGCCTCTTCGCCCATCTATCGCTGTGATTCCGGCCGGGCTGTCACTTCAGCGAGGATCTGATGTTCATGTAAGAACCTTGGGTGCGCAGAAAGCTGTCCCTGGATCTGATTCACATTGCGGGGAAATAGGGTATCCGAGTACCGTCTGGCAGTTCCTGCCGTGAATTCGTCGGGGTGTCTGGTGGGCAGGCGACGCGGGTGAAGGCGTCGGCGTGTGCTTGGGTCCCGAGGGTGACAGGGATATTGATACATGTCCTCGCCTCAATGGGTGCGTCAGGATCTTGGCGGGGTATGTGCCAGGGGTCAGCGGAACCGATACCGATAAAAACCACGAGGTGGAATAGGGAATGCTGGTCGTCCAATGATTCGACGGACAGCACACCGAAATACACAGAGCCCGCATTGGCGACTTCTGGAGTTCTCAGCCAGTTCAAGACATCAGATTCGGCTGTGCTCAAAGGCACACCAGAGCCAAGCTTTCCGGTGTCAATCGCTCGGTTCATCTCCCGAACCACGCCTTCGGAGTGGAAGTTGATGAGCCGTATCTCGTTCGGGCTTGGAGCTGGCGCATCGTCATCAGAACAGCCACTCAAACAGAGTGTCGCAACGAGAACAGACACGAAGACAGCACACAGCCGCGCAACACCAGCACACCAACGACGACACGACATATTCATCACCCTTTGTTCAGTTGTCGGGGTACAGAGTTAAGGCGATCAGTCGCCGGCTGCACGAATGACGAACGCAGACGGCATCGCCTCGATCCTGCACGCAGGCTGACTAGAGTCCTGTTTGTTCGGCAGTCGCGGGCAGCTTTGGCGGCCCGGCGCTGACCTCTTCCTCAATGGCGGCGAAGTCACCCCTGCGCGCGGGCTCAACGACTGCGTGATACCAACCGTCCGGGCTCGCATGATACTGAGTGGTCTGAGGGAGCGAAGTCCACTCTTTCAACTTGTCCAACGCCTTTCGCAGAGCGTCAGAGTCGCCTTCTCGCTGCGCTCTGACGGATTCTGCTTCCCACGCCCAGGCATAGAAGGAAAGTGCCTGCCCGACTCCCGTTCCGGCCTCGTACGTCAGCTCGACCTCACCGGCCCCGAACCCTGCAGACGATGGGTCTGTGGCGAAATCACTTCTGACCACCATCTCGGACAGTGAGGGCCATGAAACGCCGTCTGGCAGCTGCAGGTCATTCGCAAGGCTGCCTTGGATCGCCTGTGTGTATTCGTCCTCGACTGAGGATAACGGCCCGGAGCTGGAGGGCACTTCTTGCTCTTGTGCCTCTTGCTCTTGTGCTGCTTGCTCTGGCGCAGCCGAATGCGAACTCAGCAGGAACACGGCGACTCCGATGACCACAGCGAGGAACCCGAGAGCCCCCAGAATGACAGACACTCTTCTCATATTCCCCACCCCTTTGACCTGCCCGCGACACCCGCAGTACGCACACTAGCAGAACCGAGCTTCCGGGCAGCTGACCGCAGGCACACGTTGGGCCCGTCTCGGTCTTCGTAGCGACGAGCGACGACCAGCTTGACGATCATTCGAATATATGTTCGAATCACATCATGCGCTGGCATGCACAAGAGACTGCACACACCGACCTCGATGCTCTGAGCGGACTCGACCGCATCGAAAGCCTCAGCGAGGTCACCCACGAAGTCCGCACCCCAGGGTTCGCAGACCTCGTCTACCACGAGGTGCTCGCACGTTCCGCGCTGAACCGTGTGCCAGACGCGAGCAGCGAGTTTCCCGGGGCCTACACGATCAATCCCTATCGCGGCTGTTCGCACGCGTGCACCTACTGCTTCGCTCGGGGCAGCCACCGGTACCTCGACTTCGACACAGGTCACGACTTCGACACGCAGATCGTGGTCAAGACGAACATCGTCGAACGCCTGCATCAGGAGCTGCGTACCTCGCATGTCGGCCGCGTGCCGTTCGTGATGCTCGGTTCGAACACCGACCCATATCAGCGCTGCGAGGGTCGCTACGCACTGATGCCCGGTATCTACCGCGAGCTCGCGCAGTCAGGCATCGGCTTCTCAGTGCTGACGAAGGGAACGCTGATCAGACGCGATCTGCCTCTGCTCTCCGAACTCGCGACACAGGTGCCGGTGAGCGTGTCGATGTCGATTCCCATCGTCGACGACCAGCTGCGCCAACAGTTCGAGCCGGGCACGCCGAGCGCTCAGGCTCGACTGCGCACAGTATCCCGTGCGCGTGATCTCGGCCTCGACGTCGGAGTGTTCCTGATGCCGATTCTGCCACTGCTCACCGACAGCCGGTCAAGCCTGATGCACACTCTTCAGACTGTCGGAGAAGCCGGTGCCCACCGCGTGCTCTATCAAGTGCTGCACCTGCGCCCCCACGTGCGCCCATGGTTCATGCGCTGGCTGCGGGAGTATCATCCCGACCTTGTCGACAGGTACACCGAGCTGTACCCGAAAGGAGACCGAGCGACCAGCGACTACCGGCGCCACCTCGCAGGGTTGATCAAGCCGTTGATCTCGTTGTATCGGCTCGACGGCTCTCAGCCTGGGGCACAGGCTGCTCCCACTCCCCGAGCACCTCGGCCGCAGCACCGGCGCGCAGCCAATCCCCGCTGGCGACTGACGCATCCGCGGTACCCACGCTGTTCTGAAACAGCTCACCGGAGTCAGCCCAGCTGAACTGCACACTACTGTGCAACGCTCAGCCGCCCCTCGACGTCGAGCAACGGGTCAGTGGTACTCGACGTCTTTCGTCTCGGGCGCGAGACGAATCGCGACCAGCGAGATCAGGCACATCACGGTCAGGTAGATGCCGACCCAGAATGCGCTGCCACCACCGAGGCTCCACAGCCAGACCGCGATGAACGGAGCCACTGCGGCACCGACGATCGCCGAGAGGTTGTAGGCGATGGCCGACCCGGTGTAGCGCACACGCGTCGGAAACAGCTCGGGCAGCGTCGAAGCCATCGGCCCGAACGCGAAGCCGGTGAGCGAGAAGCCGACCACGAGAAAGACGATCAGTCCGGCGAAGCCGCCGCCGAGCAGCGGGCCGAACACGATGCCGAAGACCGCCATCGCCACGTTCACGATGGTGTTCAGCCGGCGACGGCCGATGCGATCGGCGACGATGCCGCTGAGCAGCGTCGTGACCGTGAAGAAGACGCAGCCGAAGATCAACAGCAGAATGAACGTGCTGCGGTCATAGCCGAGACCGCCGGGCGTCTTAGTGGCCGGAGTCGTCCCGAAGGTCAGTGCGAAGGTGTTCACCAGATAGAAGACCGTGTAGGTCGCCGCCATCAGGAAGGTGCCGATCACGATCTCGCGCCAGTAGCCCGTGAACGACGTCACGATGGGCTGCTTCTCGATCTCACCGCGGTCGACCACCTGTTGGAAGGCCGGAGCCTCGACCAGACGCAGCCGCACCCACAGGCCGATCGCCACCAGAGCGATGCTCACCAGGAACGGCACTCGCCAACCCCAGCTGAGAAAGCCCTCTTCATCGAGCCCGAGCGCCAGCCACAGAAACACCAGGTTCGCCAGGATGAAGCCGAGCGGGGCTCCCAGCTGTGGGAAGGTTCCCCAGAGCGCACGCTTGGCCTTCGGCGCGTTCTCGGTCGCCACCAGGGCCGCGCCCGACCATTCACCGCCGAGGCCGATGCCCTGGCAGAAGCGCATCAGCGCGAGCAGCGCCGGCGCCCAGTAGCCGATCTGGGCGTAGGTCGGCAGGCAGCCGATGAGAAATGTCGCGATCCCCATGAACATGAGCGAGGCGACGAGCGTGCCCTTGCGGCCGATGCGGTCGCCGAAGTGGCCGAAGAGCAGCGAGCCGAGCGGGCGCGCCAGAAACGCGACGCCGAAGATCGCGAACGACGAGAGCAGCTGCACGGTGTGATCGGGGTTGTTCGGATCATTCGGAAAGAAGAGCACCGGAAAGACCAGCACCGCGGCAGTCGCATAGGCATAGAAGTCATAGAACTCGATCGTGGTGCCGATCAGGCTGGCGACCAGCACGCGTGCGCGTGAGTTGCCTGTGGTCTGCGTGCCGGGTGCCGGCGACGTCGTCGTGCTCATATCTGTGACTCCTGAATTGGGTTGCGACCGCTGCCGGCGACCTCCACAGGTCACCGTCGGCCGTGAAACAGGGTACCCTACGACGCAGAGAAGACCACTGATGACGGAAGGATCTCATGCAGATCGGCACCAGATGGAACGTCGGAGTGACTCCCCCGCTCGCCCTGCCCGACCCGATGCTGGCCGCGATCAGCGAGGTCGAGGCGGGTCTCGAACCGACACAGCGCGAACGCTGGTCGTGGACCTTGACCTGGCTGGAACGCCACCCTGTGGCAGAGCTCGACGACGGCACGACCATCAGCTGGCTGCCTGACATCGGTGAGGTGACCGTCGACAGACTCGACGAAGACGACGACGTCAACGGAGGCCCCTATGCCTGAATCGTCAGCACACCCGAATGCACGGCCGCAGCATCCGCTCGACCAGTCGGACGCATCGCAGCCGACTGCGCCCCAGACAGCCGACTCGCGTCGAACCGCTGTTCTGAGCATCGACGACCGCCACACGCTCTGGAACGTCTCGCGCGAAGACCGGGCAGAGGCGCTGGCCACCCGACCCCTGCTGCTGATGCTGCACGGCTGGGGCGCGCGTGAGTCCGACATCCTGCCGTTGGCCAGCAGCCTGCCGCCCGAGTTCGTCGTCGCCGCGCCGCGTGCGCCGCTCGACGCGGGCAACGACTATGGCTTCGCCTGGTACCCGATCGCGGCTCTGCGTGAGCCTGCCGCGGGCGGCGACCAGACCGACGCGCGCCCGGCGGCGGATGCACTGGTGCGGTGGCTCGACGAGGTCGCGCCGGTCGGCTCCCGCAGCGCGCAGATCAGCGTGCTGGGTTTCTCGCAGGGCGGGCTGATGACGACCGAGCTGCTGCGCACGCACGCGCACCTGCTGCGTGCCACGGTGAATCTGTCCGGGTACGTCGCTCAGCAGCCGCGTGAGCTGGATGAGCTCCTGCGCGTCGAACGCCCACCGGTGTTCTGGGGTCGCGCTGACCGAGACCCGGTCATTCCGCCGCACCTGACGCAGTTCACAGAGCAGTGGCTGCCCGCGCACAGCGCGTTGGACGAGCGGGTCTACGCCGGCATCGGCCACGCGGTGAGTGCGCAGGAGCTGTCAGACGTCTCAGCATTTCTCGACGAGCACGTGCTCAAGGAGTCGCAGGGCTGACCGGTCAGGCCGTCTTCTCAGCGGCGCGCTCGACCTCTTCGTGTGTGAAGACCTGCACCGAGTCGGTGCCTTCGACGGCCGCGGCCGTGACGAGGCACTTGGCGATCTCGTCGTTGCCGGGCACTTCGTACATCGCCGGGCCGAGCACGGTCTCGAGAATCGCACGAAGCCCGCGGGCACCGGTCTTACGCTCGACCGCCTGATCGGCGATCGCCGTCAGTGCGTCGTCGGTGAAGGCGAGATCGACGCCGTCAAGCGCGAACATGCGCTCGTACTGTTTGACCAGAGCGTTGCGCGGGCCGACCAGGATGTCGATCAGCGCGGCGCGATCAAGTGCGTCGACAGTGGTGAGCACGGGCAGACGACCGATGAACTCTGGGATCATGCCGAACTTGCGCAGGTCTTCTGGCTCGACCTCAGAGAGGATGTTCACTCGATCGGCCTCGGTCGACAGCGGAGCGCCGAAGCCGACACCGTGAGCGCCGGAGCGATCGGCGATGATCTCTTCGAGCCCGGCGAACGCGCCGGCCACGATGAACAGCACGTTCGTCGTGTCGATCTGGATGAACTCCTGGTTCGGGTGCTTGCGGCCGCCCTGGGGAGGCACCGACGCGACGGTGCCCTCGATGATCTTCAGCAGAGCCTGCTGCACGCCCTCGCCCGAGACGTCTCGAGTGATCGAGGGGTTCTCGGCTTTGCGTGCGATCTTGTCGATCTCATCGATGTAGATGATGCCGTGCTGCGCGCGCTCGACGTCGAAGTCGGCGGCCTGCAACAGTTTGAGCAGAATGTTCTCGACGTCTTCGCCCACATAGCCGGCCTCGGTCAGCGACGTGGCGTCGGCGACGGCGAACGGCACGTTGAGTCGCCGAGCCAGCGTCTGAGCCAGATATGTCTTGCCGCAGCCGGTGGGGCCGACCATCAGGATGTTCGACTTCTGAATCTCGACGGGCTCGCTCTCGTCTGTGCTCGCGCCCGCCGCACGAATGCGCTTGTAGTGGTTGTAGACAGCGACGGCCAAATCGCGTTTGGCCGTCTGCTGCCCCACCACGAACTCGCCCAAGAACGCGAAGATCTCTTTCGGCGTGGGCAGTTCGGTCTGCTCGACGGCAGGCTGCTCGGTGAGCTCTTCGTCGATGATCTCGTTGCAGAGCTCGATGCACTCGTCACAGATGTAGACCCCGGAGGGCCCGGCGATCAGCTTGCGCACCTGTTTCTGGCTTTTGCCGCAGAAAGAGCACTTCAACAGATCAGACGTCTCACCGATGCGCGCCATACTCGCCGTTCCTTCCCGATGTCATCACACGAGCCTAGTCGCTGCCGCCGACACTGTGTGTCAGGCGGGGCGCTGCGTCTTTCGCGTCGTCAGCACCTGGTCGATGAGGCCGTACTCCAGCGCCTGCTCGGCCGTGAGGATCTTGTCACGATCGATGTCTTTGTGCACCTGCTCTTTGGTGCGGTTGGAGTGCAGCGACAGCGTGTCTTCGACCCAGTCGCGCATGCGCATGATCTCAGCGGCCTGAATCTCGATGTCTGAGGCCTGTCCGTGACCACCCTCGCCGCCGACTGCCGGCTGATGAATGAGGATGCGGGCGTTGGGCAGTGCGAGACGCTTGCCGGGTGCGCCTGCGGCCAGCAGCACTGCGGCTGCAGAGGCCGCCTGACCGAGGCAGATGGTCTGCACTTCGGGGCGGATGTACTGCATGGTGTCGTAGATGGCGGTGAGAGCCGTCAGCGAGCCGCCGGGCGAGTTGATGTACATCTGGATGTCTCGCTCGGGATCGAGGCTTTCGAGCACGAGCAGCTGCGCCATGACATCGTCAGCAGAGGCGTCGTCGACCTGCACGCCGAGAAAGATGATGCGATCTTCGAAGAGCTTCGTGTACGGGTTCTGACGCTTGTAGCCGTAGGCGGTGCGCTCTTCGAACTCGGGCAGAATGTACCGAGACGAGGGCATCTCGACGCCGCTGGGCACGCCGCCGAACGGCATGCCGACAGGGGCCTGGGAAAGGTTGGGGAATCTCATCTGCATGCCCATCTCTCTGCGGTGCTGCCCGCTGTGTGACTGGTGCTGGTCGCCGAACTGGTCTGCCATGCTCACTTCTCCTCCGACTTGTGCGCCGTGCCGCCGCCACCGGAGACATTGAGAGCCGCCGCCTGGATGTGATCGACGAAGCCGTATTCCTTGGCCTCTTCGGCGCTGAACCAGTGGTCGCGGTCGCCGTCGATGGCGATCTGCTCGACGGTCTTGCCGGTCTGCTCGGCGGTGAGCTCGAAGAGGCGACGCTTCATGTCGCTGATCAGCTGTGCCTGAATGGCGATGTCTGACGCCGTGCCGCCGAAGCCGCCATGCGGCTGATGCAGCAGCACGCGCGTGTTCGGGGTGGCGTAGCGCTTGCCCTTCGTGCCGCTGGAGAGCAGGAACTGCCCCATCGAAGCGGCCATGCCGATGCCGACGGTGACGATGTCGTTCGGCACGAACTGCATCGCGTCGTAGATGGCCATGCCGGCGGTGATCGAGCCACCGGGCGAGTTGATGTACAGATAGATGTCAGCATCTGGGTTCTCGGCGGACAGCAGCAGGATCTTCGCGCAGATCTCGTTCGCGTTCTCATCGCGAACCTCGCTGCCGAGCCAGATGATCCGCTCTTTCAGCAGGCGTTCGTAGACCGATGCCTGCCCTTGGGGTTCTGCCATCTCCACTCTCCATTCCTCAGCGCGCCTCGACGGCGCAGGTGTCATGACGACACTCGAAGCTTCGTCGGCCCCGAGAGAGGCCGACATGTATGAATCTACTGGAATCCCCCGCCTTCGTTCGCGCTGTTCGCCGTCGGCAAAAGCTCGCCGTGACAACGCAAAAGCGGGGTGCGCCGCATTGGGCGCACCCCGCTTTTGCTGCGAGTCGACGGCGAACTACTCGGCGTCGGTCTCTTCAGCCTCAGCAGCGGTCTTGGCCGCCGCCTTCTTGGCCGGAGCCTTCTTCGCTGCGGCCTTCTTCGCCGGTGCCTTCTTCGCAGGAGCCTTGACCTGATCGAGGGCGTCCTCGGCAGACTCGTCAGAGGCAGGCTCTGCCGTCTCATCGGCCTCAGCCTCGGCATCCTTCGGCAGGTACTCGCTCAGGTCGACGGTGTTGCCGTCGGTGTCGACGACCTTCACCTTGCCGAGCAGAGTCGAAATCGCCTTGCTGCGCGAGATCTCGCCGAACAGGGCCGGAAGCTGCCCCTGCTCGCTGATGATCTTGAAGAACTCGTTGGGCTCGATGCCGTACTGCATCGACTGCTGCACGAGGTACTGCGAGAGCTCGTCCTGCCCCAGCTGCACCTGCAGGTCGTCGACGACCTTGTCGAGCAGCAGCTGAGTGCGGATGCCGCGCTCGACATCAGGGCGAACCTCCGCTGCGTGCGGATCGTCTTCGCTCTTGCCCTCCTGCTCGAGATGAGCCTTGACCTCGGCGTCGACGAGATCTTCGGGAAGCGGAAGCTCGACCTTTTCGAGCAGCGCCTCGACGAGCTTGCCACGGGCCTGACCGACCTGCTCGGTGCTCTTGCGCTTCGCAGCCTCGTCTTTCAGGCTGTCGCGCAGCTCGGCGATGGTGTCGTACTCGCTCGCCAGCTGAGCGAAGTCGTCGTCGGCCTCAGGCAGCTCGCGCTCCTTGACGGCGTTCAGCGTGACCTCGATCAGAGCGGTCTCACCCTCGTGGTCACCGCCCACGAGCTTCGACTCGAACGTGGTGGTCTCGCCTGCGGTCAGCGTCTCGAGCGCCTCGTCGATGCCGTCGAGCAGCTGGCCCGAACCGATCTCATACGAGATGTTCGATGCGTCGTCGATGACCTCGTCGTCGATCTTGGCCTGCAGGTCGATCGTCGTGAAGTCGCCCTTGGCAGCGGGACGCTCGACCTTGGTCAGCGTCGCGAACCGCTCGCGCAGGTGCTCCAGCTCTTCGTCGACGTCGGCGTCGGTCACAGCCGCAGGCTCGACCTCGACGGTCACATCGGCGACGTCAGGCAGTTCGAACTCCGGGCGCACGTCGACCTCGACCGCGATCTTCAGATCGCCCTGCAGCGTTTCGACGTTCGGCAGCTCGACGATGTCGGCGTTGGGGCGACCCAGCGTCTTCACATCGTGCTCACGCACCGCACTCTGGTAGTAGGTGTCGAGGTTGTCGTTGATCGCCTGCTCGATGACGGCGCCGCGGCCGACACGCTGGTCGATGATCGGAGCAGGAACATGTCCCTTGCGGAAACCAGGGATCTGGATGTTCTTCGAGATCTCTTTGTAGGCCTTCTCCAGTGCAGGCTTGAACTCTTCGGGAGTCACATCGATGTGAATCTTGACTCGAGTCGGGCTCAGCTGCTCAATGGTGCTGGACACTTATTGGTCTCCTCTTTCTTCGCGTTCCGCCGGATGGCGTCTTCGAGTCTTGCGACTCTGAAGGACGGTTCGCCGGCACGACCGGCCTGTCCGTCGGGATGACAGGATTTGAACCTGCGACCCCTCGCTCCCAAAGCGAGTGCTCTACCAAGCTGAGCTACATCCCGTTTTCATGCCTGTGCGACCCCAGAAGACCGCACTTCGCACGTGGCCTCGTCGAACGGCCCGTGCAAGTCTAGCGCAAAACAGGTATGCTCGTACCTCGTGCTCAAGTTGTCGTTGAGACATGCGGGCGTAGCTCAATGGTAGAGCCCTAGTCTTCCAAACTAGCTACGCGGGTTCGATTCCCGTCGCCCGCTCCACACCGGTTCCGCACAGATAGGCGAAACCACACGCGACACCCGTCGTTGCACCAACTCGAAACGTGAGTTGGTCGCAACGTCGGCAAATGTGTTGGCGACACTGTCAGCGGCAAATGCACCATCCTGCTGCCAGCAAGCGCACCTTTGGCTATTGCAAGAAGGCGCAGCTGACTGCCCGGCTGTCAGCGAGCGCACCAATTAGACGTGCACTGCCACGTAGGCGTCTGGTTGACGTTTTGGGTTCGGGTACCACTCCCGCATCTGCTCCCCTGTCAAGAAGTCGCCGACTCCGATGAGCAGCACGCTGAAGACGATCTGCTCAATCGTCATCCAGAGCGGATACAGACCGGGCACCGCTGCGATGACCAGAGTGACCACAGGAAAGATCTGGCTGAAGAGGCGCAGACGCCAGTAAGCCCACCAGTAGCCGCGGCGTGCCGCCCAAGCGAAGCCGAAGAGCGTGAACGTCATCAAAAGCACCACGGTGCCGCGGAACCATGAGGCGGGCGTCACCAGACCATCCACATGACGAAAGGCGAAAGCCACAACAAGCGTCGCGATGCCCACGACGACCTCGAGAGACAGCAGCAGAGCGATCGACCGCCAGACGCGCTGCGCGCCCTGGGGCGGAGCTGCCAGTCGCAGGGCCGCGTTCGACCCGCCGACCAGCCGCGAGCTCAGCAGCCGGTCTATCCGAGAGGTCGTCCAGGCTGGCTCGGTCGCCGGGGATGTCACGTCAGAGGAGATTGCCATGACCGCAGTGTACGAATATCAGGTCGCCGACTCCAGATGGTGAAGATGAGGTTGTCCTTCGCCCGCTGAGGCAGCTCGCTGCGCGCAGAGCTGCCTTCGTTCACGCTGGCCGAAGTGCGTCAGTCAGCCCGACATGCCGAAGTGCGCCAGGCAGCCCGACATGCCGAAGTGCGTCAGCCAGCCCGACATGACAGTATGGTTCGTTCGAGGCGCAGCAGCCGCCGCAGAGTTCGGAGCGCGGTGCGCAAGGATGCCTTGGCCCCGGCCCCTAGAAACCAGACACTGGAGACCACGCACTGGACACCGGACGCTGGAAACCGCACACCAGACACCGGAAAGACAGAGAGGCCGCACATGGATCTCACCCGCATCACCGTCGCATGGACCGCGATCACCGTTGCAGTCGCAGGGATGCTGCTCGCGATGCGATCGGAAGCGATGCTTTCTTCTGTAGTGATGATCGTCGCCATGGGTTTCATGAGCCTCGTGCTGCTCTGCCTGGCGTGTGCCCTGCTCGTGCGCGGGATTCGCCCAGCTGACCGTCACGACCAGGCCGAGCACGCGAAGCTGGCTGCTCAGATGGCTGCGCTCTCCGAGCAGCAGCAGTCAGCAGCCCGACTCATCCGCGCGATCGCACGCGTCGAGGCGTCACACGATCTGCTGCAGTCTGCGGGAAAGGCGCGCGCCCGTGTCGACCTCGGGCGTGAGATCGAGCGCCAGCGTCGGATGGACGGCTCAGACGCAGCGCACTGATCGTACTGAGGGGTCAGGCGACACGCTGATAGGCCCGTCGGACGACCGACGCCGCGGACGCGGGGAGGCGCCCCCGCGAAGCAGCTGAGCGGTCACAAGACGAGTACGCAGAAGACCGAGCAGACAGAAAAAGAGCGGGGGCTCGGTCGAAACACTGACCGAGCCCCTGCTCTCTGAAGTCGACTAGCTGTCAGTCGCGCAGCTCTTCTTTCGCGTCATTGCGCGCCTCGACCGACTCTTTCTCAGCCTCTGCCTTCTTGACGTTGGCCTCGGCCTTGACTTCGTCGGCCTTGTCCTTGATGCGATCGACGCCCTCGTGCACGGCGTCTCCGACCTTCTCGGCGCCGGCCTTCAGCGTCTCTTTGGCGTCTTCGAACACTCCCATGAGTCTCTCCTCTGCGTCCTGAGATACAGCTTCTGACGCACCTCACGATACTCATCTCTTACTGGGAAAGATAGCGAGAACGTCGTATTTCTTCATGGGCGAACGCCCTATTCCCATGAGTCGCTTAGCCAAGGCTCAACTGCATTGACGCTGCCGATTGAGGTGCCTAGTGTGATGTTCAAGAGTTCGAAAGGAGCCCTCAGATATGACTACATCAACCGTTGCACCCGTTCAGACCTCAGTAACCCCCGACACCGTTTCCGGCGTCGCCCAGTTCCTTCAGCCGGTCGTCGTCGAGCTGACCGCGCTCAGCGTCAATGCGAAGCAGCTGCACTGGCATGTGCGTGGCGCGAACTTCGGTCCGATCCACGAGCTGCTCGACGACCTCGTCGCTCATGCTCGCGACTGGGCTGATCTTGCCGCCGAGCGCGTCGTCGCTCTCGGCCTTCCGGTCGACGGCCGTCTGCAGACCGTCTCGGAGCAGACCACGTCGCCGGTGCTCGCCGACGGCTTCCAGCAGTCGCCCGACACCATTGCCGCCGCGATCGCCAACATCGATGCGGCTCTCAAGGTCGTTCACACTGCAGTCGTCGAGCTTGACGGCATCGATCTGTCGAGCCAGGACGTCGCGATCGAGATCGAGCGTGGGCTCGACAAGGATCGCTGGTTCTTCTTCGCGCACATCGCTGAGGCGTAGTCCGGTCTTCTGAGTCACCCCCACGAACGGAAAGGGGCAGAGCCTTCGGGTTCTGCCCCTTCTTTCGTGCCTGCTGACGGTTGGGTGCCATCGGGCCGTCGGACATACCCACCCCGCACTTCAGGCTGTGGAACGGACCCGCCCCTCAGATCGAGACATGGCAAATGACGCCTCAGCACATCGAGACATGGAAAGTTCCATGTCTGGAAGTAGTTCGACGACAAATACCATGTCTGGATCCCACCCAGAGCTAATTAGGATGGCTGAAATCAGTTCGACGACAAATGGCATGGCTGGATACCGTGCAGAGTTACAGCGCAGGGGCAAATGGTATGCCTGGATGCCGCGCAGAGATGCAGCTCAGCTGCGCTGCGCCTCGTAGTCCGCGATCTGGCGGATGCGCCGCACATGACGTTCGTCACCGCTGAACGGCTCCTGCACGAACCATTCGACCAGCTGCGTCGCCTCGTCGGCGGTGTGCTGCCGAGCTCCGACCGCCACGACATTCGCGTCATTGTGCTGCCGTGCGAGCTTGGCCGTCGCCTCGCTCCAGGCCAGCGCTGCGCGAATGCCGGTCACTTTGTTGGCGGCGATCTGTTCGCCGTTGCCTGAACCGCCGATCACGATGCCCAGCGCGAACCGGCCCTCTGCGGTGTCGGCTGCAACCGCTTCAGCCGCCGCGATGCAGAACGCTGGGTAGTCGTCGACCGGGTCATAGCTCTGCGGCCCGTGGTCGTGCACTTCGTACCCGAGCCCGCTGAAGTGCTCGATGAAGTGGTGACTCAGATCGAGCCCGGCGTGGTCGGTGGCGATGTGCAGAATCGGCAGCTGTGTCATACCCCCAATCGTAGTGAGTGCGTCGACCGCTCAGGCGCACACGCACCCGCACTCGCCCGTGGCGAACAGCGCCGTGACACACAGAGTTCGCTCATCCCCTGCGCCTAGACTGATGGCAGATGTCGATTCTCAGGATGGAGAGAAAATGCCCGGATTGAATCTCACCCGCGTCGAAGCCCAGGAACGTGCCGCACTGCTCGAGGTCGGCAGCTATGAGGTGACGCTCGACCTCTCCGGAGCGTCCGAGACCACGTTCCGCAGCACGACGCGAGTCGTCTTCGACGCCGCGGCGGGAGCATCCACATTCATCGATGCGGTCACCGACCAGGTGCACTCGATCACCCTGAACGGCGCCGACCTCGCACCAGAGGTCGTGAGCGACGGTCTGCGCATCGAGCTGCCCGACCTGAACGAGCACAACGAACTCGTCATCGACGCCGACATGAGGTATTCGATCACCGGCGAGGGACTGCACCGGTTCGTCGACCCAGTCGATCAAGAGGTCTACCTCTATACCCAGTTCGAGGTGCCCGACGCACGCCGCATGTTCCCGGTGTTCGAGCAGCCCGATCTGAAAGCGTCGTTCACGTTCACCGTGACGGCTCCGGCGCACTGGACGGTCGTGTCGAACACGCCGGTCGCATCCTGCGTCGATGCGGCGGATGCTGCTTCGGGCCCGGCGAAGACGTGGCGGTTCGACCCCACCCAGCGCATTTCGAGCTATATCACTGCGATCATCGCCGGGCCGTACCATCACGAGCACTCGTCACTGATCAGCTCGGACGGTCGCACGATTCCGCTCGGCGTCTACACGCGAACCTCGCTGGCCGAGCACCTCGACGCCGACTACATCTTCGAGAAGACCCGCGAGGGCTTCGACTTCTTCGAGCATCTCTGGAACGTGCCGTACCCCTTCGAGAAGTACGATCAGCTCTTCGTGCCCGAGTTCAACGCCGGCGCCATGGAGAACGCGGGCGCGGTGACCTTCACCGAGGCGTATGTGTTCCGCTCCAACGTGCCCGACGCCATGCGTGAGCGCCGCGTCGTGACGATCATTCACGAGCTGGCGCACATGTGGTTCGGCGATCTGGTGACGATGCGCTGGTGGAACGACCTGTGGCTCAATGAGTCGTTCGCCGAGTACACCTCGACGCTGGCCGTCGCCGAGGCGACGGAGTGGCACGACGCCTGGGCGACCTTCGCTTCGACCGAGAAGGCGTGGGCATACCGCCAGGACCAGCTGCCCTCGACGCACCCGATTCTCGCCGCGATTCGCGACATCGAAGACGTACAGGTCAACTTCGACGGCATCACCTATGCCAAGGGCGCATCCGTGCTGAAGCAGCTGGTCGCCTACGTGGGCCGCCGTGAGTTCTTCACCGGCATTCATCAGTACCTGACGAAGCACGCGCACAGCAACACCGAGCTGCAGGATCTCTTCGTCGAGCTCGAGGCCACCAGCGGCCGCGATCTGCACAACTGGTCGAAAAAGTGGCTCGAGACCGCCGGCGTGAACATGCTGCGCAGCGTCGTCGAGACCGATGCGACGGGCGTCATCACCGCGTACCGCATCGAGCAGACCGCGCCGGAGTCGCATCCCACACTGCGCCCGCATCGTCTCGGCATCGGGCTGTACGAGCTCACCGGCTCAGGGCTCACCCGGGTCGATCGCATCGAGACCGACATCGACGGCGCCAGCACAGAGGTGGCCGCACTGGTCGGCAAGCGCATGCCCGACCTGCTGCTGCTCAACGACGACGACCTCACCTATGCCAAGGTGCGCCTCGACGATCGCTCGCAGCACACCGCACTCGAGCACCTCAAAGATCTGCACGACCCAACCGCCCGCGCGATCGTCTGGAGCGCACTCTGGGACGCCACCCGCGACACCGAGTTCGCCGCACGCGAGTTCGCTCAGACCGTGCTGGGCAACGTCAGTGCAGAAGACCAGTCGACGACGCTGCGCACCGTGCTCGGTCAGCTGGTCACCGTGACCGGATCGTACGCCGCTCCCGACAGCCGTGCCGAGGCTCGTGAGGCCGCCGCGAACGCCGTCTGGCAGCTCGCGCAGAACGCCGAGGCCGGCAGCGACCAGCAGTTCCAGTTCGTGCGCAGCTTTGCCGCACTCGCGGTCGACGCCGAGCACTTCGACGTGCTCGAGGCACTGCGTGGCGGCAACCTCGTGCTGCCCGGGCTGACGATCGACACCGATCTCGACTGGGAGCTGCTCATCGCTCTCGTCGCCGCAGGGCGTGCTGGCGACCCTGAGATCGACGTCGCACTCGAAAAGGATCACACCGCGACCGGCCTGCTCTCTGCCGCGCGGGCTCGGGCGGCCATCCCCGACGCCGATCACAAGCTGCAGACCGCGCACCGCATTCACACCGACGAGTCGCTCACCAACCTGACCGTGCGCAACATGGGCTACGGGCTGCAGCGCGCACTCGACACCCGTCTGCTCGACGGCCTGGTCGACGAGCACTTCGCCCATCTGCTCAGTGTCTGGAACGAGCGGTCGTATCACATGGCCGACCAGATCTTCGAGGCGACGTTCCCCGGCGCTCTGGCCGACGAGCGTCTGCAGCAGGCGGCCGTGACCTGGCTGGGCGATCATGAGGATGCGCCGCAGGCGTTGCGTCGAATCGTGATCGAGAACCTGGACGGAGTCGAGCGCGCTCTGAAAGTGCAGCGCCGTGACGCCGAGGCGGGTGCAGAGGGCGCGGCATGATCCTGGCCCAGATCGACACCCCGGCGTGGCTCGCGTCGATGTTCGCCTTCTTCGGCAAGTTCTTCAATGAGTGGAGCAAAGTCGGCAACATCCTGATGATCATCGTGGTCACCTTGGTGCTGCGCTGGGTGCTGCTGCTGATCACGAGACGCATCGTTCGCGGCATCGTGAGCGGTGTGAAGGGCAAAGAGGACATCACCAAGACGACCGACCTGCTCGTCTCGCCGCTGTCGAAGGCTCGCGTCGTGCAGCGCACGCGAACCATCGGGTCGGTCACCTCGAACGTCATCACCTGGACGCTCGTCGTGATCGCCCTGATCTCGGTGCTCGGCGAGCTTGGGTTCAACACCGGTGCGCTGGTCACCAGCGCCGGCATTCTCGGCGTCGCCGTCTCATTCGGCGCGCAGAGTCTGGTCAAAGACTTTCTGACCGGCATATTCATGGTGTTCGAAGACCAGCTGGGCGTCGGCGACGTCGTCGACCTCGGCACGGTGAGCGGCACGGTCGAGGCGGTCGGGCTGCGCGTCACGAGCGTGCGCGCCGCCGACGGCACGCTCTGGTACGTGCGCAACGGTGAGATTCTCAAAGTCGGCAACCAGTCGCAGGGCTGGGGTCGCGCCATCGTGCAGGTCGACCTGCCTACCGACTCTGATTTCGAGGCCGTGCAGGAACTCATGCTCACCGCCAGCCGCGAGATGATCAAAGAGCGCTACTGGCTGCGCAAAATCGAGGGCAAGCCAGAGCTTTGGGGCATCACCGCGCTTGCCGGCGACACCATGGTCGTGAAACTGGCGATCAAGACGCGCCCCAGTCAGCAGGACGACGTCGCTCGCGAACTGCGCCTGCGCATCCTGCGGCTGTTCAATCAGTACGACGTGCACACCGCCACCACATCGACGCTGCGAGCCACCATCGAGTCGGACAACCCCCGCGTCAAGGGGCGTACGATCGCCGACCCGCTGCTCACCGGGCGTGGCGAGCAGGAGGCCCCGGTGCACGCGACCACTGCCGAGATCGACGCGGCGACGCGCGGCGTGCCCGACACTCCGGCCGAGAGGCGCAAGGCGAAGGCTCGTCTGCGCAAACACCGCAAGGCGGCGGCACAGCGCGCAGAGCACGAGCAGCCGGCGCGACCGCAGCATCCGCAGCAGCACGAGGTTCACCCTGAGGCACGGCAGCACCCGGACAACGACTGGCAGCCGCCTCGCCGTGAGCATACCTCCGACGAGAAAGGCCCCGAACGTGGCTGAGACGGTCTTCGACGAAGTGGGCGGGCAGGAGTTCTTCGAGCGCCTCGCTCACGCCTTCTATGTGCACATTCGCGAAGACGAAGTGCTCGCGCCGATGTATCCGGCCGATGACTTTGCTGGGGCTGAGCGCCGCTTGGCCCTCTTTCTGACGCAGTACTGGGGCGGGCCCACGACCTACAGCCAAGAGCGTGGTCACCCCCGCCTGCGCATGCGGCATATGCCGTTCAAGGTGAATCCGGATGCTCGAGATCGCTGGAAGCGCTGCATGGCGGCCGCGCTGGACGAGGTTGCGCCCTCCCCCGCCGCACGCACGATGCTGTGGGACTACTTCGACCGCGCGGCGCAGGCGATGGTGAACACCTTCGAAGAGTGACCCCGCCCGGCCGAGGTGCTGGCCTTCGTCGGTCAGAGCCGGCTGGGCAGGCGCACGATGGCGTCGCCGAACGGTGCCGCGGCTCGCTGCCACATGCCGTTGTGGAAGAGGCGCACGATGTCAGTCTGCTCCTGCTGCGACGGCAGAAAGCCGAACGCGTCGAGCGTGAACGCGAGGCCAGAGGTCAGCCCGGCCAAAGCATCCGCAGAACGGCCCCAGACGCGCCCACGCAGCTCGTGCACGGCCAGCTCGCCGGCCAGCTCGGGCACGCCCTGCGCGATCTCGTCGATGCCGGCGCGAGCCACCTCACGCACCTGCTCGACCGACACCTCGGCGACGCGCTGCCAGCCAGATCGCGGCGGAGTCACCGCAGTCCACACCTCGTGCACTTCGACGGGCGGCGTGCGCAGCGTCGTGTCACCCTCGCGATGCATGCGCACGAGACGGTCGCTCAGCGCCTGCGCGTGCACCACGTACTGCAGCCGGGCAGGCTTCGCCAGCGGCAGCACCTTGACCCCGAGCAGGGTCGGTGCGGCGTCGCTCAGGCCCGCGGCGAACAGCGGTGACGCGGTGGCGACCAAGGCGCGATCATGCGCCGAGAGCCAGACTGCGGCCCCGTCGTCGAGGCGACGCGCCCGCGCCACGAACTGCTCGAGGTCGGCTACGACATGCGCATCCAGCAGATGGAGGCGGTCTGGCGCGGGCGCGGCGCCGGGGCGCGAGAGCAGGCTCGAGATGTCGAAGGCCTCGTTTGCGTCTGTGCCGCCCATCGGGTCTGCCCCAGAGGATGAGCGAGGAGCTGAATCAGGAGCTGAGCCTGGTGATGAGTCACTGTCGCCGAATGCCATGCCGACAACATATACCAGCGACGGCTGCCGTGGTCAGAGCGGCTGTTCGGCCGTGCCTATAATCCGAGGGTGCGATGTTCGTCGCGAGCCAGCTCGCGACGGTGCGCTGCACGACGGGCCGTGCTGACGCATCCGCCGTCAGATCATGGCTGAACGCGCTGCATGCTTTGCCCAGTCCTGCGGGCTCTGCCCTTCGTCCGCTGTCACAAAGGAGTCACCAATGGCCGCTGACCGGTCTTACGCACTCGACAACATCGCGCCTGTTCGGCACATCGAAGACGTGCTGCGCCTCGAAGAGGTGGCTGCCGCGCATCCTGGCGAGCAGGGCTTTCGCGGCCCCTCGCACTGGATGCCGACCGGGCGCGTGTTCGGCGGGCAGATTCTGTCGCAGGCGCTCACCGCAGCGAGTCGCACGGTGCCCGACGGCCGGTTTGTGCACTCGCTGCACGCCTATTTTCTGCGCGGCGGCGACATCGAGCTTCCGGTCGACTTCTCGGTCGAGACACTGCGCGACGGGCGCTCGTTCAGTCAGCGACGCGTGCAGGCGTATCAGCATGGGGAGCCGATTCTGTCGCTGATCACGTCGTTCCAGACGGTGGATGCGGGGCTGCAGCATGAGATTCGGCCGCCGGCCGGCATTCCCGGCCCGGACGAGCTGCCCACCACCGAAGAGACGCTGCGCGGTGCTCCCGAGGCGTTTCGACGCTACTTCACCGACTATCGTGCGTTCAAGATGCGCCACTACCCGTCGCCGATCTATGTGAGCGTGCCGAAAGAGGATGAGGACATTCCCTTCCAGGCGGTCTGGATCAAGACGCGGGAGGCATTGGGCGACGACCCTGCGCTGCACGCTGCGGCTCTGGCATATGCGAGCGACTACACGACCTTTGAGCCGATTCTGCGGCGGCACGGGATTCCGTGGGCGTACCCGGGGCTGAACACGGCGAGCCTCGACCACGCGATGTGGTTTCACCGGCAGGCACGAGCAGACGAATGGGTGCTCTACGTGCAGGAGTCGCCGACCGCCCAGGGCGGCCGCGGTCTCACTGAGGGACGCATGTTCACGCAGGGCGGCGATCTGATCGCAACTGTGGCTCAGGAAGGCCTGGTGCGGCTGCCGCAGTTCAAGCCCGAGAACCTCAAGAAGGCCGAGTAGCGCGGAGTGACGCCGACGAGGGCCGAGTAGGCGGGGTTCTGGCACTCGTTCACCGACCCAGGTCTGCGCTCACTAACCAACCGACTTCTGCTCTCACTAACCAACCGACTTCTGCTCCCGCTGAGTGTGCAGAACTTGTCCCACTCTCGACAACCAAGGCCACCCGCCCGTCACCGAGAGTGCAGAACCTGCCGCACCCTCACCGAGAGTGCAGAACCCGCCACACCTTCCACCGAGAGTACAGAACCTGCGACCTCGCGCAACTGATACCCACACCTTCTACACACTCGACAACCAGGACCGCCCTGCCCGTCACCGAGAGCACAGAACCTGAGACCTCGCGCCGCCGATCCCCACACCTTCTACACACTCGACAACCAGAACCACCCTGCCCGTCACCGAAAGTGCAGAACGTGCCACGCCTGACGGCAAGAAGAAAGGGCCCTGTTCCGAGATCTCATAAGATCTGGAACAGGACCCTTTCGAACACCCTGCTCAGCGGCTGTATACGAGTTGACCGAACGCACAGCTCAGCCGGCGTGCAAGAAGGCCAATGCCCGGCTCTGCTTGGGTTCGGGCCGACCGAACGCACGGCTGTGTCAGCGCGCAGGCGACTGGACGAATCAGTCGCGCGTGAGCTTGCGGTAGGTCACGCGGTGCGGGCGAGCGGCATCCTCGCCGAGGCGCTCGACCTTGTTCTTCTCGTACGCGTCGAAGTTGCCCTCGAACCAGTACCATTTGGCCGGGTTCTCATCGTCACCCTCGTACGCGAGAATGTGCGTCGCGATTCGGTCGAGGAACCACCGGTCGTGGGTGATGACCACGGCACAGCCGGGAAAGTCGAGCAGTGCGTTCTCGAGGCTGGACAGCGTCTCCACGTCCAGGTCGTTGGTCGGCTCATCGAGCAGCAACAGGTTGCCGCCCTGCTTCAGGGTCAGCGCAAGGTTCAACCGGTTACGCTCACCGCCCGAGAGCACTCCCGCAGGCTTCTGCTGATCGGGGCCTTTGAACCCGAACACCGACACATATGCACGGCTGGGCATCTCGACCTGGCCGACGTGAATGTAGTCGAGCCCGTCAGAGACGACCTCCCAGACGTTCTTCTTGGGATCGATTCCCTCGCGCCCTTGGTCGACATACGAGATCTTGACCGTCTCACCGACTTTGAGGTTGCCGCCGTCGAGTTTCTCCTGCCCCACGATCGTCTTGAACAGCGTGGACTTGCCGACGCCGTTCGGACCGATGATGCCGACGATGCCGTTGCGCGGCAGCGTGAACGAGAGGTCGTCGATCAGAACGCGATCGCCGAAGCCCTTGTGCAGGTGCTCTGCCTCGAGCACGATGTCGCCAAGGCGCGGGCCCGGCGGAATCTGGATCTCTTCGAAGTCGAGCTTCTTGGTCTTCTCGGCCTCGTTGGCCATCTCTTCATAGCGAGCCAGACGAGCCTTGCTCTTGGCTTGCCGCCCCTTGGGGTTTGTTCGCACCCAGTCAAGCTCGTCTTCGAGACGTTTCGCCAGTTTGGCATCCTTGCGGCCCTGCACCTCAAGACGGTCTTTCTTCTTCTCAAGATAGGTCGAGTAGTTGCCCTCATACGGGTAGGCGCGACCGCGGTCGAGCTCGAGAATCCACTCGGCGACGTGATCGAGGAAGTACCTGTCGTGGGTGACCGCGAGCACGGCACCCGGGTACGAATGCAGGTGCTGCTCAAGCCAGAGCACGCTCTCGGCGTCGAGGTGGTTCGTGGGCTCGTCGAGCAGCAGCAGATCAGGTTTCTTCAACAGCAGCTGGCAGAGCGCCACGCGACGACGCTCACCGCCCGAGAGGTTCTTCACAATGGCATCAGACGGGGGCAGTCGCAGCGCATCCATCGCCTGCTCCAGCTGTGAGTCCAGATCCCAGGCGTCGGCCGCATCGATGTCTTCCTGCAGCTTGCCCATCTCTTCGAGCAGCGCGTCGTAGTCAGCATCAGGGTTGGCCAGCTCTTCGCTGATCTGATTGAACCGATCGACCTTGCCTTTGAGCTCGCCGACTCCCTGCTGCACGTTCTCGAGCACGGTGAGCTCGTCATCAAGTTCGGGCTCCTGCTGCAGGATGCCGACAGAGAAGCCTGGCGTGAGCCGCGCCTCACCGTTGCTCGGCGTGTCGAGCCCGGCCATGATCTTGAGCACGCTCGACTTGCCGGCGCCGTTCGGTCCGACCACGCCGATCTTCGCGCCCGGCAGGAATGCCAGGGTGACGTCGTCGAGGATGACCTTGTCGCCATGCGCCTTTCGGGCGCGCACCATCTGGTAAATGTATTCAGCCATGCGCACCATTCTATGGGTTGGGAGCCCGTTCATGGAGCTGCCGCGCGACCCGGCAAGAGGTTCCGCTGCGGGCGAAGCCGCCCCATGCGCCGCTTCGTCGCAACCTCATCGTTGTCGGACGACTCGTGCGGCGACACTCGCGCAGGGGCACAGTCAGCAGCGCTGCCGAGGACTCATGCAGAGACACTCGCGCAGGGGCACTCCAGCTGCACTCATACACGTGACACTGCCGCAGACCACCCCAACACCGCTACTGTAGGGGCACCCCAGCGACGCTACTGCAGCGGCACAGTGTTGCCGACGAGGCAGGCCCCGTTGATCGGCGCAGCCACCACAGCATCGAATCGCCCGCGATGGTACTGCCCCACCAGGCACTGATCGTCGCTCTTGACCGAGACCGACAGGTTGTCGGCATCCAGGTCTTTCGGTGTGCGGTCAGGGGTGACCTGCATCTGGTCGTTGGTGACCCCGACCGAGTGCACGGCGTCGACGACAGACTGTGTCGTCGGCACTTTGTCGTCATTGGTCAGCGGCTGCAGCAGTGACTGAAACGCCGGCAGGTTCTGCTCCGCGGTGCCGCCGGGCGCCCAAACCGCAGCGCTCGCAGCGGGTGCCGGAGTCGACGGCGCTGAGGCATTGTTCGTCTGAGCGCAGCCAGCAAGTGCGGCCACCGTCAGCACCCCCGCGAACACTCCCGCAACGGCAGACCGGGCACGAAAGACACCGACCGATTCTCGGCGAGAAGACGGCTGACGACGAGAGCTGGCGGTTCGAATGGTCACCCGCCTAGCGTAGCCGCCGCCCGGTCGCTTTGCATGCCGGGCTCATTCCAGCCTCGGGGCTGTGCGGATGCGTCGGTCCAGTTGTCGCCGTGATCTTCGAGCCCGCCGTGTGACGCAGCGTCATCGAGCGCACCCGTCGTGGAACCGTTGCCTTCCACTGTCTGCACATCAGATTCGGACGTCAACGCTGCGGCATCGACGTGCACCCGACCGGTCGCAGACGCTGTGCCAGCGTCAGACGCACCTGAGCCAAGCCCAGACGCACCTGCGCCCCCCTCAGGCGCACCAGTGGATGCATCTGCATCTGCCGGTTGAAAGGAGTCTTCTGCACCAGAGACCTCGTCAGGCGCGCCCTCCTGCTGCAGGTGAGCTGGAGGCTGGCGTTCGGGTTTGGTCAGCGCACTGATGCCCCAGACCAGATCGTGCCCCATATTGTCTGCGACGATCTCAACCGTGGTGCCCGAGCGTTCTTCGTTCTGCCACTGCTTGACGCGCAGCCTGCCCTGTACCAAGACCCGCTGACCTTTGAAGAGGCTCTGCTGAGCATGCGTGGCCAGCTGCCGGAATGCGGTCACTGTGAACCAATTCGTATCGCCGTCGACCCATCGCCCCTCTTTCTGGTCGAAGCGTCGCTGGTTCGATGCGAGCCGAAACGAAGTGATGGGCTTGCCATCTCGAGTGAAGTTCGTCTGCGGCTCAGTGGCGACCAGGCCGTTGACTGCGATGGTGTCGATGCTCATGGCGGGCTCCTTCAGGATGCGACCCGACCCGGTGGTCGAGTTCCTGTTGCCAGCATCGCCAGTCGTCATCACCATCGCAGCTCTGTGCACGCGAGTGTGCACAACTTCGACCACTGCACCCGGCTGTGCGGACTGCATCTGCCAGTCATCTGCCCCAACGCACCTGCGATCGCCTCACAGATGCAGACCCGCTCACACGGGTGCAAGGCCTCAACCTCTGGCAGGTTCCAAGCTGAGGTCGATGCAGAGCCGCTCACACGGGTGCAAGAGATGCTGCGGCTGAGGTCTAGCACCGCTCAGCAATCAGTCAGTCGACGAAGAGGTCGGCGAAACGCCGCCGCACCTTGGCCACCTTCGCAGGAATCACCGCCTGGCAGTACCCCTGCCCCGGGTTCTTGGCGAAGAAGTCCTGGTGGTAGTCCTCCGCCGGCCAGAACGCGCCGAGCGGCTCGATCGTCGTCACGATCGGCGCGTCCCACCATTCCTGGGCACGCTGAATCGCACGCTCGAAGGTCTCACGCTGGGCGGCATCCGCCGGAAACATCGCCGAGCGGTACTGCGTGCCCACGTCGTTGCCCTGCCGGTTCAGCGTCGTCGGGTCGTGCAGCGTGAAGAACACGTCGAGCAGCGTGTCGACGGGCAGCTGCTGCTCGTCGAACACCACTTTGACCGCCTCGGCGTGCCCGGTCATCCCAGTGCACACCTGCTCATAGGTCGGATGCTCGACGCTGCCTCCGACGTATCCGCTGATGACCTCTTCGACACCACGCAGGTGACGAAAGACGGAGTCGAGACACCAGAAGCATCCGCCGACGACGACGATCTCAGCCATGCGATCAGCCTCCGATCAGCGCCTGCAGCGGACCGCGTGCGAAGTACACCGCGAAACCGATCGAGACGATCCAGAGCAGCGGCGAGATGTGACGTGCCTTGCCCGAGATCGACCGCACCAGCACCCAGCTGATGAACCCGACGCCGATGCCGTTGGCGATCGAGTAGGTCAGCGGCATTACTGTGATCGTCAGGAAGACCGGCAGCGCGGCCGAGTATTCGCTCCAGTCGATGTCTTTGATCTGCGACACCATCAGCGAACCGACGGCGACCAGGGCGGCCGAGGCGACCTCAGCCGGCACGATCGTGGTCAGCGGGCTGAAGAACATCGCCAGCAGGAACAGCGCGCCGGTGACCACCGAGGCCAGACCGGTTCGCGCGCCCTCGCCGACGCCGGCCGCCGAATCGACGAACACCGTATTGGCCGAACCCGAAGTCGCACCGCCGGCTGCGACGGCGACGCCCTCCATGACCATCGCCGACTTGAGTCGAGGAAAGTTGCCCTTCTCGTCGGCCAGGCCACCCGCCTTCGCGAGGCCGGTCATCGTGCCCATCGCGTCGAAGAAGCTGGTGAAGAACAGGGTGAAGATCAGCATGATCGAAGACAGGTAACCAATGCGGCCGAACGCGCCGAAGTCGAAGTTGCCGACCAGGCTGAGATCGGGCAGCGAGAACAGGCTGCTGGGCAGCTGCGGCACGCTGAGGCCCCACCCGCCGGGGTTGTCGACCGAGCTGCCGAGGTGCAGCACCGCCTCGAGGATCATTGCCACGATGGTCGATGCGACGATGCCGATCAGCAGTGCGCCCTTGATCTTTCGCGCCATGAGCACGGCGATGATGATCAGCGACACCACGAACATGACGACCGGCCAGGTGTGCACCGAGCCGCCCTCGCCGAGCTGCACCGGAGGCGAGTTGAAGCCCGTCGACCGCACCAGCCCCGAGTCGACGAAGCCGATGAACGCGATGAACAGACCGATGCCGACCGTGATGGCCGTCTTCAGCTGCTGCGGAATCGACTCGAAGATCATCGTGCGCAGACCGGTGAGCGACAGAATCGTGATGACGATGCCGTTGATCACGACCAGGCCCATCGCCTCGGGCCAGGTGACCTCGCCGACCACGCTTACGGCCAGGAACGAGTTCACGCCGAGACCTGCGGCGAGTCCGAACGGCAGGTTCGCGACGAAGCCGAAGAGAATGGTCATCACGCCGGCGGTCAGTGCCGTCACCGCTGCGACCTGGTTGTTGGGCAGGAAGCCGCCTGCGACATCCACCGCCGCCTGGTCGGGCGAGAACCCGCCGATGATCAGGGGGTTCAGAATGACGATGTAGGCCATCGCCACGAAGCTGACCAGCCCGCCGCGCACCTCGGTGCCGACGGTCGAGCCGCGCTTGGCGACGTGAAAGACGCGTTCGATCCACGCAGGATGCGACGGGGGCTGCGCCTCGCCCGTCTCTGCTGTCGCGGCTGATTTCGTTGCGGTGTCTGGATGCTGTTGAGAGCCTGACAAGGGCGTTCGCTTTCTTCGGTGGAGAGGAATGCCTCATTCTAGCGCGCTCAGCCCCGTCACAGGTTCACAAGTTAGCAGGCTGAGAGCTACCATGAAGGGGTGCAGAAAGCCCTACTTCTTGAGAACATCCATCCGCTTGCCGTCTCAAATCTGAAGGCCCGAGGTTTCGAGGTCGCCACCGTCGGTGGTGCGCTCGACGAAGACGAGCTCATCTCGAAGCTCGCCGACGTCTCGGTGCTCGGCATTCGATCGAAGACCCACGTCACCGATCGCGTGCTCGCCAATGCCCCGCAGCTCGAAGCGGTCGGCGCGTTCAGCATCGGCACCAACCAGATCGACCTGCCTGCCGCCGCAGAGCGTGGCATCGCAGTATTCAACGCGCCATACTCGAACACCCGCTCGGTCGTCGAGCTGGTCATCGGCGAGCTGATCATGCTCGTGCGCCACATTCCCGAGAAAGACCGGATGGCGCACCGAGGCATCTGGGACAAAGCTGCGACCGGCTCGCACGAGGTGCGTCACCGCACGCTCGGCATCATCGGCTACGGCAACATCGGCGCCCAGCTCTCGGTCGTCGCCGAGGCCCTCGGCATGAAGGTCGTCTTCTACGACCTCGAAGAGAAGCTCGCGATGGGCAACGCCGAACGCCGGCACACGCTCAACGAGCTGCTCGAAGAGAGCGACGTCGTGACCCTGCACGTCGACGGCCGCAAGTCGAACACCAACTTCTTCGGCACCGAGCAGTTCGCCGCCATGAAAGACGGCGCAATGTTCATCAACAACTCACGCGGCCACGTGGTCGACATCGAGGCCCTCTACGACGCGGTCAAGAGCGGCCATGTCGGCGGTGCGGCGATCGACGTCTACCCCGCCGAGCCCAAGAAGCGCGGCGACGCCTTCGAGACCAAGCTCGCCGAGTTCGACAACGTCATTCTCACCCCGCACATCGGCGGTTCGACCGAAGAGGCCCAGCGCAACATCGGTCGCTTCGTCTCGGGCAAGCTCATCGACTACATCAAGCACGGCGACACCAGCCTGAGCGTCAACCTGCCGGTGCTGACGCTGCCTTGGACCGATGGCATCCACCGCATCGCCCACATCCACCGCAACATTCCGGGCGTGCTTGCGAAGGTCAACAACACGCTCAGCGATCTCGGCGTGAACATCGACAGCCAGGTGCTCGCCACTCGCGGCCAGATCGGCTACGCGGTGACTGACGTCAACGCCTGGGTCGAGGAATCAGTGCTCGATGCGCTGCGCGGCATGGATGAGACCATCCGCCTGCGCATCATGGGCTGACTTCCGCGCCCGGTCGCCCACACAAACGCCCGCAGTCTCGGCGCCCGACGGTGTATCATCGTTGGGTGCCGACTGCGGTGCCTCTCCCCGTAGCTCAGTGGACAGAGCAGAGGGTTTCTACCCCTTGTGTCGCGGGTTCAAATCCTGCCGGGGAGACTCAGAACCACTTGGAGGCCTTGTGCCACACGGCAAGAACATCATCTGGATCGACTGCGAGATGACTGGCCTCGATCTGCAGAAAGACGAGCTGATCGAGATCGCCGTGATCGCGACTGACGAGAACCTCAATGTGTGCGACGCCGGCATCGATCTAATCATCAAGCCGTCGGCGGATGCGCTGGCCGGCATGAATGACTTCGTGCGGAACATGCACACCGAGTCGGGTCTGCTCGACGAGCTCGATGACGGAATCTCGCTGGCCGAAGCCAACGATCAGGTGATGGCCTATGTGAAGAAGCATGCTCCGCGACCGCAGGCGAACCCGCTGGCCGGCAACTCGATCGGCACCGACCGCGGCTTCCTGGCACGTGATCTGCCTGAGTTGGACGAGCATCTTAACTACCGCAACATCGACGTGTCGAGCCTCAAAGAGCTTGCACGGCGGTGGTTCCCGCGGGCCTACTACCACTCCCCTGACAAGCATGGCGGTCACCGCGCGATGGCCGACATCATCGAGTCGATTCGCGAGCTCGACTACTACCGCCGCACCTTCATCGTGGCCGAACCCGGGCCGACGAGCGCCGAGGCGACGGCCGCATGCGAGGCCTCAGAAACCCGATTCGCGTCGCTGCTGCAAAACCAGTAAGATAAAACGCGCTGCGTTCGAGCGATCGAGTGCACATGGTGGCTATAGCTCAGTTGGTAGAGCGCCGGCTTGTGGTGCCGGATGTCGCGGGTTCAAGTCCCGTTAGCCACCCCAGTAAACTACTGGGGAGTAAGGCTCTCAGATGTCAGATGCCAACATTTATGCCAACATTCTGACTTCAGCCTAGACATCTGCGGATATGCAACCCACGGAAGTTTCTTGTCAAGGATCAGCCGATAGTGATGCTGTTCAAGTCCCGTTATCCACCCCATGCAGTCGAGGTGTGAGCTTTCGGCAGTCGAATTGTTCTCGGCAGGTTTTCAGCGTTCGCGTTTTGCGTGTTTCCCCATGTCAGGGCGATTAGTCATAATTCGGGATCTTTGAGCGTATGTCATGGTCTGGCGAGTTTACTGCGGGTCTTCCCGTCATCCTCGATATGCAGTCCGTGCAAGAACGCTTGGTTGCAGAGGCTGCGATTCTCGTCGTTGCAGCGGGCATAGATGTACGCACAGCTGCCCAGCAGGGTCAACGAGGGATGGAGATGTTAGCGAGCATCGGCGTACTCATCGTCATGCGCACGAGTGCATCGCACTTGTCGAGACGTTCAAATACCTCCGACACGTACTGTCGATCCTAAAACCAGTTTCGATACTGTGAACGTGACAGTCATCAACGTGAAAGTGTATTGGTTGGCACTTCCTTGCAATTCACATGCATATGTTGCATCGATATTCCCAGACCAGTCCAGTTGACCACCATCGTGGATATCCAGTAACAACAATTGAGAATTGCAGCCAGAGAAGCCTAAACCATGTTTTCTGATTGACTAGCTCAACTCATCTCTTGCTGGAGTTGCTCAGAGTCCAAGCCAGAGCATCAGGCAAAAGCGCGCCTCCATGGTTGGGACTATGTCCCCCTTGCCCTACAACCAAGCGCAGTTCGTGACCCGTCAGATCCAGCGCCGCTGCGGTCTTTAGATTCTCGGCGAACCAGTTGTCTCTGGGCTTGCCGTGGTTCAGATCGAACTGAGCTGTCTGCATGAATATCCGTATCGATCTTTGCGGGTTCGTGACCGCTAGTCTAGGAAATGGGTTTCCGCCTGGCATTTGCGGAAAGCTGGACAAAAACGAGATGCTTGCTTTAAAGCGGTCTGGACGTAGCCATGCAGCCGTTAGAGCGCAGTTTCCGCCACTGCTTCCCCCACATATGAGCCATTTGTCTGCGAGCGAAGACAATGACGGTGAGTTGTCGACCGCCAGCGGAAGGATCTCATCCACAAGGAAAGTCGCGTATCTGGCGTCAAATGCGTCATACTCTGCGTTGCGGTTCTTACTATTGTTCCTCTTCGGGTAGACACCTGGATCAACAAAGATTCCGGCCGTTGGAGGGATCAATCCATTTGCTGCGAGGTTGTCGAGCACTTGTCCAGCTCGTACGGGGCCATCGGGGTCGAGGTATAAGCTGCCATCCTGAAAGAAAATGACCTCGACAGGCATCCCTTTTCTTACGCTCGGTGGCTCTTTGAACCAGATCTTCCTGCTGGTTTCCGGGTATATCGCGCTCTGGTCATGCACCAACTGACGCAATGCTCCCTGGGGCGCGTTCGAATCGAGCATCGAGAGTGGCCCGAGCTGGTACTCTGCCACTTCTCCGTATTTCGGTTGAGGTGCATAGGGTATTGCGTGGCTCATTGTGTTCCTAAATCCTTCCTGGCGGTTGCATTGAACGTACGAACGCTCAGTCACCTATTCGTTTGTCATGACCCCACAGGAACCACATCAGCTAGAGAGGGTCATGCGATTTTGCTCGTGTCGAAGTGCCCGTCTTTGGCTTCAAAGCCTCAGGTATGTAGCCTTGTCTCTAGGTGTTGGCTGAGTCACCCCATGACCTCAGAACCCTCAGCGGTCTGAACCATCTGCCGCGAAACAGTTGGCCAGCATGGGAGGGTAAGCAACTTCGCTACCTTGGACCGCTTTTGCCATGAATGTTCTCCCTCCCCCGCCCAGTCTGTCTGTACCGGCCGACATGTCCGTGACGAACATTCATTGAGCAAGTTCAAAGCAAGTCACATTGAAGTCGGCAAAGCCGACATCGTCTTCTGGTCTGGGGCTTACGCTGTGTATAAGGGTCAGTGCTGTAGTGCTGTCAACGATCGTATCTCAATTGTCAGTTGATACTGTGGAAGAGTACCCGTAGACGGTCAACGGAATTGCCCACTGGCGGCTATGTCCTCTGCCTCGACCTTTGTTGGAAGGGTGCAGTCTCGAACTAGGTCGGGGCGGTGATGATGACGGTGTCGAATCTTTTATCACTGACTTGACGAGGAACTCCGGCACCGCGCGTGAAGTCTAACGAGAAGACCAAGGGAAATCCTTGAAGCGGAGGATGGCCCGACAGGGTCGTTGAGGGCAGCCGCGATGATGGCTGGCTGTTTGCACCACACGTTGAAAGCTCTCGTGACTGCCTGGCTTCGGGTCGGCCGATCGCAACCCGTGATCCCTAGGGCCTGCTGCAAGTTTGGTTGAGGTTATAGAGTGCATGGCTTTTGGGCTGTGCGGAAGGATGTTGATGCGGCCTCAATAATCAGTTCAGTGGTGAGTTCCAGCAGGACGCCATGAGATTGGTGGAGTCGAGGATTGTGCAGAAGCAGGTATGTCCGGATTTGCTAATCTCGAAGGCCCCGTCCCAGGCCTAGGTCGTAGAACTCAGTTGGAAGCTCACGAGCTATTTGCCAGTGACGCCCCGGAGACCATGCGACCTAACGCGCAGGCGTTCAAGCGGACTCGTGAGTTGCAGATGGAGAACCAGGTGTTGCGTCGCACTGCAGCACACTTGTCGCAGGTGCATGTCACATCGCTAAATTGATCTAGCCGCTCATCCAAGAGCAGGCCGCGGCCAGTACCCATGTCCGGGTCAGCCGCAGTGCCCACACCCACCACTCCTGCTACACTCATGCGACCAGCCGCGAATGAAGGAGCGACTCGCCAATTGGGTTCAACGCCTACCGCACGCCGAGCACCACGACACCGTTCGATCCGCCGTCACGCGCGCTCGCATCCGCTCGCTGACGACCCTGGCGGGGCCGCACCTCGCTGCCACAGGCCGATCGCCGATCAGCCCGCCACACCGCTGGCCAGTTTGATCGCCCATGAGGCGAGCGCCTCATGACCGGGCTGCTGCTCTCTCTGCTGCTCTCTCTGCTGCTCGGCGTGGTGCTGATTCTGGTCATCATCGTCGTCAACGGTTACTTCGTGGCGCAGGAGTTCGCCTACATGTCGGTCGACCGAGCCGGCCTGGCCGCCCGAGCCAAGACGGGCGACAGACGCGCCCAGCGAGCTCTCGCCGTCACCAAGCGCACCTCGTTCATGCTCTCCGGCGCGCAGTTGGGCATCACCGTCACCGGCCTGCTCGTCGGATACATCGCCGAGCCGTTGATCGGCGACTCCCTCGCCCAGATCTTCGGAGGCCTCGGAGTTCCCGCCGCCGTCACGATTCCGGTGAGCACCATCGGTGTGCTCGTGATCGCCACGATCGTGCAGATGATCTTCGGCGAGCTGTACCCGAAGAACCTCGCGATCTCGGCACCCGAGCCGCTCGCCCTGCGGCTGGCCCGCTCGACGCAGATCTACCTGGCCGTCTTCGGCTGGCTGATCACCGTCTTCGACGTCGCGGCCAACCTCTTCGTGCGTCTCATCGGCGTCAAACCGGTGCACGACGTCGATTCCAGCGCCTCACCACAAGAGCTGCGGCGGGCTGTCGCCGACTCCCGCGAGAGCGGACATCTGCCGGCAGATCTGGCCGTGCTCATCGATCGTGTGCTCGACTTTCCCAGCGACGACGTCGAACACGCGATGATCCCGGCGTCGCGCGTCGCGACGGTGACGCATGAGACGACCGTCGCCGAGCTGCGGCGCGAGATGGCCCACGGGCACAGTCGTTTTCCGGTGCTCGACGACCGTGCCGACCCCTGCGGCGTGGTGCAGCTGATCGATCTGCTGCGACACACCGGTGCCGAGACAGACCCCGTCTCGGTGATCATGCACACCCCGGTGCTCGTGCCCACCCTCATGCCGCTGCCCGCCGCGCTCGACGAGATGCGCGAGGCCGGTGCGCAGCTCGCCTGCGCCATCGACGAATACGGAGGCTTCGCCGGCATCATCACCACCGAAGACGTCGCCGAAGAGCTCGTCGGCGAGATCACCGACGAGCACGACGGAGGCCGCGAGAGCGCGCTCCACCGCATCCACGTCGATCAGCCCTCGCAGAGCTGGGAGGTCGGCGGCGACACTCATATCGACGAGGTGTCCCGCATCATCGGCAGACAGCTGCCCGAAGACGACGTCGAGACCGTCGCCGGCCTTGCGATCAGCGCGAGCGGCGCGTTCCTCGAACCTGGTGACACTGTGACCGTCGCGCTGCCCGCCGACCCGGCAGACCTCGCCGAGGGCGAACCGGTGCAGCGAGAGCTCGAGATCACGGCGCTTGAGGTCGAGCGGCTCGTGCCGAGCCGGCTGCGGCTGCACCTCATCGAGCGAGATGTGGATGCGATGGACACGCACCCGGCCACCCCAGACACCGAGGGAGGCCACCGATGACGCAGTCACCGCTCTTCGTCGTGATCGCGACCACCGTGCTCATCGTGCTCAGCGCATTCTTCGTCATCATCGAGTTCGCGCTGCTGGCCGCTCGCCGCCCCAGGCTGGAGGCAGACGCAGCGACGAGCCTGCGCGCACGAGCCGCGCTGCGCGGCATGAACGAGCTGACGATCATGCTCGCCGTGGCCCAGTTCGGCATCACGATCTGCACGTTCGCGCTGGGCGCGATCACCAAGCCCGCGGTCGACGCGTGGCTCAGCCCGATCCTTGCCGCCTGGGGCGCGCCAGACTGGCTGGCAGACAGCGGAGCCTTCGTGCTCGCACTGCTGTTCGTCACCTTCCTGCATCTGGTGATCGGCGAGATGGCTCCGAAGTCGTGGGCGATCGCCCACCCCGAGGCAGCTGCGAGCGCCGTCAGTCTGCCTGCCCGCGGTCTGGCCTGGCTGCTGCGCCCGCTGCTCGTCTGGATCAACCGCATCGCCAACCGTCTCGTCGCCGCCAGCGGCTACTCCCCCGCCGAGTCGCGCAGCACCGGGGGTCAGAACGTCGAGGCGATTCGTCATCTGGTCGAGCATTCGGCCGCCGTGGGCACGCTCGACGATGCGTTCCGTGCCCAGCTGGCGCAGGTGCTCGATCTCGAGCGGCTGACGGTCGCCGATCTGCTGCCTGCCGCACCATCGCATCCTGCCGCCGTCACGCAGGATGCGACCGCGGCAGACGTGCGCGACGTCGCCGCCGCCTCGGGTCACCTGCGGGTGCTCGTCGAACGCCCCGGCACTCCCGGTGTGGTGCATGTGCGCGACCTGTTGCTGCACGATGACGATGATCGCATCGACGACCTGGTGCGAGAGCCGTTGGAGTTCGCCGTCGACCTGCCTGCGCATGCGGCCCTCGCGCGGATGCGAAAGACCGGCCGCCAGTTCGCCGTCGCCACGAGAGATGGTGCGTTCGTCGGCGTGGTGACGATGTCTGATGTGCTGCGACGGGTGCTGCCGAACGGGGCCGGTCTGCGGCTGTGACGGGTTGCGGATGCGGCAAGGGCACGGCCTGCGCCGTTTGGCCGACACCGCCACTGATCGCTCCAGACTGGCAGGTTTCCGCGCAATCGGCGCAGGTGCGGAGCGATCCGTGTTGGCAGAGAACCACACAAGCTGGCCAGGCTCTCCTGGCAGGCTGGCGATCAGCTGCTCAGCTGGCTACTCAGTCGACCGCGAGCGCATCATACGGTCACACGGTCAGGCTGTGGCGTACGCTTCGCGGAAGCGTGCTCTCGCCCGCTGATACCGCTTTCGAGCTGCGTCCGGACGAAGTCCAAGGATCCCTCCTGCCTCGGCGACACCGAAACCATCCCACACGACCAGCCGCAGCAGTTCTTGATCGTCAGCGGGCAGCATCCGCAGAGCGTTGATCGCGCGCCCCTGCTGCCTCGTGAGCTGCACGCCCACGACCTCTTTGAGCTGAGCCTGCAGCATCTGCCTCAGCGATTCGCTGGCTTCGGTGCGGCGTCTGCGTTTACGGTGGTGGTTGGCGGCGACTTTGCGGGCGATGCCGAAAGCCCACGCGCGCTGCCCGTCAGTGGTCGCCGGCAGACGGTCGATCTTCTGCCACATCACGAGAAGAGTCTCGGCCGCGCAGTCAGGGGCTTCGTGGTTGGGCTGCACGCGCATGGCGAAGTAGCGGACCAAATCGGGCAGCAGGGATGCCACGAGCGGCTCGAAACGGAGGGCGTCATACTGCTCATGTGTGCTTCCAGCGGTCGAGCTGTGATCGCAGCCGCATTTGCTCTGATCGTTGTTGGCAAGTGAGCTGTTCTCGCTGGGGGCAGGCGAGTTCTGATCGCTGTCGCCTAGTGTGCTCTGATCAATGCTGTTGGGTGAGCTATGAGCTTCTGATGCAGCGGCCTGGTCAGTCGTGGTGTTCATCGACGTGCCGCCTCACGCAGGATGTCGGCATCGGTCGATTGGGCAAGATCTTCACGAACCACGTCAACGTCACCGCGTCGTGCGGCGTCGTTCACATCGTGCATGTGATCGACGACTCCGCCGCCATCGCTTGAGACCGTGGCCGGCCACTCGACTGACTTTTGGAGCATGTCGACAGCCTGACTCTGGCGGTTGACGTCGCCGGCTTCATAGGCATCGACCCATTCGGCCTGCCAGAGTGTGCGTGTGGCCATTTCGTCAATAGTGACCAGAGTTGTGCGCTGAGTTATCGCGCCCGGCACGTTCTGCTGAAACGTCACTGCGAGATGCCGAGCCAGTCCTTCGCTGTCGAGTCCTTCCGGCAGCTCGAGATAGTCTGGCCACTGAGCTGCCGCATAGTCGACGAAGTCTGAGGCTCCGGTGTCGATCCATTCGCTGTCGTCGGTTTCGGTGCTCACCGTTCCTTCTGGTGCCTCGCCACCTGGAGCTGCACCGAACCATCCGGTCTGAGCCATGTAGCCTCCGGCTACGGCCACCGTCGGAGCGCCGATCAGCAGAGCTGCCGCCACCATCGCACCGGCGATTTTCGACTTCGACCAGCGCGGTTTGATACGGGCCGTCTGCACGACCTCTTGCACTATACGTGCGTTTATCTGAACATCATGCTGTGGCTTGAGCTGTTCTCCGGCGCCGAGCAGCGCCTGCAATGGATCGTCATCGACGAATGATCGTGATGGTCGCTCATGTTGCGTGTCATGCATTTGGTACCCTCCCAAGGTCTGGCGTGCATCTGTCGGAGGCTCCCAGCCGGCCGTCTCGTCCGTCAGGCCGTGTCGTCCAACAGCGAATGCGTCGCTCGTCATGCACATGCGAGAAGCAGTTGCCTCTCACCTCATACATGTCACCGACCTCCACAAACGTGACATCGACTGAAGAGAATCTTGCCCTTTTATCTGCGACGCCTCAGGTTTTCTGCGACGCTTCAGGAGTTGGGGTTGACGATCAGCCTTGGCCCTTCCCGTTGAGGGGTCAAGGCCTCTCCCCTGACAGATCTAGGCGGCGAAAGCACAGAAGACGCTAACAAAACCGTGTGAAGGTCACGACTTCTAAGCTCTCGACGAAATCAAACAGATTCTGCACACCCGACGTGCCGAAAGTGCAACGGTTCTGCACACTCGAGGACCTCGAGGCAGACCAAAACCGCAGGTTCTGCACATTTGACGGCCGCACAACAGCCCATGCAACCGGTTCTGCCCTGTGAGATCGCTCCACACCTGCACCGATTGGCCGGCACCGCCACCGATCGCTCCAGATTGGCAGGTTTCCGCGCAATCGGCGCAGGTGCGGAGCGATCCGTGTCGGCAGAGAAGCGCACCGCCCCCACCAGTTCCGTCGCACGCGCCGTACCGAACGCGAGACAATGGGATGGTGAGCACCGAGACAGACCGCACCATGGCATCCGCCGTTCAGGCCACACCTAGCCCAACCCCCGCACAGACCACACCAGGCCAAAACCTCATCAACACCGCGCCAGAGCCACGCGCCGCAACAGAGCCACGCGCCGCAACAGAGACGAGCCCCGCCATCTCAGCACCCGAGATCAACGTCACCGACACCGCCCTCATCTTCGAGGGAGGAGGTATGCGCGCCGCATGCACCGCCCCAGTCGTGGCCGGCCTCGTGCGCGAGAACATCAACTTCGGCTGGGTCGGCGGGGTCTCGGCAGGCTCATCGCACACCGTGAACTACCTGAGCCGCGACCCTCTGCGGGCACGCAAGTCGTTCGTCGACTTCGGCGCCGACCCGAACCTCGGCAGCCTCGGCACCTGGCTGCGCGGCAAGGGCGCCTTCAACTCCGACTACATCTATCACCACACCTCGAACCCCGGCGAGGCGCTGCCGCTCGACTGGCAGATGTACCGACGCAACCCCGCGCAGTTCGCGATCGGCGCCTTCTGCGCTGACACCGGCGACACCGTCTACTGGGGCCGCGACGACATCGCGAGCTTCGACGGTCTGCTCGACCGGGTGCAGGCCTCGTCGACGATGCCGATCTTCATGCCTCCCGTGCACCTCGACGGGCGCACCTACGTTGACGGGGCTCTCGGCCCGACCGGCGGCATCGCGCTGGATGCTGCCCGAGCAGCCGGGTTCGACAAGTTCGTCGTGGTGCTGAGTCGTCCGCGCGACTATGTGAAACCGCGGTTTCGAGCGGGCGCTGCGGCCCGGCTGGCGTTCCGGCGCTTTCCCGCGGTGCCGGCTGCGCTGGCTGCCCGACCCGAGCACTACAACCGCACCCGGGCCGAGCTGTTCGAACTCGAACGAGCCGGCAGGGCCTACGTGTTTGCACCGACCGGGCTCACCGTCAGCAACCAGGAGCGCAACGTGGCGAAGCTCGCGCAGTCGTATGCCGAGGGTGCGGCGCAGTTTCGCAGCGAAGTCGACGCGATCAGAGAGTTCGTTGGTCTCGCACGTCCTGCACAGGCGTAGCCTGAGGCTATGAACGTCGCCCCTGCCGCACTCCCCGACCTCGCTTCGATTCCCGCGCTGGAGCCGCTCGCCCACGCCGACACGATTCTCGTGTTCGACGGCGAGTGCGAGTTCTGCCGGCGCTGCGTCGACATCTTGCAGAGCCTCGATCGACATGATCGCGTTTACTCCGTGCCCTCGCAGAACCTGCCGGTGCGCGAAGCGCTGCGTCTCTCGGCCGACGAGGCCGCCGAATCGGTCTGGCTGTACGTGAGGCTGCCCTCTGGCCGATGGATGCGATGCTCAGGCGCCGCGGCCGTCGACAGCGCATTGGACATCGCGTTGGGCGGGCGTGTGCTTCGCACGATCTACCATCTGCCCGGTGCCGCCCGTCTGCAGGAGCACCTCTATCGCCGAGTCGCCGACGGCCGCGGCCCGAGCTGCAGCCTGTCAGATCAGGCTGCCACAATCTCAAAGGAGTCTTAGCCCACATGCGCATCTTCCCCTGCCCGGCCTGCGGTTCAATCGTCTATTTCGAGCAGCGCGCCTGCATGGAGTGCGGAACGGAGGTGGGTTTCTCAAGGGCAGACCGCACCATGGTGCCGCTGACGGACGGTGTCTGGATCGACGACAAGGGAGACCGCTGGCATCACTGCGAGAACGAGCGCATCGGCTGCAACTGGCTGGCCGAATCAGCCGACACTCTGTGCTTCTCATGTGCGCTCACGCGCAGCGTTCCCGACGACCTCGACGAACGAGTGATCCGGCTGCTCGCCGAGACCGCCGAGGCGAAGCGGCGGCTGGTCTTTCAGCTCGACGACCTGGATCTGCCCATCGTCAGCCACTGCCAGCAGTCTGACGGCGGGCTCGCATTCGACCTCGACGCTTCGACCGATGACAAGAAGGTGATGATCGGCCACATGAACGGCGTCATCACCATCGACATCACCGAGGCGCAGGATTCGCACCGTGAGGCGCTGCGCGCGCTGCTCGACGAGCCGTACCGAACCATGCTCGGGCACTTTCGACACGAGATCGGTCACTACTACTGGCAGGCACTGGTTGCTCAGCACGATGACTGGCTGCAGCGCTTTCGCGATCTCTTCGGCGACGAGCGGCAGGATTACGGCGCAGCGCTCAACGCCCACTACGGCGATGACGACGACGAACGGCGGCAGGATCGCGCCACACGCAGCGAGAATTACATCTCGCAGTACGCGATGACGCATCCTTGGGAGGACTTCGCCGAGACGTTCGCGCATTTTCTGCACATCGCCGACACGCTGCAGACCGCTGCAGCACACGGCCTGCAGCTGCGCTTTCCTGATTCCTGGCCAGACAAAGTGAGGGTCGAGCAGACGTCGATTCCCACGCTCGCCGGGGCACCGACAGCAGACGCAGCAGACCTCTTGTCGATCTGGAATCCGCTGGCGACCGCGCTCAACCGAGTGAATCGCTCGATGGGCAAGCACGATCTCTACCCGTTCACGATCACCGATCAGGTCGCTGACAAGCTGACCTTCGTGCTCGAGCTTGTGCGCCACTTCGCCGGAGAGAACTCGGTAATCACCTCGCCCACGCACTGAGCGACAAAAGTACCCCCAGGAGTATGTTGTGCTACGCTCTCATGTATACCCACCAGGGTATTCAGATCAACTGACCGCAGAATGACCTGGACGTCTCACTGCTGAGCCGCCGACACGGCATCTGTGACAGATCGCACGCAACGAGGGGAACACCATGCGCATCATCATCGTGGGAGGCGTCGCAGGTGGCATGAGCGCCGCAGCACGCGCCCGACGACTCGACGAATCGGCCGAGATCATCGTGCTCGAACGCGGCGATCACGTCTCGTTCGCCAACTGCGGGCTGCCCTACTATGTCGGCGGCGAGATCGCAGACGAGTCGAAGCTGCTCGTCCAGACCCCAGAATCGCTGCGCGCTGCGCTGAACCTCGACGTGCGCGTGCGCAACGAGGTGACGGCCGTCGACATCGACGCTCGCGAGGTGACTGTGCGCACCGACGACGGTGACGAGACGCTGTCGTACGACGCGCTGATCCTCTCGCCCGGCGGGCGCGCGCGGCATCCGCAGATCGAAGGCATCGACTCGCCGCGCCTGCACACGCTGCGTTCGGTGCATGACGCCCTCGCGCTGCGCGAGCAGGTCACCTCGGGAGCCCGCCGCGCCGTCGTGCTCGGCGGCGGCTTCATCGGCATCGAAGCTGCCGAGAACCTCGCCAGCGCCGGCCTCGAGACCACCCTCGTGCAGGCGGCGTCGCACGTGCTCACGCCACTCGAGCCCGAGCTTGCGGTGCTCGTGCGCGACGAGCTCGAGTTCATCGGCGTCGACGTTCGCGAGCGCACCACGGCCGTGAGCATCCAGACGGGCGTCGATCACGACGTCGCCTCACTCAGCGACGGCACCGAGGTGCCCGCCGATCTGATCGTGCTGTCGGCAGGCGTGCGACCCGACACCGAGGTGTTCGAGAGGGCTGGCATCGCCTGCGAACGCGGCGCGATTCTGGTGGACGCCGCCGGCCGAACCAGCGCGCCCTCGGTCTGGGCGGTGGGTGACGCGACCGCCAGCGTGGATGCGGTGACCGGTGTGCGCCGACCCGTCGCGCTGGCTGGGCCTACGAACCGGGCCGGGCGACTCGTGGCCGACAGCATCCTGCGCGATGGCGACCCGCATCCGCTGCCGAAGCCGGTCGGCACCGCGGTGCTGCGCATCGGCGGGCTCACGGCCGCGTTCACCGGGGCCAATGCCGACGCGCTGCGCGATGCCGAGATCGACTTCGAGACCGTGCATCTGCATCCGCTGCAGCACGCGGGCTACTTTCCCGGTGCGCAGGCGATGCACATGATCGTGCACTTCAGGCGACCCGACGGGCTCGTGCTCGGTGCGCAGATCGTGGGCGCCGACGGGATCGACCGTCGCATCGACGTGCTCGCCACCGCGATTCGCGCGCAGATGCGCATGGTCGACCTGATCGATCTCGATCTGGCCTACGCTCCCCCGTTCGGGCAGGCGAAAGACGCTGTCAACCTGGCAGGCATGGTCGGCGAGAACGTGCTGAACGGGCAGCAGCGGCTGTGGCATGCGGCTGATCTCGATGCGGTGATGCGCGAGTCGCTCGTCGTCGACACCCGTTCGCCGCAGGAGTTCGCCGACGGACACCTTGCCGGCTCGATCAACGTTCCGCACACAGTGGTGCGGGAACATCTGGCCGACATCGAGCTCGCTGCCGGAGGTCGGGCGGTGTGCACGCTCTGCGCGGCCGGCGTGCGCTCGCACATCGCAACGCGCGTGCTGCTGCAGCATGGGCTCGATGCGGCGATGCTCTCGGGCGGCATGCAGACGCTGCGCGCGGCCCTGCGCGCCGAGGGCCGCGAAGAGCTCATCACCACTTCGAGTGCGTTCGCCGCACCGACTCCGGAGTTCACATCGAAAGGAACCCAGTCATGATCAGTGACGACCCTCAAGCTGTTCGCCGCATCGTCAACCGGCTGCGCCGTGCACGCGGCCAGCTCGACGGCGTCATCAACGCCATTGAGAACGAGGCTCCCTGCCGTGACGTGGTGACGCAGCTCTCGGCTGTGACCAGCGCCCTGGACCGGGCGGGCTTCGCAATCATCTCCACCGCGATGCGCGAGTGTCTGTCCGAAGACGCAAAGCCGTCCGATGCAGAGTCGTCTGGTGCCGAGGTCGCCGAGGCCTCGAGTGACGCTTCCTCTGCAAAAGAGAGCCCCACACGAACAGGCGATGCCAAGCTGACCACCGCGGAACTCGAGAAGCTCTTCCTGATGCTCGCCTGAGCATCCACGACGACGACCACACACTAAGGAGACCACGATGTGCCAACAGACTCGATGCAAGACCTGAGGCAAGATCACCTGGCGCGGCTGCGGCCAGCATGTCGACCAAGTCATGCGCGGCGTGCCGAAAGACCAGCGCTGCCCCGGACATGAGAAAGAGCAGCAGCACGCAGGCTGGTTCGCCAAGATCTTTCGGTGAGCCGGCCCTCTGCGGGCGCATACGGCTGCCGAAGTCGCCATGTCTTGCCCGGCGATCGAGTCGTGCCGCCTCACACGCTGGCCCGCTTCGCCGTTGACCCACTCACACTGAACGGATATACATAGACGATGGCTACTCAAGAGATCACAGTCGAGAACATCAATGAGACAATCACCGGCAACGACATCGTGCTGCTCGACTTCTGGGCGTCGTGGTGCGGCCCGTGCCGCGCATTCGCGCCCGTCTTCGAGAACGTCTCAGAGAAGAACCCCGAGATCGTGTTCGGCAAGGTCGACACCGACGCCCAGCAGGAGCTGGCGCAGGCCTTCCAGATCAGCTCGATTCCGACGCTCGTGATCTTCCGCGAGCAGATTCCGATCTTCGCTCAGCCCGGTGCGATGAACATCGCTCAGCTCACCGAGATCATCGAGAAGGTCGGCCAGCTCGACATGAACGAGGTTCGTGCCGAGATCGCACAGCAGCAGGCATCGCAGCAGGCGACGGAAGAGGATTCTCAGGGCGCGCCGAGCGCACAGGCTGCACAGGCCTCAGGCGACGAAGCGTAGACCACGGGAGACGGCGCTTAGGTCGCAGATATATCGAACCGCCCAAGGCCGCGCTCTCTCACGAACGGGCGCGGCCTTCGAGCATCAGTCCTGGTTCGCGTCTGCCTCGAACAGGTCGTTCATCAGCTGAGCCGATTCGGGTGCGCCGGCATCGAGCGATTCGACGTCACGCAACCTGCGCTCGACCGCGCGCGTGCGCCGACCGGCCTCGTCGACAGTGCGCTGGGCCGTCTGCAGCTGCTTACTGAGCTTCTCCCACACCTGCCCGTACTTGCCGAACTCGGTTTTCGCAGCGCTCAGGATCTTCCACACCTCAGACGTGCGCTGTTCGATGGCCAGAGTCTTGAAGCCCAGCTGCAGACTGTTGAGCAGCGACATCAGCGTCGTCGGCCCGGTCACCATGACGTGGAACTGCGTCTGCAGGTCGCTGGCCAGCCCCGGGCGGCGAATCACTTCGGCGAAGAGCCCCTCGGTGGGCAGGTACATGATTGCGAAGTCGGTGCTGTGCGGCGGATCGATGTACTTGCTCGCAATGGTCTTTGCCTGCAGGCGAACTGCCTTCTCGAGGCTGCGGCCGGCAGCCTCGATGCCGCTGGTGTCGGCGGCCTCCTGCGCCTGCAACAGACGCTCGTAGTCTTCTTGTGGAAACTTCGAGTCGATCGGCAGGTAGACCACCGACGTCTCGTCACGCCCTGGCAGCCGCACGGCGTATTCGACGTTCTCGGTGCTGCCGGGGCGAATGATCACGTTGCTCTCGTACTGATCGGGCGCCAGCAGGTCTTCGAGCTGACGCCCGAGCTGTACCTCTCCCCAGCTGCCGCGATTCTTCACGTTGGTCAGCACACGCTTCAGGCCGCCGACGTCGGAGGCGAGCGTCTGCATCTCGCCGAGGCCTTTCTGCACCTGTTCGAGCCGATCGCTGACCATTCGGAATGACTCGCCCAGGCGCCGTTCGAGCGTGCCCTGCAGCTTCTCGTCGACGGTGGCGCGCATCTGTTCGAGCTTGCGTTCGTTGTCGGCCCGCAGACGCGCGAGCTCTGTCGCCAGCGTCTCATTCAGCGTCTGCATGCGCTCGGCGAACGAAGCCAGCCGCGTATCGACCGCCGCCCCCATCTCGTGTCGTGCGCGGGCGGCATCCTCACGCTGCAGAGCAGCTGCCTGCGACTGAGCATGCTCAAAGGCCTGCAGACGCTGTTCGACCACCTGCGAGTTCTGCACGAGCTGCTGCCCGAGCGCGTGCTGCTGGGCGTAGAGATCAGGTTTGAGTTCGCCCACGGCTGCACGCACCTCGCGGCCGAGCGCACGCGAGTCGACCGCCGAAGCATCCCCACGACCCCCGCGCAACAGCAGGACGATGACGATCAGGCACAGCACGGCGATCAGCCCCAGCAGAGCCAGCATCAGCACATTCATTCTTGTCGCTTCCTCACTGTTGACGGCCATGGCGCAGGCGAGGCTGCGTCGTCATGAGCTTAGAGCGAACCTCTGACATCACTCGTCACTGCAGGGGGAACCGGCAGCGGCGTCACGCCTGACGTCCCACTGCAGGGAAGCCTCAGTGCCCGGCGGCCTGCAGCTGCTGGTCGATGATCTTGCTGAACGCCGCGACTGGCTGGGCGCCTGAGACGCTCTTGTCTCCGATCAGGAATCCCGGGACACCGTCGATGCCCTGCTGCTGCGCGTCGGTGGTGCTCTGCTGCACGGCCTGGCGCAGGTCGGCGCGATCGAGGTCTGCCGTGAATCGATCCATGTCTGGCACCTTGGCCGTCTGAGCGAAGGCGATCAGGTGGTCGCGGGGCATGTCGGGGTGCCCGCTCTCCGGAGCCGCTGCGTACAGGGCTTCGAGGTACTCGACGTAGCGGCCCTGCTCGCCGGCGGCCCGTGCGGCGACCGCGGCGTCGACCGACTGATCCCCGAAGAAGGCCACATCGTGAAACTCATAGCGCACCTTGCCGGTGTCGACATAGTTCTGCAGAATCGTCGGCAGCGTCTGGTTCGCGTAAGCCGCGCAGAAGGGGCAGCGCAGGTCGATCCACTCGACGATGGTCACAGGTGCGTCGATGTCTCCGACCGCCATGGGATCGTTCTGCTGGTGACGGGCTGCGCGATCGGCCTGCGTCGTCTGGGTCGTGGTCGGCTCAGACTGCCCGTTCGACTGTTTGAAGGCGAGGGCGACGACGGCCACCAGCGCGATCGCGAGCACGATGGCGAGAATCGCATTGGCGATGTGCGCTCGGCACAGGCGACGGTTCAAGTCGTCGATCAGCAGCGCGGCGGGCTTTCGCCCACCTTTCGAGTTGGGGCGGGATGCTGGCTGAGTGGTGTGCGGCGAAGTGGGCATGATGCCTCTCAGGGTACCAGCCAGCTGTGAGCAGCCTGATCTGTCCAGCCAGCCGACGGGGCCTCCGTGACATCTCTCCTGATTCCACTACCTCATACCCACTCCATATTCCCCGGCTCATCACCCGGCCCCTGGCCCCGGCCCCTCATCGGGCCCCTCATCGGGACATGGCAAATGCACGCCCACAGCATCCAGACATGGAACTTGGCATGTCTCGAAGGGCTGAGACGACATTTGCCATGCCTCGATACCGCTCAACCCCGGCGACTAACCTTGAGACATGTCTTCCACTCCCTCTGCCCTGCCCGCCGAATGGTTCGACCAGCTGCGCCGCTGGCCCGATGTCGAAGCCGACAATCTGCAGGCCTCGGACGCGACCGACCGGCTGCTGCTCTCCGAAGCCGCTGAGCAGATCGCCGCGAGCGCACCGGGCGAGGTGGTCGTGCTCGGTGACACGCACGGCGCTCTGACGCTGGGTGCGCGGATGCTCGGTGCAGTCCACGTGCGCGTGTGGACTGACGCGCTGGTCGCCGAGCAGGCCATCCAGGCCAATGCCATGCGGCTGGGTCTCACGGAGGGCTGGCGCACGATCGCACTCGATCCCGAGGAGTTCGCCGGTGCTCGCATCGTGCTGGCACAGCTGCCGCGCAGCCTCGATCAGCTGCGGCTGCTGGTCGACCTCGTCGCAGCACACCCGGCCGAAGGCGTACAGGTCTACTGTGGCGGGCGAGTCAAGCACATGTCGCTGAGTATGAACGACGTGCTCAAGTCACGTTTCGGGCAGGTGCACGCCTCGCTCGCGCACCAGAAGTCGCGTCTGCTGCTCGCCAGCGAGCCCCTCGCCGAAGACAGCACGGCAGACGCTGCCCGCAGCACTCACAGTGCCAGCACGGCGAGCGCCGCCCCGCTGCCCTTCTCGGAAGCCGAGGTCGATCCGAGCCACGGCATCGCACCGATCACAGTATGTGCAGTGCCCGGGGCCTTCGCCGGAGCTTCGCTCGACATCGGCACACGCGCGCTGCTGCCCTATCTGTCACAGGCAGCGCAGGATGCAGTGGTCCGGTTCTTCGAGCAGCAGCGGGCCGAGAGCGGCTCGAGCGACCAGAGACCGGTGGCCGTCGACCTCGGGTGCGGAACCGGCATCATCGCGACCGTTCTCGCCCGAGCCGATGCCCGGCTGCGTGTGATCGCGACCGACCAGCTGAGCAGCGCCGTCGCATCCGCACGGCTCACCGCCGCTGCGAACGGTCTCGCAGATCGCATCGAGGTTCGCCGTGACGTGCTGCTGTTCGAAGCGGAAGACGACAGCGTCGATCTCGTCGCCTGCAACCCGCCGTTCCACGTCGGGGCGGCCGTTCATACCGGCGTGGCGTTCGAAATGTTCGAAGAGGCCGCACGAGTGCTGCGACCAGGCGGCCGACTGCTGACCGTGTTCAACTCGCACCTGCACTACGCATCCGACCTGCAGCGCATCGTCGGGCTCACGCGGCAGCTCGACCGCAACCGCAAGTTCACCGTCACCGAGTCACGCGCCCGCTGACAGCGGCCAGCAGCTGCCCGATCGTGTAAACCGCACACACGCCTCGGCCGGGCAGCGGCTGCGTGACGGATGGGTCTCGCCACAGTCCGAAGACCCCCCACCGACGCCACAGGCACGAAGAAGGCCCGCCGACACGTTGATCGGCGGGCCTTCGGCGGCTGGGCGTCAGCGAATCAGTAGTACTCGCCCTGACGGAAGTTCCAGCTGTTGAAGTGCTTCGACAGAATCGACAGAATGCGGTCGAGATAGAGGCCCTTGCGAATCAGCGTCGGGCAGGGGGTGATCGAGCGGTCGCCGTGCTGCTCGGGCACGATTTTGCCGTCTGCGTCGACCATCGACACCATGACGCCCTGTTCGTAGCGGGTCTCTTCGGTCTCGTTCGGCTGAATCGACTTCACGTAGTCGTTGGCCTCGATGATGAGGTCGGCGCTGTCGTGAATGCGATCGCCGATGCCGTCGACCTTGCCGCGGTTGCCCTTGCCAGACGGGTTCGCCGAGCTGGCGAAGGCGAGCTTGCCCTGCTCCCACAGCGCGGCCGCGAGGTTCTCGCCCGGCGTGCCGAAGCGGATGACGAAGCAGCTGGTGCCGCGCACGTCGCGTGCCAGCTCACGAGCGTGCTCGTCGGGGATGAATTCGAGAGCGTCTTCGCGCCACGGCAGGATGCAGCCCATCAGGATGTCTTCGTCCCAGTGCTGCTGGTAGTAGGCCTCGATCTCAGGGGTGAGCTGTGCGAGACGCTTCAGCTGCTCCATCGACCCGCAGAGCACGACACCCGGCTTGTTGCGGTTGCGCTGCTTGGCCTCGAACTTGCGCTCGAGCCCTTTGCCGTCAGAGGTCATGATGATGTAGCCGACCTTGGTCGGGCTCACGATCATGCCGCCGTCGCCGAGAAGGATGTCAAGCCCCTCCTGCTGCACGCCGCCGTTCCAGTGGATGGTCTTGGTCTCGTTGCTCATCTCGCCTTCATTCCTGCTCTCGGGATCCGTGCTGTGCACGGCCACTCATCTTACCGCGGTGTCTGCCGCGCTCACTCGCCGGTGACGTGCTCGCCCTCGCCGACCCAGGCACGCAGTTCGTCGACGCCATCGAAGCGCGACAGCGCTTTCCGGTGCCCATACGGCGTGTGTGCGAAGTAGTCGGCGTACGGTTCGAGCTGCACCTCGATCTGCTCCCCCGCATCGAGGTTCTGCTCGACGACGTCGATCACGCCGGTCGCCACGAAGACGTGCACGAACCACTCGATCTTCATCTCGGGCTGCCGCACCTCGAGCAGACGCCAGTTGCGAAACGCGTATCCGGTCTCTTCTCGCATCTCCCGCTTGGCCGCATCCAGCACCGAGGCATCCTCGGGCTCGACGCCGCCGGCCGCGACGCCGCCCATGCGCACCACGCCGTTGGGCTGGTGCTCGTTCTCGGTGATCACGTTGCCGTCATCGTCGATGCCGATGACCACGACGGTGTCAGCGCGGCGCAGCATCTCGAAGGTGGCCGTCGACCCGTCGAAGAGCGTCTGCGGCCACTGATAGGTGTCGAAGATCACTCCGCGAAAGACGAGCTCGGCCTGCTGCGGAATCAGGTGGGCGCTCTGCGGCAGCCAGCGTTCGGTCACTGCTGTGCACGCTCCAGGATCAGCTCGCGCACACGCTTGGCGTCTGCCTGGCCGTGCATGGCCTTCATGACCGCCCCGATGATCGCACCGGCTGCCTGCACCTTGCCGTCTTTGATCTTGGCGAGCACATCGGGCTGAGCCGCGAGGGCTTCGTCGATCGCAGTGGTGAGCGCCGAGTCGTCTGAGACGACCGCCAGGCCGCGCTTGTCCACGACCTCGCGGGGGCTGCCCTCGCCGGCCAGCACGCCCTCCAGCACCTGGCGCGCCAAGCGGTCGGTCAGGGTGCCCTCGTTGATCAGGGCGTCGATCTCGGCGACGTCCTCGGGCGTGACGCTCAGGTCGGCCACCTGCTGCTCGAGTGCGTTGGCGATGCGGCTGATCTCGCCCGTCCACCATTTGCGTGCGGATGCCGCAGTGGCGCCCGCCTCGACCGTCGCCTCGACCTGGTCGAGCAGACCGGCGTTGATGATGTCCTGGAACTCGCGAGCTCCGAGGCCCCACTGCTCTTTGAGACGCCGACGACGGATCACCGGCTGCTCGGGCAGCGTGGCGCGCAGCTCTTCGACCCGTTCGGCAGGCGTCACCACCGGCAGCAGGTCGGGCTCGGGCATGTAGCGGTAGTCGTCGGCGTCGCTCTTGATTCGACCCGAGATCGTGATGCCGCTGGCCTCCTGCCAGTGCCGGGTCTCCTGCGTGATGGTGCCTCCGGCGCTGAGCACGGCGGCCTGACGCTGAATCTCGTAGCGCACCGCCCGCTCGACCGAGCGCAGCGAGTTGATGTTCTTCGTCTCGGTGCGAGTGCCCAGCTTCTCCTGCCCACGGGGGCGGATGCTGACGTTCGCGTCACAGCGGATCGAACCTTGGTCCATGCGTGCGTCAGAGATTCCGAGCGCCTTGACCATGTCCCGGATGGCGGCGACGTAGTCGCGGCCGATCTCAGGGGCGCGCTCTTCGGTGCCCATGATCGGCATCGTCACGATCTCGACCAGCGGCACGCCCGCGCGGTTGTAGTCGACCAGCGACGAGGTCGCGCCCTGGATGCGCCCCGAGCCGCCCTGATGGGTCAGCTTGCCGGCGTCTTCTTCCATGTGCGCACGCTCGATCGGAATGTGCACCACAGTGCCGTCTTCGAGCTCGACCTCGACCGACCCCTCGTAGGCGATGGGTTCGTCGAACTGCGAGATCTGGTAGGCCTTGGGCAGGTCGGGGTAGAAATACTGCTTGCGCGAGAAGCGGCAGACCTCGGCGATGCTGCAGCCCAGCGCGAGCCCCAGACGGATGCTGTCGGTGATGGCCTGCTCGTTGACCGTCGGCAGCGTGCCGGGCAGGCCAAGGCACAGGGGCGTGACGTTGGTGTTGGGGCCGTCGCCGAACTCGTTGGGAGCCCAGCTGAACATCTTGGTCTTGGTGTTGAGTTCGACGTGCACCTCGAAGCCGAGCACGGGCTCGTAGAGTTTGATGGCCTCGTCGTAGTCGAGCAGTTCGTCGCTCATCGTGCCGCTCCTTCTGAATCGTGAGCCGTGGCATCCGTCGCGGCGCCGCCTTGGGCTCCTGAACGCACTGCCAGCTGCGGAGCCTGATCGATGATCGGGCCGCCCCACTGCTGCTCGAGCAGCGTCTCGACCGCACCGGCGAACTCGTAAAGACGAGCGTCTTCGAACGCCGGAGCGAAGGTCTGCAGACCGACCGGCAGACCGTCTTCGGCGGCGAGCCCGATGGGCTGGCTGATCGCCGGGATGCCGGCGAGGTTCGCGGGGATCGTGGTGATGTCAGCGAGGTACATCGCGAGTGGATCCGACAGCTTGTCGCCCAGCGGGTAGGCGGTCGTCGGCGAGGTCGGCGAGATGAGCACGTCTGCCTCGTTGAAGGCCGCTTCGAAGTCACGCTGGATCAGGGTGCGAACCTTCTGCGCCTTGCCGTAGAACTGGTCGTAGTACCCGGCGCTCAGCGCGTAGGTGCCGAGGACGATGCGGCGCTTGACCTCGGGGCCGAAGCCGGCCTCACGAGTGGCGGCCATCATGTTCTCGACGGTGGGCTTGACGCCCTCGGGCAGCACGCGCAGACCGTAGCGCACACCGTCGAACTTGGCGAGGTTGCTCGAGGCCTCGGCCGGCAGCACGAGGTAGTAGGCCGAGACTGCGTACTCGAAGTGCGGTGCCGAGACCTCGACGACCTCGGCGCCCTGTGCGGTGAGCAGGGCGACGGTCTCGTCGAAGCGGCTGCGCACGCCAGCTTGGAAGCCGGGCTGGTTCAGCTCACGGATGATGCCCACCCGCAGGCCCTTGAGCGATTCGCCGGTCTGCCCGCGACGTGCGGCTGCGGCGAACGAGGGCCATTCGGTGGTCAGGCTGGTGGAGTCTTTGGGGTCGTGCCCTTTGATGACGTCGTGGATGAGAGCGGTGTCGAGCACGTTGCGCGCGACCGGCCCGATCTGGTCGAGCGAGGATGCCAGAGCGATCGCTCCCCATCGCGAGACGCCGCCGTAGGTGGGCTTCACACCCACGGTGCCGGTGAGTGCGGCAGGCTGGCGGATCGAGCCGCCGGTGTCGCTGCCGAGCGCCAGCGGAGCCTCGAACGCGGCCACGGCCGCAGCCGAGCCGCCGCCCGACCCGCCGGGGATGCGATCGAGCGACCACGGGTTGTGCGTCGGCCCGTATGCGGAGTGCTCTGTGGTCGACCCCATGGCGAACTCGTCCATGTTGGTCTTGCCGATGATCACGGTGTCATGCTGACGAAGGTGTTCGACGGCTGTGGCGTCGTATGGCGGGTTCCAGCCCTCAAGAATGCGCGAGCCCGATGTGGTGGGCTGCCCCTTCGTGGTGAGCACGTCTTTGACGGCCACCGGCACGCCCGCGAGCTGGCCCAGCTGCTCGCCGGCTGCTCGCCGCCGATCGATGTCGGCCGCGGTGGCAAGCGCCTCTTCGGTGTTGATGTGAAGGAAGGCGTGCACGTCTGCGTCGACGCCCTGGATGCGGTCCAGGTGCGCCTGTGTCGCCTCGACGGAAGAGATCTCGCCGGCAGCAAGCTGCGCGGCGAGCTCTGAGGCTGGAAGTCTGGTCAGGTCGGTCATTTCATCCGTTTCTCTGCGGGCTGGTGATGCGCGCACATACGACGATGCGTTCTGACGTCTCGTTCGTGCGGCGAAGAGCTGGGTTCGGCCGGGTCGCGACGCGGCCTCGTCCGGAATGGGTCAGGCGCCGAGGATCGACGGCACGCGGAAAGAGTTGCCGTCGCGATCGGGGGCATCGGACAAGGCTTCGTCAGGGCTGAGCGTCTCGCCGACCACATCGGGGCGAAAGACGTTGGTCAGCGGAATCGGGTGACTCGTCGCCGGCACGTCGGGAGTGGCGACCTCGTTGACCGACGCGACGGCCTCGAGAATCTGCTCGAGCTGCGGCGTCAGTTCGTCGAGTTCTGCTTCAGAGAGTGCGATGCGAGAGAGGCTCGCGAGATGAGCGACTTCGTCGCGGGAGATTTCAGCCATGCATACCAGTGTAGCCAGTTCGCCCGCCTGCGATCAGCGCGCCGCAGGAAGATGTGCCGGCAGCTCGACGGAGCGCTCCGTCGAATTGCCTCACAGCGGGGGCGATCGTACAATGACGCACCAATGTCCCCCGATAATCTTCCTCCCGCATCCGATCACCATGTCTCGCCCTCGGAGCCCTCGTCGGCTTCCACGGTGCGAACGCCCGCCTCTCAGCCGGCAGACTCCGACAGAGCAGCCGCGATGCCCGGCGGCTCGCCCGAGAAGAGGGTGCGCCTGATCGTCTTCATCGCCACGATGGGGGCGATCGGCTTCGGCTACGACACCGGCGTCATCAGCGGTGCGCTGCCGTTCCTCACGCTGCCGCAGAGCGAGGGCGGCCTCGCGCTCACGCCTCTGCTCGAAGGCATCGTCACCTCGTCACTGGTGTTCGGCGCCGCTCTCGGCGCCGTCGTCGGCGGCAGACTCGCCGACGGCATCGGCCGACGCCGCTCGCTGCTGCTGCTCGCAGCGATCTTCGTGATCGGGTCCGTGGGCACCGCTCTGGCGCCCACGGTGACGGTCATGGTGATATTCCGCATCGTGCTGGGTCTCGCCGTCGGCGGCGCCTCCACGGTCGTGCCCATCTTCATCGGCGAGGTCGCGCCTCCGGACAAACGCGACCGCCTCGTCTCGCAGAACGAGCTGATGATCGTGACCGGTCAGCTGCTGGCCTACACGTTCAACGCGATCATCGCCGCGGTCAGCGACTCGCACGGCACCTGGCGCATCATGCTGATGATCTGCGCGATCCCTCCTGTGCTGCTCTTCGCCGGCATGCTCTTCGCGCCCGAGTCGCCGCGCTGGCTCGCTGCCAACGGGCAGCAGAAGCGCGCCTGGCGTGTGCTCCGGCTGCTGCGCCCGCGGCCGCAGGCGGCCAAAGAGGTGAAGGCCATCACCGCCTCGATCGAGATCGTCAAAGACGAGCCGAAGGCCTCATGGCGCGATCTGAGAGTTCGATGGATTCGCCGTGTCGTGCTGATCGGCGTCGGCCTCGGCGCCGTGCTGCAGCTCTCCGGAGTGAACTCGGTGATGTACTTCGCTCCCACGATTCTGCGTGAGAGCGGGCTGGGCACGCAGGCCTCGCTGGTCGCCACCATCGGCAACGGAGTCATCGCCGTGCTCGCCACGCTGGTCGGCATCAAGTCGCTCGCAAAGCTGCCTCGCCGACGCATGCTCGTCATCGGTCTGAGCGGCATCGTCTCAGCACATGTGCTGCTGGGGCTGGCCTTCCTGCTGCCCACGAGCTTCGCCCGCAGCATGCTGATCCTGGCCCTGATGATGGTGTTCCTCTTCTTCATCCAGTCGATGGTCGCCGTGGTCTACTGGCTGATGATGAGCGAGCTGTTCCCCCTGCGCATCCGCGGCTTCGCCGCCGGCATCGCTATCTGCATGCAGTGGGTGTTCAACGGCGCCGTCGCGCTGCTCTTTCCGAGTCTGCTCGATGCGATCGGTGGCACGACGTTCTTCATCTTCGCCGCCGTCAACGTGCTCAGCCTGATCTTCGTGCTGACCGTCGTGCCCGAGACCTACGGCCGCTCGCTCGAGCAGATCGAACAGGATCTACAGCGCACCGAGTGATGCGCTGCGGCGTCATTCGGCCGTTTCATGCTGGGTGCCGTCGTGCACCTCGCCGACGAGCACTTCGATGATGTCTTCGAAGAACAGCACCCCAGTCACATGGCCGCTGCCGTCGGAGACCCGGGCGACGTGCGCGCCCTGCCGCTGCATGATCGTCAGTGCGTCTTCGAGTTCGGTGCCAGCGCTGATCGTGATCAGCGGCCGGATGCGATCGACCGGAATCGGCGAACGGTAGCGGTCAGCCGGCAGGTCGAGCACGTCTTTCAGATGCACGTAGCCGACGAGCGCACCCTGCGGCCCGCGAATGAGGAAGCGGGAGAAGCCGTCCTCCGCGACGGCGTCCTCGACGTCGTCGGGCGTCGCGTTCTGCGACAGGGTGCGCAGCTGGGCGGTCGGCACCGCGACATCCACCGCACGCTTCTCGGTGAACTCGAAGGTGTTGCCGAGCGTGCCCGCACGGTCGTCGAGCGTGCCCTCCTTCGTCGACTCGGCGACGATCGTGGCGACTTGGTCGAGGGTGAATGCGGTGCTCGCGGCGTGCTGTGGTTTGACCCCGAACACGATCAGCACCAGGTCGGCGCCCTTGTTGAGTGCCCAAATCACCGGTTTGAAGATCTTGTCGAAGCCGACCAGCGGCGTCGCCAGCAGCAGCACTGCGCGATCAGGAATCGAGAACGCGATGTTCTTCGGCACCATCTCGCCGAAGACCACGTGCAGGAACGACACCAGCACCAGTGTGATCACGAAGGCCACGGTGCCCGTGACCGCATCGTTGAGCCCGAGCCAGCCGAGCGGCACCTCGAGCAGGTGGTGAATGGCCGGCTCTGAGACGTTCAGAATCAGCAGCGAGCAGATGGTGATGCCGAGCTGAGTCGCCGCCAGCATGAGGGTGGCGTGCTCCATGGCCCACAACGCGGTCTTGGCTCGGCGGTTGCCTGCCTCGGCCAGCGGTTCGATCTGCGAACGGCGAGCGGTCACGACGGCGAACTCCGCGCCGACGAAGAAGGCATTGCCGAAGAGCAGCACGACCAACCAGAGAATTCCTGCCCAGTCATTCATCGTGCGTCACCGCCTTCCTGCGCGCGCTCGTGCGCAGCGGCGATCTCGACAAGCGGCGCCGGCGCGAAACGCACCCGGTCGACGCGGCGGCCGTCCATCACCGTGACGACGAACGTGCCGACTCCGGGCTCTTCGACGGCGTCGCCCGGTTGTGGGATGCGCCCCAGGCGTTCCATCACGAATCCGCCCAACGTGTCATATGCACTGCCTTCGGGAAAGCTCACCTGCACCTGTTCGGCCATCTCGTCTGCGCGCAGCAGACCTGGCAGCAGCCAGTTGCCGCTGCGAGTGCGCACCGCTCCCAGACTCAGTCGGTCGTGTTCGTCCGCCACCTCGCCCACCAGCTCTTCGACCAGGTCTTCGAGCGTCACGACTCCGGCGGTGCCGCCGTATTCGTCGACCACGACGGCCATCTGCAGACTGCGGCCGCGCAGTTCGCCCAATAGCGTGTCGAGCGACATCGTCTCTGGCACACGGGCGATCGGCACCATGAGCGCTTTGACCTTCACCTGACTGCGCTGGTCGCGTTCGATGCCCACGGCCTGTTTCACATGCACGAGGCCGAGCACGTCATCGCCGTCGCGACCGATCACAGGAAACCGTGAGAAGCCCGTTCTGCGGGTCAGATCGATGACGTCCTGCGCGGTGTCGACGGCCTCCACGTGCTGCACGCTCGGCCGCGGGGTCATCACGTCACCGGCCGTCAGCTCTGAGAAGTCGAGCGTCTTGGTCAGCAGCGTCGCCGTCTGCGAGTCGAGGCTGCCGGCCAGCGCGGCGCGTTTGACCAGTGACGAGAGCTCCTCAGCGCTGCGTGCCGACGAGAGCTCCTCCTGCGGCTCGATGCCGAAGCCGTGCAGCACCAGGTTGCTGGTGTCGTTGAGCAGGATGACCGCCGGTTTGAAGATGGTGGTGAACACCAGCTGAAAGGGCACCACGATCCTGGCCACCACCATCGGTCGGGCCAGTGCGAAGTTCTTGGGCACCAGCTCGCCGAAGAGCATGGAGAGCACGGTCGCCACGATGACCGCGAGAATCGAGCTGATCGTGCCCGCCCAGGGCTCGGGCAGACGCATCAGGTCGAACAGCGGCGCCATGAAGGATGACAGCGCCGGTTCGAGCGTATAGCCGGCGAGCAGCGTGGTCAGTGTGATTCCCAGCTGCGCGCTGGAGAGATGCGTGGCGGTCTGGCGCAGCGCACCGATGATGCGCTCGAGCCCCTTTTCACCGCGATCGCGACGTGCCTCGAGGTCAGCACGGTCGATGTTCACCAGGGTGAACTCGGCGGCCACGAACATGCCGGTTCCCAAGGTCAGCAGAATGCCGATCAGGAACAGGATGAGGTCGTTCAACGGATCGCTCACCAGCTCTCGGGGAGGGCACGGCCCTCTTCGTATCCGGCAGCCGACTGGATACCGATGGTCGCGCGCTCGCGGAACTGGGCGAGATCGGCGGCACCGGCATACGTCGCCGCAGAGCGAACGCCTGCGGTGATCTGGTCGAGGATGTCTTCGGTCGACGGAGTGAGCGGATCGATGTAGAGCTTCGAGTCGCTGATGCCCTCAGAGAAGATCGACTTGCGAGCCTGCTCCAGCGGGGTGAGCTTCGCGAATCGGCCCGCGACCGCCTTCGAAGAGGCCATGCCGTAGTTGCGTTTGAAGAGACGCCCGGCCTCGTCACGCTCGACGACGCCCGGAGACTCGATGGTGCCGGCCAGCCAGGAGCCGATCATCACGGCGTTGGCTCCGGCGGCGAGCGCCAGCGCGACGTCGCGCGGGTAGCGCACTCCCCCGTCGGCCCAGACTCCGGCGCCGATCGAGCGAGCGGTCGTGGCGGCCTCGAGCACGGCTGAGAACTGTGGCCGACCGACCGAGGTCATCATGCGGGTGGTGCACATGGCCCCCGGTCCGACCCCGACTTTGACGATGTCGGCACCGGCGGCGACGAGATCTTCGACCCCCTGCGCGGTGACCACGTTGCCGGCGACCACAGCATGGGTCTTCGAGACGCTGCGCACCGCTTCGAGCGCGTTGAGCATCTGCTTCTGGTGGCCGTGTGCGGTGTCGACCACGAGCACGTCGACACCGGCGGCGATGAACGCCTCGGCGCGACCCGCGACGTCGCCGTTGATGCCGATCGCCGCGGCCACCCGAAGGCGGCCCTGCGCATCGACGTTGGGGCGGTACACGGTCGAGCGCATCGCCTGTTTCTGGTTGACCGTGCCGAGCAGACGGTCACCGTCGAAGACGGCTGCGAGCTGGTGACCACGATCGTGCAGGGTGTTGAAAAGCGTTTCGGCGTCGGGTACTTCGCTCTGCTGCAGCACCGGCTGGTCGCCATGGACGAGGTCGCCGAGCCGAGCGTCGTCGAGTGCACGAGAGAGCACCGTGGCAGACAGAACGCCGACGAACCCGCCTTGGGCATCCTGCACGACGAAGCCGTGCCCCTCTGCCGGAGGGAGCATCCGCTTCGCCTGGGCGACCTGCAGGTCGGCGTCGACCAGGAAAGGCGAGGCGAACCGAGACGAGCGCTCTTTGACCCAGGCGACCGCATCGAGCAGAGACTGTTCGTCCATGTCTTGGGGCAGCACGCCGAGACCGCCGCGGCGTGCCAGAGAGGCGGCAAGCCGCGGACCGGTGACGGCGTTCATGTTCGCGGCGACGATCGGCGTGGTCATTCCGGTGACGTCGTCGCTGGCCAGATCGACGCGCAGACGTGACCCGACCTCACTGCGCGAGGGAATCAGGAAGACATCTGAATAGGTCAGATCGTATTGGGGCCGCGAATCATAGAAGCGCATGCAGTCAACGCTAGTGCATCGCTTTCGGTTGCTGGTGAGCTGCGGGCGCTGGTTCCACGACCCCGTCGATCGGTTCCAACATCTGTCGGAGAATCATCGACGTCGAATTCGGCCGTTCGGGGAATGCCGGTAGGGTTGTCTCGTCAGCATTTCGATGAAGAGAGGCGATTGTCTTGGCCACCAGCGGATCAGGCAGCTTCGACCCCCAGGAATTCGGGGCCAACCAATGGCTCGTCGAGCAGGTCTACGAGCAGTTTCAGAAAGACCCGGCTAGCGTCGATAAGGAATGGTTGCCCATTCTGCAGAACTATCGCCCCGACAGCGCGGTGAAACCCGCCGCAGACCAGCCGGCGCCCGCCAGCACCGGAGTCGAGCACGCGCCATCCGGCGGTGCACGTCTCTCCGACGGCACGACCGACGCACGCCTCGATCGGCAGGCGCAGCTGGCTCAGCAGGCCGAAGAAGACCTGCACAGCACGCCGCACCCCGGGCCTGTGCCCCCGGTGCGATCGACGCTGCCGACGGCGTCTCCTTTCCCGACCGCCTCGATTCCGATCGTCGGCGACCTGCCAGTGGCTCGCACCACGAACTTCGCCCCTGCGCCGAAGCCGATTCCCGCTGATCGCAACACGCAGCTGGCCAAGCCCGTCGGTGAGACTCCCGCAGAGCCCGACGCTCGCGAACCCGTGGTCACCCCGCTGAGAGGCATGCCCAAGGCGCTTGCCCGCAATATGGACGAGTCGCTGACCGTACCCACCGCGACCAGCGTGCGCACGATCCCGGCGAAGATCCTCATCGACAACCGCATCGTGATCAACAACCATCTCAAGCGTTCGCTCGGCGGCAAGGTGTCGTTCACACAGATCATCGGATGGGCGCTCGTCCAGGCGCTGAAGAGCTTCCCCAGCCAGAACGTCTACTACGACGTGGTCGACGGCAAGCCGTCGGTCGTGCAGCCCGCGCACATCAACCTCGGCATCGCCGTCGATGTGCCGAAGAAAGACGGCACTCGAGCGCTGCTGGTGCCCGGCATCAAGCAGACCGAAGAGATGGACTTCGAGCAGTTCATCACCGCCTACGACCAAGTGGTCGACAAAGCCCGTCACAACAAGCTGACCGCCGACGACTTCAGCGGCGTCACCATCTCGCTCACCAACCCCGGAGGCATCGGAACGGTGCACTCCGTGCCGCGCCTGATGAAGGGGCAGGGCACGATCATCGGCGCCGGCGCGCTCAACTACCCCGCTGAGTACTCCGGCGTGAGCGCCGAGACGATCGCCAAGCTGGGCATCTCGAAGGTCGTCACGCTGACCTCGACCTACGACCACCGTGTCATCCAGGGTGCCGGCTCCGGCCAGTTCCTCAAGATCGTGCACGAGCTGCTGCTCGGCGACCACGGCTTCTATGACGACATCTTCGAGTCGCTGCGTCTGCCCTACGAGCCGGTGCGGTGGGTGCCCGATGTGGCCATCAACTCGTCTGACGAGGTTGGCCGTGCCGCCCGCGTGCAGCAGCTGATCCACGCGTACCGGGTGCGAGGTCACCTGATCGCCAACATCGACCCGCTGGAGTACCACCAGCGCCGCCACCCCGACCTGGACATCCTGACGCACGGACTGACGCACTGGGATCTCGACCGGTCGTTCGTGACCGGAGGCATCACCGGCGCTCCCACGGCCAAGCTGCGCGAGATCTTGGGTCAGCTGCGAGACAGCTACTGCCGCAATGTGGGCGTCGAGTACATGCATATTCAAGACCCCGAGCAGCGTGAGTGGCTGCAGGATCAGCTCGAACGCCCGTACTCCAAGCCCGGGCACGACACACAGCTGCACATCCTGAAGAAGCTCAACGAGGCCGAGGCTTTCGAGACCTTCCTGCAGACGAAGTTCGTCGGCCAGAAGCGCTTCTCGCTCGAAGGCAGCGAATCGCTCATCGCCCTGCTCGACGAGGTGCTGCAGCGCGCGGCCGACGAAGAGCTCGACGAGGTCGGCATCGGCATGGCCCACCGCGGCCGTCTGAACGTGCTGACGAACATCGCCGGCAAGACCTATGCGCAGGTGTTCCGCGAGTTCGAAGGCACCCAGCCGCAGCAGACCGGTTCGGGCGATGTGAAGTACCACCTCGGCACCGAAGGCGTGTTCACGAGTGAGCAGGAGCGTCAGGTCAAGGTGTACTTGGCCGCGAACCCCTCGCACCTCGAGGTGGTCAACACGGTGCTCGAAGGCATAGTGCGCGCCAAGCAGGACGCACAGCCGCACAAGACGTTCAATGTGCTGCCGATTCTGGTGCACGGCGACGCGGCCTTCGCCGGCCAGGGCTCGGTCTACGAGGCGCTGCAGATGTCGCAGCTGCGCGGATACCGCACCGGCGGCACCATCCACGTGATCGTCAACAACCAGATCGGTTTCACGACCAAGCCGTACGACGGTCGTTCGTCGGTCTACCCGACCGATGTCGGCCGTACGATCCAGGCGCCGATCTTCCATGTGAACGGCGATGACCCGGAGTCCGTCGTGCGCGTGGCCGAACTGGCCTTCCAGTACCGACAGCGCTTCCACGGCGACGTGCTCATCGACATGGTCAGCTACCGTCGTCGCGGCCACAACGAGGGCGACGATCCGTCGATGACCCAGCCTCTGATGTACGGCATCATCGAGTCGAAGCGCTCGGTGCGTGCGCTCTACACCTCGGCGCTGATCGGTCGTGGCGACATCACACAAGAGGAGTACGACAAGGCCGACGCCGACTTCCACGCGGAGCTCGAGCGCGCGTTCAACGAGACGCACGCCGCCCAGAAGGAGTCGTACGAGGAGTCGCTCGGCGCCGGCGGCCACACTGCTCGGGCGATCAACGACATCCAGCTGCCCGAGGCACAGCAGCACGAGGCTGCAGCGGCAGGCGGCACCTTCGAACGGGCCACCAGCATTCCGCAGGCCCTCGTCGAGCGCATCGGTGACGCCCACGTGGCGGTGCCTGAGGGTTTCACCGTGCATCGCAAGCTCAAAAAAGTGCTCGAGAAGCGCTTCGAGATGTCGCGCAATGGCCATATCGACTGGGCGTTCGGCGAGCTGCTCGCCTTCGGTTCGCTGCTCGTGCAGGGTGTGCCGGTGCGCTTCACCGGTCAGGACTCCCGTCGCGGCACGTTCGTGCAGCGCCACGCGGTGCTGCACGATCAGAAGAACGGCCAGGAGTGGTTCCCGCTGCTGAACCTCGCCAACGAGCAGGCCGGCTTCTGGATCTACGACTCACTGCTCAGTGAGTTCGCAGTCATGGCGTTCGAGTACGGCTACTCGGTCGAGAACACCAAGGCGCTGACGCTGTGGGAGGGCCAGTTCGGCGACTTCGCCAACGGCGCTCAGACCGTCATCGACGAGTTCATCAGCTCGGCCGAGCAGAAGTGGGGGCAGCGTTCAGGGCTCGTACTGCTGCTGCCGCACGGTTACGAGGGTCAGGGCCCTGACCATTCGTCGGCACGTATCGAACGGTACCTGTCGCTTGCCGCGCAGGAGAACTTGATCGTGGCCCAGCCTTCGACGCCGGCCTCGCACTTCCATCTGCTGCGCCGTCAGGCGTTCAGCCGGCCACAGCATCCGCTGATCGTGATCACCCCGAAGTCGATGCTGCGTCTGAAGACGGCGGTGAGCCCAGTCGAAGACTTCACGCACGGCCAGTTCGAGCCGGTGCTCGACGAGACCCGTTCAATCGACAAGAATGCGGTTCGTCGAGTCGTCGTGGTCAGCGGCCGTCTCTACTGGGAGATGCTGGCCGCGCTGCAGAAGTCAGGTGACACCACGGTCGCACTGGTTCGTCTTGAGCAGTACTACCCGCTGCCCGAGACAGAGCTTCGGCGGGTGCTCGCACAGTATCCGAACGCCGAACTCGTCTTCGCACAGGACGAGCCCGAAAACCAGGGCGCCTGGCCGTTCCTCGCACTGCACATGCCGAAAGCCGTGGGCGACCGCAAGGTTCAGGTCGTCTCGCGTGAGGCTGCGGCTTCGCCTGCGACCGGCTCGCAGTTCAGGCACAAGCAGCAGGAAGCAGACCTGATCGCGCGCGCCTTCGGCTGATCGTCGCCGCAGACGTGAAGAGGCCCGGCCGGAGAAAATCTCCGGCCGGGCCTCTTCACGTTGTTCGATCGTCGCGGCGGACCGTCAGTGCAGTCGACGCAGTCGATGACCTGAGCGACGCAGCGAGTCACTCTTCGGCGTACGGGATCAGTGTTCGGCGTGCAGGGTGCGCAGACGTGCGACCACCCGGCGCTTCAACGCCTCGGGAGCCTCTTCACGGCACCCGCGTAAGATCACCTCGGTGAGCACCATGCTCACCTGGTGCTCGCTGGTGCACTCCGGGCAGGTGCGCATGTGTTCGTCGAAGACCCTCGCCTCATCAGCCGTGAGTTCGGCATGCACGTACTCTTCGAGCTGTTCACGCACATGCTCGCATTCGGTGATCGCCGCATCGTTCTCGCTTTTGCGAATCATTTGTCGTTCACCGTCTTCTTCTTCGCCGTCGTGCTCTTCGCACGTGTCGACCGTTTGTTCGCCGCCGACTTGTCGCTGAGCCCGAGCTGCTTCGCATAGTCGGCAAGCTCAGTGCGCAGCAGCTTTCGACCACGATGCAGCCGCGACATCACGGTGCCGATCGGCGTCTTCATCACGTCTGCGATCTCTTGGTATGAGAAGCCTTCGACGTCGGCCAGCAGCACTGCCAGCCGAAAGTCTTCGGGAAGGTTCTGCAGCGCCTCTTTCACCTGCGACTCCGGCATACGGTCGAGGGCCTCGATCTCGGCCGACCGCGAAGACGTCGCAGTCGCCGACTCGGCACCGCCCATCTGCCACTCTTCCAGAGCGTCGATGCTCTCAGTGCCTTTGGTGCGCTGCTTCTTGCGATACGTGTTGATGTATGTGTTGGTCAGAATGCGGTAGAGCCACGCTTTGAGATTGGTGCCCTGTCGAAACGATCCGAACGCCTGGAACGCCTTGGCGTATGTCTCTTGCACGAGGTCTTGGGCGTCAGACGGGTTTCGAGTCATGCGCATCGCCACACCGTAGAGCTGGTCGATGAACGGCATGGCCTGCTGCTGGAACAGCTCGCGACGTTCGTCGGCCGACAGCCGTGTGACGTCGAGCGGAGCCTGCGTCGACTCCACGGGCAGCGGCTCGGGCGTTGAGCTCTGCGAACTTTCGTGATCGGTGGTCGGGGATGTCATCCTGCCCAAGTCTACCGGTCTCTCTGCGAGACATGTCGCTGTCAACGGATGCGTCCTCTCGCCTCGCCTGTGCAGTCACTGCTGCCGATACACTTAACAACGATGCAGATACGTGGCTATTCCAGAGACGGCGAGCGCGCCGCGACCGATGTCCCTCCCACACGACCGTGGGTGGCCCCCACCCCGGCTGGCCCTGTGAACGGAACGGTGCGCATTCCCGGTTCGAAGTCGCTGACGAACCGCGAGCTGGTGCTGGCCGCTCTGGCCGACGCCCCCTCCGTGCTGCGAGCGCCGTTGCACTCCCGCGACAGCGCCCTGATGATCGAGGCGCTGCGTCAGCTCGGCGCCCGCATCGAGCCGGTGGCGGATGCCCCGCGCGACCCCGCCTCCCCCGCTGCGTCCGCCTTCCTCACTGGTCTGCCGACCACGGCATCCGCTGCCGCCTCGACGGATCGCAGCGGCGACCTGCGCGTCACCCCGATCGCCGACGTGCACGGCAGCGTCTCGATCGACTGCGGCCTGGCGGGCACGGTCATGCGCTTCGTGCCGCCGATCGCAGCGATGGCGATGGGGCCGGTCGGCTTCGACGGTGACCCGCACGCCCGGCAGCGGCCCATGCGTGCGATCATCGAGGCGCTGCGACAGCTCGGCGTCGACGTGGCCGACGACGGTCGCGGCGGCATGCCGTTCACCGTGCACGGCACCGGATCGGTGAGCGGTTCGCACATTCGCATCGACGCCTCTGCTTCGAGTCAGTTCGTCTCGGCTCTGCTGCTTGCGGCGCCCCGGTATCAGGGTGTCACGACGATCGAGCATGTGGGTGATCGGGTGCCCAGCCTGCCGCACATCGAGATGACGATCGCGACGCTCGCCGAGCACGGGGTCACGGTCGAGCGGCTGGGGCCCACCTGTTGGCGGGTGGCCGAGCAGCCGATCGCCGGAGCCAATGTGCGACTCGAGCCAGATCTCTCGAACGCGGCTCCTTTCCTGGCCGCGGCCCTGGTGACCGGCGGTCAGGTCTCGGTCGACGGCTGGCCCGCCCGCACCACACAGGTCGGGGCGCTGCTGCCCGAGCTCTTCGCTGCGTTCGGCGGTCGTTCCGAACTCGCAGAGGGTGTGCTGACGCTCAGCGGCAGCGGCGAACTGCATGGCGCCGATCTCGATCTCTCAGCAGCCGGCGAGCTGGCTCCGACCATCGCGGCAGTCGCGGCACTGGCTGACACACCGAGTCGGCTGCGCGGCATCGCGCATCTGCGCGGGCACGAGACCGATCGTCTCGCGGCGCTCGAGAACGACATCAACGGACTGGGCGGCCGGGCGAGACAGACCGACGACGGGCTGATCATCGAGCCTGCCGAGCTGCACGGGGGGTCGTGGCAGGCCTATGCCGATCATCGCATGGCCACGGCCGGCGCAGTGATCGGGCTACTGGTGACCGACGTCGAAGTCGACGACATCAACTCGACCGGCAAGACCCTGCCAGACTTCGCAGGCATGTGGTCAGCACTGGTCGAACCGCCGAAGACCGACCTGCTGAGTCTGGGCATCTGAGATGACCTGGACAGAGGGCGGCGCAGAAGAGCGCGGGCTTTGGGACGACTATGACGAGTCGGACGTGCGGGTGCGGCCGAACCCCAAGGCCAACCGGCCGCGCAGCAAGAGACGGCCTGCGCACGACGACGCACAGCAGGCCTTCGTCATCGCGGTCGATCGCGGTCGCTACCAGCTCGAGGTGGCATCCACCGGCCAGCCGGTCACTGCCGCCCGGGCACGCGAGCTGCGCCGCAAACAGATCGTGGTCGGCGATCGTGTGGCCGTGGTCGGCGACCTCAGCGGAGACGACGGCACGCTCGCCCGCATCGTGCGTGTCGAGCCGCGCACGACAGTGCTGCGGCGCAGCGCCGACGACATCGACTCAGTCGAACGTGTGGTGGTGGCCAACGCAGACCGGCTGATCATCGTGGTGGCCGCCGCGCAGCCGGATCCAAGCCTCGGATTCATCGATCGGTGCATCGTCGCCGCGCTCGACGCCGGCATCGTTCCCATCGTGGCCGTCACGAAGACCGACCTGGCGAGCGCCGCACCGGTGCACGAGCATCTCGCGGGTCTCGACATCGAAGTGCTTGAGAGCCGTGCCGACCGCTTCGCGAGCGATGCTGTGATCGACGTCGCCCTCGGGCACATCGCGGTGCTGATCGGGCACTCGGGCGTGGGCAAGTCCACGCTGCTGAACGCGGTGGTGCCCGAGGCCGATCGCGCGACCGGGCATGTCAACGCGGTGACCGGTCGAGGCCGGCACACGTCGTCGTCTGCGCTGGCCTGCCGGGTCGAGGAGGTCGCGGCGAATGCTGCGGATGCCCCGGATACCGCGGATGCCGGAGCCGGTGAAGCCGCTGCCCCAGGCCGCTCGAATCACGGACGCGGCTCGCGCGACTCGGCTGGCGAGCGCGACTCGGCGGTCGCCATGGCCTCCCACGACGACGATCACGTCGCGGTCGACGCGCGCCACGGGTGGCTCATCGACACACCGGGAGTGCGATCGTTCGGGCTCGGCCATGTGCAGGCCGATCGAGTGTTCCAGGCGTTCCCAGATCTCGAGTCGCTGGTGCCGGTCGTCGCACAGACTCCCATCGAGCAGCTCGACGCAGACGAGCTCGCAGCAGAGCTGCCCTCAGAGCTGCATCAGCGCGTGCATTCGCTGGTGCGGGTGCTGCGCAATCTGCACGACCGCCCGAAGTACTGACCGCGAGCCTTTCGACGGGCAGTCGAGAGCTGTCGGCGTGCCGACCGCGGTGCGACTGAACGGGCGCAGGTACCCTTGAGGCATGTCGTTCACGCTCGCGCAGGATCTCTCGTTCGCTCTCACTCTGGCTGATGCCGCCGATCAGGTGACCACCTCCCGTTTTCGCGTCACCGATCTCGACGTGCAGACCAAGGCCGACGACTCAGAGGTCACCGATGCCGATCTGGCGACCGAGCGCCGGCTGCGCGAGCTGGTCGCCGAGAAACGCCCCGATGACACCGTCTACGGCGAGGAGTACGGCGGCGAGCGCCAACCCGGCCGGCAATGGATCATCGACCCGATCGACGGCACTGGCAACTACTTTCGCGGTGTGCCGGTGTGGGCGACGCTGATCGCCCTGGTCGTCGACGGCGAGCCGGTCGTGGGCGTGGTGAGCGCTCCGCTGCTGGCGCGGCGTTGGTGGGCGGCGCAGGGTTCTGGAGCGTTCGGCGTCTTCGCAGACGGCGAGACCGAGCGGCTGCAGGTGTCTGCGGTCGATCGGCTGAGCGACGGCTTCGTGAGCATCGGCAGCCTCGATCAGTGGGATCTGGTCGACCAGCGCGCCGAGGCGATCGCTCTGCTCGACGCGTCGCACCGGCATCGGATGTTCGGCGACTTTCTGCCGTACATGCTGGTCGCAGACGGTTCGGTGGATGTCGTGGCCGAGCCCGATCTGAAGCCGTACGACATGGCGGCGCTGGTTCCGATCATCACCGAGGCCGGGGGGCGGTTCAGCTCGACCGCAGGCGTTCCTAGCATTTGGGAGGGAGCTGCGCTCGCCACCAACGGTCGTGTGCATGACGAGGCTCTGCGTGTGCTGAACCCGCGCTGATCTGAGCTGCTCCCTACCCCTCTGCCTGGCTGCCTGGCGCAGACGCGCCGATGCCTTCTCTGCACAGATGCCAGGCACCTCGATGCCTGCCCACATCTGTCAGGATCGGGTCGCCGGTGTGTGCATCTGCGGCGACGCTGAGGACATGAACGTCACACTCAAACCGCAGGGTTCCGCACAGTTTCTCGCCACGCTTCCGGCGCTCACCGGCTTCATCGCCCATGAGAGTCTCGTCGCCGTGTTCTTCTCTGGCAAACGCAGCATCGGCTCGTTTCGCCTCGATCTGCCCGACGACGGCGATCTGGTCAGAGCTCGGGAGTTCGCCGATCTGGTGGTCGACACCCTGTGCCGGGTGCCCGGCTGCACCGGGGCGGTTCCCGTGATCTACTGCGACCGCGCCGTCGGCGACAGCGCCAAGCTGCCCTATTCGCTGCTGTGGTCGCTGCTCGAAGAGTGTCTGTCTGATTCCGAGCTCGACGTGCTTGACGCCTGCTGTGTCGCTAGCGACGGTTGGGGCAGCTATCTCGATGCCGATCTGCCGGTCGGTGGCAGAGACCTCGCTGAGATCGAGCAGAACCCGATGCGCCTCGACGCCATGATGGCTGTCGACCGCGAGATCGTCGATCTCGAAGCGATGTCCGAACTGCCTCCCTGTGACGCAGCACTCGCTGCAGAGACGTCGAAGGCACTCGCGGAACGCCTCGACGGGCTGCCCGAGAGCCTCCGGCTGCACGAGACGATTCAGACCCTCGACCTCGATCTCGAAGCTCTCATTCGGCACGCCTCGCTCGGCGTCCCGCCACCAGGTTCTGATCGCACCGAACAGGTCGACCGGCTGCTCGATTTCTGCACCGTCGCCCGCCTCGACATCGTGCGTGAGATCTTCTTGGTGGGTCTGGCGTTCGGCCCCGAGGCGCTGGGGCTGGCCGCTCAGGAGTCACAGCACACGCGTGTTCGTCACACGAACCTGGCCTCCGTCGCGTATCGGCTGAAGAACACCCTGACCGAACTCGTGCTGCGCGGTGTCCCTGCGGCCCCACCCGACCGCGAGCGAATGCGGTCTGCTGTGCATGTGCTGCAGCGGTGCTGCGCAGCGGCCGATCCCGAAGTGCGTGCAGATCTCGCTGCGATGATGGCATGGCTCTGGTGGGCGATCGGCATCGGCAGTGTGGCCGAGCGGCTGCTCGTGCAGGTGCTCGATCATGACCCTGACCATGGCTTGGCCGGTGTCTTCGCCGACCTCTGCTGCGGATTCGGCGCGCCGACCTGGCTCGTTGAGCAGAACTCGACTGCAGACTCGTCCGTGTAAGGGCGCAGCACTCGCCGGACCTACCGCCTTGTCTGGCCAGGGTTGGTCCTGCTTTGCCCGCCCGGTCCTGCTTGGTCCTGTCTGGCCAGAACATCTCCATCTGCACCGTCGGCACCGCGCCACCGTCACGCCATCCGGCAGCCCGCAACAGCCACACGGCCTTCCCCACAGACTCGCGCAGATCTGACAGCCCCATCGAACTCCACCATCGAGACATGGGAAATGTCCCTCTCCTTCATCGAGACATGCCAAGTTCCATGTCTCGATGGTCGAGAGCATCATTTGCGATGCCTCGATCAGAAAGAAGAGGAGGCTGCCCCTGGGAAGGGTGTGGCACACGAGGCAGAGGCTCAGGCAGGCTGCACTGAGACAGGGCTTGGCCAAGCAGGCCATGTCGCGATGACCTATGGGTCAGACAAGGCCGTGGTCTGACAGACCCTGGCCAGACAGGTCAGTGCGACACAACGGGATTCGGTGTGATCGACCGCACGGCATCGGGCAGTGCTGCCGCAAGCTGCAGAGCTGTGAACGGCCCCTGCGCCAGCTGACCCGCACGGCCGTGCAGCCACGCACCGGAGGCTGCAACGCTGACGAGAGCGTCCGATGTCGGAGCCTCGGCGCGGGCAGCCAGCAGCGCTCCCACGACACCGGTCAGAACGTCGCCGGTGCCTGCGGTCGCGTGCCACGGCGTGCCGGTCGTCACCAGCGCAGTCTGAGTGCCGTCGGAGACCACAGTGTGCGCGCCTTTGAGCAGGACGACTGAACCCGTCCGCTCGGCCAGCGCGGCAGCCGCTTCGACGTGACGCTCCACTGCATCCGCCGAGCGACCCGAGGCGGCATCCTGAGAATGGTCCATGGCAGAGCCGGAAGGATCCAAAGAGGCACGGCGCCAGCTCACATCGCTGCCAGACTGCTCCGCATCAGCAAGCTCGTCGAGCGCGACGTCGACACCGAGGCGCTTCGCCAGACGCCGGAACTCCCCCAGATGCGGCGTCAGAATCCACCGGTGCTCATGGTCGAGGGCCGCCTCGTCGATGGCTGCGAGCGCACCCGCATCAACCACGGTCGGCACACCACTGATCAGCAGATCGTGCACACGACGAAAGAGCTCCGGGTCGCCAGCCTCGGCGCTCACCTCGGGCAGACCACTGCCGACGGCGAAGGCATCGGTACGCCCCTCCGTCGTCACCGCCTCAGGCGCGAAGTCGAGCACTCGGTCGCGCACGCTGTCATCGCCCAGCCAGCGGAGCATCCCCAAACCGGTGTGCAGCGCGCCGGCGGTGCTCAGCACGGCCGCGCCCGGAAACTGCGGCGAACCGGTCATCAGCCCGAGCACGCCACGAGAGTACTTGTGATCGTTCGCATGCGGCCAGCGATAGGTCACGGCGGTGTCGACGGCCGTCCAGAGACGCGGTCTGGTCAGAGCGCGCGCAGGGTCGGTGGCGGGAATGGTCTTGTCGCTCATGCGTTTCGCTCCTCAGCCGCCAGCATGAAGGTCGCGATCAGCTGCGACAGCGCCCGGAGGTCGCCGAGATGCACCTGCTCGCGTACAGAGTGCATCGAGAGCAGCCCTACACCGACGTCGACCGTGCGCAGGCCCAGACGTGTCGCCGTGATAGGCCCGATCGTGCTGCCGCATGGCACGTCGTTGTTCGAGACGAAGGTCTGCACCGCGACTCCGGCGGCCTCGGCCAGGCCGTGCCACAGCGCCTCGCCGGCGCCGTCAGTGGCATACCGCTGCTGAGCGTTGACTTTGAGCAGCGGCCCCTGGCTGGGCCTCGGCAGGTGCTCTGGATCGTGCTTGCCCACGTGGTTCGGGTGCACGAGGTGCCCGGCATCGCTCGACAGCACCCAGGAGTCAGCCCAGGCCTGCAACCGCTGGCCAGTGGTGGCTCCGCGGCCTTCGGCGATGCGCAGCAGCACTTCTTCGAGAAACGGCCCCGCGGCGCCAGAGCGCGTGGCCGATCCGATCTCTTCATGATCGAACGCGGCGAAGACGCTGATGTGCTCACTGGTCGCAACCAGACGCTCGCCCCTGCTGCCTCCGGCCACAGCGGCAAGCGCCGCCAGAGCCGCGTAGACCGACGTCAGGTTGTCGAGCCGACCGGCGGCGAGGAACTCTTCATGCGTGCCGAGCAGCGCTGCAGGCTGCGTGTCGGTGAGGAACAGATCGGCGCCCGTGACGTCGGCTGGTTCCAAGCCCGCACGAGCCGCGACGTACCCGATCAGATTAGTGTCGCTGCCATCGCTGCCGTCGACGGCATCAACGGCCCCGATCACCGGCGCGGTCTCTCGCTGTCGCCCGATCGTATGATCGCTGTTCGCGCCTCGGTCGAGGTGAATCGCCAGATTCGGGATGCGCGCAATGGCCCCGGTGCGCACCAGATGGGCCCTCCCCGATCGATCGAAGACCCTGCCTGCGACCGCCAGATCACGGTCGAACCAGGTGCTGAGCAGCGGCCCACCGTAGATCTCGACGCCGGCCTGCTGCCACCCCTGCGTCACGAAGTCTGGCGTCGGCTTCAGCCGGAACCCCGGCGAGTCGGTATGCGCGCCGATCACACGCAGCGGCGTCGTCGCGGTAGCTCCTTCGGGCACGACCCACGCGATCACCGCACCATCGCGCACCACCACGTAGCGTCCGGCTTCGCTCGGCCACTGGTCGCGCTCGTCGAGTCGGATGAATCCTGCAGCCGTCAGCCGTGCGGCGACGGTCTCAGCCGCATGATACGAGGTCGGGCTGTGCGCCAGAAAGGTGCGAAACCCGTCAGCGAACGCGGTTCGTGCGGAGTCTTGATCGCTCATTGTCAGCTCTTCTCATTGTCAGCGGGGATCGTCAGCTCGCGTTCACTGGATCGATGGGCTCCCTGCCCATCAGCCCCCTGCGGCGCACTGGTGTCAGTGGCCAGAGTGTCGCCACCCGACTCGATCTCGCCGACCACCGTCGCAGGATCATGCAGAAAGTCACCGAACCGCTCGGCCGGAATCATCGGGATGCCCAGCTTCTCGGCCTTGGCGAGCTTGCTGCCCGCGCCGCTGCCGAACACGACTGCATAGGTCTTCTTCGACACGCTGGATGCCGCACGGGCGCCGAGCGCGATCACGGCCTCTTCGGCCTCCTCGCGGGTGTATCCCGGGACGGTTCCGGTGACGACCACGCTGCGACCGGCCAGCGGCGCCTCGGAGTCGACGTCGGCATCCCCATGCGGCCCAGGGTGCCCGGGGGTCGCCCACTGCACGCCAGCCGCCCGCCACCGCTCGACGATGTCGATGTGCCAGTCGATCGTGAACCAGTCGCGAATCGCCTCGGCGATGATCGGACCCACGCCGTCGACTGCGGCCAGCTCGTCGGTCTCGGCGGCGCAGATCGCGTCAAGCGACCCGAAGTGCCCCGCGACCGCACGGGCAGCGACGGGCCCGACGTGGCGAATGTTCAGGGCCACGAGAAGTCTCCACAGTGGCCGGGTCTTGGCCTCGTCGATGTTCGCGAGCATCTTGTGCGCGAGTTCGCTGGGCACCGAATGCTCGTCGCCGCTGAACGCCGCCTCGTCGGGCCCCGCCCATTCGCCGTCGCTCCTGCGACGCTGACGTCTGAACGGCGCTCGGATGTCGGGCTCGCCTTCGTCGGTCTGCTTCGGCAGTCCCGTCTCAGGGTCGGTCACCTCGACACGCACCGGAAAGATATCGGCCAGCGTCAGATCGAACAGTCTCGCTTCGGTCGTCAGCGGCGGCGCGGTGGGCGCCAGCGGATGCGTCAGAGCGATCGAGGCGACCTCGCCGAGGCCTTCGATGTCGAGTGCGGCTCGCGATGCGAGATACTCGAGGCGACCCGCCACCTGCGCCGGGCACGACTGCGTGTTCGGGCAGCGTACGTCGATCTCGCCGGGCTTCGACGGGGCCAGCACCGCACCGCACTCCGGACAGTGCTCAGGCATCACGAAGGCCCGTTCGTCTCCGGTGCGCAGCTCCACCACCGGCCCGAGAATCTCGGGAATCACATCGCCGGCCTTGCGCAGCACCACGGTGTCACCGATCAGCACACCCTTGGCCTTGACGATCTCTTGGTTATGCAGCGTCGCCTGACGCACCGTCGAACCCGCGACGTGGACGGCTTCGACCACCGCATAGGGCGTCACCCGGCCGGTGCGTCCGACGCCCACACGAATGTCGACAAGCTTCGTGTTCACCTGCTCGGGCGGGTATTTGTAGGCGATCGCCCAGCGCGGCGCCCGACTGGTCGCTCCGAGTTCGTCGTGCAGCGCGAGCTCGTCGACCTTGACCACGACGCCGTCGATCTCGTGCTCGATCTCGGCACGGTGCTGCCCGTTGAACGCGATGAACTCGTGCACCTGGTCGATCGAGGTGAGCAGTCGGTTGTGCGTCGAGACCGGCAGACCCCACGAGCGAAACAGGTCGTAGATCTCGGACTGGCTGGCCACAGGCGGGTCGGGCCAGGCGCCGAGGCCGTGCACGAGCACGGTCAGCGGGCGTGCCGCCGTGACTCGTGGGTCTTTCTGCCGCAGCGAGCCGCTCGCCGCATTGCGCGGGTTCGCGAAAGTCTTCTTACCGGCATCGGCCAGGCTGGCGTTGAGCGCATGGAAGTCGGCGACGCGGAAGAACACCTCGCCGCGCACTTCGACCAGCGGCGGATGCCCCGTGCCGGCGAGCTGGAACGGCACCGCATCAATCGTGCGTACGTTCTCGGTGACGTCTTCGCCGACGACACCGTCGCCGCGCGTGGCAGCGCTGACCAGTCGACCGTGCTCGTAACGCAGATTGATGGCGAGACCGTCGATCTTCAGCTCGGTCAGGTAGTGAAAGGCGCGCCCGGCCAGACGCCTCTCGGTGCGCATGATCCATTCGTCGAGCTCGCCGATGCTGAACACGTCGTCGAGACTCAGCATGCGTTCGGCGTGCGTGACCGGTGCGAAGCTCGACCCGTCGGGGCGCCCGCCCACAGTCAGCGTCGGGGAATCCTGACTCTGCAGATCGGGAAACTGCTGTTCGACAGCGGCCAGCTCGATCTGCAGCTGGTCGTACTCTTCGTCGCTGACCAGCGATGTGTTGCGTTCGTAGTAGGCGTCGCGCAGTTCGAGGATGCGATCAGTGAGCTCGCGCACCAGCTGTGCTGCGTCTTCGTGAGTCAGCCGGGCGATCTGCGCGTCGTCGAGCGGGGCGCTCATGACGCCAGCGCCTGGTCGGAGAGCTGAGCGCCGTCAGACGAGACGGTGTCGGCCGCGACGGAGCGGTCAATGGTGAACTGGCCCAGCACGCGCTCGCCCAGATACAGCACCGCCGACTGTCCGGGGGCGACACCCATCAGCGGGTCGCGCAGGGTGACGACGGTCTCACCATCGACGATGCGCACTCGCGCCGGAACTGGGTCGCCGTGCGCACGAACCTGCACCATGATGTCGAGACCAGAGTGCACCTCGGCCGGAGGCTCTCCGGCCCACGACTGACGGCGTCCGGCGATCTCGCAGACGGCGAGCGCCTCATGCGGCCCCACGACGACCTCATGTGTGACGGGGCGCACCTCGAGCACATACCGTGGGCGACCGTCGGGAGCCGGACGGCCGATGTGCAGACCGCGACGCTGCCCCACCGTGAAGGTGTGCGCACCTTCGTGATGTCCCAGCACCTCACCAGAGCGGTCGACGATGTCGCCGGGGGCGGTTCCGACCTTGTCTTCGAGCCAGCCGGCGGTGTCACCGTCTGAGATGAAGCAGATGTCATAGCTGTCGGGTTTGCTCGCCGTCTCGAGCCCGCGACGGGTCGCCTCGGCACGCACCAGGTCTTTGGACGGGGTGTCGCCGAGTGGGAACAGCGCGTGCTCGAGCTGAGCGCCGGTCAGCACGCCGAGCACATACGACTGGTCTTTGGCCCAGGCAGCCGCACGGTGCAGCTCTCGACGGCCGTCGGCCGCTGTCACGATCTTGGCATAGTGCCCCGTGCACACCGCATCGAAGCCGAGGGCGAGCGCCTTCTCGAGCAGCGCCGCGAACTTGATGCGCTCGTTGCAGCGCAGGCAGGGGTTGGGGGTGCGCCCTGCCGAGTACTCGCTGATGAAGTCGTCGACGACGTCTTCTTTGAACCTCTCGGAGAAATCCCACACGTAGAACGGGATGCCCAGCCGTGCGCACACCCGCTGCGCATCGGTGGCGTCTTCGACGGTGCAGCACCCCCGAGAGCCGGTGCGCAGCGTGCCCGGCATGCGTGAGAGAGCCAGATGCACGCCGACCACGTCGTGGCCGGCTTCGACCATGCGCGCGGCCGCGACCGAGGAATCTACCCCACCGCTCATCGCCGCTAGTACCCGCATGTTCGCTCCTTCGTTGTCTGGGATTCGCCTGCCGGCACGGGTCTCGTGCGATCGACATCGTTCCGTGTCGTCAGCAGGCCTCTGACGTCGTTCCAGTGTAGCCGCGAGCGCCGACATCGCATCCGCCTGGAGACGCGCACTCTCGGCCTTCGCGAGATCAGTAGATTGTGGGCGCGTTCGCACTCATGCCGGCCTGACGCGCTCGTCGATAGACCTCGGGCAGCACCTCGAGCACGGCGTCCACATCACCTTCGCCGGTGTCTTCGCCCAAGGTGAACCGCAGGGCCGAGCGGGAGTCCTGCTCGTCGAACCCCATAGCCTCGAGCACGTGGCTCGGCTGCGGAATGCCCGCGGTGCACGCCGATCCCGTCGACGCGCGCACTCCGGCCGCATCGAGCAGAAACAGCAGCGAGTCTCCTTCGCAGCCGGGAAACACCGCATGCACGTTGCCGGGCAGCCGCTGATCGCCACGGGCGCCGGTCACGATCGCCTCGGGCACTGCACGTCGGATGCCGAGGATCAGTCGGTCGCGCAGCTCGGCGAGCCGGCTGGCGTGGGCGGAGAGCCTGCCGACGACGTGCTCGGCGGCGACTCCGAAGGCGGCGATCGACGGGGTGTCCAGTGTTCCGCTGCGCAGACGGCGTTCCTGACCGCCCCCGTGCAGCAGCGGCACCGGCGTCACATCGCGGCGCAGTACGAGCGCTCCAGTGCCCAGGGGCCCGCCGATCTTGTGCGCCGAGACGCTCATGGCCGCGATGCCGAGTTCGTGGAAGTCGAGAGGCACCTGCCCGTAGGCGGCCACCGCATCGACGTGCACCGAAATGTCGTGTGCACGGGCGATCTCAGCGATCTCACCCAGCGGCTGCAGCGTGCCGACCTCGTTGTTCGCGGCGATGACGCTGATCAGGGCGACGCGTGCACCCTCAGCATCGACCAGCTCTCGCAGAACGGTCAGGTCGATACGTGCCTCTCGGTCGACCGGGATGCGTCTGACCTGCGCGCCCTGCGTCTGCTCAAGCCAGCGTGCAGAGGCCTCAGTCGCATGGTGTTCGGCCTCGGCGATGACCACGAGCGGACGGCGCCCGTCTGCCTCACGCCACCAGTAGATGCCTTTCACCGCCTGGTTGATCGACTCGGTGCCGCCGGCTGTGAAGACGATCTCGGCAGGGTCGGCGCCGAGCGACGCCGCGACCCGAGCACGCCCCTGTTCGACGAGAGCGCGCGAATGCTGGCCGGCGGTGTGCACAGCAGAGGCGTTGCCCACCACCTGCGCCGCATGCACGTAGGCGTCGAGTGCCGCGGGCAGCATCGGGGCGGTGGCTGCGTTGTCGAGGTACGAGGCGTGCGAGTCGGTCACGTTCAGAACAGCAGGCTGGCGAGCCTGGTGCGTGCGGCGTTGACCCGAGGATCGGTGTTGCCGGTCAGCTCGAACAGCCCGATCAGCCGCTGCTGCAGCGGCGTGCGATCGTCGGGGTTCGCCCAGAGGGCTGGCTGCAGCAGCACGTCGAAGGCCTTCTCGGGATCTCCGGCCAGCCAGGCTCGGTCTGCCTGCTCAAGTGCGCTGCTGAGCTCGGCATCGTCGACGCTCTGCGCTTCAGGGGTGCCCTGATCGACCTGTTCGAGACGTGTGCGAAGGTGAGACAGCAGCAGGCCATGGCGAGCGAACTCGTCTTTCGGCGACTCGTCGAGAATGCGCTGGAACGCATGCGAGGCATCGGCAAGGCGGCCCTCGTCGAGTGCCTGCTGGGCGGCGACCTGCTGCGGGGTCAGCTTCGGCTCCTCAGGCTCTGCGTCGTCGTCGCTCGGAACTTCGACGACCTCGGTCACACCCTGCTGCTCGGCGACCTGCAGCACCTGCGAGATGACGGGCTCGATCTGGGCGCGATCGGCAAGACCTTCGAAGAGCGGCACCGGCTGGCCGGCGATCAGAGCGAGCGTGGTCGGCAGAGTGCGTACGCGCAGAGCCTGAGCGATCTGCGGATGCTGCTGTGCGTCGACGATGCCGAGCAGCAGCCGCCCCTTCTGGGCGACGACCAGCTCGGTGAGCGTATCGACCAGCGGATGGTCCTGCGGTGTTCCGGAGACAAGTGCGAGCAGCAGCGGTGTGCGCGTCGAACGCTGAACGCTCTCGCCGAAGGTCTGCTCGTCGAGCCTGGTCACCAGCACAGCACGTGCCGATCCGGCTGTGCTGCTCGAAGCGGCACCATTCGTCGCGTTCGGGGCCGATGCCGCCCCCAGATCGATGGCTCCGTGTGCGTCGGGAACTCCCGTCACACCCGTTGAAGCGTTCGGCACATCATGTGCGCTCATGTCACAGCTCCTTGATTGATTCCTGCTGCCACGTGTAGCCGACCAGTGTCGCCTTCTGCGTGGCGTCTTTCGGCACTCTGAAGACCAGCATCGTGCTGTACACGCGCTGGAGGCCTTTGCTCGTCTCGTTCGAGCCGATCACGGCGCTGTCTGCTGCCGTGAGGTCTTTGATCACGCCGTTCTCTTTGGCGGGCTTGACCTCCCACGTCTCATTGACGCTGACGAACACGAGACCGTCGCCGTCGGCGGTGGTCAGCGCCACGGGGGCTGAAGCACCCGGCGGGTAGGTCACGTTCAGCTGACCGTCCTGGCCGAGGTTCTCGCGCTGCTGCGTGACTTTCTCACGACGACGCTGCAGATACTGATCGTTGGCGATGTCGAACTGTGCTGCGAACTGGCTGGAGTCGCCATTGGCCAGCAGATCTGCATAGTGCTCGCCGACGACTCCGGGGGCGATCGCGAGGTCGCTGCTGTCGTTCGGAATCACCTGCGAACCGACCAACTCGCTCGGCAGGTCAGGAATCGGCGGGATCGGATTGTTGATCACCGTCTTCAGCTTGTAGTTGTCGCGGGCCGTCTCCTGCTGCAGCAACAGCAGCCGCTTGGGCTGCCCCTCTGCCTGATCGTCCTGAACACCGACCAGCACCGTGCGAGGGAAGTCTTTGCCAGACTGCGGCAGGAACACGTTCATGGGAGACGAGACGATCGGGTCGATCGCCGGTTCGTCGGCGAACTTCGACTTGATCGCGTAATAGCCCTGTCGTGCGGCGAGAGCCTCACCCGTGAACCTGCCGTTCAGCATGTTCGGGTCGAGGGCGGCATCGGCCTGGCTGGCGGTCGTCGCAACCTGGTCGAGGATGGTCTGGAAGTGCGCCTTGAGCACGGGAGTCGCGGACTGGTCGCTGTCTGCTGGTGCTTCGGAGCTCGCGGAGCTCGGCGATGCCTGATCCGGCTGGGTGCAGCCGGTCAGCGCCAGCACCCCTGCGACGCCGAAGACGAAGAGCCCACGCAGCGGCCTCTTGCCCAGGCTGGAACGCCCCAAACTGGATCGGCTGTTGGCGCCTTTCTCTGCCGTGGCGGTCTCTTTCGACGTGGCGTCTTTCGCAGCTCCGGAGGCGGCTCCCGGTTTGGACGCCTCAGCGTCAGGTCGGCTCCCGTCTGCGGGTTTCGTGGCGGAAGGCTCGTCGCTCGACGGCTTGTTCGGCGCCACGGGCGCCTTGCCCGCTTCGGTCTCATAGTCGTCGCCCGGCACGACGCCGCTCTTCAATGACTTCGTGTCTTCCGAGGCGAGACGTTTGCCGCGGTGCGTACGGCGACGTGGGCCCCGGCGGTTCGCGATGCGATCGATTAGCAGCAGCACGAACCCGCCGAGCAGCAGCACATAGCCGATGATCTGCAGTGGCCGCACCCATGGCGTCGGGTTCACGTTCGGCCAGCTGATGCTGATCTCGGTCGGTGCCGGATGCTCGCCGTCTGAGGCGATCAGCAGTGAGGACGTCTGCACCGAGTCGACCTCGAGGCGAAGCTGGCCGTCTGCACTCTGCTCGGTCGTCCAGAGATCGGAGCCTGCCGGGTTCGGCACAGTCTGCTCTGTTCCCCCAGTGGTCACGCCGAGGTCGCGATCCGCTGCGGTGATGCGGTTGACCGATGCGTCGGCGACCCACGCATCCACGTCGGAGGAGGGCCCGGCTGCTGCGAAGACTCGCTGCGGGCCGGTGACGACCACAGTGGCCTTGCCGTCGTGCTGTGCGAGGGCGGAGCCGTCGATGACGGCGACCGGTGCAGACGCGGTGCCTTGTGTGGCGGTGTCCACTGATTCGACGATCTCAGCCGGCGGGCGCCAGATGGTCTGCTGGCCGAAGCCGACGATCAGTGCCAGGGCCGCGATGGCGAAAAGCACGACGGCGGTATAAAAGCGCAAAGTTCAGACCCTTCCAGTTCTTCCCATAAGACCCTAGATCATAGCGTTCCTCTTTGAAAATCATCTATGCCTGCGCTGAGAGCGAAGTTCCCTCGTCGCAGGTCGGGTTTCGCCAGCGATCACGCACGGTCGAGAACCGCGGGTACCCTTGGCAGAGAGCTGTGCGACCTTCAGCACAGACGTGCGTCGGCACACGAACACGAGGAACAGAGGAACGGCTGATGAGCGCTTCGACACCAGAGGACGCCGCGCAGACCACTGAGGCGCCGAAGCCGGAGCCGACGACTCCGCCGACCACGCACGAGACAGACGTCATCGGCTCGAGCCACCATCGCATCCGCACCATGCGTCTCAGCACCGACAACGTGTTCGGCATCGCCTTTCTCGGCACCCTCGGCGTGCTCGTCGCCCTGGTGCTGGGGGGCATGGTCGCGACCAGCGGCATGGTCATCACCTACATCGGCGCCGCACTGTTTCTCGCGCTCGGGCTCGACCCTGTCGTTCGGCTGCTGTGTCGCACCGGGATGCCACGAGGCGTCGCAGTATTGGTGGTCTTTCTGTTCTTCGTGCTGGCCGTGGTCGGTGTCGTGCTGCTGCTGATCCCTGCGATCAACACGCAGGTCGACGAGGCGATCCAGAATACGCCGGTGCTCGTGCACGTGCTCACTCAGCAGGAGTGGTTTCAGAGCATCAACCAACAGGTCGACGGTGCTGCCGCGGGATGGCTCGACGCCGCGCAGCGCTTCGCCTCTGACCCGCAGAACATGCTGCAGGTGGCCGGTGGTCTCGTGACGGTGGGAACCGGCTTGGCCAACTTCATCGCGGCGACGGTCATCATCGTCGTGCTCACGCTCTATTTCATGGTGTCTCTGCAGGGTCTCAAACGGGGGCTCATCTCACTGCTGCCGGCTTCTCGTCGCAGCCGCTTCACTCGTCTCAGCGACCGCATCTTCGACAACGTCGGTAAGTATGTGATGTCGCAGACGATCATCGCGCTGATCAACGCGGTCTGCGCGTACATCGCGATGTCGATACTGCAGGTGCGTTTCCGCGAGGTGCTCGCCGTCGTGATCTTCCTGTTCGCACTGCTGCCGCTGGTGGGCTCGCTGACTGCGGCGACGCTGACCACGCTGATGACGGTCGTGACTCAGGTATTGGCGAATCCGGAGAACGTGAACCTCTGGCCGGCGCTCTTCATCATGATCTACTACCTGATCTACATGCAGTTCGAGGCATATGTGCTCACACCGCACATCGTGAATCGAGCCGTACCGATTCCGGGGGTGATCGTGGTGATCGCCGCGCTGCTCGGCGGCACGCTGCTCGGCGTGTTCGGAGCGCTACTGTCGATTCCGGTGGCTGCATCGGTCATCCTGCTGGTGCAGGAGCTCTGGGTGCCGCGGCAGAACAAACGCTGACCGCGTCACTCACTCGCTGGGCGTCGGCCATTCGGTCGGCAGCGGGAGCGCGCTCGGGCGCATCGCACGCACGATCACGGTCAGCACCTCACGGGTCTGTTTCTCACCGATCCAGAGATGACGGCCGTCGGGGATCACGATGAGTTCGGTCTCGGGCACGACGCTGAACCGCTCTCGCGCCTCGGGCGGGCGCAGAAAGTCGTCGTTCTCTGGGATGACCGCGATGAGCCGTCGGCCGGCGCCGTGCCAGCGAGCGAGTTCGGGTGCAGTCGTGCGGTGCAGCGGCGGCGAGAGCAGGATGGTGCCGTCTGCGGGATAGTCCAAACCGTACTTGAGCAGCAGCTCGGTGCCGAACGACCACCCCAGCTGCCAGATGTGCGGGAGCCCTCGCTGCTCGGCGAATCGCATGGCGGCTTCGACGTCGAACCGCTCGGTGATTCCATCGCCGAACGTGCCCTCGCTGGTTCCACGAGGGCTCGAAGTTCCGCGGGTGTTGAATCGCAGCACGGCGATGTCAGCCATTGCAGGCAGTCGCCAAGCGGCCTTGCGCAGGATGTGCGAGTCCATGAACCCACCCTGGGTGGGCAGAGGGTGAAATGTCACCAGCGTCGCGGCTGGCTCCCGATGGGCCGGGAGCGAGAGTTCACCGACCAGGGTGAGACCGTCGTCTGTCTGCAGCGTGATCTCTTCGGCGCGTCGCGGCAGCTCGGTATTGGCACGGATCTTCTGCATGTCGCTCATGGGCGCACCTCGTTCTGATCAGCCAGCCGACCGACAAACGGCGAATCGGGTATCAGTACCAGCCGACCGACTGCGAATGACCCCAAGCACCGCACGGCGTGCTGTAGCGACCAGCGATGTATCCCAGGCCCCACTTGATCTGTGTGGCAGGGTTGGTCTGCCAGTCGGCCCCGGCGGACGCCATTTTACTGCCAGGCAGCGACTGGGGGATGCCGTAGGCTCCCGAACTGCTGTTCGTGGCGTTGACACGCCATCCCGACTCTTTCTGCCAGAGGCTCACGAGGCAGACGAACTGGTCGGCTCCCCAGCCACGCGCCTGAACCTGAGCCCAAGCCTCAGCCTGGGCGCCAGTGGGATTCGGGACTGCTGCAGCTGCCGGAGCACTGCCTGCCGCGGCAGCAGCGTCGTCAGCTGGTTCTGCTACTGGTGCCGGCGGCGGTGCTGGTGTCTCGGCCTTCACCAAGTCAGACTGCATCGAGATGACCGCAACCGCAGCCTGGACGCTCTGGGTGTCGATGGCAGTGTTGGACTCCTGCGATGCGGTCTCAGTGATCGAGGACACCTCATCGGCATATGCGGTGTTGACTCCACCCGCTGCGACGAACATCAGTGCTCCCGCTGCCCCGACGGATGCGGTGCGGATGAATGCGCTCACGGCCGCCATCAGCGTGCCCCAATCTTCGAGCTGCAGCCCCACTGGCCCCAACCAGCGCGCGCCTGCAGGCCGGAAGCGATCTCGATCTGCTGCTCTCGAGTGGCGCCATCTGCCGTCGGTGCGTACTTTGTGCCTCCCGAGGCCTGCCACGTCTGCTTGGAGAACTGCAAACCGCCGTAGTAGCCGTTGCCGGTGTTGATGTTCCAGCGACCGCCTGACTCGCACTGTGCCATGCGATCCCAGACGCTGCCGTCGCTCGGTGTCGCCGCTGCGGGTGCGCTCTTCGGCTGCGCGTCACGCTGCTTCTTCGCAGTGTTTGCGTCCGAGCTGTTATCAGCGGTGTCACCCTCAGGCTGCGCGGCAGGGGGCGGTGTGACCACACGGGTCTCGGCCGTAACGACCTGCTGGGGCGTATCGATGCTCACCGTTGTCACCTGCGCTGCAGGAACGGAATCGGCGAACGCCTGGCGCTGCAGGTTACCGGCGATCTGCGGCAGATTCGCCTGGACGACACTCTGCTGACCTGCCACGCTGTGCGCCTCGACGTTAGCGGTCGAGGCATACGCGGAATCGGTGACTGCGCTGTGTGCGCCGGAGCTCACTAAGGCGAAAGCCACGGCACCGGCGATGAGCGTTGAGGAAGTCTTCAAAGAAACCATACATTTCCACCCTAGCGTGTCTGTTCCGTGCCGTCCAACGTCAGCGTTCTGCCCACAGCTCTGTCTCAGCGGCAGCTCAGAGAATGGCCAGCATGATCTCGACCGTGCGATCGAGCACGGCATCGACCTGGCGTTCGTCATACCCATTGCCCTGTCGCGCGAAGACCGCATCCCTCACCTCCGAGACTTCGAGAGGTGTGCCCAGCCGAAAATAGGCCACGATGCGGTCGGCGAGCTGATCAACCTGCTTGCGCGAGTATCCGACGCCGAAAACACCGACGCGACGGAACCGATGGCCTTCGGGCCGCAGCATTCTGTCGACGACAACCCGCGCCTGCTCCCTCGCCTGCTCCTGCCATGCCTCGTCGCCCATCGCAGCGTGTGCCTCGTCGCGCTCTCGCTGAGCGAACGCGTCTTCGAGTCTGTCGAGAGCCGCATCGACCTGAGCCGGCTCATAGCCGTCTTTGACCACGTCGAAGGCGGTGGCTCGAACCGTGTCAGAAGTCACATCTGCGGTGCCTGAATCGTATGCCGCTCGGGCCCGTTCGAGCAGATCGTCAACCTGGTCGATGTCATAGCCGCGCTTGCCTTTGGGTACTCGCTCGAAAACAGTCGTCACAGCCCCATTCTGCCAAAGACCACACAAAAGTGCGTTCAGGCGGCAAGCGTGGCGAAGAGCAGAAAGAGCAGAAAGGCCATCGGCATAGACGGAATGATGGCGTCCAGGCGGTCCATGAACCCGCCGTGACCGGGGATCCACCGACTCATGTCTTTGATGCCCAGCCAGCGTTTCAGCGACGATTCGAGGAGGTCGCCGACCGTCGCGGTGACCATCAGCAGCGGTCCGACGATCAGTCCCCCCCACCACGGCATACCCGCAATCGCCCAGACTGAGAGTATGCCGGCCACGGTTGAACTCACCAACGCACCGGCCTGCCCCTCCCAAGTCTTCTTGGGACTGATCCGCGGTGCCATGGGGTGACGTCCGAAAAGCACGCCGCTCGCATAGGCGCCGGTGTCATTGCATACGACCACGATGAGGGCGCAGATCAGCCACTCCACGCCGCCTTCGTGAGTGATCAGGAGTGCGACGGTCGAAAGACTCATCGCGATATAGACGATCAGCGCAGTCGACCATCCGACAGCCACCCAAGGCGACTGACCGCGGATGCTGTGGGAGACGATCTGCCAGAGGGCGGCCAGCACCAGTGCTGCGAGCCCGGCCCACAGCAGAGCCCATCCCCCACGGAGGAACGCGATACCCGGCAGCAGACCGGCGACGATCCCCAGCATCCATGGCGAGACCAAGATTGAGCGAAACAGCAGTGCTTGGGCGGTCTCTGCGACGGCGAGACCGGTCGCGGCCATCAGCACCACGACGAACGCATGCTGACTGAGCAGCAGACTGCCCAGCACTACTGCGCCGATGAGCAGAGCAACGCCGATCGCCAACGGCAGGTTGCGTCCTGCCTTCTGCTCGAGGCGCTGGTTCGCCTGCTCGAGCTGTTCGACCAAGGCCCTCGCCTGGGCCTGATGACGGTCTCTGTTGGTGCTCACTGTGGTGTCTGCCAGTTGTGCTCCGAGGTCAGACCTCGAGCAGCTCGTTCTCTTTGCGCTCGAGTGACTGATCGATCTGCTCGACATGCTGCTTCGTCACAGTTTCGAGGTCTTTCTCACCGCGAGCGATCTCGTCATCGCCGACTTCGCCTTTCAGCGCGTCGAAGTCGTCTTTCGCCTTGCGGCGCAGGTTGCGCACGACCACGCGCGCCTCTTCTGCCTTCTGCCGAACCAGCTTGACGTACTCTTTGCGTCGCTCTTCGGTGAGCTCGGGCAGCACGACGCGAATGAGATCGCCGTCGTTGGTGGGGTTCACGCCGAGGTTGGGCTCGTTGCGAATCGCCTTCTCGATCTCGTGCAGAGCAGACTTGTCATACGGCGTGATGATCAGAGTGCGCGCCTCGGGGTTCTGCAGCGAGGCGAGCTGCTGCAGTGGCGTGGGCGTGCCGTAGTAGTCGACCGGGATGCTGGCGAAGAGGGCGGGGTTCGCGCGCCCCGTGCGCACCTGTGCGAACTCGTCTCGTGCGACCTCGACCGCTTTGGCCATGCGCTGCTTGGTCTCGTCAATGATGTCTTTGATCATGATGTCTCCTCTGTGCCGATGCTCGTGGGTGTGCAGTCGCTCAGGCGTCAGCGCTGACCAGAGTGCCGATTTCGACGCCCTGAATGGCCCGTGCGATGTTTTCATGGTCGTCCATGCCGAAGATGCGCATCGGCATGGCGTTGTCCATGCACAGGCTGAACGCGGTCGAGTCTACGACCTTCAGACCCCGCACCAGCGCGTCAGTGTAGGTGATCGCCTCGATCTTCTCGGCTTCGGGATGAGTCTTGGGGTCAGCGGTGTAGACACCGTCAACGCCGTTCTTGGCGAAGAGCACCTCGTCGCACTTAATCTCGAGCGCACGCTGCGCAGAGACGGTGTCGGTCGAGAAATACGGCAGACCGGCACCGGCGCCGAAGACGACGACACGGCCTTTCTCAAGGTGACGGATGGCACGAAGAGGGATGTACGACTCAGCAACCTGTGTCATCTGGATCGCAGACTGCACTCGGGTGTCGACGCCTGCCTGCTGCAAGAAGTCCTGCAGGGCCAAGGCGTTCATCACGGTGCCGAGCATGCCCATGTAGTCGGCGCGGGCACGCTCCATGCCGCTGAGCGACAGCTCTGCGCCACGGAAGAAGTTGCCGCCGCCGACGACGATCGCGACCTCGACGGTGCGCGACGCAATGGCGACCTGGTGGGCGATGGAGCCGACCACGTCGGGGTTCACGCCCAGAGCGCCCGCTCCGAACGCCTCTCCAGAGAGTTTCAGCAGAACTCGTCGACGTCGTTCCATCACCACATGCGCTCCTTCATACTGAGACGCCGGTCATGGCGGCCGCGTCACTGTGCTCTGTAAGTCTAGGGGGCGGTCCCGGTTTTGCCGCTGTCAAGGGCGGCGATGCTGTCTCGCAGCGGATGCCCACGCCGCCGAGACCAGTCAGCGGGGGCATACATGAAGGTGGCCCGGCACTCGGCCGGGCCACCTTTGAAGCGTCAGGCTCCGACGCGGAAGCGGACGAACGAGTTGACCGTCAGCCCGGCATCCTTCAGCACCTGAGCAATGCTCAGCTTGTGATCGCGTGCGTAATCCTGATCGGGCAGCACGATCGTCTTGAAGAAGCCGTTGAGGCGTCCCTCGACGATGCGCGGCAGAGCCTTCTCGGGCTTGCCCTCGTTGCGCGAGGTCTCTTCGGCGATGCGACGCTCGTTCTCGACGTCTTCAGCCGGAACCTCTTCGCGAGTCATGTACTTCGGATCGGCGAACGAGATGTGCTGCGCAATCGAGTGCGCGGTCTCGCTGTCGTCACCGTCGTACGCGACGATCACGCCGAGCTGCGGAGGCAGATCGGGGTTCGTGCGGTGCAGGTAGACCGCGAAGTGCTCGCCCTCGAGCTGAGTCAGACGACGCAGCTCCACCTTCTCGCCGATGATGGCGCTGGTGTCGGTGATGAGCTCTTCGACGTTCTTGCCCTCGACCGGAGCGGCAAGCGCAGCGGTGAGATCGGCGGCGCCGACCTCGGCGATCGCGGCGAGCACCTGCTCGGCAAGCTCGATGAAGCGTTCGTTCTTGGCCACGAAGTCGGTCTCGCATGCCAGCTCGATCAGGTACGCGCGGCGCCCGTCGACCTTGGCGGCGATGAGCCCGTTGGTCGTGGTACGACCTTCGCGCTTCGCGACGCCCTTCAGGCCCTTCACGCGCAGCAGCTCGATAGCCTTCTCGACGTCGCCTTCGGCCTCGTCGAGCGCCTTCTTGCAGTCGAGCATGCCCGATCCGGTGCGCTCGCGCAGGGCTTTCACATCAGCGGCAGTGTAATTCGCCATGTTCCTGTTTCTCTCGCTCTCTCGCGTTGGGTTGTCTCGAAGACTTACTTGTCAGCAGGGGTCTCAGCAGCAGGCTGCTCAGCGGCCTCGGCCGGCTTCTCAGCAGCTGCCTCGGCGGGCTTCTGCTCGTCCTGCTTCAGCAGCTCGCGCTCCCACTCGGCCAGAGGCTCGGCCTCGCCGGCCTCTTCGTCTTTGCTGTGACGAGCGACCAGACCGGCAGCAGCAGCGTCGGCGATGATCTTGGTGAGCAGTGAGACCGACCGGATTGCGTCGTCGTTGCCCGGGATCGGGTAGGCGATGTCATCGGGGTCGATGTTGGTGTCGAGGATGGCGACGACCGGGATGCCCAGCTTCTTCGCCTCCTGCACGGCGAGGTGCTCTTTGTTGGCGTCGACGATCCAGAGGGCCGAAGGCGTCTTGTCCAGGTTGCGGATGCCGCCCAGGGTCTTCTCGAGCTTGTCTTTCTCACGCTTGAGAATGAGCAGCTCTTTCTTGGTGCGACCCGAACCGGCCACGTCGTCGAAGTCGATCTCTTCGAGCTCTTTCAGACGCTGCAGGCGCTTGTGCACGGTCGAGAAGTTGGTCAGCAGACCACCGAGCCAGCGGTGGTTGATGTACGGCTGGCCGACGCGCGTCGCCTGCTCGGCGATGGCCTCCTGGGCCTGCTTCTTGGTGCCGACGAAGAGGATCGTGCCGCCGTGAGCGACCGTCTGCTTCACGAAGTCGTAGGCCTTGTCGATGTAGCCGAGCGACTTCTGCAGGTCGATGATGTAGATGCCCGAGCGCTCGGTGAAGATGAAGCGCTTGACTTTCGGGTTCCAGCGGCGGGTCTGGTGCCCGAAGTGCACGCCGCTGTCGAGCAGCTGGCGGATGGTAACGACGGCCATTGCCGTGTCTCCTGTTCTGCGTGTGTTCACACGCCTCTTGCGGTTGAGCGGTCACCGGGTTGGTGGCCCCTGGTGCTCATGACTCACCTCACCACCGAAGTGGACCGTTGAGGCTGTGTCATCTGTGCGAGCACGCGAAGTCAGCAGATTGCTCTACTGCTGTCGACAATCATAGCCCACGACCGTGCCTTTCCGCGCCTGCCCGGCGAGCGCGTCCTCGTGACGCGACCTGCCCTTGCGAGTACGCACATCTGTCGCCGCGCTCTCCCGTTCTGCACAGCGGTGGCTGGAGTACTTCTTCGCCTGAGCCAGCAGCGTTTGAATCGCTCTATGAAGACAGAAGCGAGCACACACGGCCGAGCCCTTCTTCGAAGACGTTCCTCGCTTCGCCGAACCCTTCGAAACTCGTCGATGCGCCTGCGCTCTGCTGGTCGTCGCGGCACGCTCATGACGCTGTGCCTGCTGTTCACCGTCGGCGTCGTCCTTTCGACGCCGGCAGCCGCCGATCTGCGGCCTGGTGCAGCGATGCCCGCACACACTCCCTGCAGCGATCTGCCGTGCTGGTCATGGCCTCTACCTGCTCCGAGAACAGTGGTCAATCCATTTCGCGCACCACCGCATCCATACGGAGCGGGCCATCGCGGCATCGACGTCGCCGCAGCCGAAGGCACCGAGGTGCTCGCCGTCGACGACGGCACGGTATCGTTCGCCGGCCAGGTGGTCGATCGCCCGGTCGTAACGGTCACGCACGACCATTCCTGGCGTTCGAGTCACGAGCCAGTGCTGCCCGCTGTGGCACAGGGCGACCACGTCGCACGTGGGCAGGTCATCGGGCACGTCGCCTCAGGAGGTCACTGTGTCGGGTGCCTGCACCTCGGGGCCCGTCACGTGGATGACTACTACTCTCCCCTTCTGCTGATTGAAGGATCCGACCCGTCGGTGCTGCTGCCGCTGCCATGACCTTCGGGTCGCATCACCGTCTCGCTCGGCTTCGTTCCGAGCACTTCGATTGCGACGAGCATGGCAGCGATGGGCCGGCTGCGATGGATTTGGCTGCGATCAGGCGCGGGGATGCGCCTGCAGGTACGACGAGGCGAGCTGCTCGACAGAGACGTGCGTGTAGATCTGCGTCGTGCCGATGCTCGAGTGCCCGAGCAGGGTCTGCACGGCGCGCAGGTCGGCTCCCCCGTCGAGCATGTGCGTCGCGGCGGTGTGACGAAACGAGTGCGGGCCGGCATTGCGCGCGCCGACCGCTGTGAGTGCCTGTGTGACGACGCCGTGTACCGTGCGTGCGTTGATCTGGCCGCCTCGCGCGCCGAGAAAGAGATGATGCCCCGCATCAGGATGCGCTGCGCGCGCTAAGAGTGCACCTCGCGCCGTCTCAAGGTAGTGGTCGATCGCCGCGAGCGCGATGTCGCCGATCGGTACGACACGCTGCTTGTCTCCCTTGCCGACGACGGTGATCAGCCGGTTGTCGCGGTCGATGTCGTCCAGGGTGAGGCCGACCAGCTCGGAGACGCGCAGTGCAGAGGCATAGAGCACTTCGAGCATGGCCCAATCGCGTACTTTCACCAGGTCACCGGATGCCGCCGCCTCGTGGGCATGGTCGAGCAGCGCCCGCATCGTCTGGCTGCTGTGGACGACCGGCAGGGTGCGACCGGTCTTCGGTACCTGGAGCCGCGCGGCGGGGTCGGCGTCGACGATGCCCTGTTCGAACGCCCAGCGCCCGAACGATCGTGCAACGGTGGAACGGCGCGCCAGGCTCGTCTCGGCGAGACCACGCTGCGAACTGTGCCACAGCCAGTCTCTGAGGTGATCGAGGCGCAACTGGCCGATGTGGGTCACTCGCGTGTCGGTGAGATCGGCAACGAGGTCTTTCAGATCGTTGCCATAGGCCTTCACCGTGTTCGTTGAAAGCCCTCTGACCACCCGGAGTTCGCTCAGGTAGCGGTCGATCGCCGCGGCGATAGAGATCTCAGCAGTCATGCCACCAGAATGCCACGCGATCAGCTGCGCAGCCACGCACCGCCGCCACGGTGGCAGGCCAGTTGCAGCAGTTCCAGCTCGTTCAGACACGATCTCACGGTCGTCAGCGGCATGCCGGAGAGCTGTGCGATGCCCAAGACGTCCTGCGCCTGTCTCGGGTGCAGCGCGTCATGCACGCGCACCAACTCTGGGCGCAGACCGTCGGTCTGCACCTGCGCCATCTCAAGCTCCGGCTGTGCGGTGAGCATCGTCAGACAGTCGTCGGCTCCAGTCGCCAGCGAGGCGAGGCCGTCGCGGATGAGGTGATTCGTTCCTGCGGACGTCGCAGAGAAGATCGACCCGGGCACGGCTGCGACATGACGACCAAGCTGTGCCGCATGATGTACCGTGTTGATCGCCCCAGACCTGCGCCCGGCCTCGATCACCACCGTCATCGCCCCGAGCGCAGCGATGTTGCGGTTCCGCTGCAGAAACCTCCACCGCGTCGGCGGCGTACCCGGAGCCTGCTCGGCAATCAGACAGCCACGGTCGGCGATCTCGCGCAGTAGCTCTTCGTTTCCGGCCGGGTACAGTCGATCGATGCCCCCGGCGAGCACCGCCACAGTGTCGCCCTGCAGGCTGAGCGCCGCGCGGTGCGCCTGCCGATCGATGCCGTATGCGCCGCCTGAGACCACGCTGAAGCCGTGTCGCACACACCCCTGCACGAGTTCGGCGCAGGCTTCCAACCCGTAGCTGCTGGCTGATCGGGCACCGACGATCGAGATGGTACGAGGCCGGGTCAGCAGAGCCGGCCGGCCAAGCACCCACAGACACATTGGCGCGTGTTCGGCGAGATCTGAGAACCGTGCGGGCCACGACTCGTCGCCTGGAATCAGCAGCGTCGCATGCAGACTCGCCGCCGAAGAAAGCGAGTCGAGAAATCTGCGGTCGCCAAGCCGAGGGCTCCAACGCTGCAGCGCTTCTCGATACTGCGAAGTCTGCGCGCCTGGTCGGCTCGGGTCATGCTGCGCTCGAATGTCGACGACGACCTGACGCAGCGCATCGACCGCCCCGTGCTGGCGCACCAGACTCCCGGCGACGCCGTCTCCCGGCTCGATCAGATATGACCACCAGGCCGCAGCCAGGGCCGGTTCGATCGACTCCGCACAACCCGGCTCGTGCAGCGCGTGCAGCTGGGCCGTCACCGCTGCGGCTTCTGACGACGTGAGCCCATGCACGTCGGCCATGATGTCGACGAGTGCCCCGTTACCGATCATGTTCTCCTCCTCCCCGCCACGACATCGCCCTGGCGATGTGCTCGCTGTCGGGTGACTCATCGCCGGCGAGATCGCAGAGCGTCCAGGCGATGCGCAGCAGCCGGAAATAACCGCGCAGCGTGATGGTGCCGAGATCGAGTGCCCGGTCGAGCGTTGCAGTCGCCTGTGGCGTGAGCCGCAGTCGACCGCGGAGTGTCTCGCCCGACACCTGACTGTTCAGCTCGTGCCCGAACGGCCGAAGCCGCTCGGCACTCGCCGCTCTGGCACGTGCGACCTGCTCCCGAGCCTGAGCGCTGGTCAGCCTCTCGGCCTCGTCGATCAGAGCGCGGTGGCTGCGCACCCGACCAACGCCGACTCTGAGATCGACTCGATCGAGCAGCGGGCCGCTCAGCCTGGCCAGATACCGTCTGCGCTGAGACGGCGTGCAGGTGCACGTGCTCTCTGGTTCTGTGGCATACCCACACGGGCAGGGGTTCGCCGCCATCACCAGCTGAAAGTCAGCCGGCAGGCGGCCCACGACCCCGGCCCTGTGCAGCGTCAGCGTGCCCGTCTCGAGACATTGCCGCAGAGAGTCGAGCACATGAGTTCGGAACTCCGGCGCTTCGTCGAGAAAAAGCACTCCGTGAGCGCTGAGTGAGACGAGCCCGGGTCTGAGCGAGCTGCCTCCCCCGATCAGCCCAGCCATGGTGAGGCTGTGATGCGGCGCCTCGAACGGCGGCTGAGTCGGCAGTTCGCACACGCCGGTTCTCGAAGTGAGTGAGCGCACGGCGGTCACCTCGAGCTGCTCGCGCCTGCTCAGCGGTGGCAGCAGCGTCGCCAGACTGTTCGCCAGCATCGACTTGCCTGCTCCCGGGCTGCCGGTGAGCATCAGATGATGCCTGCCGGTCGCAGCGACGATCAGCGCTTCGACGGCATCATGCTGACCCACGATCTCGCTGAGGTCGGGTGGCGTGTGCACACGCTCGGCGTTCGAGGGTGTCAGCTCATCAGCCTCGTCAGCAGGCTCGCCGCGTCGCGATCGCCCTGACGGGGGCACAGGCGGCCGATCCCGTGGGTGCGGCTGGGCGCCCAAGAGCCGAATCAACTCGATCAGATCGTCGACGCCCACGACATGGATGTCGTCGACGAACCGCGCCTCGGGCAGATTCTCGCGCGGTACGACCGCTTTCGTCACACCGCCTCGCACGGCGCCGAGCAGTGCCGGCAGCACCCCGGGAATCGGACGGATGCGGCCTTCGAGAGTCAGCTCGCCGAGCACCACGGTGTCGCGCGAGGGATGCGGTGGCACGATGCCCTGCGCGATCAAGACCGCCACGGCGATCGCCGCGTCGAAGGCGGTGCCGTGTTTGGGCGCGCCGGCCGGCACCAGGTTGACGGTCAGCCGCGTATCCGGATACGGCTGGCCGGTATTGCCCAACGCGACACGCACCCGGTGCTCTGCCTGTGCGACGGCGGTGTCGGCCAGGCCGACAATGCGGGTCGCGGGAAGTCCCGCGCTCACGTCGGCCTCGATGTCGATGAGACTGCCCTCGATGCCGGTCAGCGACACCGCTCTGCACATGCCGAGGGTCATCGCACACCTCGTCGATGCTCCAGCTGCAGACCGTCTCGGCGCATCCGCACGCCGATGGCGTCGATGCGCACCGGACCAGGCCATCCCTCGTTGCTCTGCAGCCAGCGCCCGACCAGAGCGCGCAGCTGACGCATCTTGCGTGCGTCGATCGCTTCGAACGGTGTGCCGTGCTGATCTCCGGAACGCGTCTTCACCTCGATGAAGACGAGCGCCTCACCGTCACGAGCGATGATGTCGATCTCTCCCGCACGGCCGGAGCGCCAGTTGCGGTCGACGATCGTGTAGCCCAGATCGGTCAGATAATGCGCGGCAATTGACTCACCCCGTCTGCCGAGCGGCAGACGTGAGTCGGTGACCTTGCCGGGTCGTTCCGCCGCGTCTTCGGTGGTCTCGCGTGCTGTCATGCCACCAGTCTCGGCATGCGGCGATCACCCCGGCCAGAGCTGTCACAACACTGTGCAGAGATCCCCGCGGCACACCAGCCTGTGCAGAGAGCGTCGAAGCGTCAGAACGTCGTGCGCTGTGCTCATGCGCGCACTCGAAAGACGTTCAGAAGACTGAGATCACTGTTCGTCGAGCGAGAGTTCGCTCGGCAGCTCGAGATCATGAGCGGCGAGCTCTTCCACGTTCACATCTTTGTACGTGAGCACCCGCACCTGTTTGGCGAAGCGATCGGACCGGTAGATGTCCCAGACCCAGACGTCGGTCAGGTTCAGCTCGATGTAGAAATCTGGCCCGACCTCGCGCCGCTCAAGCTTGACGTCATTTGCCAGGTAGAAGCGCCGTTCGGTCTCGACCACGTACTTGAACATGTGCACGACGTCGCGGTACTCGCGGTAGAGCGAGAGCTCTGCCTCGCGCTCGTAGTCGTCGAAATCCTGAGGATCCATATCGTCTCTCACTCTAGCTGCCCTTCTTGCTCTTGTCGCCTCTGCCGCCAGGCTGGTGCAGCCAGGTCATGCGGTGCAGCACAGAAGGTCCGTGCTCGGCGATCGCAGCCATGTGCACGGCGCTGCCGTAGCCGCGATTGGTCTGCCATGAATACTGGGGGTACTGCTCGGCGTACACTGCCATGCGATCATCGCGATCGACCTTGGCGAGCACACTCGCGGCCGCCACGGACGCGCAGTCGCGGTCTGCTTTGGCTCGAATCACCACGCGCACCTGACACGGCGCCTGCAGCCCTGCGGTCAGCCAGTCAGACGAGCCGTCAAGAATGACCACCGCCTGCGCCTCGAGGGGCTGCTCCGCCAGCAGCGCGCCGACGGCGCTCGACGCTGCCTCGCGCAGACAGCTCACGATGCCGTCGCCGTCGATGCGAGTGTTGTCGACCGAGGCGACCGTCCAGCCGGCCGCCCACTCCCGAATCGGCTCGACCAGGGCATGGCGGCGACGGTCGGTGAGCGCCTTGGAGTCACGCAGACCTTCGGGCCAGGCTCCGGCATCCGCACGTATCGCGACCGCGCCCACCGTGACCGGGCCGGCGAGCGCACCGCGACCGACCTCGTCACAGCCGATCACGAGCGTCGCACCGTCGGCGAAGAGCCTTGTCTCGAGTTCGAGAGTGGGGTCGACCGCCGCCATCACTCAGCCGACGAAGACTGATCGGGAACGTCTGAGAACACCTCATGGTGCGCGTCGATGCCCTGCCAGCGCGACGACGGCCATGAGATCACGAACGCACGACCGACGACCTGATCGACCGCGACCATTCCTCTGCCAGGTTCGTCTATGTGTGCGCTCGAATCACGCGAGTTGCCCCGGTTGTCGCCCATCATCCAGAGCGAGTTGGCGGGCACCGTCACGTCGAAGGTGCGCGCGCACGAGGCGTTTCCCGGAGCCAGATACGACGACTCGTCGAGCTGCACTCCATTGACGCTCAACGGTCCGCCGACGTGCTCGCACACCAGGTGGTCTCCTTCGACGCCGATGATGCGCTTGACCAGATACTGGTGGCTGTCAGAGTCACCGAGGCCGACGAAGGTCAGGGCGTCCTGGATGCCTCTGCCCAGGCTCCAGCCCTGTGCCGCAGCCGACGGGGCTGCCAGCCAGCCGCCCGGGTCCTGAAAGACCACGACGTCGCCACGCGAGACGCCGAAGGGCTTCGGCTGGAGTCGGTTGACCAGCACACGGTCGCCGACCTGCAACGTCTGCTCCATCGATCCCGAGGGAATCGAGAACGTGCGCACCAGGAACGTGCGCAGCAGGGTCGAGAGAATGAGCGCCACGACGATGATCACGACGATGTCGCGCAGCATGAGCAGCGTGCGCGATGCGCCCGACTGCCCGTCGCCCGGGGTCTGCGACTCTTCTGAGTCAAGCACCTCTTCGCCGCTCACCGGTTCGCCTCTCTTCTCTCATTCTCTGCATTTGCCGACCGAGACCGGCATGATGACGACAACGGCCAGCGGGCGCCGCACTGCGACGCATCCGCTGGCCGTTGAACGTGATTGGATCAGCGCTTCTCGCGGATCTTGGCTGCCTTGCCGCGCAGTGAGCGCAGATAGTACAGCTTGGCACGACGAACGTCGCCGCGCGACACGAGCTCGATCTTGTCGATCACCGGCGAGTGCACCGGGAAGGTACGCTCGACGCCGACCTGGAACGAGATCTTGCGCACGGTGAAGGTCTCGCGCACACCGGCACCCTGGCGCTTGAGCACGACGCCCTGGAACACCTGGATACGGCTGCGGTTGCCCTCGATGATGTTGACGTGCACCTTGACGGTGTCACCGGCGCGGAAGTCTGGGATGTCGCTCTTCAGCGATGCTGCGTCGACTTTGTCCAGCGTGTTGCTCATGAGTTCTTCGCTCTCTGCACCTGCCGCAGGTCAGGAGCGTGAATACGTAACGATTCGGATTGTGTCGACGATCGCTCCCCTGCGGCAGAGACAAGCCGATGACACAATCTCTCATCTTGCCACATGCCGGGGTGAGCCGCAAACGTCTGCCCGCACTGCGCCGGATGCACCGCTCGCGCCCGCCTCTGCGTCTCAGCCCAAGCGCCAAGACTGTGCTCGGCCGCCCCGTCAGGGCAGCAGGTCGGGTCTCATGCGTCGAGTGCGCGTCACACTCTGTTCGTGCTGCCACTCGGCGACGAGACGGTGGTTACCGCTGAGCAGAACCGGGGGCACTTCAAAGCCGCGCCATTCAGCAGGCTTCGTGTAGCTCGGGTGCTCGAGCAGGCCGCGATTGTGCGACTCTTCGACCAGCGACTCGGGATTGCCGATCACGCCGGGCAGCAGGCGGGCGACGGCTTCGACGACGACCAGCACGGCGACCTCGCCGCCGTTGAGCACGTAGTCGCCGATGCTGATCTCGCCGGTGCGCCAGTGCGCTGCGGCGTAGTCGACGACGCGCTGATCGATGCCTTCGTAGCGGCCGCAGCAGAAGACGATGTGCCGTTCGTGAGAAAGCTCAACCGCACGCTGCTGCGTGAACACCGCACCGGCCGGAGTGGTGAACAGCACCAGGGGATCGTCGGCGTCGGCCAGCACGTCGTCGAAGGCCTCACCCCAGGGCTCGGGGCGCATGACCATGCCCGCTCCCCCGCCATATGGCGTGTCGTCGACCGTGCGGTGCACGTCGTGGGTGTATTCGCGCAGACTGTGCACGCGCAGATCGATGATGCCTCGATCGACCGATTTGCCGACCAGCGACAGTTTCAGCGCGTCGAGGTATTCGGGAAAGATCGTGATGACGTCGATGCGCAGACGCGCAGGCTCAGCGGCGCTCATACGTGGTTGGTGCGGTCGGCTTCAGGCGCAGCGTCATCATTCGATGTGGGGTTCTGCGCCTTCTCAGCGGCTTTGGCGTCAGACACAGCCGTGTCAGAGACGGGCGCAGACTGGGCCGTCAGCTCTGCCACGACATCCGCCACCTCTTGGGCCGGCACCTCGTCGGCCTCGTCTTCGCCGTCGTCGGCGGGCTCGAACAGGCCGCCGGGCGGGGTGATGGTGACGGTGCGCTCGTCGAGATCGACGCCGCTCACGAAGTGTTTGACGAAGGGCAGCAGCACCTCGTCGCTCTCAGTCTGAATCGCGAGGATGTCCTGGCCGGGCAGGTGGTCGACTCGCGAGACCGTGCCGACGGCCTCGCCGTTGCGCATGACGACAAGATCGACGAGCTGGTGGTCATACCAGGCATCGGTCTCATCAGGCAGCTTGGTCTCATCCTGATCGATGGTCAGAATGGCCTTGGCGATGCTCTCTGCCGCTGTGCGATCGGGAATCTCGGCGAAGAACGCGACCGGGCTGGTGTTGTACCAGCGCAGCTCGCGCAAAGTGATGGTGCGGCCGTGCCATGAGGAATCGGCAGGCACCTGAAGATTGAATGTGGCGCCCGGAACCAGTCGCCGCTCGGGCTCATCGGTGTACAGCTCTACCTTGAGGCCACCTTTGAGCCCGTGCGGCTTGGTCAGACGGGCGATGCGAAGCTGCAGCATGACCTAAGCGTCGGTGTCGACGATGTTGACCCGCACGTGACGGCCGTCGGCCAGAGCGTCGACCACAGTGCGAAGTGCCTGTGCCGTGCGCCCTGAACGACCGATCACGCGGCCGAGGTCATCGGGTGCGACACGCACGTCGATGACTTCGGCCCGAGCGGTGTGCCGCTCGTCGACGGTGACGTCGTCAGGGCTGCTGACGATGCCACGCACCAGATGGTCAACGGTCTGCTGCAGCATGCTCACGCCTCGTCGGCTGCGTCAGCGGCAGGCTCGGCTGCGGCCTCTGCGGCAGGAGCGGCCTTCTTCTCGGTCTTGGGCAGCAGCACTGACTTCTTGCTGGCGTCCCGCTCGAACTTCGCCTTGGGCTCGGGAGCCTTCACTGTGCTCTTGGCGTCTTTGTCGCCCTTGAACTTCGCCCAGTCACCGGTCAGGGTGAGCAGCTTGAACATCTGGTCAGAGGGCTGTGCGCCAACTGAAAGCCAGTACTGTGCGCGATCTGAGTCGATCTCGATCAGCGAAGGGTGACGGGTCGGCACGTAACGGCCGATCTCCTCGATGACGCGACCATCGCGCTTGGCTCGTGAATCGGTGACCACGACGCGAAACTCGGGTGCGTGGACCTTGCCGAAGCGCTTCAGACGGATTTTGACAGACACAATGCTCCTGTAATTCAGATTCGATTCGAACCCAGTCGTGGGTGTGGGGCCTCACGACGGAAAGCTCTGGATGATCGAGGGCATGCAGATGAGAGGGTCTGCGCGCCCACGGGTTACCGACTGTCTATTGTGCCACACTCCGCGCCGTTTGTGTGTCACATGACGTTGTGACGCGCTATGACTTCGCGCGCACAGCGCAGACCACTACGCTTTACCCATGCGCATCGACTTCGCTCAGTCCCGCCCATCGACGCTCGGCGTCGAGTGGGAGGTCGTGCTGATTGACCGAGGCACTCGGCAGCCCGCCTCTCGAGCTGCCGAGGTCCACGACGCGCTGCAGGGCACGCCGGTCGCCGAGCGCCTCGACCAAGAGCTGCTCGAGAACACCGTCGAGATCGTCACCGGCGTGCACGACACCGTGCCTTCGGCCTTAGGTGAGATCGAGCAGGTGAGCACGTCGCTCTCCGAGACTGCCGACGAGCTGGGCCTGGGAATCCTTTGTGCCGGTGTGCACCCGTTCGCCAAGGCGACGCAGCAGCCGTACACCTCGAACGAGCGCTACCAGAAACTGATCGACCGCACGCAGTGGTGGGGTCGCATGATGGCGATCTACGGTGTGCACGTGCACGTCGGCGTCGACGACCGCCGCAAGGCCGTGCCGCTGGTCAACGGTCTGCTCGGCTACCTGCCGCACCTGCAGGCGTTGAGCGCTTCGAGCCCGTGGTGGGAGGGGGTCAACACCGGCTACGCATCGAATCGCGCGATGATGTTTCGTCAGCTTCCCACCGCCGGGCTGCCGCCGCATGTCGAGACGTGGCAAGACTTCGAGGCCTTCGTGGCCGGCGCCCTGCAGACCGGAGTGATCGACCAGCTCAACGAGATTCGCTGGGACATACGGCCCGCGCCGAAGTTCGGCACCGTCGAGAACCGTGTGTGCGACGGGCTGCCGACACTGTTCGAGGTCGGGGCGCTCACCGCGTTCATCCAGTGCGCTGTCGACGAGCTCAGCGAGCAGATCGGGGCAGGCGTGGCACTCGATCGCATTCCAGACTGGGCAATCGCGGAGAACAAGTGGCGCGCGGCGCGCTATGGCCTGCCTGCGGTGTTCATCGCCGACCACGATCTCAACGAGCGCAGCGTCATCGACGACACGCTGGAGCTCCTCGACCGCTGGCAGCCTCGCGCACAGCGGCTGGGCTGCGCCGAACAGCTCGCGGATGTCGAGTCCCTCATTCGCGGCGGTGCCAGCTACCAGAGACAGCTGCGCGTCGCATCACGGCACGGCGATGATCTGAATGCCGTCGTCGATGCGCTGATGGCCGAGTTCGAGGCCGGGCGGCCGCTCGACCGCTGACCGGCCGCTGCGCGCCGGCTCTCCGGCAGTTCGCGCAGCACCACGACTCAGGGCCAGAGGGCTCGATCAGCGTTTGAAGAGGCCGCCGAGGCCGGGCACCTCGTTCGGATCGATGCGAGGCGGCGCTCCTGCGGCGTCTCCCGTGCCCTCGCCACCGGCCGAACCTCCAGCCGCGCCGAATGCCGAGCCCGCAGCGCCGGCTCCGAATGCGGAGGCCGCCTGCGTGAGCGAGCGTTCGGTCGCCTTGGCCTGCTGGTCGCGAAGCTCGGCCTCCTGCTGAGCGCGCTTCGCCGGGTTGCCGCTCTTGGCCTTGCCCTTCTTGCCTTTGCCTTTGACGTTCTTGCGTTTGGAGCCTCCGTGCCCCATGGCTCCCATGCCGGGCAGGTTCGGCACACCGCCGCGGGCCACCGACTTCATCATCTTGGCCGCCTGTTCGAAGCGCTGCACGAGGCTGTTCACTTCGCTGACCGTGGTGCCCGAGCCCTTCGCGATGCGCAGACGACGTGAGCCGTTGAGCAGCTTGGGATTCTCGCGCTCGGCCTTGGTCATCGACTGGATGATCGCCTCGGTGCGGGTCAGCTGCGACTCGTCGAACTGCTCGAGCTGCTGGCGCATGCCCGCTGCTCCCGGCATCATGCCGAGCAGCTTCTTCATCGAGCCCATCTTCTTGATCTGCTGCATCTGCTGCAGAAAGTCATCGAGAGTGAACGCCTCTTTGGCGATCTTCTCGGCGACTTTGCGCGCCTCTTCTTCGTCGAAGGTGCGCTGAGCCTCTTCGATGAGCGTGAGCACGTCGCCCATGTCAAGAATGCGTTTGGCCTGGCGATCGGGGTGGAAGATCTCCAGGTCGTCGAGACGCTCACCGGTCGAGGCGAAGAGAATCGGCTTGCCCGTGACGCTCACGACCGAGAGGGCGGCGCCGCCACGGGTGTCTCCGTCGAGCTTCGAGAGCACGACACCGGTGAAGTCGACGCCCTCGTTGAAGGCCTGAGCCGTGGCGACGGCATCTTGGCCGATCATGGCGTCGATCACGAAGAGCACTTCGTCGGGGTCGATCGCCCGACGAATGTCGCTGGCCTGCTTCATCATCTCGGCGTCGACGCCGGTTCGACCGGCCGTGTCGACGATGACCACGTCGTACTGCTTGTCGCGAGCGTACGAGATCGAATGCTTGGCGACTTTGACCGGGTTGCCGACGCCGTTGCCGGGTTCGGGGGCGTAGACCGGCACGCCGGCCTGCTCGCCGACCACCTGCAGCTGACCGACGGCGTTGGGACGCTGCAGGTCGGCGGCGACGAGAATCGGCGTATGGCCGTCTTTCACCAGGAACTTGGCAAGCTTGCCCGCGAAAGTCGTCTTGCCGGCACCCTGAAGACCGGCGAGCATGATGACCGTCGGCGGCTGCTTCGCCAGCTGCAGCCGTCGGGTCTCGCCACCGAGGATGTTGGTGAGCTCTTCGTCGACGATCTTGACGACCTGCTGAGCGGGGTTCAGCGCCTGGTTGACTTCGTCTGAGAGCGCACGCTCGCGCACTTTGGCGGTGAAGCCCTTGACCACGGTGAGCGCGACATCGGCGTCGAGCAGGGCGCGGCGGATCTCGCGCACGGTGGCGTCGACATCGGCAGGAGAGAGCTTGCCCTTGGTGCGCAGGTGCGCAAAGGTCTGGACCAGCCGTTCAGAGAGGTTCGAGAAAGTAGCCATATCGGGTCGATTCTAGCCGACGCGGGCGCATCACGCGGGGTCGGCTCTCAGCGCGTGCTCGGGACGCCCGGAATCTCAGATTCGACAGGGCCCGGAGCGCACCGAGCCCAGGGTGCTCACCCGAAGATCGCACGCACCTCGCGGTAGCGCTCAGCCGGCACCTGCTTCGTCTCAGCCAGCTCGTCGAAAGGCACGCTGACGATGTCGGTGCCGCGCAGTGCCACCATGCGCCCCCACTGGCGACGAGCGACGAGCTCCACGACTTCGATGCCCAGTCGCGTGGCCAGCACACGGTCGAACGCGGTGGGCACTCCCCCGCGCTGAATGTGGCCGAGAACCGTCGCCCGGCTCTCAATTCCCGTGCGCTCCTCGATCAGCGGGGCGAGAACCTCCCCGATGCCGCCGAGCCGAGCGCGTCCGAATCCGTCGAGGCCCTTGTCAGAGAACGCCTCGTCCATGTCGGGCAGTGTGAATCCCTCGGCGACGACGACCATCGGCGAACGCCCGCGGTCGCGCACCGAGGTCACCCACGCGCAGATCTGGTCGAGGCTCTCAGCCTGCTCTGGAATCAGAATCGCATGCGCGCCGCCGGCCGTGCCCGCGTGCAGCGCGATCCATCCGGCGTGGCGGCCCATCACCTCGAGCACCATGCAGCGCTTGTGCGCGTTGCCGGTCGTGCGCAGCCGGTCGATCGACTCGGTGGCGATCGACACCGCAGTGTCGAACCCGAAGCTGTAATCCGTGCCGTCGAGATCGTTGTCGATCGTCTTCGGCACCCCGACGATCGGAATGCCGTCGTTGCGCAGCAGGTTCGCGGCTCGCATCGTGCCGTCTCCACCGATCGCGATCACCGCATCCACACCATGCTCGGCCAGGGTGCGCAGAATGTTCTCGGGTCGGCCCGCCTCGGTTCGATACGGGCCGATGCGCGAGGTGCCGAGAATGGTGCCCCCCTCTTTGGCGAGCCCGCGCACCCGAGCGCGATCGAGCGTGATGTAGTCGCCTTCGATCATGCCGCGCCAGCCGTCGAGAAAGCCGACGAACTCCTGCCCGTAGACCTCGGTGCCTTTGAGCACCGCACCACGGATCACCGCGTTGAGCCCGGGGCAGTCACCGCCAGACGTGAGGATGCCGATGCGTCGCGGCATCTGTTCCAGAGCGGTCGGGTCGGTCAGTGTCTCCATGTGGCTCCCCTTCGAACGGCGGCTGTCGTCGGCTGCTGCGACGTGCACCACCCAGCGTATCGGCACGGAATGTCGACACTGTGAACGGAGTGCTCACCTCTCCGTCGGAATCGGCTTGCGCGCGAGCCATGCCGCGACGAGCGCTCCGCTGATGTTGTGCCAGACGGAGAAGACCGCAGGTGCGAGTGCGGCAGCGGGGTTGAAGTGCACCGTGGCCAGCGAGGCGGCCAGCCCCGAGTTCTGCATTCCCACCTCGAACGCCAGCGCACGGCGCGCGGCATGATCGAGGTGCACCGCTCGCCCGGCGAGATAGCCGAGCAGCAGCCCGATGCCGTTGTGCAGCACGACTGCGAGAATGATCAGCAGCCCTGCCTGCGCGAACGCGGCCGCGCTTTTGCCCATCACCGCAGTGACGATCGTCGCGATCGCGATCGCCGACAGCCAGGGCAGCACAGGCTTGATGTAGTCGATGATGCGACCGAACAGGCTGCGCACGATGACACCGGCGATCACCGGCAGCAGCACCGTCTTCAGGATGTCGAGAAACATCGCCTCGACCGGAATCGACATGTACTGCCCCGCGAACGCCAGCGTCAGCAGCGGCATCAGCAGAGGTGCGACCAGGGTCGAGACGGTCGCCACAGACACCGAGAACGCCACGTCGCCCTTCGCAAGGTACGTCATCACGTTCGAGGCGGTGCCGCTGGGCGCACAGCCGACCAGGATGACGCCGACGGCCAGTTCGGCGGGCAGCTGCAGCGCCCACACCACGAGCAGCCCGGCCAACGGCATGATGACATAGTGCGCGACCAGTCCGAGCAGCACGACCAGCGGCCGTTTGGCGATGCGTTTGAAGTCGGCGCCGGTAAGGGTGATGCCCATCAGAAACATGATCAGCCCCAGCAGATACGGCACGATCGGGGTGATCGGGGTGAACGTCGCAGGCAGGCAGAAGCCCAGCACTGCGGCGACGATCACGATCGCTGGGAACACCGTCACGGCGAGAATCGCGTTGCGATCGCGCTTCGGCCGTTGTGCGGATGCTCCGCTGCCGGAGCGCTGCAGAGGTGCGTCAGGTGATGGTTCGGTCTGGTCGGTCTTCTTCACGGCGCATAATGCTACTCTCCGCGGTTCCCGTGCCCCTTCTGCCGCACTCGGGGCTCTCGCAGGGCGTTGGCTGCCTCGCCCCGCGACGGCGGAGAGCAGGGGGGGAAGCGAGGCTTCAGCTCGTGGCGACCAGAGCATCCTGCGAACGCTACAGTGGTGTCGATGCTCCCCAGCTCTTCTCTCCTCGCCGACGACCTGATCGCCTGGTATCTCGACGAACGCCGCGATCTTCCCTGGCGCGCCGAGGAGGCGACGCCATGGGGTGTGCTGGTCAGCGAGTTCATGCTGCAGCAGACGCAGGTCGACCGTGTGCTGCCGCGCTGGCACGAGTGGATGCAGGCGTGGCCGACGCCCTGCGACCTTGCGGCTGCGAGCGCCGGCGATGCGATTCGTGCGTGGGATCGGCTCGGGTATCCGCGTCGGGCGGGCTGGCTGCACGCTGCCGCCCAGCAGATCTGCGCCGAGCACGCGGGCGAAGTGCCAGACGACCTCGACACGCTGCTCTCGCTGAAGGGCGTCGGCGACTACACCGCCCGCGCCGTGCTGGTCTTCGCGTTTCACCAACGGCATCCCGTCGTCGACACGAACATTCGTCGTGTGCTCGCCAGAGCCGTCGACGGCGAGGCGGAACCGGGCGCCCCAAGACCGGCGCACGACCTGCCGGCGATGTCGGCGCAGCTGCCGCAGGACCCCGAGCGCGCGCGGCTGGCCACCTATGCGTTCATGGAGCTCGGAGCGCTCGTCTGCACCGCCCGAACACCGCGCTGCGAAGTCTGCCCGATTCGTTCGCGGTGTGCATGGGTCGCAGCCGGGTCACCGCCGTCTGCGGCGCCGAAGCGTCGCACACAGGCGCGATTCGAGGGCAGCGACCGGCAGGCGCGCGGCCGCATCATGGCGCTGCTGCGGGCCGCCCGCGAGCCGGTGGCGGTCAGTGCACTGCTGCAGGATGCTCCGGATCGCCCGCAGGCCGAACGCGCGCTCGCCTCTCTGGTCGCCGACGGTCTCGCCGTCGAGAGCACGCACGATGGCGGGTTCCAGCTGCCCTGAGTCGCCGAGGGCACGCGGCCGCCGACGGCAGGCTGTCTTCGGCGGCTACCCCACCAGCTCGGCGGCGAAGGTGTTCGCGTTGAAGGCTGCGATGTCGTCGATGCCCTCACCGAAGCCGATCAGTTTGACCGAGATCCCGGTGGTCTGCTGCACGCCCACGACGAAACCGCCCTTGGCCGAGCCATCGATCTTCGAGAGCACGATGCCGGTGACGCCGGCATGGTCGATGAACGCCTGGGCCTGGCTCAGCCCGTTCTGCCCGGTCGTGGCGTCGAGCACCAGCAGCACCTCGGCGATCGGTGCGAGCTTCTCGACGACCCGGCGAATCTTGGTGAGTTCGTCCATCAGACCGGCTTTGGTCTGCAGGCGGCCGGCGGTGTCGATGATGACCACGTCGGCGTCGACGTCGATGCCGTGCTGCACGGCCTGGTACGCGACCGAGGCTGGATCCTGCCCCTGCTGCTGCGGCCGCACCACTTCGGCGCCGGCCCGCTGGCCCCAGGTGGCCACCTGTTCGACGGCGGCCGCGCGGAACGTATCGGCCGCACCGATCACCACACGCTTGTTCGCCCGCGTGATGAACCGTGCGAGCTTGCCGATCGTCGTCGTCTTGCCGACGCCGTTCACCCCGACCACCAGCACGACCGCAGGCAGCAGGCGGCCGGTGGCGGCATCCTGCGGGCGGGTCAGACGCAACGTCGGGTCGTTCGCACTCAGCCGCTCAGCCAGCTCGTCACGCAGCACGTTGCGCAGCTCGCGTTCGTCGGCGATCGCCAGTCGCTCCACGTTCGAATGCACCGCCTCGACGATCGACTCTGACGCCTCAGCGCCGAAGTCGCCGAGAATGAGGCTGTCTTCGAGGTCTTCCCAGCTGCTCTCGTCGATGGGCCGCGTGCCCTGAAAGAGGTTGCGCAGACTGCCTCGCAGTGACCATTTGCTCATTTCCCGCTCCTGTCATGACCGTCTTGCTCATCGCGTCTGTCGTCTGCCGCCCGGTCGCCCTCGCCCGCAGTGTGGTCGGCATCGTGTTCGTCGTGCTCCATGCGCTGTCCCACCACGGCCGACACACCATCCTGCCGCATCGACACACCATACAGTGCGTCGGCGATCTCCATCGTGCGCTTCTGGTGGGTGATGACGATGAGCTGGGAGTCTCGCCGCAGTCGTTCGAACACCGAGAGCAGGCGCCCCAGGTTCGCGTCGTCGAGCGCGGCCTCGACTTCGTCCATGATGTAGAACGGGCTCGGTCGGGCGATGAAGATCGCGACCAGCAGAGCGACCGCCGCCAGCGACCGCTCGCCGCCCGAGAGCAGCGAGAGCCGGTCGATCTTCTTGCCCGCCGGCCTGATGTGCACGGCGATGCCGGTGGTCAGCGGATGCTCTGGGTCGGTCAGCGTCAGCGACCCGCGCCCGCCGGGAAACAGCACCGGGAAGATCTCGTCGAAGGCCCGCTGCGTGTCGTCGAACGCCTCTGTGAAGATTGACTGCATCTTCTCATCGAGCTCGTCGCTGATGGCGATCAGATCGGCTCGTGTCTTGCGCAGATCGACGAGCTGGTCGTTCATGTAGTTGTACCGCTCTTCGAGCGCGGCGAACTCTTCGAGCGCGAGCGGGTTCACCCGCCCCAAGCGGCTCAGCGCACGCTGGGCCTTCACCAGCCGCAGCCGCTGCTGCTCATGGTCGTAGGGCACGGTCTCGACCGTCTCATCGGCGTCGGCCCACTCGCCCGTCACCGGAATCGGCAGGTGCGGCCCGCTCTCGGCGATCAGCACGTCGACGTCGATGTTCAGTTCGGTGCGCACGCGTTCTGCGGCCGAGTCGCGGCGCACCCGCTGCTCGTGCTCGCGCAGCTCGATGCCGTGCGCGCGTTCGGCGAGCAGTTCGAGCTGATGCTGCTGCTCGGTGATGCGTTCGCGCAGCTCGCGCAGCTGCCCGTGCTGCTGGTTGCGGGCCACCTCGTGTTCGGCGACGGTGAGTCTCGCCTGCTGCAGCGACGTGCCGATGTGCGCCATGATGTCGGGCAGCAGCGCCTGCACGTGCTCGGCGCGCTCCAGCTGGATGCTGCGGATCGCCTGCTCCCGAGCCTGTGCCTCGGCCTGCGCCTTCGACTGCTCGGCGTCGCGCTGCAGCGTCTCGGCGCGACGCTGTTCTGCCTTCGCGCGTTCGCGGGCGGTCTCGACCGAGACGCGCACCTCCATCTCGTGCGCTCGAGCCGCCTCGAGTGCGTCGAAGGCAGGCTGGCGGTCGATGGGTTCGCTCAGCGGCTGCGGCTCGGCGTCGAAGGATGCCAACGCTGCGTGCGCCTGCTCACTCGCGTCGGTCGCCTCGTCGAGTCGCGTTCGCGCCTGCTCGGCCTGTGTCGTGAGACGCGCGAGTTCCGCCTCAGCGCTGTCGACCTGAGCACGCAGCGATCCGAGCCATTTGGCCGTCTCGGCCGCGCGAGCATCTGCCGCACGCAGCTCGGCGAGCGCCTGATCTCGTTCGGCGCGCCGGGCATCCCGCTCGTCGCGGGCGACGTCGATGCGCGCGCTCGCCGACGCGACCGAGGCACGGGCCTCATCGGCGGCGCGCAGAGCATCGTCACGCTGCGCCAGCAGCTGCAGTCGCGACTGCCCGGCATCGCCGCCGCCGCGCACCAGCGCACGGCCGATCACGTCGCCCTCGGGTGTGACGACCTGCCAGTCTCCGGCGGGCAGTGCGTCGAGCACGGCGACCGGGTCGACCACTGCTGCAGCGCTGTCGGCGACCTCTGCCCCTCGAACGATCACAGTGTGGGCGAGGCGCGCGAGCACTCCGGACGGCCCCTGAGCGACATCGGGCGCCCATGCCACCCCGGGCGGCAGCGTCGGACGGTCGCTCAGTTCGCCTGCGGTCTCAGGCGCCGCGGGTTCGGCGACGACGCCGGTGACCTGTCCCAGATCACCCGCGCGGGCATCGCCCAGAACGGCTGCGCCAGCTGCGCTGGAGTCGACCAGCAGCGCATCGGTCAGCGCGCCGAGCGCCGCGGCGACGGCCGCCTCGAAGCCCGCCTGCACCTGCAGCGCGTCGGCGACGCGGCCGCGCACGCCGATGGTCTCGGCATGGATGATCTGTGCCGAGCCGTCGCGCGATTCGAGGGCCATGGCGAGCGCCGCGGCACGGGCCTGCTGCGAGTCTGCCTCAGAGGTCGCCTTCGCCTGCAGATCGCGTGCTGCGGTCAATGCGCGTTCGGCGGCTTCGAGCCGGTCGGTCGCGGCACGGTATGCGGCGTCGAGACCCGTGGTCGAGCTGCCCGATGTGTCTGACCCGTCTGGCGTCAGCTCTGCCGTCTGTTCGGCGGCAGTGGCCTCGGCGAGCGCCTGTGCCCGCTGGTCGCGGCGCTCGGTCGCCTGCTGCACCGCCGAGCCCTGCGACTCGACCTGTCGTTCGGCGGCCTCGACCTTGCCTGCGGCGATTTCGACGGCGTTCGCGAGCGCCGATCGACGCAGTTCGTGGCGGCTGATCAGAGCGGCCTGCTCGGCGATCTGTGCGTCGACGGCCTGCAGCGCGTCGAAGGCCTCGCGGGTGGCCACCCGCTGCTCGTCAAGAGCCGTCGACAGCTCGGTCGCACGGTCGGCGAGCTCTCGTGCGGCGCTCCGAGCGCTGTCGGCCTGATCGAATTTCGCGGCGACGTCGAGGTCGAAGGTCTGCGGCCGCACCGAGAGCAGCGCGACCCGCTGCTCTGCGATCGATCGCAGCGAGCGAAAGCGTTCGGCCGCCGACTCCAGGCGGTGCACGACTGCACGCGAACGCTCCAGCTCGTCTGAGACCGTGGTCGCCTCGAGCTCGGTCTGACGGCTGCGGCTCGCCGTGACGGTCTCGCGCAGCACACCCTGCTCGTTCTCAAGAGCCTGTCGCTGGGTCTCGAGAGTGCCCAGATCGGTGTCGAGCTCCACGATCTCGGCGGCGAGCAGCCGTGAGGTCGCGTCACGCACCTCGGCCTGGATCTGCTGTGCCGAACGTGCGATCTCGGCCTGGCGACCGAGGGGCTTCAGCTGGCGTCGCAGCTCGGCGGTGAGGTCGCTCACCCGCTGCAGGTTGGCCTCCATGGCATCGAGTTTGCGCACTGTGCGCTCTTTGCGGCGGCGGTGTTTGAGAATGCCGGCGGCCTCTTCGATGAAGCCGCGGCGCTCTTCCGGCGACGCGCGCAGCACCTGATCGAGCTGCCCCTGGCTGACGATGACGTGCATCTCGCGGCCGAGGCCCGAATCGCTCAGCAGCTCCTGTACGTCGAGCAGTCGGCACGACTGCCCATTGATCGCGTACTCGCTGCCGCCGTTGCGAAACAGCGTTCGCGAGATCGTGACCTCGGTGTACTCAATCGGCAGCGCGCCGTCGGTGTTGTCGATGGTGAGTTCGACCTGTGCGCGGCCGAGCGGCCCCTTCTTGGCAGTGCCTGCGAAGATGACGTCTTCCATCTTTCCGCCGCGCAGCGTCTTCGCACCCTGCTCGCCCATGACCCATGCCAGGGCGTCGACGATGTTCGACTTGCCCGACCCATTGGGGCCGACGACCGCGGTGACCCCAGGCTCGAACTCGAACGTGGTCGCGTGCGCGAACGACTTGAACCCTTTCAGGGTCAGTCTCTTCACATACACGTCGAAGGCTCGCTTTCTCTGGGGCCACCTGCCGTCAGCCTGGTCGGTCGGCGGTCTTCCTCGCTGCATACAGGCTACCGGGTGCGCTCCCGGCGCCTGCACCATGGCATCCGCTCACCGTCTCGCGCGCCCGCTCTATTTCGCCACCTGAACCAGGCGGGTCTGCCCGCCGGCAACGAGATAGCCGCGCCCTGCTGGCCACCGAGACGTGTCGTCGGCAGGCACGTTCGCCCTGAGGTAGCGGTCGCTGTCATCGGTCTCGGGGCGCAGCAGCAGACCGCATCTGATGGTTCGCACGGCCCCGTGCAGCTCCCAGGCGGCGGACAGCGTGGCTGGGTCGACGTCGACCAGGCAGGTGATGCCCTCACGTCGGCAGTGCGCGACCAGTGCAGCGAGACGGGACTCGGCAGGGGTGCCCACGAAGTCGGCGGTGTGGTCAATCACGATCATCAGCTGATCGCCGTCGGGCGCTGGCCGTATGGGCTCTGAAGTCTGGGCCGACTGCTTCGGCTGTACGTCGGTGCGTCTGGGAGCGGCCGACAGCCAGTCGTCGTCGGCGAGCCAGCCCGCGGTGTCGAACTGCGCCAGACTCGGACGTTCCGCCGGGGGCTCGGCCGCCCCCAATATCTCGTCGATCACGGTGATCACCTGGACTTCGTCGTTCGCGACGCGCGACCATGAGATCGTCGCGTCGAGGGGTGACGTCTTCGGCGTGATGAGGATGCTCTGTGCCGCGGGCCGGGTTGTCGCGAGTGCTCGTGTGAGCACACCGAGCACCGCGGAGTTCTCGTCGCTCGAGCGCCCCTGCACCAGAAACGGCTCGTGCGCCGGCAGACCGACCGGCGCGAGGGTGTCGTCAGCCACTGCGAAGACTGGCGCATGATCGATGTCGAAGGCCGGCAGCGAATCGAGCGCGACCGTCTCGGGCAGACGACGGATGCTCGGTGTCGGCTCCGCCCCTATGTCGGCCAGACGCGCGGCCACTTCGGCGAGCACCGCGGCCTGTTCGGTCACGGTGACGGCGCCATGTGGCACCCCGATCTGCGCTTCGAGCCCGCCGCAGATGCCGCCGATGACGATGCCGCGGCCGGGAGGCGCATCATCGAGCACGCTGGTGTCGATGTCGAGCAGGCCGCCGAGGGCGGCATCCGTCATCCTGAGCGCGAGGGTCTGCCCCAGGCTCGACGCGATGGTCGCAGGCAGCCCGCTGGGTCGACTCGTGGTGAATGCGAAGTGGATGCCCACGTCGCGCCCGGTCGCGAACAGCGCGACGAGCGAGCCGATCACGTCGAAGCCTCGCGCGAACTCGTATTGCTCCTGCATGGCCGCCAGGTCGTCGATCAGCACATAGACCCGGGGCAGGCCGTCGGCTGTCGTCGTCGGCAGTTCGTCGACGGCCGAGGCTTTGGCTCGTCGCAGCAGCGCGATGCGCTCGGTGGCAGTGGCGTCGAGCTGACGCAGCAGGCGTTGGATGCGTTCGCGATCATCTGCGGCGATGACCGCGCCGACCGTCGGCAGCGTGTCGAGCTGTTCGAGCCCGGCTCCAGCGGCATCGATGACATAGATGTGTGTGGCCGCAGTGCCGCTCGGCCGATCGCTCAGCTGCCAGGCGAGGGTGCGCAGCACCTGCGTGCGGCCCGAGCCAGCGCTGCCGACCACGCGAAGGTGCCCGTCTGCCGCAGGCGACCACGCATAGATCTGCTGCCGCTGATGCTGCGGGTCGTCAGCCAGCCCCAACACGATCTCGTGGGCACTCTGCTGCTGGGCTGTCTCAGTGCTTGCAGACGACCCAGGCCGCCCAGACGGCCCAAACCGCCTGGACAGCCCAAACGACTCACACACTGACGACTCATGCAGTGGTAGCGCGAGCCGACTGGGCAGCGCGTCGAGCCACGGGCGACGCGGTGCATCGAGCCGCAGTCCCTCGGCGGCAGCGAGCATCGCGTCGCGCATGACCTCGATCTCACGCTGCGCCTGTGCACCGGTGCGGTCGCGCGTCGCGGGCTGCAGCCATTGTCGAGCCGTCTGAAAGGGCAGCTCGGCGATCGTGATCTGTGCGGCTTCGCGGCCGAGGATCATCGGTGCGCCCAGATACGCCGTCTGAAAGTGCTGCACGCGCCCAGGCCCGACGCGCACTGCGGCTCGACCTGGGGTGCTCGCCGAGAAGTGCGCTGCATCGGGAATGCCCAGCACATCGGTGCTGTCCTGCTCGTCGGCCATGCGCAGGGCGACTCGCAGGTTCGCATTGGCTCGAAGATTGTCGTTGACGACGCCCGAGGGGCGCTGGGTCGCGAGAATCAGCTGCACCCCGAGCGAGCGTCCGCGGGCCGCGATGTCGACGATGCCGGTGACGAACTCGGGCACGTCAGCCACGAGCGCGGCGAACTCGTCGACCACAATCACGAGCGTGGGCGGGGTGCGTGGGTCGCGCAGACGCTCCATGCCGCGCAGGTCTTTGGCTCCGACGGCGTTGAACAGGTGCTCGCGTCGGGTGAGCTCTGCACGCAGCGATATCAGAGTGCGCTGTACGAGGTGCGGGTCGAGGTCGGTGACCAAGCCGACGGTGTGCGGCAGACCGACGCACTCGGCGAATGCCGCCCCGCCCTTGTAGTCGACGAGCAGAAACGTCAGACGATCAGGTGCGTATTCAGCGGCCATGGCCATGATCCACGTCTGCAGGAATTCGCTTTTGCCACTCCCCGTCGTGCCAGCCACCAAAGCGTGCGGCCCTTGTTCGCGCAGGTCGAGGGCGAAGGGGCCGTTCGTACCGACGCCGAGACGTGCGTTCAGCCCGGAGTCGGCGTTCAGAGCCTGCGCCCGAGTGCTGCCAGTGCCCCACCCAGACATCAGCGAGTCGTTGGCCTTCCAGCGCCTTTCGATCGCCAGCGGCTCTGAAAGGTCGGTGTCGCCGATCTCGCTGAGCCGCACGCGAGCAGGCAGGTCGGTCTCGTCGACGACGAGCGCACCGCTGTCGACCAGCGGAGCAAGGGCACGAGCGATCTGAGTGGCTCGGTGCGCGTCGAGTCTGTCGAGTCTGGTGACGGGAATGCTGCTGGCCGAGCGCACGCGGTGCAGCGCAGCGGTGAGGTCGTCGTCAATGTGCAGCCATGTGCGGCATGCCGCTGGCAGCGCCTGCGCCGATTTGCCCAGCCAGAGCACATGCATGTCGGCATCAGGCCCCGCCTCGGCGATGTGCACGAGCCGGGCGGGGTCGACGCCGGGGTTGCCGATCACGACGGCGATCACCACCGGCGAATGCTCAGGCGGCGCGGCGGCTTCGTGATGATGTCGGATCGGGCGCTCCCCCGCCGGCAAGTGTGAGCGGGCCTGGCCGCGCGTCGGCGACATGCTGCGTTCGCCGAGCACCTCTTCAAGTCGCGTCGTCAGCTGCTGAGCACCGTCGGCGGTGCTGGCCAGATGGTCTCCCGAGATCGGCGAATGTGGCGAGGCGGTGTGCGGCAGCCACTTGAACCAGCTCCAGCCCGGCAGCTGCCGCGACTCACAGAACGTCGCAACCACGACATCCGCAGGCGAATGCGACGTCGCGATCTGAACGATCAGGGCACGCAGCGCCTCTTCTGCGATGCCGGCAGAGCCCGTCACACCGATCGCGCCGGCGCTCGACAGCTTCTCGAGCACGGGCACGTCGCTGATCGTCTCGAAACGCTCATGCAGATCGACGATCTGCGCCCAGAGGTCATCTGGCAGCTCGCCTCGTTCAGCGGCCGGAATCGCGGTGAGGCTCAGATCGGTGCCCACCCCGAAGCGAAGTTCGAGAAACGTCTGGTGTTCGGGCCGTCGGTTCCAGAGAGCCGCGCCCGAACCCGGATTCGCCTGCTGACGCACCGCTCGCTCACGCTGCTGCTGGTCGGCGAGTTCGTCTGCGAGTTTGCGCACCGACTGTTGGTATGCGGCGAGTTGCCGCCGATACTCACGCCCCGAGACGAAGCGACTGTCGAGCCAGGTCGCAGCCAGTGTCAGCGGAGAGAGCACGACAAGAATCAGGCTGTACGGCGACTTCGTGAGCGCGAACATCGCGATGCCGCCGAGCAGCGGTGCCAACGCCGCGAGCACGGGCATGCGCGACGAGTGCTGCCGGTGCGGCTGCGCTGGCAGCGCAAGATCTCTGGGCTCGAACCGTGGCACGATCTCGGGCGCCGGAATCACCGCGACCCGAGGTGCAAGAGCGGTCTCGTTCTGCATCTGTGTGAGCCCCGGTACCAGCGCGTCGTAACGAAACAGTCTGGTGCCAAGCGTCAGCCGGTCGCCGTCGCGCAGGGGCGCATCTGTGACGATCTCGTCATTCACCTCGATGCCGTTGGCACTGCCGAGATCGTGCACAGAGGCGGTGCCGTCATCGGCAATGGTGATCTGAGCGTGGCGGCGCGACACATCGCGCGTGGTCAGATGAACCCTCGTGGCGGGGTCACGACCGATCAGATTCTCACCCACGACCAGCCCGTAGGCACGTGGTGTGCCCGGGGTGTCAGAGCGACGGCGGCGCGACGGCGCGCCCGCCTGCCCGGGTGGTATGAGCTCGAAGAGATGACCCGCCAGCGGATACTGGCGCCGTGCATCGCTGTTGGGCGCTGTGTCGTCGACGACTGAGACGATGCAGCCGGGCTGCAGCGCCGACTCGCCCAGTGTGCAATGTCGGTCGAGAATCAGCGGCATCGGCTGGCTGGCGGTTCTGACCCGCAGCGTCGCCTGCGCCGAGGCGTGCGACCCGTCAGCGCGCAGTGGATGTGTCGGGGGAAGTTGCCCGCGCAGTCGATCGGCGATCTCGCCGATGAGTGTCGCGGTATCGGTGGTGATGACGATATCGGTGCGTTGCGTGCCGGTATCGAGAGTGCATGCGATGCGCACAGACGGTCCCCTCCCCCTTCGCAGTTCCGACGGTCTCGGGCACGATGCCTCAGCGCCGCTCGATGTCGATCTGCAGTCTGTTCGCAACTCTATCGACGAGGCGAAGCGTCGGTTTTCGGGGGTGTGGATAACTGCCAGACTGACTGGCCGCACGCGGTCTGAGAGGTGCCACCTTGCTGAGAGAGACCGTGGACGCAGACCCTCAGATCAATACGTGTTCGTCCTGGCCCGTGGTCGCTGTCCAGCGCGCTCGGCTGCGATCGGCAGCAGCACATCTCGGCTCAACGGAGCAACCTCCACCCCAGGCCGTGCCGGATCGGCCCAGACGACCTCGGCGATCTCTCGATGCGCGCAGAGAGCTTCAGCCTCGACGAACGGAGTTCGAACGAAGTAGGCGTCAGCGTCGACACGCGTGTGATCCTCGTTCAGCGCGGGAGCATCGAATCGCCCGAGATGTTCGAGATCGCTCGGGTCGAGGGTCAGGCCCAGCTCCTCCCCGACCTCGCGCACGACTGCCTGCAGTGGCGTCTCGCCCGGTTCGAGTTTGCCGCCGCACTGCATGAACCCGCTCGTGCCTCGTTTGCGCACGAGCAGTGTGCGGCCAGCACTGTCATTAAGCACGATCGCAGCGATGCGCAGTACGTGTTCCCGGTCGTGGTTCCCAGCGTTGTCGCTCATAACGTTCCTCGTGGTGTGAAGATGCTGCAGCGGAGTCACATACAGCAGCGTAAAAGTGACTGATCCGCGCGGGAGCGCCACACACTGGCACTCTAGCGCTGAAATCCGAGGGTGCTGGCACTCCCACGCTCGGCCTCACCGCATCCGCTGGCAGTACGTGCACAGATGCGAATGCCGGTTCATGAACGCCACGCGCTTGATCGGCCTCCCGCACCGCGGGCACGGCTGCCCGGTCTGACCATAGGCGCTCAGCTCGATGGCGAAGTACCCCGACTCCCCGTTCACATGCTTGTACTGCTCGTCGAAGCTCGTGCCGCCGACAGAGACCGCCCGACGCAGCACCGCGACCACCGCATCCACCAGACGAAGCGCACGCACCTGACTCAGCGAGTCGGCCGGCTGTTCGGGGTGCACCCGCGCTGCCCAGAGCGATTCGTCGGCATAGATGTTGCCGATTCCCGAGACGGTGGTCTGGTCGAGCAGCACGCGTTTCACAGCCGACCGGTGACGACGGATGCTGCGCGCCAGCCGTGCACGATCGAAACCGGCTTCGAGAGGGTCGGGTGCGATATGCGCGGCCTGCTGTGGGACGAGATCGCGCAGCGCGAACCGGTCGGCGACGAGGGTATCGACTGCCAGCGACCCGAAGAGACGCTGATCGTGAAAGCTCAGCTCGCGGTGCCGGCCCGACTCATCGACCGTGTCGATGCGGATGCGCTCATGCCGCAGGGGCGGCGCGTCAGCAGACAGGTCGTGGGCGAGCAGCTGCCCGCTCATGCCCAAGTGCGCCAGCAGCGCGGGCGGCGGGGCCGATTCGACTGAGGATGCGCCAGCGAGTTCCAGCGGAATCCAGAGGAATTTGCCACGTCGCTGCGGCTGCCCGAGGTGCGCGCCGATCAAGGTCTGGGTGAAGTCTTGGCTGTCGCCGGGATGGCGTTTCAGCGAACGCTCGTCGAAGACGCGAACCGCGTCGATTCGATGTCCGGCGAAGAGATGCTCGATGCCGAGGCGAACCGTCTCGACTTCTGGAAGCTCAGGCATCCGCTTTCTTGAGCTCGGCGTCGGTGATGCACTTCCAAGCGTTGAACGCCGCGGCCATCTCGGCCTGCTTCTTGCTGGTGCCTTCGCCGTCGCCCTTCACCGTGTCGCCGCAGTGCACGCTCGCGGCCCAGCGACGCTCATGGTCGGGGCCCGTCGACGAGACGGTGTAGACGGGAAACGGCAGACCGTGCTCTGATGCGGATTCCTGCAGAGTGGTCTTGGGATCCATGCGCGCCGCCAGCGTCTCGATGCGCGGCAGCAGCGGTGAGAGCAGGCAGAGCACGAACGGCCGTGCCTTCTCGAGCCCACCGGTGAGGTAGGTTGCGCCGATCAGCGACTCGACCATGTCGGCCAGCAGAGAGGCCTTGTGGTGACCGCCGGTCAGCTCTTCGCCGCGGCCCAGCAGCAGGTAGCCGCCGATGCCGCGGTCTTCTGCGATGAACGAGAGCGCATTCGTGCTGACGATCGCAGCACGACGCCGCGAGAGCTCCCCCTCAGAGAGGTCTGGGAACTCGTGGAACAGCAGATCTGTAGCAACCAGCTGCAGCACGGAGTCGCCGAGAAACTCCAAGCGCTCATTGGTCGGCAGACCGCCGTTCTCGAATGCGTACGACCGATGGGTCAGTGCGCGCGTGAGATAGGGCTCGTCGATCTGCACATCGAGCCGCTCCAGCAGCTCGACTTTGTCACTCTCGTTCACCGCTTGCTCCGCGTATGACTACGCGTCAGCGACCTTGCGACCCTTGTACTCGAAGTAGAGCGGGGTGCCGGCGGAGTCTTCGACGACCTTCGCGCGGTGCGGCAGGCTGTAGACGACCTTGCCGTTCTCGACGGTCTTGACGAGGTTGGGCACCTCGGCCTTCCACTGTGAGCGGCGGCTACGGGTGTTGCTGCGTGAGAGCTTGCGCTTTGGCACTGCCATGATCGATCATTCCTTCTCTGAATCGGCACGCGACGACGACGCGTCGTTCGGTAACTGAGCCAGTTTACCCAGATCTGCCCATCGTGGATCGATTTCGTCTGCGACAGCAGGCTCGATCGGGTCTCCGATGGAGTAGATCTCGGCAGCAGGCTCGTCTCCCACTGGTTTCAGAGGAAGATTCAGAACGATCGCATCGCGGATGCTCTGGCTGAGGTCGACATGTTCGTTCTGCAGAACCTGGATCTCGCCGTCGCCGTCATCGCGTGTTAAAGCTGCTTCTGAATCAGGATACGCGAAAAGGTCACGGAATTCGACTTCGTCACGCCAAGACAGCGGCTCGAGCGTGCGCGAAGACTCCCCCACCACCTCGAAATCGATCGTGGCGGTGACCAGAATGCCCTCGTGCACCGACTCGAGTCGCAGATCTGCCTCGATGGGCGACCCTTCGGTCACCCGGGCCAGGCCCACGCCCAGATCGGCCTCTGCAGGCACCGTCACCTGCAGGCTGCGCATCGCGCCGGGTTTGCCGACCAGGTCATGAACGTTGATGAGATAGGGGTTCGCCATGGTGCCCAAGTCTAGACCAGCGCGAGGCAGCCGTTCTGCGACGTTCAGCCGTTCGTCGCCTGCACCTGTTCGGCGATCGAGGTGATCACCTTGGGGTCGGCCACGGTCGTGGTGTCGCCGATCGGCCGGCCCTCGGCCAGATCTCGCAGCACTCGTCTGATGATCTTGCCAGACCTCGTCTTCGGCAGGTCGTTCACGATGTAGACCCGCTTGGGCCGGGCGATCGCGCCGATCTGCTGCGCGACGTGCTGCCGCAGCTCAGCCGGAGCATCCGCCGTCGAGACCAGCTGCTGGTTGCGTTTGAGCACCACGAAGGCGATCACGGCTTCACCGGTGTTCTCGTCGGCCACCCCGACCACGCCGGCCTCGGCGACCGCATGATGACCCACCAGTGCTGACTCGATCTCGGCCGTCGACAGGCGGTGCCCTGAGACGTTCATCACGTCGTCGACCCGACCGAGCAGCCAGATGTCGCCGTCGTCGTCGTACCGGGCGCCGTCTCCGGCGAAGTACCGGTCGCCGAACGTCGCCCAGTAGGTGTCGACGTAGCGTCGGTCGTCACCCCAGATGCCGCGCAGCATCGAGGGCCACGGCCGGTTGGCGACGAGCAGCCCGCCGTTGCCGTTGCCCACCGGGGCGCCGCTGTCGTCGACCACGCCGAGACTGACGCCGGGCACCGCCTTCTGCGCACTGCCCGGCTTCATGGTCGTGACGCCGGGCAGCGGCGACGCCATGATCGCGCCCGTCTCGGTCTGCCACCAGGTGTCGACGATCGGTGCCGTGTTCGAGCCCACGACCTCGCGATACCAGAGCCAGGCTTCGGGGTTGATCGGCTCGCCCACGCTGCCCAGCAGACGGATGCTGCTGAGGTCATGATCGAGCACCACCTGCCGCCCGACCCGCATGAATGCGCGAATCGCCGTCGGCGCGGTGTACAGCGTGGTCACCCCGTATCGCTCGACGATCTGCCACCAGCGGCCCCAGGTCGGCGTCTCGGGCGTGCCCTCGTACATCACCTGGGTGGCCCCGTTGACCAGCGGGCCGTAGACGAGATAGCTGTGCCCGGTGATCCAGCCCACGTCTGCCGTACACCAGAACACGTCGGTCTCAGGCTTCAGGTCGAAGACGACCCGATGCGTGAACGAGGTCTGTGTGAGGTAGCCACCCGTGGTGTGCAGAATACCTTTGGGACGCCCAGTGGTGCCGCTCGTGTAGAGAATGAAGAGCGGGTTCTCGGCGGGAAAGCCCTGTGCCTCGTGTTCGGCGGATGCTGTGGCGACGGTCTCGTGCCACCAAAGATCCCGCCCGTCGGTCCAGTCGACGTCGTTCTCGCCTCGACGCACGACGAGCACGTGCTCGACGCTGTGCCGCCGCTCCGGGTGCAGGCCGAGCGCGGCATCCACCGTCGGTTTCAGCGGCGAGACCCGCCCCTTGCGCCAGCCGCCGTCGGCGGTGACCACCAGGCGCGCCTCGCAGTCGTCGATTCGAGCCCGCAGACTGTCGGCGCTGAACCCGCCGAAGATGACGGAGTGGATGGCACCGACGCGGGCGATGGCCAGCAGCGTCGCGACGGTCTCGGGAATCATCGGCAGATACACTGCGACCCGATCGCCCTGCCCGATGCCGAGCGCGGTGAGCACGTTCGCGGCGCGCTTCACCTCAGCGAGCAGCTGGGCATAGGTGATCGTTCGTCGATCGCCCGGCTCTCCCTCCCAGTGCAGCGCGACTCGGTCGCCGTTGCCTGCGATCACGTGCCGGTCGAGCGCGTTGTACGAGGCGTTGATCTCGCCGTCGTCGAACCATTTCGCAAAGGGCGGACTGCTCCAGTCGAGCGTGCGGGTGAACGGCTTGTGCCAGTGCAGCGCACGAGCGCGGTCGGCCCAGAATGCCTCTGGGTCGGCCTCGGCCTGCCGGTAGACGTCTGCGGTGCAGTTCGCCTGTGCAGCGAACTCCTGACTGGGAGGAAACCGATCGACGAGATCGAGGTGGTGGCTTTCGATGACGCCGTGCTGATCGGTGATGAAGATGCGGTTGATCTGAGCCGTCGCTGGTGCTGGTTCGTTCATGGGCCCTCCTCGTTGAGCGCTCCACGGTGCCGAGCGGTGCCCGAAGTCGGTTCGTCTCTCAACTCGAACGGCCCCATTGCCGCCAGAGACGAATCCGGTTCGCGACACCACACCGTGATGGGTAGCTGTCAGACTAACGCAGCGCCCCGAGCGCACCACACGTGAGAACGGTGTTGCCGCGAGAAGAAATGCATTCCTGCACGCCTGGCGAAGAACCGAGGTTCTGCCGACCGGCTCGCTCAGTGATCGGCTGTCGGCCCGTCACGACGCATCAGGCGAGCCGGACGCACCGCGCCGGGGCCGAACCGGTCGACCACGGCGTCTACCGCCTGATCGGTGACACGCCACTGGTCGTCGTCGCTCCACAACGCGGTCTCGGCGCCGTCGGCTCCGACCGGCGCCAGCTGTTCGAGCCGCACGCCGATCAGTCGAATGGCGCTGTTGGCCATGCCAGACGCGTCGAAGAGATGCCAGGCGGTCTCGAACACCGTGCGACCGGTCTGCGTGGGCTCGCGCAGCGTCTGCGAGCGGGTCACCGTATGAAACGCGGCATCACGCACCTTGATCGCCACGGTGCGCGCCACGGTGTGATGCCTGCGCGCTCGGGCGCAGGTGCGTTCGGCCAGATCGAGCACGGCTGACCGCAGCCGGTCGCGGCCCTCGTTCGTCGCCGCGTCGATGTCGTCGTCGAAGGTGCGTTCGTGCCCGATCGACTTCTCGACTCGGCCGGGACTGACCGGTCGCCCGTCTCGACCGTGGGCGAGCTCGCGCAGACGCGTGCCTTGGGCGACGCCGACCGCGCGCAGGAGCACCTGTTCGGGGGCCTGCGCCAGATCGGAGACCGTCATCAGCCCGAGACGCTGCAGCTTCTCGGCGGTGCGACCGCCCACTCCGGGCAGCGCGCCGACCTCGAGCGGTGCGAGAAAGGCCAGCGTCTGGCCTGCAGGCACGATGAGCATGCCGTCGGGCTTCGCCATGCCAGAGGCGAGCTTCGCGACGAACTTCGCGGTGGCGACGCCGACCGAACAGTGCAGCCCGGTGGCCGCGAACACTTCGCGGCGAATGCGCTCGGCGATCTGGCCGGCCGATCCGAACAGCCGCTGAGCACCTCGCACATCGAGATAGGCCTCGTCGACGCTGACCTGCTCGACCAACGGGGTGAAGCGCTGCAGCACCTGCATGACCGTGGCCGACGCGGTGCGGTACCTCTCGAAGTGGGGTTCGATCAGCACGGCGCGTGGGCAGAGCTGTCGGGCACGGGCCAGCGGCATCGCCGAGTGGATGCCATAGCGGCGGGCCTCGTAGGTCGCCGTCGTGATGATGGATCGCGGCCCATCGTGGGCGACGATCACCGGAAGGCCGTGCAGATCGGGCCGTTCGAGCAGTTCGACGCTCGCGAAGAAGGCGTCCATGTCGATGTGCAGAATGTGTGCGGTGCCGTCGTCGACCGACGCGTCTGAGACGCGACGGTGCGAGCCGTCCTGTCTGCTCACCGACGGCCTTGGTCAGGCAGACTCGTTGGGCTGGGCCGATGATCTCTGCGAGCGCTCTCGAAACGGCTCACTGCTGCCTCGAATGCTCGCGATAGTGGCGCGCGACCGGCTCGGGCACGTACGGAGAGACGTCACCGCCGAAGTCGGCGAGTGTGCGCACCAACGAGCTCGAGACGTGCGAGTGCTCGGGCTCGGGCAGCAGAAAGACCGTCTCGACCGCACCGAGGTTGCGGTTCACGATGGCCATCGGCGTCTCGTAGCTGACGTCGAGGTCGCCGCGAATGCCCTTGACCAGAACATTGGCCTGCTGCTGATGGCAGTATTCGACGAGCAGCCCTTCAGAGAGGGTGTCGACCCGTACCTGCGTCAGGCCGGCATCGTCGAGTGCGGCGCGCAGAAACTCGACACGCTGACGCAATGAGAAAGCGGGGGTCTTCTTCGGGTTGTGCACCACGAGCGCGATGACATCGTCGAAGATGCGCGCTGCCTTCGCGAACACGTCAAGGTGGCCGAGGGTCACCGGATCGAACGAGCCCGGGCATACAGCAGTCGAAGTCATGGCAACAGCGTACGCTGCACCACCGACACATACGGTCTTGGTGTCGGCCCCGGCGCCCTGGCCCCCGCTCAGGCTCGTGGCACGACCGTCTGCAAGCCGATCGCGCCGCCACGAGACAGGCCGCGAGGCAAGGCACGACGCTCTGTTACGAAGCACTCAGGTAGTGCTCGTCGGTCTCGGCGACCGCAGCGCGGATCGCGCGTTCGAGCGCCTCGGGCAGCGGCTCGCCGGTCTGCAGCTGCTCGTGAGCGGCCTGGCGTGCCTGCTCGATGATCTTGGCGTCGCGAGTGACCTGCAGTGCGCGCAGCTGCGAGCGAGAGCCAGACTGTGTGGCGCCCAGCACGTCGCCTTCTCGTCGCAGACTGAGGTCGAGCTCGGCGAGCTCGAACCCGTCTGTCGTGTTCGCGACCGCATCGATGCGCGCCCGCGTCGGTGTGCCCTCGGCGGCCGTCGTGACGAAGAGCGCCAATGACGGATGCTCGCCTCGGCCGACACGGCCACGCAGCTGGTGCAGCTGGGCCACGCCGAAGCGGTCGGCGTCGAAGACGACCATCGCGCTGGCGTTCGGCACGTTCACGCCGACTTCGATCACCGTCGTGGCCACCAGCACGTCGAGGCGACGCTCGACGTAGTCGCGCATGACCTGTTCGCGTTCTTCGACCTTCATTCGGCCGTGCAGCGCGGCGACGCGCAGGTGCCTGGTCGCCGGGTGCTCCGCCAGCACGTGCAGCACGCGATCGACGCTCCAGCGCGGGGTCGGAGCCTGGGACGCCCCGACCGCGGTGCTGGATGCCCCGACTGCCTCCGCCGCACCGGATTCGGCGTCGTCGATGAGGGGCGCGACGATGTAGCCCTGTCTGCCCTTTTCGACTTCTTCGGCCAGACGCTGCCAGACGCGCTCGATCCAGGCCGGCTTCTCGGCGAGCGGCACGACGAAGCTGGCCACCGGGCGGCGCCCGGCCGGCAGCTCGTGCAGCGACGAGATGTCGAGGTCGCCGAAGACGGTCATGGCGACCGTGCGCGGAATCGGCGTGGCAGTGAGCATCAGCACATGTGGATGATGCACGCCCTTGGCCTTCAACGCCTCGCGCTGCTCGACGCCGAAGCGATGCTGCTCGTCGACGACGACCAGCGCGAGATTCTCGAACTGCGTGGTGTCGCTCAGCAGCGCGTGCGTGCCGACGATCAGTCGTGAGCGGCCAGAGGCCACTGCCAGAGCCACATGACGACGTTGGGCCGTGGGCAGACTGCCGGTGATCAGCTGCGGCATCAGTCGCTGCCAGAGCTCATGCCCGAGCATGCCGTGCAGGCTCGCCAGATGCTGAGTGGCGAGCACTTCGGTGGGCGCGATGAGCACCGCCTGCCCGGCGCCGTCAGCCGCCTGCAGCATGGCCCGCAGTGCGACGAGGGTCTTGCCCGAGCCCACCTCGCCCTGCAGCAGCCGATTCATGGGCGATCCCTGTGACAGCTCTGCGCTGATGGTCTCGCCGACGGCCCGCTGACCGGCGGTGAGATCGAACGGCAGGCGGCGGTCGAGCTCGTCGAGCATGCCGCCCGGCACGTGCGGAAACGTCTCGGCATGCTGTGCTTCGAGCTCGGCGCGCTGACGCAGCAGTGCGGTCTGCAGCACATAGGCCTCTTCGAAGCGCGCTGAGCGCAGCCCGACGCGCAGCTGCGCATCGTCTTTCGGTCGGTGCACCGCTTCGAATGCGGCGCGTCGGTCGAGCAGACGATGTCGGCGCCGCACGGCCTCGGGCAGCAGCTCGGGCAGATCTGCGAGACCGTCGAGCACGATGCCGATGCTGTTCGCGGTCTTCCAGCTGGGCAGGGTCGACGTGGCGGGATAGATCGGCAGCGGCTGACGTGCCCACGCGTCGGCCTGGTCGTCGGCGGCTTCGTCGACGACTGGTGCGTCTGAGGCGTCTTCGACGTCGCGATCAGCCGTGCCCCGCCGGCGATCCTTGCCATCGGCCGGTTCGGCGGCGAACAGCTCGTAGTCGGGGTGCGCGAGCTGCAGTGACCCGCGGTATTCTCCGATGCGCCCGGAGAACACGCCGCGCGCACCGGGCTGCAGCTCGGCGGCGCGCCATGGCTGGTTGAAGAAGGTCAGGGTGAGATAGCCCTGACCGTCGGTGATTCGCGCCTCAGTGATCTTGCCGTGGCGTGCCCGCATCTCACGTTCGCGCGTTTCGACCACCTCGGCCACGATGGTGACCTGCTCGCTGGGGTGCAGAAACCGAATCGGGGTGAGCTCTCCGCGATGCGCATACCGACGCGGAAAGAGGCTCAGCAGATCGCCGACGGTGCGCACCTCGTATGCACGCGTGAGTGCTCGCGCGGTCTTCGCGCCGAGTACCCGCTCAAGCGGGGTCTCGAGCGCATCTGCAGGCATGCTCTCAGTGTAGAGGCACGCTGTGACACTCGCCGTGGCACAATGACCGCATGACTCGTCTGATCGCCGGCGTCGCCGGAGGCCTCTCTCTCGCGACTCCGGATTCGCGCACCCGCCCCACCACAGGTCGTACCAGAGAGGCGCTCTTCTCGCGTCTCGACGCGAGGCTCGATTTCACCGACCTGCGCGTGCTCGACCTCTACGCCGGGTCTGCGGCGCTGGGCCTCGAAGCGATCTCACGCGGAGCCGAAGAGCTCGTCGTCGTCGAGGCGGGCCGCACCGCCGCATCCGTCGCCCGCCGCAACGCACAGACAGTCGGCGACGCGCTCGACCAGGCCTCGGCGCGACCGGCCCGCATCACCGTGGTCGAGCAGCGAGTGCAGAGCTGGCTGTCAGGTGCACCGGCCGCACACTTCGATCTCGTCTTCGTAGACCCGCCCTACGACGTCAGCACCGCCGCGCTCGAGACGCTGCTCGTCGACCTGCTGCCGGCGCTCTCGCCGCTGGCCGACGTCGTGGTCGAACGCAGCTCGCGAACGCCCGATCTGCGCTGGCCTGCCGGGTATGTCGGGCAGCCGCCACGCCGCTATGGCGAGACGGTGCTGTGGTTCGGCGAGTCCGAGGATGCACGGGTAGGCTGACAGGGTGTCTGCCCGTCGAGAGAACCCGTCCGTTGCCGCTTGCGAACGTTCAGCCGTGCGCGGCGCACCGACAGTGACCGACGCTCGCTCTCGTCGTCGGCGCTTGATGACTGCGCTGGCGTCGATCGGCGCAGTCGCTGCGCTCGCGCCCGCGCTGAGCGGATGCACCGGTACCGTTCCGATGGAGCCTGCGCCCAAAGCCGATGACCCGGCATGCGCAGAGATCATCGTTCGTCTGCCTCCAACGCTGGGCGAGCAGCAGAAGCGCCGCACCAATGCGCAGGCGACCGGGGCTTGGGGCAAGCCGGCGACGATTCTGCTGACCTGCGGGGTCGTCGAGCCAGAGGTCAGCAGCCAGAGCTGTGTGACCGTGAACGACGTCGACTGGCTCGTCGACGACACAGACGACCCGACCTACCGGTTCACCACCTATGGCCGCAGCCCGGCCACTGAACTGGTCATCGACTCGACTGCGGTGTCAGGCAACAGCGTGCTCGCCGAAATCTCGCCGGCGGTGCAGCGCATTCCTGCGACGAAGCGCTGCCACTGAGGTCTCAGCGCAGCGGCTCGTGTTCGAGCGCCTGATCGATGAGATCGGTGATCAGATCTCCGTAATCGAGGCCAGATGCGTGCCACAGCTGGGGGAACATCGAGATCGGAGTGAACCCCGGGATGGTGTTCACCTCGTTGACCACGACCCCGTCAGAGGTCAGGAACACGTCGACACGACACAGACCATGGCAGTCCAGAGCCTCGAACGCCGCTTTGGCGACTCGACGCAGCTCGGCGAGCTCGGCGTCGGTGACGTCTGCCGGGCACACCGTACGTGCCGGGCTGTCGGCCAGGTACTTGGCCTCGAAGTCGTAGAACCCCTCGCCTGAGACGACGATCTCGCCGGCCACCGCGCTGACGCGGGTGCCGGAGCCGTGCAGTGAGCCCAGCACGCCCAGTTCGATCTCGCGACCGGTGACCCCTGCTTCGATCAGCGCTTTGTCGTCTTCGGCGAACGCGATCTCAAGCGCCGCATCCAGCTCGGTGTCGCTGGTCACCTTCGAGACGCCGACGCTCGAGCCCGCACGGGCAGGCTTGACGAAGAGCGGCAGGCCGAGCCCGGCCGCTCGACCGTGCACCTCGGCAGGTGCGACGCGAAATTCGTCGGGGCGCACTGTCACGTAGCGGCCGACGTCGATGCCGGCGGCCTCGAGCACGATCTTCGTGTACTCCTTGTCTGTGCCGACGGCAGATGCGAGCACCCCCGACCCGACATAGGGCAGATCGGCCATCGCGAGCAGCCCCTGAATCGTGCCGTCTTCGCCGAACGGGCCATGCAGCAGCGGCAGCACCACATCGATCTCGCCGAGGTCGGTGACGGTGCCGTCATGGGCGATGGCACGCAGATGGTGATCCTCTGTGCCGCTGGGCCAGATCACGGTCGTGTCAGAAGGGGCCAGTTCGGGCAGCCGGCCGTCGACGAGCTGAAAACGCTCGGCGTCGTCGGACTGCAGCACGAAACGCCCTGAGGCAGTGATGCCCACCGGCACCACGTCGAAGCGCTCGCGGTCGATCGCACCGAGCACGCCGCCTGCCGTCGCGACGCTGATCGCATGTTCGCTCGAGCGACCGCCGAACACGACCGCGACTCTCTGCTTCGTCATCGGATCTTGTCTCCTCCGGCCGTGGCATCGGCCAGGGCCTCTTCGTTGCGGGGTGTGATGTGCACGGTGAGGTCGGCCGGGTTCATGCGCCCGTCGAGCACCTGGGCCACTTGGCTGACGATCGGCATCTCGACGCCGTGCTCACGGGCCAGATCGAGCACGGGCCGCACAGATCCGATGCCTTCGGCCGTCTGCTGCATGCGATGCACGACTTCGTCGAGCGGATGCCCTTGGCCGAGCAGACGCCCGGCGGTGTGGTTGCGTGACAGCGGCGACTCGCAGGTGGCGATCAGATCGCCGAGTCCGGCGAGCCCGACCAACGTCTCAGGTCGACCGCCGAAGGCCACGGCGAACCGACTGATCTCTTCGAGCCCGCGGGTGATGATCGCGGCCTTCGTGTTCTCGCCGTACCCGACGCCCGCGACGATGCCGACGGCCAGCGCGATCAGGTTCTTCAGCACCCCGCCGTACTCCGTGCCGACCACATCGTCATTGGCGAATGCCGAGAAATACGGATTCGTGACGTGCTGCGCGACCCACTCCGCCAAGGCCAGATCGGTCGACGCCACGGCCGCGGCCGCCGGCTGCTCCGAGGCGATCTCACCGGCGATGTTGGGGCCGCTCAGCACGCCGAGCCGTGCGATGTCCCAGTCGATCTCGTTGACGAGCACCTCGCTCATCCGCAGCATGGTGCCGCGTTCCAGCCCTTTGATCAGGCTGACCAGCACGGCGTCACTGGGCAGGTGCTCTCCGACCGCCGAGAGGCTCGCCCGCAGCTGCTGCGAGGGCACTGAGAGAAAGACCAGGGCGCTTCGTGACAGTGCGGCAGACGGATCAGTCGTCGCGTGCAGCGTCTCGGGCAGCGTCACATCGGGAAGGTACTGCTCGTTGCGGTGCTGCTCGTTGATCTGCGCAGCGACCTCGTTGCGCCGGGCGAGCACTGTGGTCTCGCAGCCCGCGTCAGCGAGCACCTTCGCGAAAGTGGTGCCCCAGGAACCGGCGCCGACGACCGCTGCGCGGATCACTTGACGTCTCCGGCGGGCTCGATCGGTTTGGGCCCACGCAGGGTCTCGACTTCGGCGGTGATCGCAGCCATGACATCCGCCGTCGCCTCGGCGAACTCGGCACCGGTGCGCAGGTTCGCGAAGCGCTCCGCGGGAATCGGTTCGCCGATCTGCACGGTGAAGTGTTTGCGGGGAAAGATGTGCAGCCCTTTGCCATACGGCGGCAGGATCTCTTGAGCGCCCCACTGCCCCACCGGCACGATCGGCACGTTCGCCTCTTGGGCCAGGCGCACCGCACCACTCTTGCCCTTCATCGGCCAGAGGTCGGGGTCACGCGTCAGCGTGCCCTCCGGGTAGATCTGCACGGTCTGTCCTTTCGCCAGCCACTTGGCCGCCGATTCGACCGACGCACCTCCGTGGCCGTGACGGTCGACGGGGATCTGACCGGAGTCGCTCAGCACCCAGCCGACGATCGGCAGTTTGAACAGCGAGGCCTTCGCCATGAAATGCGGCATGCGACGCGCCTCCCAGACGAAGCGGATCATCAGCAGCGGGTCGAGCTTGGTCACGTGGTTCGCAACGAGGATGTACGGCCCATCGGGCAGACGGTCGAGTCCGCGGAACTCACAGCGCGCAAGGATCTTCGACACCGGCACGATGATCAGCGCCACGACGTACGCGATCAGGGGGTACTCGGTCTTGCGCCGTCGTTTTCTCGTCATGACCTCGCCGGTAGTGTCTTCGGGCGCCAAGCGGCGCGTTTGTCCTCGAAGCGGCTGATCGCCTCTTCGTCTCGCAGGGTCAACGAGATGTCGTCGAGACCTTCGAGCAGCCTCCATCGTACGTCGTCGTCGATGCCGAACGAGAACTCCTCATCGCCGACGCGCAGCGTGCGGGCGACAAGGTCGACCGTCGCCTCAAGCCCTGGGTCTTCGTCGATCAGCGCCCAGACCCGTTCGGTGTCCGCCTCGCTGAGCACTCCGGCGACCAGCCCTTGTTTCCCTGCGTTGCCACGGAAGATGTCGCCGAATCGCGGTGAGAAGACGGCGCGGAATCCATAGTCGTGCAGCGCCCAGACGGCATGTTCGCGCGACGAACCGGTGGCGAAGTCCGGGCCGGCGACCAGAATGCGCGCCGGTGCGAACGCGGGGTCGTTCAGCATGAAGTCCGGGTTCTGCCGCCAGCGGTGGAACAGCGCGTCTTCGAAGCCGGTCTTGGTCACACGTTTCAGATAGACCGCAGGCAGAATCTGGTCGGTGTCGACGTTCGACAGCTTGAGCGGCGCGACGACGGCGGTCAGCGTGGTGAACTTCTCCATGTCAGCGCACCTCCAACGGCAGCAGCCGGGTCTGTGGTTCAGGCATCGGTCGTGCGCTCTCCGGATGCTCGCCGAGCGGAGCGAAGTGCCTGCTGCGCCGCAGCTGCTCGTTCGAGATGCCCAGATCGCTCGGTGACGACAGCGTGCCGCGAACAGCGGTGGCGGCGGCGACCAGAGGCGACACCAAATGAGTGCGCCCGCCCTTGCCCTGTCGGCCTTCGAAGTTGCGGTTCGACGTCGACGCCGCCCGCTGCCCGGGTGAGAGCTGGTCGGGGTTCATACCCAGACACATCGAGCAGCCTGCGAAGCGCCACTCGGCACCGAACGATGTGAAGATGCGGTCGAGCCCCTCGGCCTCTGCCTGCATGCGCACTCGTGCCGATCCCGGCACGACCATCACGCGCAGCCCCTCGGCCTTGCGCCGTCCGTCCATCACCGAGGCGGCCTGTCTCAGGTCTTCGATTCGCCCGTTGGTGCATGAGCCGATGAACACAGTGTCGACCGCGATGTCGCGCATCGGGGTGCCGGCTTGGAGCCCCATGTACTCGATCGCACGGCGAGCTTCGCGCTGGTCGTTCTCGTCGTCGTAGGATGCCGGATCGGGCACCGATGACGACAGCGCCACGCCCTGGCCGGGGTTCGTTCCCCACGTCACGAAGGGCTCGAGCGTGTCGACGTCGATGTCGACCTCACGGTCGAAGACGGCTTCGGGATCGCTGTGCAGCGTGCTCCAGTAGGCGACTGCGTCGTCCCACTCCTGCCCCTGAGGAGCGTGCGGGCGTCCTTTGACATAGGCGAAGGTGGTCTCGTCGGGAGCGACCATGCCGGCTCGGGCCCCGGCTTCGATCGACATGTTGCAGATCGTCATGCGACCCTCCATCGACAGCGCCCGGATGGCTGACCCGCGGTACTCGAGGATATAGCCCTGGCCTCCGCCGGTGCCGATCTTCGCGATGACGGCGAGGATGATGTCCTTGGGCGTCACTCCGGGCCGAAGCCTGCCTTCGACGTTGATCGCCATCGTCTTGAACCGCTTGAGCGGCAGCGTCTGCGTCGCCAGCACGTGCTCGACCTCGCTGGTGCCGATGCCCAGCCCGATGGCGCCGAACGCGCCATGCGTCGAGGTGTGCGAATCGCCACAGACCACGGTGATGCCGGGCATGGTGAGCCCGAGCTGTGGGCCGACGACGTGCACGATGCCCTGGTCGTCGTCGCCGAGCTGATGCAGTCGCACGCCGAACTCTTTGACGTTCTTGCGCAGCGTGTCGATCTGCACGCGACTGACCGGATCGGCGATCGGGCGGTCGATATCGATCGTCGGTGTGTTGTGGTCTTCGGTTGCGATGGTCAGATCAGGCCGACGCACAGGACGACCAGCCTGGCGCAGGCCGTCGAACGCCTGCGGACTCGTCACCTCGTGCAGCAGATGCAGGTCGATGTAGAGCAGGTCTGGTGCCCCGTTCTCACCCGCTGTGACGACGTGGGCGTCCCAGATCTTCTCGGCCAGTGTGCGAGGGCGAGATGCTGAGTGCTGTGTCTCTGACATGTTGGTCATACTCTTCTCCATTCGGCTTCAGACCACGGTGAGACTCCGCGACGAGTGGATCTGTCAGAACTCGATCTCGTCGCGGCACCCAAGAAGAAGCCGCTGGAACTGCATGGCCGAGATTTTACCACGCAGGTCGGCGGCAGCCTGCGTCCGCCTGCGGGAGGAAGCTCAGAGACGCACGCCCGGCATCGGCCCTCGTTCCCCGCTTCGCCGTGCGTCTCGACGAGCTTTCATCAGGCTCGCCACGGTGGCGGTGACCATCGACACCAAGATGACAGAGAGTGACGTCCATGTGCTGATCTCAGGGGCCCAAGTGATCGGCTGACCGCCGTTGACGAACGACAGCTCGTTCACGTGCATCGCGTGGAAGACGAGCTTCACGCCGATGAACGCCAGGATGAATGCGATGCCGTACTTGAGGTACTCCAGCTTCTCGAGGAGTCCGCCGAGCAGGAAGTACAGCTGGCGCAGGCCCATCAGGGCGAAGACGTTGGTGGCGAAGACCAAGAAGGCGTTCTGTGTGATGCCGAAGATCGCGGGAATCGAGTCGAGTGCGAAGAGAAGATCAGTGCTGCCGATCGCCAGGAAGACGATGACCATCGGCGTCCAGAAGCGCTTGCCGTCAATGGTCGTGCGCAGCTTGGAGCCATCGAACTCGTCGGTAATGGCCACACGCTTGCGAAGCGTGCGAATGAGCAGGTTGTCTTCCTGCCCCTCGTTGTCGTTCTCCTTGCCGAACGCTTGCTTCCATGCGGTGTAGACGAGGTACGCGCCGAAGAGGTAGAAGACGAAGCTGAAGCTCTCGATCAGCTGCGCGCCGAGCAGAATGAACACGCCACGCAGCACCAGCGCCACGATGATGCCCACCATGAGCACCTCCTGCTGGTACTTCTTCGGCACACCGAAGCGAGACATGATGATCACGAAGACGAAGAGGTTGTCGATGCTCAGCGAATACTCAGTGAGCCAGCCGGCGATGAACTCGCTGCCGTGCTGGGCATCGCCGATGACGAACAGCGTGCCGGCGAAGATCAGCGCCAGCAGCACATAGAAGCCAACCCAGAGGCTCGCCTCTTTCATCGATGGCACGTGTGGTCGTTTGACGACCAACAGCAGATCGGCTACCAGAATCAGCAGCATGACGATCGTCGAGCCGATTTCGAACGAGACGGGCAAAACGGGTTCCATAGACGGAGGTTTCCTCTCGAGGCCGGTCAGATGCACCGACCGATGGTGCACTGGTATGGCCGAAAGTCTCTCCCACGTCGCTCGGACGCCCGCCGGCCGGTCAGATGATGGCATCTGGCGTATTGACGACCAAACGATATCGGGATACTCCCCTTCGCAGGTGGCAACTCTAGCATGTCTCGCCGAGAGCCACAGCGGTATAGTCGGCAGCGTCGCGTTAACCCCACTAGACCTTGTCAGAGGAGAGCACCATGACGACGATCGCTCAGAATCTCATCGACACCCTTGAACAGAACGGTGTCTCACGAATCTACGGAGTCGCAGGTGACTCCCTCAACGGCATCACCGATGCCATCCGCACCAGCGACAGCATCGACTGGGTGCAGGTGCGTCACGAGGAGTCAGCGGCCTTCGCCGCAGGCGCGGAGTCACAGCTGACCGGAGAGATCGCCGTCTGCGCCGGCTCGTGTGGCCCGGGCAACCTGCACTTGATCAACGGACTCTTCGACGCCAACCGCTCTCGCACTCCAGTGCTCGCCATCGCGGCGCATATCCCCAGCGAAGAGGTCGGCACCGGCTACTTCCAAGAGACCCACCCGCAGGATCTCTTCCGCGAGTGCAGCGTCTACGCCGAGCTGGTCTCGAACGCGAAGCAGATGCCTCGACTGCTCGAGATCGCCATGCGCACGGCGATCGAGCGTCGTGGTGTCGCCGTTCTCGTCATCCCCGGAGACGTCGCACTCACCGAAGCTCTCGACAGCCGTGTGACGAAGATCACACCGACGCATCCCGTGGTGCGCCCCAGCGACGACGAGCTGCAGAATCTCGCGAACGTGCTCAACGGAGCCGACAAAGTGACCATCCTGGCCGGTGCCGGCGTTCAGGGCTCGCATGACGAGCTGGTGCAGATCGCAGACACGCTCGGCGCGCCGGTCGTGCACGCGCTGAGAGGCAAGGAGTTCGTCGAGTACGACAACCCCTTCAGCGTCGGCATGACCGGGCTGCTCGGCTTCGCGTCAGGGTATCGGGCCATTGATGCGGCTGACGTGCTGCTCATGCTGGGCACCGATTTTCCGTACCCACAGTTCTACCCCGAGGATGCGACGGTCATCCAGGTCGACATTCGTGGTGAGCAGCTCGGGCATCGCACACCGCTCGACATCGGTCTGGTCGGCGATGTCGGCGACACTGTGCGGGCTCTGCTGCCTCTGCTTGACCGCAAGCAGAACCGCGAGCATGTCAAAGACGCGCTCAAACACTACAAGTCGACTCGCGCGAAGCTCGACGAACTCGCGACCCCGGGCCGCCGCGATCACGGCCCGCTGCATCCGCAGTACGTCGCGAAAGTCGTCGACGAACTCGCGTCAGACGACGCCGTGTTCCTGGCCGACGTCGGCTCTCCTGTGGTTTGGGCCGCACGCTATCTGACTATGAACGGCCACCGCCGTCTGCTCGGCTCGTTCACGCACGGGTCGATGGCCAACTCTGTGCCACAGGCGATCGGCGCGCAGATGGCGTACCCCGATCGCCAGGTCGTCACGTTCAGCGGTGACGGCGGACTCACCATGATGCTCGGCGACCTGCTGACGCTGACGCAGTCGAAGCTGCCGGTCAAGATGGTCGTCTTCAACAACTCGTCGCTCAACTTCGTCGAGCTTGAGATGAAGGCCGCTGGCTTCGTGAACTACGGCACCGGCCTGGAGAACCCGAACTTCGCCGACCTCGCCAATGGCGCCGGCATCTTCGGCCAGCGCGTCGAGCGTCCGAGCGAGCTCAAGCCCGCCCTTGAGGCGGCATTCGCCCACGACGGGCCTGCGCTGATCGACGTGGTCACCAACCGGCAGGAGCTCTCAATGCCTCCGACGGTGAAGGCGGAGCAGATGAAGGGCTTCGCGCTGTACGCCATCCGCACGGTGATGTCAGGACGCGGCGACGAGCTGCTCGACCTCGCGCAGACCAACTGGCGTCAGCTGTTCTGACGCACTGAGACGGCGACGCGCCGGCGATTCTCTTTGGTGCATGACGAAGGGGCTCGCCCCGGAATGAAGATTCCGAGGCGAGCCCCTTCTGTGTCTACAGACTGAACTGTGTCTGCAGACTGACGAGGCACACCTGCTGCCGCAGGCCCGACCCGTCAGCAGCGATCAGTGACCGCCGTCGAAGTTGGCCTCGTCGAACGGATCCTTGCCGCTCAGCACCTTCTTGACCTGCTCGTGATCGATCTCTTTCGTCCAGGTGCCGACGAGCACGGTCGCGATCGCGTTGCCCGCGAAGTTCGTCAGAGCGCGAGCCTCAGACATGAAGCGGTCGATGCCGACGACGATGCTGACGCCGTTGACCAAGTCGGGACGAGCCGCCTGCAGGCCGCCGGCCAGCGTGGCGATGCCGGCGCCGCTGACGCCCGCAGCTCCCTTCGAGGCGATCATCATGAACAGCAGCAGACCGATCTGCTCCTGAATCGACATCGGGTTGCCCATGGCGTCAGCGATGAACAGCGACGACATCGTCAGGTAGATGGCCGTGCCGTCCAGGTTGAAGGAGTAGCCGGTCGGCACGGTGATGCCGACGACCGCTTTGTCGACGCCCAGGTGCTCCATCTTGCCGATCAGACGCGGCAGCGCGCTCTCTGATGACGAGGTGGCCAGAATCAGCAGGAACTCCTTGCCCAGGTACTTCAGGAACGAGAAGACGTTCACCCGTGCGACGAGCCAGAGGATCGCTCCCAGAATGACGAAGACGAACAGCGCACAGGTGACGTAGAAGCCCACCATGACCGAGACCAGACTGCCGAGACCACCCCAGCCGGTCGCTCCGATCAGGGCGGCCAGACCGCCGAACGCACCGATCGGCGCCACCCACATGATCATGCTCAGAATGCGGAAGACCACTTTCTGAATCGCACCGATGGCCTTGAGAATGGGTTCGGCGGCCGACCCCATGCCCTGCAGGGCGAACCCGGTGAGCAGCGCGACGAACAGCCCGGGCAGCACGTTGCCGCTGGCGAACGGCTCGACGAGGCTCGCCGGAATGATGCTCAGTATGAAGTCTGTGAGATTGGTTGCCTCACCGCTGGCACCGGGGATCTTGGCCGGGTTGGCAAGCAGCTCGGAGACGTCCAGGCCGGTGCCCGGCTTGATGATGTTGCCCACCACGAGACCGATCGCGAGGGCGACGACTGACATGATGATGAAATACCCGAGGGCCAGCCCGCCGATCTTGCCGACGGTGGCGGCTTTGGCGATCGAACCGATGCCGAGCACGATCGTGCAGAAGATGATCGGAACGATCATCATCTTGATCAGCGAGACGAACCCGGTGGCCAGCGGCTTCATCGCCACGGCGGCATGCGGCGCCACGAACCCGAACACGATGCCCAGGACCGCTGCGACGATCACCAGCACGTAGAGCCACGTAGTCTTCGGCTTTTTCTGTTTGGGCCGGTCGACGCCGCCCTTGGACTTGTCAATCTGTGTGTTCATGACTGATCGCTCTTTCACTCTTCCCCATTGAAGCGACGCACGATCGCGGTGACCGTGTGCTGACGTCGGTGGTCAGGCCAACGACGAACGTATACACGATACACCTGTCGAGCACCTGTGCCGACTGCTACTGCAATGCCGATGTCAGACGACAGATGTTGTCGGCCATGCGCTTGTACCACGGGCGAGTGCTCCACTCGGCCAGAGTCAGCTGAACGCTGCTGCTGCGATAGAGTCGCGCGATGCCGCCCAGCACGTTCGCCGTGGCTTCGCCGTAGAGCAGCACGGTGACCTCCATGTTCAGCGTGAACGAACGCATGTCCATGTTGCTCGACCCGAGAGCCGAGACCTGATCGTCGACGATGACGTACTTCGTGTGCAGCAGCGCCGGCGACCGATAGCGCCAGATGCGCACTCCCATTCGCAGCAGCTGTTCGTAGTAGGAGCACTGCGCATGATGCACGAGAAACTGGTCTGCCATCTCTGAGACATAGAGGTCGACGTTGATTCCTCGTGCGCGAATGTTCGACATGGCGTACAGCATGGCGTCGTTGGGCACGAAGTAGGGGCTGACGATCTCGACGCTGTGGCGAGCGTGATAGAGCAGAGCCAGAAACATCTGCAGATTCGACTCGCTGGCGTAGCCCGGCCCGCTGGGAACCACCTGACACTGCACCGGCCCGCGCAGCTCGTGGACGTTGCGGGCGAAACGCCTCTGAAGCGACTCCTCGATGATCTCTTCGCCGACCTCGATGAACCAGTCGGTCGCGAATACCGCGTCGAGCTCGGCGACCACCGGCCCCTCGAAACGGGCCATCAGGTCGATCCAGCGCATCCCCCGTCTGATCGCCTTCGGTTTGTGGTAGCTGGGGTGCACCAGGTTGAGCGACCCGGTGAAGCCCACCTCGCCGTCGACGGTGACGATCTTTCGATGGTTGCGCAGGTCGGGCCGCTGCATGTGCCCTCGCATCGGTTTGAACGGCAGCGTGTAAGCCCACGTCGCGCCGATGGCATCGAGCTCGCGCCGGGTCTGGGCGAAGCCGCGGGTGCGGCGTGAGGCCCAATAGTCGATGAGGATGCGTACGGTCACGCCGCGCTGCACGGCTCGTCGCAGCGCGGCGAAGAACGGCGCGGTCGTCTCGTCGTAGGCGAGGATGTAGAACTGCACGTGCACCCGTTGCTGCGCACGGTCGATCTCTGCGATCATCGCGTCATACGACTCAAGGGTCTCGTGCATGATGTGCACCTGATTGCCGCCGACGAGCGGCATGCCTCCCAGCCGCTGGTTGAGATCGATGACTTCGACGAACCAGTCAGGCGCATTGCCCAGAGCCGTCTCGACGTGCAGCGTCGGCGACTTGCCGTTGATGCGCAGGGCGGCCTCACGCTGCTTCTCGCGGCGCTGCTTCGGCAGGTGGTTCGTGCCGATGGCCAGAAAGAGCAGAAAGCCGATCAGAGGAAAGAACGTGACCGTCATCAGCCATGCAGTGCCCGATGCGGGGGTGCGGTTGCGCGGCACGATGAACAGCGCCACGAGTCGCAGGGCCAGGTCGATGACGATCAGGATGCCAAGCACCCAAGTGAGCACGGTCGGGAATTCCACGAGCAGGCGCTCAGGGCTTCAGACGGTTCGACGCCTCGGTGTGGTGATGGATCACTTCGGCGATGATGAAGTTGAGAAACTTCTCGGCGAACTCCGGGTCAAGGTTGGAGTCGACGGCGAGCGCTTTCAACCGCGCGATCTGCTGATGCTCGCGGTCGCTGTCAGTCGCCGGCAGGCCGTGTCGCGCTTTGAGCACGCCGACCTCTTTGGTGCATTTGAAACGTTCGGCCAGAATGTGAATCAGCGCGGCGTCGAAGTTGTCGATGCTCTCTCTGATCTCGCTCAGTCGCGCCGGAATCTGTTGTTCGTGTTGCACCATGTCTCCATCCTAGTTAACGCGCAGTTGATACGATCAGCAGGCCAGTGCAGTTCTATTGGGAAGGCTGGATCACGATGTCGAAGAGCAAGAAGGCCGAGAAGGCTGCCGAAGAGGCCTTTGAGAAGGCTGCGAAGGCAGTGAAAGAGGCTCGCCGCCTCGCCGACAAGGCCGGCAAAAAGGCCAAGAAGCAGGCCAAACAGCTGGAGTCGACGCTCGAGAAGCTCGCCAAACGCGCACAGGAGCGCCTGGTGGAGCGTTCGACGGTCACGACCCCTGAGGTGGCCGTACCGAAGGCTCCGAAGAAGGCCGAAGCTGCGGACAAAGCGGCGAAGCCCGCTCAGAAGGGCGCGTCGAAGTCGAAGGCAGCCGCCGCGAAGCGACCTGCTCAGTCTGATCTCAGCGCGAAGACGGTCGTCGAGCTGCGCGTGCTTGCCCGCAAGCGCGGTCTGAGCGGCTACTCTCGTCTGACCAAGGCCGATCTGATCGCACTGCTGCAGCACTGATCGCGGCAGCAGCACGGCATCCGCCATTTCTGGCGCGGGTGCGTCTGCAAGGCCACCCGGGCACGCCCACCGGCGCCCGGGTGGCCTTGCCGTTTAACGCCGAAGTCGTCGCCGTGAGAGCCAGTTGCCCAGCCCCTGCACCACCTGCACGATGATCACAATGATCACGACGGTCGTCCAGGTGATCACGGGGTTCGCCTGTCGGTACCCGTACTGGATCGCATAGTTCCCGAGGCCGCCGGCCCCCACGACGCCGGCCACCGCAGACATGTCGATGATCGCAACGAAGGCGAAGGTGTAACCGAGGATCAGAGCGCCCAGCCCCTCGGGGATCAGCACTTGGAAGATGATGCGCGGCAGGCCGGCCCCCATCGCCCGGGCAGCTTCGATCACACCGGGGTTGACGGTGACCAGGTTCTGCTCGACCAGACGCGCGATGCCGAAGGTCGCCGCGAGCACCATGGTGAACGTCGCCGCCTGGATGCCGATGCCGATGCCCACGACCGAGCGGGCGAGCGGCTGCACCGCGGCGATGAAGATGACGAATGGAATCGGGCGGAAGAAGTTCACCAGCACGTTGATGACCTGAAACACGAACCGGTTGGCCAGCAGGTTGCCTTTGCGTGTCAGGTACAGCACGAGGCCGAGCACCAGGCCGAAGACGCCGCCGAGCCCGACGGCGATGACGACCATGTAGAGCGTCTCGCCGGTCGCCGCGATGAGATCTGGAATGGTCTGGTTCCAGTCGATGGGCTTCATGTCAGGCAACCTCTTCGATGTTGGCGTCGTCGACGGCAGCGGCGATGAATTCGGCGACCACCGGCGTCGAGCCGGTGACCTCATAGAGCAGGTAGCCGAAGCCGCGGCCCTGGATCGTGCTGACCCCGCCGTAGATCAGCTCGAGATCGAGGCCATCTCGGTCTGCTGCAGCGTGTTCGAGACCCTTCTGAGCGGTGTCGCCGTCGAGCACCCGTACGCTGAGCAGGCGGCCGGGGTGCAGAGCGCGGAGCTCCTGCATCTCGGCCTCGGGCGGGGTCGGGCTCACCAGGGTGCGCACGAATCTGCGCGTGACGTTCTGCTTCGGGTTCGAGAACGTGTCATAGACCTCGCCCTGCTCGACGACGCGCCCGTGCTCCATCACGACCACGTGGTCGGCAATGCTGCGCACGACGTCCATCTCATGCGTGATGATGACGATCGTGACGCCGAACTCGCGGTTGACCCGGCTCAGCAGGGCGAGCACCTCTTGGGTCGTCTCGGGGTCGAGCGCGCTGGTCGCCTCGTCGGCGAGCAGGATGCGGGGTGAGGTCGCGAGCGCACGGGCGATGCCGACGCGCTGCTTCTGCCCGCCGGAGAGCTGCTCGGGATAGTTGCGGCTGCGATCGCTCAGACCGACGAAGTCGAGCAGCTCCTGGACCCGTGCCCGACGTTCGCCACGATCACGCCCGGCGACTCGCAGCGGAAACTCCACGTTCTTCGCGACGGTCTTCGATTCGAGCAGGTTGAACTGCTGGAAGATCATGCCGATGTCGAGCCGGGCCCGTCTGAGATCTCGCTCGCTCAGTGCCGTGATCTCGCGCCCGTCGACCACGATACGGCCCGACGTGGCCGGTTCGAGCGCGTTGATCAGGCGAGCGAGCGTGCTCTTGCCGGCGCCGGAGTAGCCGATGACGGCGGTGATGCTGCCCTCTTCGACCTCGAGACTCACGTCGTCGACGGCCTGAATCGGTTCGGCGCCACGCTTCGGCGCCGGGTAGGCCTTCGACACCCCGTTCAGAGTGATCAGTGCCATGCTTGCTGTCCTTCCGGCATTTGGGGTCTCCTCCCGAGATACCCGATGTGCAGTGTGCTCCGGGCGCACCCGTCGTTCGGGAGTCGCTGAGCTCGGAAAGACCGGAAGGCCGGAACCGAGTTCCGCCCCTCCGGTCTTCGCCGACTGGTGCAGATCAGGCCTTGTTCGTGATCTGATCCTGCGTGGTCTTGAGCAGATCCTGCAGTTCGGGTGCCGAGGTGGTCAGCGGCGTCGCGGTGTTGCCGGATGCCTCCTGCAGTGCAGCCTGCACGTCGGTGTTCTCCTGGAAGATCCTCACGAGCTTCAGGTAGGTCTCGTTGTCTTTGTCTTCGGCACGGGAGACGAAGATGTTGATGTACGGTTTGGCGCTCTCGGCGTCTGGCTTCGACTGCGCGAGGGGCTCTTTGCCGACGAGATCGGCGTTCTTCAAGAAGTCGTTGTTGACGACCGCTCCGTCGAGATCCTGCAGACCGTTCGCCGTCTGGTCTGCGGAGAGTTCGGTCACTTTCACCTTGGACGCGTCGGTGTCGACATCGCGCGTATCGGTGACGGCAGTCCACTCCCCTTTCAACTTGATCAAGCCTGCATCGACCAGCACGCCCAAAGCACGAGCACGGTTGGTCTCGTCGTTCGGCACAGCGACAGTGCCGCCTTCTGGGATCTGGTCGATGCTTTCGTGCGTCTTCGAGTAGAGCCCGAGCGGGTAGATCGCCGTCGCGCCGATCGGTGTCAGGTCTTGGTCGTTCTTCACGTTGTAGTTGGCCAGGTAGATGATGTGCTGGAACTCGTTGAGGTCGAGCTCTTTCTCAGCGAGTGCCGGGTTCGGCTGGGTGTACTCGGTGAAGTCGACGATGTCGACGTGGATGCCTTCGCTGCTGGCTGCCTTCTCGAAGGCCGCCCACTGCGGGTCGCTCTTGCCGACCACGCCGATCTTCACCGGGTTCGACTCGCTGCCCTTCGCAGCATCCGAGCCGCCCGCGCAGCCGGTGAGCAGAGCTCCGACCAAGGGAATGGTCACGGCCAGTCCGAACAGTTTCTTCTTCGAGATTCTCAAGGTGCTGCCTTTCATCGTGAATACAACCCCTCAAGTGTGGCGGGCGGTCTGGAGGGGTCAAAATTCCGGTGACGATTTGTGAAACAATTCGTCACCGTGCGGGCAGTCGCGCGTGCCCTTTCGTCTGGCTGACGACCGTCTTATCCTTGGATGAGCACTTGAAGCGAAGGATTCTGCATGTCACCAGTCGAGACTCTCCCCCCAGACGAGGTTGAGAGAATTCGCAACGATTTTCCCCTGCTCGAGCGACGCATCGGCGATCACCAGCTGATCTATCTCGACTCGGGCGCCACAGCGCAGCGGCCGATCAGCGTGCTCGACGCCGTGCAGGAGTTCGATGAGATGCGCAATGCCGCAGTGCATCGTGGGGCGCACACTCTCGCCGGCGAGGCCACCGAGCTCTTCGAAGAGGCGCGGCACAAGGTTGCGTCGTTCGTCGGTGCAGACGACGACGAGATCGCATGGACGAAGAACGCCACAGAGGCGTTGAACGCCGTCGCCTACGGGTTCGTCAATGCCACGGCGGGTCGCGGAGGCGAGGCCGCGCAGCGGTTCATGCTGCGGCCCGGTGACGAGATCGTCGTCACTGAGATGGAGCATCATGCCAATCTGGTGCCTTGGCAGGAGGTGGCCGCGCACACCGGCGCCACGCTGCGCTACATCCCGTTGTCAGACAACGGCACGCTCGACATGGATGCAGCCGAGGGCCTGATCGGAGAGCACACCCGGGTGCTGGCGTTCACTCACGTCTCCAACGTGCTCGGCACCATCAACCAGGTCGGCCGCCTCGTCGAGCTGGCACAGGCCGCCGGCGCCTACACCGTGCTCGACGCCTGCCAGTCGGCGCCGCACCTTCCCCTCGATCTGCACGCACTCGGCGTCGACTTCGCCGCCTTCAGCGGGCACAAGATGCTCGGGCCGACAGGAGTCGGCGCGCTGTACGGTCGCAGCGAGCTGCTCAACGCGCTGCCGCCGTTCATCACCGGCGGGTCGATGATCACGACGGTGACCATGGAGCACACCGATTTCATGCCTGCGCCCACCCGCTTCGAAGCGGGAACGCAGATGGTCGCCCAAGCCGTCGGCTTCGGTGCCGCCGCTGACTACCTGTCGCACATCGGTCTCGACCGCATCGCCGCGCATGAGCATGCGCTCGGTCAGCGTCTCGCCGAAGGCGTCTCGCAGATTCCGGGCGTGCGTCTGCTCGGTCCTGCCGCCGGCATCGACCGTGCAGGCATGGTGTCGGTCGATGTCGACGGTGTGCACGCACACGATGTCGGGCAGTTCCTCGACGATCGCGGGATCGCCGTTCGCGTGGGCCATCACTGCGCCCAGCCGGTGCATCGACGCTACGGCGTCACCGCCTCCACGCGGGCGAGCGTCTACCTGTACACCACCGAGGCCGAAGTCGACGCCTTCCTCAACGGGCTCTCAGACGTTCGCGGTTTCTTCGGAGCAGACCGTTGAGCGGCCTGCAGGATCTCTACCAGACCGTCATCATCGAAGAGTCGCGGGAGCGCCGAGGAGACGGCACATATGCCGACGGCACTTGGACGGGGCATTCCCACCAGGTCAACCCCACATGCGGTGACGAGATCACACTCGGCGTGCGGTTAGACGCCGACGACCGCATCGAGTCGATCGGCTGGCAGGGTGACGGCTGCTCCATCTCGATGGCGAGCGCATCGCTGCTGACCGATCTGCTGCAGGGCAAGTCGCGCGCCGAGGCCCTCGAGCTGATCGGCGAGTTCCGCGACGTCATGCACTCTCGTGGTCAGCGTGAACCGGATGTCGAGCGTTTCGGAGACGCGGTCGCTCTCGGCGGCGTCAGCCGCTATGTGATGCGTGTGAAGTGCGCGATGCTCAGCTGGGTCGCGTTGGAGGACGCCCTGCGCAAGTCGGAGCACTGAGATGGATGCGGACGCGATCATTCGCATCGTCTATCTGATCGGCATCAGCTCGTTCGCAGTCAGCGGCGTGCTCGCTGCTGCGCGTGCGCACCTCGACTTCTTCGGTGCGCTGCTGGTCGGGCTGCTCTGCGCCGTCGGTGGCGGCACGCTCCGTGAGACGCTGCTCGGCAACACTCCGGTCTACTGGATGCACGATCCCGTCATTCTGGCCACGGTGCTCTCCGTCGCCATCGCGGCGTTCGTCCTCGTCCGCTTCGTCGTCATTCCCCGCTGGCTGCTCGAACTGACCGACATCGCCGGTCTGGCGATCGTGTCGGTCATCGGGGCCAAGGCCGCGATCGCGGCGGATGCGACGCCGCTGGCCGTCTTCATCCTGGCTGTGCTCACCGGAGTGACGGGCGAGATCATCCGAGATCTGCTGGTCGCGCAGTCTCCCCCGACGCTGCTCGTGCGAGAGATCTACGCCGCCGCCTCGTTCGCCGGTGCGGTCATGTACTGGGTGCTGCACGTGGCTGGCGTCGGAGACCTCACTGCGACGGTGGTCGCCGTGCTGACCATCGCCACGATCCGTGTGCTCGCGATCTGGCGTGGCTGGCACCTGCCCAAGGCACGCCTGCGCGTGCAGCCGAACTCCGGTATCGCCGACGAGCTCTGACGCAGAGAGGCGGGGGGGGGGGGGGGGGGGCGGCGGAGGGGGGGCGGCGGAGGGGGGGGGGGGGGGGGGGGGA